>NZ_WIXO01000001.1:702500-1405000 GCF_009709575.1 Streptomyces taklimakanensis
CCGCCCCCAGTACTCGATGATCATCTGCGAGGAGGTGGGGCTGCACCAGGCCTCGCCGCCGTTGTCGTACTCGGGGTACTGGCCGATGTGGATGTTCTGCGAGTAGCGCGGCACGTTCAGTTCGACGCCGGCCGCCACGCCCGGTTCGGTGGCCGGGACCTCGAAGCGCGCGGGAACGTCGGAGCCCATGGCACCCAGCCGCCAGACGGTCGGGGTGGCGTCGGTGCCGGGGGCGCGGTGGAGGGTGGCGCGCAGCCGGTAGGCGGCCAGGCGCGGACCGGTGTCCGTGTCGTCGATCGCGAAGGTGTCGGTCCAGACGCTGGACTTGCCGTCGCCCTGGTCGTCCACCGAGGTGCGGCGGATGTCCTCGTCGCCGGAGGCCCAGACGCCCAGGGTGTACCAGGGGGTGTCGGTGCCGTCGGTGTAGGTGCCGCGCATCTCGATCCGGATCCAGGTCCCGGCCGGGGTGTGGGCGTTCCAGGAGGCGACGAGTTCGCTCGCGGGCACCGGCAGACGGTGGACGGGCGAGGTCCAGGTGGCGTACTCCCAGGTGGCGGTGCGGTCGGTGTGCGGGTCGGTGTGGTCGACGGTGCCGGCGGGCGCGGCGATCGCGATGCCGGGGCGTCGTCCGGCCGCCACACGGGTGCCCCGTCCGGTGCCGGAGCGCCAGTCGGTGGCGGAGGTCCACGCGTGGTAGTCCACGGTGGATCCGCCCCTTCGGCGCCGGACGTTCCGCGGGGTGGCGGGGGCGGCGACGAGCGGGGAGGCGACGGCCGAGGGAACGACGGCCGCGGTCGCGGCTGTGGCGATGGCGGCGGCGAGTACGGTACGGCGGGTGGCCGCTGTGCTGTCGGTCATGGCGGTAGGTACCCCGGTCCTTCCGTGGGTTCGGTGGACGTGTCGGTCCGCTGGCGGGTGCCGTGTGGCTACGTACGGTGGCGCGACGGATGCACCGCGGAATGTCCACATCTTGCCGCCGTCGGGGGCCCCCTGCCAGTGGCGGGGACCGTGGCACTCGGGAAAACTTTGGTCTCGACCAGTGGTGTCACCTGGGTGGCCGTACGCTGGAGCGGTGATGTCCGGCTCCTTCGACGCGTCTTCGGGGCCGCCGCCCGCGCCTCGCGACCTCGCCGGCCTCGCCCGACTGCTGCGCGGGCTGCCGCCGTCCTGCGGTCCGGTGCGGCTGGTGGGGATCGACGGGCACGCCGGGTCGGGGAAGAGCACCCTGGCCGGCCGGTTGGCGAAGGCGCTCGGCGGGGCTCCGGTGCTCCATCTGGACGACCTGGCCGACCACGACGCGCTCTTCGACTGGGCCGGACGCGTCCTGGACCAGGTGATCGCCCCCTTCTCCCGCGGTGAGCCCGCTCGTCACCGGATCTACGACTGGGAGCACCGGGTGTTCGACAGGGCGCGCACGCTGCCGCCCGCGCCGGTGGTGCTCGTGGAAGGAGTGGGCGCGGGGCGTCGGGCCCTGCGCCCCCATCTGGCGCACCTGCTGTGGACGGACCTGCCGCGCGAGGAGGCCTGGGCGCGCGGGCGGCGTCGGGACGGCCCCCGGCTGGCGGACTTCTGGGACGGCTGGGAGCGCGCGGAGAACCGCCACTTCGCCGCCGACCCCTCACGCCCGCACTGCGACCACTTGGTGCGTCCGTGCCCCGAGGGGTATCTGGTGCTGTCCGGGCCGCGCGGGGCGGACGACGACACCCCGCTCGTTCACCGAGAGTGACGTCCCCTCGGCGAGGCGTTCCCCCCGTCCGTCGGCCGGCGCGCTCCCGCGCGCTTCGGCTTGACCGCCGCCCGGTCCTGGTTCTACGTTCTCCCTGAGCGGTCTGACGGGCCGTTCGTAGTGCGGAGCCCCCGGTTGTTCCCCCGTGATCGGGGGCTTCGTTCTGCCCGGACGCACCCGCCCCGGCCTCACCCTGTGTGATGTCCCGGCTCCTCCCCTCCCCCGCGAGGTCCCTCCGGCCTGCTCCTACGCCGTCTACGACCGAAACCGCGGCGCGGGTACCATGCCAAAGGCCGTGGTCGGCCGGGTTCTTGTCCTGCCGTCCGTGGCAACTCCCGTCCGCAGTACGGCCGTTGGGCACCGCCACCGCCGCCGGGTGACCGCCCGGCACAGACCTCCGGGGGACGTTTCGTGGGTGACGTGATGGGCTACGGCACGCAGGACACCCGGGGCCCGCACGCCCCCGCCGATCTCGCCTGGCTGCGTGGCGTGGACGCGTACACCGTGGGCGGCTACGCACACGCCGAGGAGGAGTTCCGGGCCGCCGTACGGCTCGATCCGGGCATGGCCGACGCCTGGCTGGGCCTGCACGCCCTGCGCGTCGACACCACCACGGCCCTGCTGCGCATGCACGAGCACCGTCACCGCTTCGGCGAGCAGCGCGCCCGGCACGACCGGCCGCTGAACTCCTGGTACTGGCTGGGGTGGTGGGTGCAGCCGGTGCTGGAGACCGAGCGCGACCTGCTGCTGGCGCACGCCTCCCACTGGTTGGACGGCCGCCACGTCGCCGAGTTGGACCGGGCCCTGGCCGAGTGCCCTCCGGTGGAGACCGACCCGCAGGTCCGGTTCCTGCACGCCTGCCGCGCCTACCTCGCCAAGGACTGGGAGCTGCTGGTCCGGCACACCGACCCGCTGGTGGACGACCCGCTGCTGGGCATCGAGGCGAGCCTGTTCGCGGGCATGGCCCGGGTGCGGTTGGAGATGTACGGGCAGGCGGAGCCGCTGCTGGCCGCGGCCCTGATGCGCTGCCGCAGCGAGCAGCCGCAGCGCAAGGAGCTGCGCTACTGGCTGGCGCGGGCCCGGGAGGGCACCGGACGCAGCGCGGCGGCGCTGCCCCTGTACCGGGCGGTGCACCGGGTGGATCCGGCGTTCATGGACACCTCCGCCCGGCTCACCGCCATCGCGGAGGGGGACGGGCTGGACGCCGCGCCGCCGGACGCGGTCGCGTCCGTGACGGTGGGCACCGGTCCGGACGTGCTCGACCCCGCGACCGGCCCCGCGACCGACCCGCCGTCCGGAGCCGGGGGGTTCGGCCCGGTCGGGACGGACGGCGCCGACCCGGCCGTCGAGGACCTGTCCCCCGTCGCCCCGCCGGGGGAGCCGGACGGACCGGCGCCGGTGGAGTCCGACGACCCGCGGCGGCGGGCGGCGGGTTCCCCGGACCACCGGAACGCCGGGGCCTTCCCCACCGGGCCGTCCGACCCGGCGATGCTGGCCGAGGCGATGGAACGCCTGGAGCGCATGGTCGGTCTGGAGCCGGTCAAGCGGCAGGTGCGGGCGCTGTCGGCGCAGCTGCACATGGCGCGGCTCCGCGCCGAGCGGGGGCTGCCCGTCCAGCCGCCCAAACGGCACTTCGTCTTCTCCGGCCCTTCGGGGACGGGGAAGACGACCGTGGCGCGGATCCTGGGGAAGGTCTTCTGCGCGCTGGGGCTGTTGGGCGGAGACCACCTGGTGGAGGCCCAGCGGTCCGATCTGGTGGGCGAGTACCTGGGCCAGACGGCGGTGAAGGCCAACGAGCTGATCGACTCGGCGCTGGGCGGCGTGCTGTTCGTGGACGAGGCGTACAGCCTCTCCAACACCGGCTACTCCAAGGGCGACGCGTACGGCGACGAGGCGCTCCAGGTGCTGCTGAAGCGGGCGGAGGACAACCGGGACCGGCTGGTGGTGATCCTGGCGGGCTATCCGGAGGGCATGGACCGGTTGTTGTCCGCCAATCCGGGGCTGAGCTCCCGCTTCACCACCCGGGTGGACTTCCCCAGCTACCGGCCGCTGGAGTTGACGGCCATCGGGAGGGTGCTGGCGGCCGAGAACGGCGACGTGTGGGACGAGGAGGCCCTGGAGGAGCTGCGCAGCATCAGCGGTCACGTGGTGGACCAGGGGTGGGTCGACGAGTTGGGCAACGGGCGCTTCCTGCGCACGCTGTACGAGAAGTCCTGCGCGTACCGGGACCTGCGGCTGTCGGGCTACCCGGGCACACCGTCCCGCGAGGACCTGTCGACGTTGCGGTTGCCGGACCTGATGCAGGCCTACGGGGAGGTGCTCTCCGGGCGCGGCCCCGAGGGGCCGCGCCACGAGCCTCCGCCCCAGGTCTGACCGACGCGGTGGTCGGGCCGGACGGAGGGCGGGGTCAGTCCTCCGCCCGGCCCCGTCCCGTACCGTGCCGTTCGACCAGCGCGCGCAGGGCCCTGGCGTCCCGGATGGCCCGCTGTTTGGCGATGCCGGGCTGGATGCCCATGGCGGGCAGGTTGGTGCCGTCCGAGAGGTCCAGCAGGACCCAGGGGTCGCCGGTGCGGAGGTTCACCTTGATGATCTCCGCCCACTCCAGCCGGCGGGTGGTGGCGAGGTTGACGACCGTGACGCCGTCGGTGTCGGCGACCACCTTCGGGCGGCCCAGGAAGGCCAGGACGCCCAGGAACAGCAGGCCGGTGAGGACGAAACTGGCCCGCTCCCCCGTTCCGAGCCCCTCCAGCAGTATCGCGATGACGGTGAGGGTGACCAGTATCGCGACGCCGACCGCCAGCAGGACGATCCGGGTGCGGGCGGGGCGGAAGGTCACCGGCAGGTCGGGGCAGGGCTCCGTGCCGGGCTGGGGTGCGGGGGTGGACACGGGCGTCGTCGCTCTCCGGTGGTTCGTTTCGGGGCGTCGGTCGTGGGGGCCTGCCTCACAGTCGGCAGGCGTGGATTCCGGTGGTGAGGATCGCTCGGGCGCCCAGCTCGTACAGATCGTCCATGATCCGCTGGGCTTCCCCGGCCGGGACCATGGAGCGCACCGCGACCCACCCCTCGTGGTGCAGCGGCGAGATGGTGGGCGACTCCAGACCGGGGGTGAGGGCGACGGCCTGCTCGACCTTCTCGGCGCGGATGTCGTAGTCCATCATCACGTAGCGACGGGCCACCAGGACGCCCTGCATGCGGCGGAGGAACTGCCGCACCTTGGGGTCGTCCTCGGGGGCTCCGGTGCGCCGGATGACGACGGCCTCGGACTCCAGGATCGGCTCGCCGATGATCTCCAGCCCCGCGTTGCGGAGCGTGGTGCCGGTCTCGACGACATCGGCGATGATCTCGGCGACGCCGAGCTGGATGGCCGTCTCCACCGCACCGTCGAGGCGGACGACGGAGGCGTCGACGCCGTTGTCGGCCAGGTGCTTGGAGACCAGGCCGGGGAAGGAGGTGGCGATGGTCATGCCGCCGAAGTCGCCCACGTTCCGTGCCGTGCCGGGGCGGGTGGCGTAGCGGAAGGTGGAGCCGGCGAAACCGAGCCGGAGGATCTCCTCGGCGGCGGCGCCGGAGTCCAGCAGCAGGTCACGGCCGGTGATGCCGATGTCCAGCTTCCCCGAGCCCACGTAGACGGCGATGTCGCGGGGGCGCAGGAAGAAGAACTCGACCTCGTTGTCGGTGTCGACCAGGACCAGTTCACGGCGGTCCTTGCGCTGCCGGTAGCCGGCCTCATGGAGCATCGCCGACGCAGGCTCGGACAGTGAACCCTTGTTGGGGACGGCGATGCGCAACATGCGGTGGTCTCTTCCTTCGTGTCGTCGTGGGGCGGCGGAGGGGCCGCCGTGGGGTTCCGGTGGGCCCGCGCCGGAGCGCGGTCCGTGGTCCGTCTACAGGTGAGCGTATACGTCGTCGAGGTCGATGCCGCGGGCGACCATCATCACCTGAAGGTGGTACAGCAACTGGGAGATCTCCTCGGCGGTGCGTTCGGCGCCCTCGTGTTCCGCGGCCATCCACACCTCCGCGGCCTCCTCGACCACCTTCTTGCCGATGGTGTGGACGCCCGCCGCCACCAGCTCGGCGGTACGGGAGGTGGCGGGGTCGCCGGTGGCGGCCTTCTGCCGGAGCTCGCCGAAGAGCTCCTCGAATGTCTTGTTCGCCATGGTGCCCCTACCCTACGCCGCCCGTGCTCCCGCTCACCGCCAGGGCTCGGCCACCGTGCGCAGGGCGGCCGCGGTGGCCACGGCGGCCGTCACCGCCTCGTGGCCCTTGTCCTCGGTGGAACCCTCCAGCCCGGCGCGGTCCAGGGCCTGCTCCTCGGTGTCGCAGGTCAGCACGCCGAAGCCGACGGGCACCCCGGTCTCGACGGAGACCTGGGTGAGCCCTTGGGTGACGCCCTGGCAGACGTAGTCGAAGTGCGGGGTGCCGCCGCGGACGACGACGCCGAGCGCGACGACCGCGTCGTAGCCGCGGGCGGCCAGGACCTTGGCGGCGACGGGCAGTTCGAAGCTGCCGGGGACGCGCAGCACGGTGGGCTCGTGGATGCCCAGCTCCCCCAGGGCGCGCAGCGCGCCGTCCAGGAGGCCGTTCATCACCTTCTCGTGCCACTGCGCGGCGATCACGGCCACGCGCAGGTCGCCGCAGTTCTTGACGGTCAGTTCGGGGGCGCCCTTGCCGCTCACGTTGCTCCTCGTGCGATGTGGGTGTGGGTGGGGTGCGGTGGTCGGGGTGGGGGTGCGGGCGGGCGGGGCGGCGGCCCCGCCCGGTCACTGGCTGTGGCAGGCGGAGACGGGGGCGCCGTCCAGCCAGGGCAGGTCGTGCCCCATCCGGTCCCGCTTGGTGCGCAGGTAGCGCAGGTTGTGCTCGCCGGCCTGGACGGGCATGGGTTCCCGCCCGGTGACGCGCAGTCCGTGGCGGGCGAGCGCCTCCACCTTGTCGGGATTGTTGGTCATCAACCGCAGGGAGCGCACGTCGAGGTCGATGAGCATCTGGGCGGCGGCGGCGTAGTCGCGGGCGTCGGCGGGCAGACCGAGCTCCAGGTTGGCGTCGAGGGTGTCACGGCCCCGCTCCTGGAGTTGGTAGGCGCGCAGCTTGGACAGCAGGCCGATGCCGCGTCCCTCGTGACCGCGCAGGTAGACCACCACGCCCCGGCCCTCGGCGGCCACCCGGCGCAGGGAGTCCTCCAGCTGGGGGCCGCAATCGCAGCGCAGCGAGCCGAAGACGTCGCCGGTCAGGCACTCGGAGTGCACCCGGACCAGGACGTCCTCGCCGGCGGCGACGTCGCCGGCGACCAGGGCGATGTGCTCCACACCGTCGGTGGCGGAGCGGTAGCCGTGGGCGTGGAAGGCGCCGTGTGCGGTGGGCAGGGTGGTGGTGGCCTCGCGACGGACGGTCGGCTCCGGGCGGGCGGTCGGGGCCGAGGAGCGGCGGTGGGCGATCAGGTCCTCGATGGAGACGATCGACAGGCCGTGCTTGCGGGCGAAGGGCACCAGTTCGGGCAGGCGCAGCATGGTGCCGTCCTCCCCCGCGATCTCCACGATGGCGGCGGCGGGGCGCAGACCGGCCAGCCGGGCGAGGTCGACGCCGGCCTCGGTGTGCCCGGGACGCTCCAGGACGCCACCGGGACGGGCGCGCAGCGGGAAGACGTGGCCGGGGCGGACGAAGTCGCCGGCCGCGGAGGCGGGGTCGGCGAGCATCCGGATGGTGGTGGCCCGGTCGGCGGCGGAGATGCCGGTGGTCACGCCGTGCTCGGCGGAGGCGTCCACGGAGACGGTGAAGGCGGTGCCCATCGACTCGGTGTTGTTCCGGACCATCTGCGGCAGGTCCAGCCGGTCGAGTTCGTCGGCCTCCATCGGGGCGCAGATCAGGCCCCGGCACTCGCTCATCATGAAGGCGACGGTCTCGGCGGTGATCAGTTCGGCGGCGACGACGAGATCGCCCTCGTTCTCGCGGTCCGCGTCGTCGACGACCACCACCGGGCGACCGGCGGCGATGTCGGCGATGGCGCGCTCCACCGGGTCCAGGGCCGGGGCGCCGTCGAGGGCGTCGTCCATGGCGCCGCCGGCTTCGGCGGTGCGCGGGCTCCAGTCGTGCAGCACGGTCATGCCGCGACTCCTTCCGTGGCAGGGACGTTCGCCGCCTCCGTGCGGGAGCGCAGCCACCAGTCGCGCAGACCCCACAGGACGAGGACGAGGTAGATGACGTAGACGAGGCCGGAGAAGGCGAGGCCGCTGCCGAAGGCGAGCGGGACGCCGACCAGGTCCACCAGCAGCCAGGCGAACCAGAACTCCACCAGTCCACGGGCCTGGGCGACCATCGCGGCCAGGGTGCCGACGAAGATGTACGCGTCCGGCCAGGGGTTCCAGGACAGTGCGGGGAAGAGGGTGAACAGGCCGCCGACGGCGAGGGTGCCGATGGCCGTGCCGGCCAGCAGCCGGCCGCGTTCGCGCCAGGTGGCGAACCGTACGGTGATCCTGCCGTCGTCGGTCCCGCCCGCGGCCGGTTCGGCGGCCGCCTCCCCCGCGCCGGCGTCGCGCCGCCACTGGCGCCAGCCCCACACCGCGACGCCGATGACGAGCAGTTGTTTGCCGACACCGCCGGAGAGCTGGGCCGAGGCGTAGGCGGCGACGAGGATGAGGCCGGCCAGGAACTGGGCGGGCCAGGTCCACACCGAACGGCGCCAGCCGAGGGCGAGGGCGACCAGCCCCATGACGTTGCCCACCATGTCGGACCACTTCACGGGCTGGCCGAAGGCCTCGAAGGCGGTGCCGTTGAGGGTGGCGTCGAGCCAGTCGAGGGCGCTCATCGGACGACCTCGGCGATGTCGACGGGGGCGGCGGCCGGGGCGGCCGGGGCGGCGCGTCCCTCGGGGGTGCGGTGGCCGAGCAGCCGCTCGACGTACTTGGCCAGGACGTCGACCTCCAGGTTGACCGGATCGCCGACGCCCTTCACGCCCAGGGTCGTCAGGGCGAGGGTGGTGGGGATGAGGCTGACGGTGAAGTCCTCCTCGCCCGCCTCGACGACGGTGAGGCTGACGCCGTCCACCGTGATCGAGCCCTTCTCGACGATGTAGCGGGCCAGCCCGTCCGGCGCCGAGATCCGCACGACCTCCCAGTTCTCGCCCGGGACGCGCTCGATGATGGTGCCGGTGCCGTCCACGTGCCCCTGGACGAGGTGGCCGCCCAGTCGTCCGCCGAGCGCCATGGGGCGCTCCAGGTTGACCCGGTCGCCGGGGACGAGGGCGCCGAGGCCGGAGCGCTTGAGGGTCTCGGCCATGACGTCGGCGGTGAACTCGCCGTCGGCGGTCTCCACGACGGTCAGGCAGACGCCGTTGACGGCGATCGAGTCGCCGTGCTTCGCGTCCTCGGTGACCCGGGGGCCGCGCAGTCGGAAGCGACTGGCGTCGGCCAACTCCTCGACGGCGACGACCTCGCCCAGTTCTTCGACGATTCCGGTGAACACTCAGGACTCCTTGGGCTCGGAGGCGGCGGCGGAGGCGGCGGGCGCGGGGGTGGCGTCGACACGCAGATCGGGTCCGATCCGCTCGACACCGGCAACCGCCAGGCGCAACGCCTCGGTGACGGTGGTGATTCCGCCGCCGGTGAGGGCGGCGGGCCCGGCGCCCAGCAGGGCCGGCGCGAGGTAGGCGGTGACGCGGTCGACGGCGCGGGCGGCGACGAAGGCGCCGGCCAGGGTGGCCCCGCCCTCCAGCAGCACCGACCGCACGCCGCGGGCGTGGAGGGCGGCGAGCAGCGCGGTGACGTCCAGACCGCGGCCTGCGGCGGCGCGCGGGATCCGCAACACCTCGGCGTGCTCGTGGAGGTGGGCGGTGGCGTCGCCGGGCAGGTCGTCGGCGACCGCCACGACGGTTGGCGCGACGTCGTCCAGGACGCGGGCGCCGGGTTTCACGGCGTCGGCCTCGGTGTCGGCGACGACGCGCAGCGGCTGGACGGCGCCGGGCACCCCGCGGACGGCGAGGTGGGGATCGTCGGCGCGGGCCGTGCCGGAACCGACGAGCACGGCGTCGGCCTCGGCGCGCAGCCGGTGGACGTCCGCGCGGGCCTCGGCGGAGGTGATCCAGCGGCTGGTGCCGTCGGCGGCGGCGGTGCGGCCGTCGAGGGTGGCGGCGTACTTCCAGCGCACGTGGGGGCGGCCGTGCCGCACCGAGGTCAGCCAGGCGGCGTTGACCTCGGCGGCCTCGGCCGCGAGCAGTCCGCCCTCGACGTCGATCCCGGCGGCGGCGAGGGTGGCCGCGCCGCCGCGCGCGTCGGGGGTGGGGTCGGCGACGGCGTAGACCACCCGGGTGACGCCGGCCTCGATCAGGGCCCGGGTGCACGGGCCGGTGCGTCCGGTGTGGTCGCAGGGCTCCAGGGTGACGACGGCGGTGCCGCCGCGGGCCGCGCCGCCCGCCTCGGTCAGGGCGTGGACCTCCGCGTGGGGGCCTCCGGCGCGCTGGTGCCAGCCCTCGCCGACGGTCCGGCCGAGGGCGTCGAGGACGACACAGCCGACGACGGGGTTGGGGCTGGTGGAGCCGAGTCCGCGGGCGGCGAGGGCGACGGCACGGCGCATGGCCTCGCGTTCGCGCTTCCGCGCGGCGGGTGCTGCGGCTTCGGGGGCCACCGGGTCCTCCTGCCTCTTCGGGCACGGACTCCGGGGCGGTCGCGGAACGACCGGGCGGTCGCGCGTACGGGACGGAACGCCGGCGACCGGGCGGACCCGCTCGCCCGGAAGGGCGTGCGGTCGTCCGCCGACGACGGCGTACCGGCCGACATCACGGCCGCCGCGCACTGCCTCCCATCCGGACTTTGACCGTCGGTCCAGGAATTTCACCTGGTCAACCGGCCGCTGGCTGCGGTCGGGTCGCGGACTGTAACCGCCGGTTCGGAGTTTCACCGACCCCGGAGTGCGCTGACATTGGTACGGCACCAGTGTGCCATGCCGGACGCGGGCGGCACGAGCCCACGGTTGTGGGCCGGCTCACAGCGGGCGCCCGCTCCCGTCACCGCGGCCGTCGTCGAGGGGCGCCACCGGGAGGCGTCACCGAGGGGCGAACAGGTCCCGCCGCGCCGCGTCCAGGGCCGTCACCAGGCCGCCCCCCAGGACCGGGCTCCCCTCGACCGTGCCGCACAGCACTTCGGTGGCCAGCGGCGACATCCCGGACAACCGCTCGGCGACCCGGGCCGCGAGCACCCGCCCTCCGGCCCGGCCCACCTCGCCGCCGAGCACCACGCAGCCGGGGTCGAGCACGGCGGTGATCGCGGCGGCGCCGACGGCGATCCGCTCGGCCAGCGCGTCCAGGAACGCCTCCCCCCGGGCTCCGGTCTCGCCCGACGCCGCGCCGCGCACCGCCGCCTCCGCGGCGCGCAGGCCGTTCCCCGTACCGTGCGGCGGCAACCGGAGACGGTGTTCGCGGGCGAGCGCGCACACCGCCGCGCTGCCCGCCAGGGAGTGGAATCCGCCGTCGCAGTCGGTGGCCGAGGGCAGCCCGCCGGCGCCGGGCACCGGCAGGAAACCGATCTCGCCGGTGCCGCCGGAGGCCCCGCGGCGCAGCCGGCCGTCCAGGACGACGGCGGCGCCCACGCCGAGGCCCAGCCACAGCAGGACGAAGGCGTCGCGGCCGTGCGCGGCGCCGAGTCGGTGCTCGGCGATGCCCGCGAGGTTCACCTCGTTCTCCAACAGCACCGGTACGCCCAAGCGCTCGCGGAGGGCGGCCGGGACGCGGGCGTGCCAGGCGGGCAGGGCGGTGCCGCCGCCGAGGGCGCCGGTGGCGGGGTCGATCATTCCGGGCGCGCCGACGGCGACCGTGTGCAGCGTGGTCACGCCGCTCTCGCGCAGCACCGTCTCCAGGGCCGTCACCGTCTCCGCCACGGGGTCGCCGGGCTCCCCCTCGTCCGGCACGGACAGCACGGCGTCGCCGACCGCGGTGCCCGCGAGGTCGGCCAGGGCGAAGGAGACGCTGCCGTGCCGGACGTCGACGGCCGCGACGTGGGCACGTTCGGCGACCAGTCCGTACAGCCGCGCGTTGGGGCCGCGGCGGGCCGCGCCCGCCTCGCCGACGATCCGGACCAGGCCGTCGTCGGCGAGGCGCTGCAGGAGGTCGGCGACGCTGGGCCGGGACAGCCCGGTCAGCTCCTTGAGCTGGGCGGCCGTCAGGGACCCGTGCTCCACCAGCAGGTCCAGCGCGATCCGGTCGTTGATGACGCGGGCTGTGCGGGGGGACGCGGTACGCGCAGGGGTCATGTCCGAATCCTCGCAGACAGTTTCTATCAGGCAGCCTGCCTGATAATTTATGGCCATGCCCACCTCTCCCCTACGCCGGGCCCGGCGCTCGGTCGCCGTGGTCTTCGCGCTCCACGGCGCGGTCTCCGGCAGCTTCACCACCCGCATCCCCTGGCTCCGGGACCACCTCGACCTCGGCAACGGCGAGCTGGGCCTCGCCCTCGCCTTCCCCGCGATCGGCGCCTCGCTCGCCATGCCGTCGGCCGGGCGCATCGTGCACCACCACGGCGGACGGGCGGCCGTACGCCTCCTGCTCGTCCTGTGGTGCGCCGCCCTCGCCCTGCCCGCCCTCTCCCCCCACCTGGTCGTGCTGTGCGCCGCACTCCTCGTCCTGGGCGCCACCGCCGGAATGGCGGACGTGGCGATGAACGCCCAGGGCGTGGAGGTGGAGCGGCGCTACGGGCGCTCGATCATGTCCGGGCTGCACGGGATGTGGAGCGTCGGCGCGCTGCTCGGCTCGGCCGTCGGGGTGGGGGCCGTCCACCTCGGCCTGGACGCCCGACTCCACCTGGCCGCGGCCGCCGTCGCCCTGGCCGCCGCCGTCCCGCCGATCTGCCGCGGACTGCCGGACGCGCGGCCCGCACCGGAGCAAAAGGCGCCGCCGCGCTTCGCGCTGCCCCCGCGTTCGGCCCTGGTCATCGGCCTGGTGGGAGTGTGCGCGGTGCTCGCCGAGGGCGCCTCGATGGACTGGTCCGGCGTCTACCTCAGGGACGTCACCGGCGCCTCGGAGACGGTCGCCGTCGCCAGTTACACCGCCTTCGCCTGCACCATGGCCGCCGCCCGACTGGCCGGAGACGCCGTCGTGCGCCGCATCGGCCCGGTCCGCACCGTGCGCGTCAGCGGCGTGCTGGCCACCGCCGGCGGGACACTGGTGGTCACCGCGTCCGATCCGGTGACGGGCACCGCGGGCTTCGCGCTGCTGGGCATCGGGATCGCCGTGGTGGTGCCGCTGGCCTTCGCGGCGGCCGGGCACAGCGGCCCGGCTCCCGGCCAGGCCATCGCCGGCGTCGCCACCATCACCTACACCACCACGCTGCTGGCACCGACCGCCATCGGCGCCGTCGCCGAACTCGTCTCGCTCCGCGCCTCGTTCGGCCTGGTCACCGCGGCCACGGCCGTTCTCGTCCTGGCCGCCGGGGTGCTGGGCACTCCCGGCCGCGGCGGCATCGTCGCCCACGGCCGGGAGAACGCGCGGACCGACCTGCCGGGAAACTGACCGGGCCGGCCACGGGCGGGACCCGCCGGGGACGGTCCGGGCACCGGCCCACCGCCGCACCGGACCGCCACCGGACGCGGGGAGGAGTCAGTCGCCGGCGGGGAGGTCGAGCCGGTCGCCGTCCTGGTCCCGCAGGATGCCGCAGACGTCCCGCAGGGCGGTCTCCAGCCGTCCGATCTCCTCGTCGGTGAGGTGGAGAGACGGCTCGAACCGCAGGGTGTCGACGGCGCTCGCGGTGGGGAAGGTCCTGATCCTGTGGCGGCGCAGCAGGTGTCCGGCGACCACGTAGCCGAACATGCCACCGCGCGCCGCGTCCCGCAGGACCCGCGACGAGGAGTCCGACTGGTCGCGGAACTCGAGACCGAGCATCAGCCCCCTGCCGCGCACCTCCGCGAGCACGTCGGGGAACTCGGCCCGCAGCGACTCCAGCATCGCACGCAGCGCCTCGCCCCGCTCCTCGGCCTGCCGGTAGGCCCTGCCCCCGTCGGCCTCCAGCAGTTCCAGCACCTTGGGCGCGATGTGGCACGAGAAGCTGTCCTTGGCGAAGGTCGAGCTGTGGACGATCTCGAACTCCCGGCGACAGCGGGCCCGGCGCACGAGCATCACGGACGCCTTGGCGATTCCGCCGCCCAAGGTCTTGGCCAGGGTGTAGTAGTCGCCGCGCAGACCGATGTGCGAACCGGCCAACAGGGCACCGGTCCGCCCCATTCCGCTCTGGATCTCGTCGATGATCACGGGGCAGTCGATCTCGTCGCAGAACCGCCGGATCTCCTCGGCGAACTCGCGTGAGACGACATGGATTCCGCCCTCATCCTGGATGGGCTCCAGCAGGAGTGCGCAGAACACCGGGAAGTCGCGTTCCACCACTTCGACGGACCCGCCGTCGACGACGTCGAAAAGGACGGCCCGCTCCTCGGCGAGGATCTCCTTGAGGACCTCGGGCCGATCGCGCGGCACGAAGCGGGCCTGTGCCGCCAGGGCCCGGAAGGGAGCCCGGTGCCCCTCGTTGTGGGTGAGCTGGACGCTGCCCGCCAGTTTGCCGTGGAATCCGCCCTCCAGAGCCAGGAAGCGCGGCGGACGGGAGCGCTGCTCCTCGTTCCTGCGCAGGATCCCGGCGGCCAGGTGCTCGAACCCGTCCTCCCCGGGCGCCGGCGCCGCCCGGGCCGTGGCGCTCGCCCTGGAGGGGTTGGCCGGAGCGCACTCCCTGGCGGGTCGTCATGCCCGCGCGGCGCGGCTGCCGGGCACGGCGGCGGCCACCCGGAAGGCGTCCGGGGCGCCTCTGCCACCGGCCGAACACGGGGACGTCGACCGGATCCCGGCACGGGTGCGCGAGGTGTTGGGCGAGCGCGCGTTCATCGCCGGATTCGAGACGGGCGAAAGGACGGGACTTCAGGAGGCGGCCACCGCGGAAAAGGGATTCCTCTCCGATTCCGGGTGACCGGCCCCATGGCGGCGGCCCCCTATTCGATTGTTTCCCACCATTCTCTTTCGATGCGCCGGGATAGGCGATTCGGAATCGATTTCCGTGTTTTACTGGGCCCATGGCACGCAAACCTTTTCCGGTTCTCGGCGGTACTGGAAAAACCGGGCGCCATGTGGTGAATCTCCTCCGACAGCGCGGCGAGGACCTCCGGGCGGCCTCCCGCTCGGGTGATTGGAAGTTCGACTGGTTCGACGAGTCCACCTGGGAGTCGGCGGTCTCCGGCGCGGGCGCCATCTATGCGGTGGACGCTCAGAACGAGCGCGCGGCCGAGCGGCTGCGCGCCTTCGCCCCCTTCGCCGCGGAACGCGGCGTGGAGCGGCTGGTGCTGCTGTCGGCGCGCGGCTGGGAGGACTTCGGCGACGACGACATGCTCGACACCGAGCGTGCGTTGAAGGAGGCCGACTGCGCCTGGACGATCCTGCGCCCGACGTGGTTCATGCAGAGCTTCGGCACCGACGCGGTCCTACGGGACCCGCTGCTCGCCGGGGAGCTCCGGCTGCCGACGGGCGAGGGCCGCGAGCCCTACATCGACGCCGAGGACATCGCCGAGGTGGCCGTGGCCGCCCTCACCGAGGACGGCCACGCCGGTGCGACGTACCCCCTGTCCGGGCCCCGGGCGTTGAGCACGCACGAGGTCGTCGAGGAGATCGCGAAGGCCTGCGGCCGGGACGACCTGCGCTATGTGCCGATCGCCCCGGAGGAGTACGTGGACTCGCTCGTCGAGGCGGGCACACCGCGGGGCGACGCCGAGTTCCTCACGGAGCTGTTCGGCTGGATCCGCGACGGGAAGGACGCCTATCTCTCCGACGGTGTCCAGCGCGTCCTGGGCCGTGAGCCCCGCGACTTCGCCGACTTCGCCGCCCGGGCGGCCGCCGCCGGGGCGTGGAGCAGCCAGGCCCCACCAGGCTCAGGGCGAAGGCCGGCAGGCACAGCGCGACGCCTTCGCCGACCGAGTACGTGCGCCCCTCCCCCAGGAGTTTCAGCCCGTACTTGATGACCAGCCACTGCACCGGGTAGAAGGCGAAGGAGATCTCACCCAGCCACCGCATGGTCCGGCTGCGCAACCAGGTCCGGCGCCCCTTGACATCCGGCACCGCCACGGCGGGGATGATCAGCGCCACCGGCACGACGGTCGCGGCGACCAACCCGTACACCGCGGGCAGGTGCGGGGCCAGCACGTAGCAGCCCGGGAACAGCAGGACCGGCGGGAGCACTCCCATGTCGATCCACCGCCCGGTCCGCACGATCCGCGCCATCACCATGCCGAGCACGAAGTCCAGGACCCGGGTGGCCGGCAGGATGTAGAGCGCCCAGCAGGCGAGGGCGGGCAGCGCCATGACGATCGCCGCGATACCGCCCGCCCACGCCACAGGCGCTCGGGACGGATCCGCGCCGTCCACCGGTACAGCAGTGGGAAGAGCAGGTGGAACAGGGTCTCGCAGGCCAGGGACCAGTTCGGCTCGTCGACGCTGAAGTACACGGCGATGTCCGGAACCCAGGACTGCACCGGCAGTGGGTTCAGCACGGCCGTGGTGAACGGCACGGTCGCCCCCGCGAAGAGCACCAGCGCCAGGACGAAGGTCACCAGGTGGTTGGGGAAGTGGGCGTGCGAGTCCGGCCCCCGCCGCCGGCGACGTGCCGGCGCAGCGTGAGGGACCCGAGCGCGGCGACCGTCATCCCCTGCGCGTGGGTCGGGTTGAAGCCGCACACCGCGTCCCCCGTCACCAGCAGCCCGGCGGGGAAGCGGTCCAGGTGTTCGTAGCGCCGTCGGAGGCCGGCGGGGAACCGGTACGCCACGGGGTCGTCGAGGGGTTCGCCGTCGAGCAGCGCCTCGTGGATCTCGGGCGAGGAGAGGGACTTGAGGAAGTCCAGGAACCCCTCGGGCTCGGTGGGCGGAAGGTCGCCGAGGATGCCGTAGGCCGTCACCACGTAGCGGTGGTCGCCGTCGATGCGCGCGCAGACGCCGCCGCGGGGGTGGTCGGGGGGGCGCGACGAGTCGATGGAGATGTCCCCGGGGGGAACGGCTCGCTCTCCAGCCGGTAGTGGCGGGTGGTGTAGCCCAGGCCGATCCTGAGCTTCTCCTCCTCCACCTGCGGATGGCCGGCCTCCTTCAGCCACAGGGGGGTGCGCGAGCCGCGGCCGGTGGTGTCGACGACCGGGTCGGCGTCGAGGGAGAGGACCGCGCCACCGCCCCTGTTGTCCGCCGCCGCTCGACACGGGTCGGCCGCGGCCGGAAGCTGACGAGAGAGAACACTCCGAAAGACGCCCGGAGGCTATCCGGAGGGGCTTCATGCTCCGCCCACCGTCGGGTAACGGCCGGATCCGGCCGGCGGCGGCCGGCTCCGTTACCGTCCGGTGACCGCACCGGCTCCGGCGAACGCGCGCGGGCCGGACGGCGCCCGCCCCTTCCGGTCGGTGGCGTGCCGGCGCACCGGACCACCGGACCACCACCGGAGCCCGGGGCGGGCGTCTCCCGCCCCTCCGCGATCGCCGAGGGCACCGGGCCCGCTCGTCTAGCATGTGGACCGATCAATTCCGATCGCACATCTGAGCGCTTCTCACAGCACGAAACGGAGCACCCATGGGCCTCGGCCTGCGCTGGACCTTGCACGGCGACGGGCGGACGCCCGCGCCCGGAGCCGTCGTACGGCCCGACGAGCGGCTGTCGTGGCCACGGACGGCGGGGCTGGGCGCACAGCACGTGGTCGCGATGTTCGGCGCCACCTTCGTCGCCCCGGTGCTCATGGGGCTGGATCCGAACCTCGCCATCATGATGTCGGGCGTCGCCACCATGGTGTTCCTGCTCATGACGCGCGGTCGGGTGCCGAGCTACCTGGGCTCCAGCCTCTCCTTCGTCGGTGTCGCGGCGGCGATCCGGGCGAGCGGCGGCGACAGCGGGACGATCACCGGGGCGCTGCTGGTCGTCGGCGCGGTGCTGCTGGCGGCCGGGTTCGTGGTGCAGCGGTTCGGCGCCCGGATCATCCACGCCGTGATGCCGCCGGTGGTCACCGGCGCGGTGGTGATGCTGATCGGCTTCAACCTGGCGCCGGTGACGGCCTCGACCTACTGGCCGCAGGACCAGTGGACGGCGCTGCTGACCATGCTCTTCACCGGGCTGGCCGTGGTGGCGCTGCGCGGCTTCTGGTCACGGGTGGCGATCTTCCTGGGGCTGGTCTTCGGGTACGTCGTCTCCTGGCTCTCCGACCTGCTCTTCGGGAGGATCCACTCCCCCGCGGGCGGCGGTGAGGCCGTCGACCACTGGCGGCTGGACCTGACGGGGGTGGCCGAGGCCGACTGGATCGGGCTGCCCACCCTGCACGCCCCCGAGTTCCGGTGGTCGGCGATCCTGGTGGCGCTGCCGGTGGTGATCGCGTTGATCGCCGAGAACGCGGGCCACGTGAAGGCCGTCGGCGAGATGACCGGCGACCCGTTGGACGACAAGCTGGGCACCGCGATCGGCGCGGACGGCGCCGCCACGGTGCTGTCCACCGCGGTCGGCGGCCCGGCCACCACCACGTACTCCGAGAACATCGGCGTGATGGCCGCGACCCGCGTCTACTCCACCGCCGCGTACTGGGCAGCCGCCTGCTTCGCCGTGCTGTTCGGGCTGTGCCCGAAGTTCGGCGCGGTGATCGCCGCGATCCCCGGCGGCGTGCTCGGCGGCATCACCGTGATCCTCTACGGCATGATCGGCCTGCTGGGCGCGCAGATCTGGCTCGCGGGCGACGTGGACCTGCGCAATCCGCTGAACCTGGTGCCGGTGGCGGCGGGCGTCATCATCGGCGTCGGCGGGGTCACCCTGGAGATCACCGACTCCTTCGAACTGAACGGCATCGCGCTGGGCACCATCGTCGTGCTCTCCGGCTACCACGTGCTGCGGGCACTGGCCCCGGCGCACCTGCGCGAACAGAAGCCGCTGTTGGACGAGGGCACCTCCTCGTACGACACGGACGACGCGCACGACGCGCACGGCGCGCACGGCGCGCACGGCGCGGACGGGAGCGGCGGCGCCGGCGGGCGGTGACCGCGCCCGTTCCCGGTGCCCCGGACCACCGCGGTCCGGGGCACCGCCCTTCGTGGCGACCGGGGTGAGCGCCGACCGGCCCCGATCGGCCTTCCGTTCGAACGTCCGACCGGCCGAGACTCGGCGCGGCGAGATCCCCACCGCTCCGGCGCCCGCGCCCTCTTCCCCTCCCGTGCCTCCTTTCGGACGTCGCCCGTTTCGGGGGTGCTTCCCGCACCGCCCCCTACGGTCGGTGCCCGCCTGCCACGCTGGGCGCATGACGACGACGCAGTACGAACCGGCCGTCGGGTCGGTCGGCGCCACGACCCCCACGGCCCCCACGGCCCCCGCCCCGTTCACCGCCATGGACCGGGTGGACCGGGTGATCGCGCGGATGCGGTCGCTGGACGAGGAACTGCCCCGCCACGACGGGGTGGCGGTCTTCAACCGGACGTACCTGACGGTGACGCTGCGGGTGCGCCGGCACCTCGCCGACGGTCTCCTCCCCCGCCCCCGGGCCGCCGCCGCGCTGGCGGCGGTCTTCGCCCACCGCTACCTGGACGTCGTCGACCGCGACGCCGTCGGCGCGCCCCTCCCCGTCTGTTGGCGGCCGCTGTTCCGGTCCCGCCACCACCCCGGGGTGCGTCCGGTGCAGTTCGCACTGGCGGGGATCAACGCGCACGTCGGTCACGACCTGGCGCTGGCCGTGGTGGCCACCGCGCGCTCACTGGGCTGCGAACCCTCGGCCCTCCAGGGGGCCTTCGACCGGATCGGGGACGTCCTGGTCGAGTCGGAGGAGGGGATCCGCGAGGAACTGATGCCCGGCCCCGACCCGCTGGACGTGACCGATCCCCTCACCCACCTGGTGGCGGGCTGGAGCATGGAACGGTCCCGGGACGCGGCCTGGTCGGCGGCGCGGCTGCTGTGGAGCATGCGGCGGCTGCCGGAGCTGGCCGAGGAGTTCACCGAGCGGCTGGACGCGGGGGTGGGCCTGGTCGGCCGCTTCCTGCTCACCCCGCTGGAGCGCCGCCCGGGCTCCCGTCCGGCGGCCTGGTCCCTGCTGTGCGACTGACGGGCCGCGGAGGGGCGGTCCGGGCGTCGCGGCTCATCCCTTCAGGCCCGAGCGGGACACCCCCTCGATCACCCAGCGCTGCGCCACCACGTACAGCAGCAGCACGGGGACGCTGGCGATGACGGCACCCGCCATCAGCAGGTCGTAGCGGATGTTGTTCGCGCCCTGGAAGTTGGCCAGACCCGCGGGCAGCGTCAGCGAGTCGGGGCTGAGCAGCACGTACAGCGGCCACAGGAAGTCGTTCCAGTTGGACAGGAAGGCCAGCAGGGCCAGCGTGACCAGGGCGGGGCGGGAGAGTGGGAGGACCACCCTGACGAAGGTCTGCCACCGGTTGGCGCCGTCGATCTCGGCGGCCTCCTCCAGTTCGGCGGGCAGCGTCAGGAAGAACTGCCGCAGGAAGAAGACGCCGAACGCGCCGGCCGCCGCCGGGACGATCACCGCGGGGAGGCTGTCCACCCAGGCCAGTTCGTTGACGATCAGGAAGTTGGGGACCAGCAGGATCACCGGGGGCACGAAGAGGGTGGCCACCACACCCGCGAAGATCACCCCCCGGCCGCGGAAGTCCATCCGGGCCAGCGCGTACGCCGCCGGGGCCGCGGTGACCAGCACCAGCAGCGCGTGGGCGGACGCCGCCAGCAGGCTGTTGAGGAACCACTGCATGACGGGGCTGTCGGTGGAGCCCAGCACGTGCCGGTAGGCGTCCAGGGTGAACGGGTCGGGTATCCAGCGCGGTTCGGTGGCCCCGGCCTCGCCGCGGGTCTTGACCGAGGTGACCAGCATGTACAGCAGCGGGCTGAGGTAGAACGCCGCGACGACGGCCAGCACCAGGTGGAGCAGGGAACGGCGCAACCGCCGCCGGGCGACCGGTCCGGCCTGGGGCGTCCGCCGCTTCGGGGCGGTCTCGTCGCCGCGCGGGGAGGGGGCCGTGTGGGGGGCGGGGACGGAGGTGGTGCGGGGGGTGGTCATCGGTCCTCCTGCCGGTCGCGGAAGATGCGGAAGAGCACCGCGCTGGCGGCCATCAGGGCCAGGGCGAGCACGAAGCTCATCGCCGAGGCGGTGCCCATCTCGAAGCGGCGCAGACCGGTCTCGGCGATCAGGAAGATCGCGGTCTTGGTCTCGTCCGCCGGTGCACCGGCCGTGATCAGGTAGGACTGGCCGAACATGTTGGCCGAGGCCAGCAGCGTGGCGTTGACCACGAACAGCAGCACCGGCCGCAGACCGGGCAGGGTGACGTGCGCGAACCGGGACCAGGCCCCGGCGCCGTCGACCCGGGCGGCCTCGTACAGCTCCGCCGGGATGTCCTGGAGGCCGGCGAGGTAGATGACGGCGTTGAAGCCGAGCGTCCACCAGACGGTGACGCCCACCAGGGCCCACCAGGCGGCCGGGGTGTCGGTCGTCCACTGGGTGTCGTCGGGCAGCCCGAGCACGCCGAGGTAGTGGTTGACCATGCCGATGTTGCCGTCGAGCAGGAAGCGCCACAGCAGACCGACGACGGCCACGCCGAGCACGTAGGGGGCGAAGTACACCGCCCGGTACAGGTCGCGTCCGCGGAAGCGTCCGTTCATCAGCAGTGCGACGAGCAGCGGCACGACGAGCAGGAACGGCAGCGACAGGGCGGTGAAGATCCCGGTCGCCCGCATCGCCGCCCAGAAGCGCGGCCCGTCCACGCTCGCGGGGTCGAACAGTTCGCGGTAGTTGCCCAACCCGACGAAGGGCTTGGCGGGGAAGTTGATGTCCCACTCGTGGAGGCTGATCCACAGGCCGTAGCCGATGGGGGCCAGCACGAACGTCGCGAACAGCGCCAGGTACGGCGCCATGAAGACATACGGCGTCCACCACCGGTAGGGGCGGGTGGCGACCCGGGCCGGAGCCCGGGTCGCGCCCTTGGTGGTCGGCCGTGCGGTCAACCGCAGTGCCACGTCGAACGCCTCACTTCGCGTACTTCTGCTTGTTCTCCGCCAGGAGTTTGTCGGCCGCCCGCACGCCCTCGGCCAGCGCCTCGGCGGGCTCGGCCCGCCCCAGGATCGCCTTCTGGACGGCCAACTCCAGCGCCTTGGCCTGGACGTCGCCGACGCCGGGCAGGGCGGGCGTGAAGTGGAAGACCCCCATGTCCTCGGCGAGCGCGATCTGCGGCAGCTTCGCCACCTCGGTCTGCTCGCGCACGGAGTTGCGGGCGGGGATCATCCCCGCCTTGGCCCACTCGGTGGACTGCTTGCTCATGTAGTCGATGAAGAACTTGGCGGCCTGCACCTTGTTCTCGTCCTTGGCCGCCTGCGAGGTCAGCACGAAGTTGTGCGAGGCGCTCCACACCGCGGCCTTGTCGCCGATCACGGGGACCGGCGCCATCTGCCAGTCCAGGTCCTTCGCGTTGGACTTGAGGTCGTTGATCTGCCAGATGCCGTCCCAGGTGAAGCTGACCTTGTTGTTCTTGAAGGCGTTGTACTGGGCGTCCTGGGCGACCTGGGCGGGGCTGTGGCCCTTGGTGAGCTGCTCCCGCATCCAGCTCAGCGCCTCGACGCCGGTGTCCGAGCCCCACAGCGCCTCCGTGCCGTCCTCGCTGTACAGTTCGCCGCCGAACTGCCAGAGCAGGGACATGAACATCAGGTGCGCGGGCCACTTGTTGGGCATCCAGAACGGGTGCTTGATGCCGGCGTCCCCGAGTTCGGCGAGCGCCTCCTCGTAGCCGGAGCGGTCCGTGGGGGGCTTGTCCAGGCCGGCGCGGGCCAGGTGCCGGGTGTTGGCGTAGTCGGCCAGGCAGTGCACGTCGAGCGGAACGCTGTAGCGCTTGTCCCGGTAGATGCCGGCCTGCCACACGGCGGGGATGAAGTCCGACTCCTTCATGCCGAGCGCGGAGACCACGTCGTCCAGGGGGACGAGGGTGCGGCGCGCGGCGAAGGTGGCGACCCAGTCGTTGTGGATGACGGCGACGTCGGGGCCCTTGCCCGCGGTGATGGCGGTGGGCAGCGCCGGGTAGAGGTCCTGCCACTGTCGGGTGGTGTTGCGGACCTCGATGCGCCCGGCGTACTCCTCGTTGAACGCCTCGACCATGGCGCGCATGTGCGGTCCGTCGCCGCCGGTGAAGCCGTTCCAGTACCGCAGGGTCACCTTGGGGCCGTCGTACTCGTCACCGGAGAAGCTCGGCGCGTTCTCGGGGGTGCTGTCGTCGGCGCCCACCTTGGTGCCTCCGCCGCAGGCGGTGAGCATGCCGGTGCCGGCCAGGGCTCCGGCGACCTTGAGGAGGGCGCGGCGCTGCACGGCCGTGCCGCTCGGGGATGTGCCTGGCATGTTCTGCTCCTCGTGATGGCTCTGGGGCCGCCCCGGGGCGGCGAAGGGTGGAGGGGAGGAGTGGGGGTGGAGTGGGTGGAGTGGGGGGAGCGGGGAGGGAGGGGCGGGGTGTCAGCGTGTGGCGAGCCGGACCATGGTCCAGGAGACCGGCGGCAGTTCCACGGTGAGGGTGTCGTCGTCGGCCTCGGTGCCGTTCACCGGGCGCGGCCGGACGCGGTCGGGGTGGTCGGCGGTGTTGACGGCCGTCGGGTCGTCGTCGGTGAGCACCAGGTGCTCGACCACCCGGGCGCCGGGGAAGGGTCGCAGGCAGGCGGAGAGGGTCAGCGGCGAGGTGCGGTCGCGGTTGACGGCGAACAGGGCGATCCCACCGCTCTCCTCGTCGTGGGTGGCCGTGGCCCACAGCGCCGGGACCTCGCCGTACTCGGCGGTCTCGATCACCGGCGAGTCCGCCTCCACGCGCAGTACCGTGCCGCGGGCGTGGCGGGCGGTCTGGGCGAAGGGGTGGAAGATCGTCTGCCGCCAGGCGGGACCGCCGGGCTCGGTCATGATCGGGGCGATGACGTTGGCGAGTTGGGCCTGGCAGGCGGCTCCGACCCGGTCGGCGTGGCGCAGCAGGGTGATCAGCAGGCTGCCGACGACGACGGCGTCGGAGACGTCGTAGACGTCCTCGATGAGTCGGGGGGCGGCCTCCCACTCCAGGGAGTCCTCGCCGCCGAAGCGACTCTGGTACCACACGTTCCACTCGTCGAAGGAGAGCTTGATCTTCTTGCGGTCGCGCAGCTTCGCGCCGACGTGGTCGGCGGTGGCCGTGATCGCGTCGATCATCCGGTCCATCTCGACGGCGGCGGCCAGGAAGGAGTCGGCGTCGGTGCCCTCGGGGTCGTAGTACGCGTGCAGGGAGACGTAGTCGACGAACTCGTAGGTGTGTTCCAGGACGGTCGCCTCCCAGGAGGCGAAGGTGGGGATGTGGGCGTTGGAGCTGCCGCAGGCCACCAGTTCCAGGGAGGGGTCGAAGCGCTTCATGGCGCGGGCGGTCTCGGCGGCCAGCCGGCCGTACTCGTGGGCCGTCTTGTGGCCCATCTGCCAGGGGCCGTCCAGTTCGTTGCCCAGGCACCACAGTCGGATGTCGTGCGGGTCGGGCACCCCGTGGGAGCGGCGCAGTTCGGAGTGGGCGGTGCCGCCGGGGTGGTTGGCGTACTCCAGCAGGGCGAGGGCCTCGGCGGTGCCGCGGGTGCCGAGGTTGAGCGCCATCATCGGCTCCACGCCGGCCTTGGCGGTCCAGGCCATGAACTCGTTGAGGCCGAAGGCGTTGCTCTCGATGCTGCGCCAGGCCAGGTCCAGCCGGGTGGGGCGCTCCTGGCGGGGGCCGACGCCGTCCTCCCAGCGGTGGTTGGAGACGTAGTTGCCGCCGGGGTAGCGGACGAGGGTGACGCCGAGTTCGCGGACGAGGTCCAGCACGTCGGTGCGGAACCCGTCGGCGTCGGCCGTCGGGTGGTCGGGCTCGTGGATCCCGGTGTAGACCGTCCGTCCCATGTGCTCGACGAAGGAGCCGAACAGGCGCCGGTCGACGGTGCCGACGCGGAAACCCGGATCGAGGGTGAGACGAGCGGTGGGCATGGGGACTCCCTGCTGGTACCGGTTGGGATGGGGCCGGCGACGGGTCTCGCCATCGGTCGTCGCCGACGGGGACGGCTGCCGTGCGCTGATACGATTACATCGTTGAAACAGCGTTGTAAATAGGCCGTGTCCCGGTTCTTGCCGGCCGGGCGGGACGCGCCGACGGACACGGAGTGGTATCGACCTCTGGAACCGACGGCCGGGTCCGTCCGCACCGCCCCCGTCGATGTGCCAGGGTGATCGGTACCGCTTCGCGAGGGGGCACCGGTCGGTGCCGGTGGAGGTGATGGATGTGGGCGCCAGCCTCAAGGACGTGGCCGCACGGGCCGGAGTGTCGGTCAAGACCGTCTCCAACGTGGTGAACGGCTACACGTACGTGACCCCGCACACCCGGGAGAAGGTGGAGAAGGCGCTGGCCGAGTTGGACTACCGGCCCAACCTCTCCGCGCGCAACCTCCGCCGCGGCCGCACCGGTGTGATCGCCCTGGCCCTGCCGGAGTTGGACGCCCCGTACTTCGCCGAGCTGTCGCGGTTCGTCATCGAGGCCGCCGCCGAGCGCGGCTGGACGGTATTGATCGACCAGACCGACGGCCTGGCCGACCGCGAGCGCCAGGTGCTCCAGGGCATCCGCGAACAGCTCATCGACGGACTGATCTTCAGCCCCGTCACCGTCGGCCGCGAGGAGCTGTCCGCCCGCACCGACAGCACCCCGCTGGTGCTGCTCGGCGAGCGCATCCTGGACGGGCCCACCCACCACGTGGCCATCGACAACCAGCGCGCCGCCCGCGAGATGACCGAACACCTGATCTCGTTGGGCCACACCCGCATCGGCGCCATCGGCGCCCAGGACAACCCCAGCGCCAACACCGCCCACCTCCGACTGGCCGGGTACCGGCAGGCGCTCGCGGCCGCCGGCCTCCCCTACGACGAGCGGCTGGTGCCCGTCACCCCGGCCTACCACCGGGCCGACGGCGCCGCGTTGATGCGCCGCCTGCTGGCGTCGGACGAGCCCCCGCAGGCCGTCTTCTGCTTCAACGACCTGCTGGCCCTCGGCGCGCTGCGCACCGCCCTGTCCGCCGGGCTGCGGGTGCCGCGGGACGTTGCCGTGGCGGGATTCGACGACATCGAGGACGGCCGCTACAGCACCCCGACGCTGACCACCGTCTCCCCCGACAAGGAGCGGATCGCCCGCACCGCCGTGGAACTGCTGGACGCGCGCATCGGCGGCAACGGGCGCGGCGGACGGCGAGCGGCGGAGGCCGCCGTGCCCGAGGTGACGGAGGTGGAGGCGGAGTACCGACTGGTGGTGCGGGAGAGCACGGCCGGAACCGCCGGAACGTCCGGGGCGTGACGCGGGGCCCGTGTCGTGCCCCGGCCGCCGGCGGGCGCCGGACGACGGTCCGTCGGTCAGTCCTCGGGCAGCTCCACCGGGGCGATCTCGTCGTAGACGTCCCCCGGGCCGGGGTTGGCCGGGTCGGTGGTGCCGCCGAGGTGGCGCATCACGCCCCACACGGCGTTGATCGCCGTCTGCACCGCGCCCTCGGCCCAGCCGGCCGTCCAGGAGATGTCGTCGCCGGCCAGGAAGATGCCGCGCTTGTCCTCGGGCAGCCGGTCCTGGACGAAGTGGGTGAACAGTCGCCGCTGGTAGCGGTAGTGGCCCGGCAGGTTCGCCTTGAAGGCCCCCATGAAGTACGGCTCGTTCTCCCAGGAGACGGTGACCGGGTTGCCGATGATGTGCTTGCGGATGTCGACGTCCGGATAGATCTCCCGCAGCGACTTCAGCATGACCTCCAGCCGCTCCTGGGGGCTGAGCGGCAGCCACTTCAGGGAGTCGTCGCACCAGGTGTAGGAGAGGCACATCACGGCCGGCCTGTCCGGACCGTCGTCCAGGAGGTAGGTGCCGCGGGTCATGCGGTCGGTGAGCGTCATGCTCATCACGTCCCGGCCCGTGCGCTCGTCCTTGTCCAGCCAGAACGGCCGGTCCACCGGCACGAACAGCTTGGACGACTCCATGTAGTGGGTGCGCTCGATCGCCGTCCAGTGGTCGATGGGGAACAGCTCGTCGTCACAGTCGATCTTCGACAGCAGCATCCACGACTGGGCGGTGAAGATCGCGGCCCGGTAGGTGCGCACGTCACCGGTCGCGTCGGTGACGGTGATGCGGTTGCCCGCCGTGCGGTGCAGTCGGGTCACGGCCGGACGCGGTTCGCCGCCGTGCAGGGACTTCAGCGAGGTGCCCAGCGGCCAGTGCACCAGCTTGGCGGGCTCGCGTTCCCACAGCCGCAGCGGAAGCTGCTGGCTGCCGCCGACGATGCCGCGGTGGTCGTCGTCGGCGCCGGTGTAGACGACCCGCAGGATCTCCAGGATGGAGTTGGGGAAGTCGGTGTCCCAGCCGCCGGTGCCGAAGCCGACCTGACCGAATATCTCGCGGTGACGGAAGGAGGAGAACGCCGGGGAGTCGCACAGGAAGCCGTAGAAGGTCTGGTTGTCCAGCTTCTCCACCAGGCGCGACCAGATCTCGCGGATGCGCGGCACGTCGCGGGTGCGGATGGCCCTCTGCATGTCGGAGAAGTCCGCGCCCTCCTCCAGGCAGGCGTTCCACGCCTCCATCACCTGGTGGTAGACCTCCGGCAAGTCGTCCAGGGTGCGGGCGTAGTGGCTCTCGCCCTTGAGGTCGACGACGGTGGAGGGGGTGTCGGGGGCCAGCGGGTTGGGAAACGGCTTCGTCTCCAACCCGACCAGGTTCGCGTAGTGCCAGAAGGCGGTCGAGGACGGCGGGAAGCGCATCGCGCCCATCTCGGCGGTCAGCTCGGGGTCGCAGCCGTCGAAGCGGGCCGTGCGCAGCCGTCCGCCGATCCGGTCCGCCTCGTAGACCACCGGCTTCAGACCCATCTTCATCAGCTCGTAGGCGGCGACGATCCCCGACAGCCCGCCGCCGATCACCGCGACCTCGGTGCCGTGCTCGGCCGCGGGCACCTGACCGATGCCGGCGGGGTGGGCGAGGTGGTCGTCGTAGGCGAAGGGGAAGTCCGGGCCGAACATCGTGATGGGCGGCTCGGTCCGCGCCTCGGCGTGCTGCTCGTCGTGGACGGCGGTGGGCACGGTGGAGGTCATGGGGTGGTTCTCTCCTGACGGGACGTGGCGGACCGGGCCCGGGGGTGACCGGGCCGGGTTCTGACGGAGGCCCCCGGTGGGGTCGACCGGGTGGGCGAGGCGGAGTTCAGACGAGGGAGGCGTACAGCTCGGGGCGGCGGTCGCGCAGGTACGGGTTGCCCGCGCGCGACGCTCCCAGCCGCGCCGGGTCGACGTCCGCGACGACCAGGTCCTCCCCCGCGCCCGCGCGGGCGCGGACCGTCCCGTCGGGCGCCGCCAGACAGCTCAACCCGGTGAAGGTGACCGCGTCGCCTCCCTCGCCCTCGGTTCCGCAGCGGTTGGCGTAGGCGATGTAGAGCTGGCTTTCGAAGGCGCGCGCCGGCAGGAGGGTCTCGGCGACGATCTCGTACGGCCGCATCAGCGCGGTCGGCACCAGCAGCAGCTCGGTCCCGGCCAGGGCGTGGGCGCGGACGGTCTCGGGGAACTCCACGTCGTAACAGACCAGCAGCCCGACGCGGACACCGTCGAGGACGGCCTGGACCACGGGGACGTCGCCCCGGTCGAAGCGGGCGGTCTCGAAATCTCCGTACAGGTGGGTCTTGCGGTAGTTGGCGAGCCGGTCGCCGTCGGTACCGACGAGCTGGACGGAGTTGTACACCCGGTCGCCGTCACGCTCGGGGTAGCCGTAGGCGACGGCGACTCCGTGCTCGACGGCGACGCGGGCCACGGCCTCGGCTCCGGGCCCGTCGGCGGGCTCGGCCAGCTCCGCCACCCTCTCGCCGAGCGCGTACCCGGTCAGGTACAGCTCGGAGGCGACCAGCAGCCGGGCTCCTTCGGCGGCGGCCCGGCGGGCGGCGCGGTCGAGGGCGTCCAGACTCTCCGCGGTGGAGCCGGGGACACCGCCGGGGCCCTGGAGCAGCGCGGTGCGCAGCGGCGTCATGGGACCTCTCGGTTCGTCGTCACCGTGCCCGGATGGGACCGGCACGGGCCTGTGAGCTGGGACGATTCGACGGTACGGCCCCCTTGCCGAGCACCACAAGCCTCACTCGTTGCGCACCGGAGAACGGTTCGTTGCGTCTTTCGCCTCCGACGCGTCGATTCGTTGCGCGCCCCCGGACCCTCAGGCGGGTGATCCCGAACCGTAGCGGCGCAGCAGCGGAGAGAGCACGAGCACCGACCTGGTGCGCTCCACGAACGGCTCCCCCGCGATCCTCTCCAGCACCCGCTCGAAGTGCCGCATGTCGGAGGCGAAGACCTGCACGATGGCGTCGGCGTCCCCGGTGACGGTCGAGGCCGAGACCACCTCCGGGTAGCGCTCCAGGCCACGGCGGATGTCCTCGGGCGAGGTGTTGCTGCGGCAGTACATCTCGATGAAACCCTCGGTCTCCCAGCCGAGCGCCACCGGGTCCACCCGCACGGTGAACCCGGTGATCGCCCCCTGCTCGCGCAGCCGGTCCACCCGGCGCTTGACGGCCGGAGCGGACAGCCCGACCTCGGCACCGATGTCGGCGTAGGAGCGGCGGGCGTCCTCGGCGAGGGCGTGGACGATACGTTCGTCGAGCTGGTTCAGTCGCACTGCGGGTGGACCACTTCTTCCGTGCGGGCGGTACGAGCGGGCGCCGCGCCCCGCGCGGCTCCCCGGCAGCGAAGTACAGCACACCCGACCCGTGCCGGATCCCCCGGCGGGCCGGGAGCCGCGGCGCGAACGGCCGGGGAACCTTCACCGAACCGTCACACGGTCCGGCGGCACCGTTCGGGGGGAGCCCATGTCCGAACTTCCGGACATCCCTTCCGTCCACATGTCCGCGAACCGGGCATTCCCCATGCGCCGACACCGGCGCGACGACCTCGCCCCGGTTCCTTCCGCGCCCCTCTCACTGGCGACCTGGAGACGGACCTCTATACGGTGTGGCCCGTCTCTATACGCTGTGACCCGGCAGGCGGAGTCGGACGCGGGGGAGGAAACATGACGTTCGACGAGGAGTGGAACCAACTGGTGACGGCCGCCGCCGAGCGGAAGGCCACGAGCATGCGCCTGAACCGGCTCGACGGCGGCGGCGGAGGCGGCGTCTCGACGTCGTCCGGCGAACTCGCGGTGACACAGAAGGACCTGGCCGCCGTCGGGGACGCGGCGTTCGACCTCCATGAGCGGCTGCGCAAGGACGGCGACCACGCCCGGGAGAGCAGCACCCGCGCGGCCGCGGGCCTGAAGGGCGACTTCGAGATCGGCGACGCCCTGGACCACGTCGCCACCCGGTGGCAGGAACAGCTGCGCACCCTCACCGACGCCTGCGCCCACATCTCCAACCACATGGAGTACAGCAACAGCGCCCACGCCAACGACGAACAGCACATCGGCTCGCTGTTCAACAGCGTCTCCGCGCTCGACGAGGGCTTCGACGAGAGGACCCGGCTCGCGTGAAGCTCGACGCCCTCCGCCACGCCGACTTCTCCAGGCTCAACGCGGCCGTCACCGACTGGTCGGAGATGGTCGACAAGCTGAGCACCCTGAAGGACGACGCCCGAACGCAGCTCAAGGGCAAGGCCGACAAGGCCGACTGGACCGGCTGGAACGCCGCCGTCACCCGCGAGTTCGTCGCCAAGACCGTCGGCGAGTTCGGCGACGCCCACACCCAGGCCACCTCCATCCGCAACATCCTCCGGGACACCCACGACGAGTTGGTGGAGTACCGCCGACAGCTCAACGACGCCATCGAACGCGGCCTGAAGAAGAACCTGACCGTCATCGGCAACTCCGACGGCAGCTTCACGGTCACCATGAACATCCACCCCGACCGCGCCGCCGAGGGCACCGACGTCCCCGACCACACCCCCGAGGACGTCACCGCCCTCCGCGACGAGGTCCAGGGCATCCTCACCAAGGCCGCCGAGAGCGACTCCAGCGCCGCCAGGGCGCTCAGGGCACTGGCCGACCAGACCCCCTACGGGTTCTCCGACGCCTCCTACGCCGACCGTGACGCCGCCGCCGAGGCCCTGGAGGCCGCCGACCGAGCCGCCGAACTCGCCGAGGACCCGGGGGACATGACCCCCGAGGAGTTCGACGAGTTCAACTCCACCCTGGCGCGGTACAAGGACGACAGCCTCTTCGCCGAACGGTTCGCGACCGCGTTGGGCCCCCGGGGCGTGCTCGACTTCTGGACGGGCGTCAACGACCTGCACACGAACACGCAGCTCATCCAGGCCCGGATGGACAAGTACGGCGACCTGCAGGAGAACCTCGGTCTGACCCTGGCCAACGCCACCCGGTCCGACAGCGCCGCCATGCAGCGCTGGGAGCGGGACATGGTCGGCCTGACCGGCGAGTACGTCCCGAGCAAGGACAGCCCCCGGGCCGTGGGCGCCCAGGTGATGAGCAACCTGATGCGCTGGGGCGACTTCGACGACACGTTCCTGAAGAACTACGGCGACGAACTCGTCCGGGTCGAGAAGGAGCGCAGCCACAACGGCCGGAGCGCGGAACTGGCCTGGCACTTCCCTCTGGGGCCGATGCTCAACCGGACGGGTACCGACGGCGGTTCGGACCCGATGACGGGCTTCATGATGGCGCTGGGTAAGAGCCCGGAGGCCGCCACCGACTTCTTCAACGGCACCTTCGTCACCAAGGACGAGGACCACGACTTCACTCGGGACACCGACGGCAACGGCAAGGAGGGCAAGGTCGGCCTGTCCGTCTTCCAGTACCTCTTCGAGGAGCGGGACTGGCCGAAGGAGTACGACTCCGAGTTCGAGGAGAGCATCGCCGGGCAGAACGCCCTGGGGTGGGCCCTGGAGGCCGCGGCGACCGGCCACCCGGCCGGCGAACAGCCCGGCCCGGACCTCCCCCCGCACAGCCCGGAGCAGGCCCGGCTGGTGGAGCAGATCGTCAGCTCCATCTCCGACGACACCGAACGGCTCACCGGACGTGGCTACCTGTCCGACAGTATGGGCCAGATCGCGGCGGAGTACCTGCCCGACATCAACCGGGCCACCGCCGACGACACATACGGCAACACCAACCTGCTCTTCCCCGTCGCCGGCACCGCCGCCGAGATGGACCACAGCGACGTCACACGCTTCCTCATCAGTGTGGGGCAGAACGACGAGGGGTACTCGAAGATCGAAATGGGCCAGAAAGCCTACATGACGAATCTTTTCGACTACCACCTGAATTCCGAAATCCCGGACGACAGGCGCTACCCGCACGACGCCGAGGACACGGTCAAGGAAATCGCACGGCGATCCGGTGAGATCAGCGGGACCTTGGCCATCGGCCGCCAAGAGGCGGTTCTGGGAGAAGCGCACCAGAAAGACGAAGACTACAAGAAGTCGATGGGCCAGGTGAAGAACATCATTTCCGGGACCATCGGCACCGGCATCGGCGTGGGGACGAGCTTCATCGCGACACCCGCCGGAGGGGCCGTTGCGGGTGGAACCGCCGGCACCGTCAGCAGCGTCGTCTTGGAGCAGATTTTCGGTGCGGTCGAGCCAAGCAACCTCAAGGAGGCCGGGGACAACGTCAACGCCCGATGGGAAAGAGCCATGGAGAACAGCACAACACACGGACAACTGGCCGCCAAACAAGTCGCCGAGGCGGGCGACAAGCCGTACGCGAACCAGATCGCCGACTGGGTGAGGGACGGCAATGAGATCGGCTTCTCCATTGCTTCCGACAATGCCAGGAGAATGGCAGACGATCTCCAAACAAAAATACCCAACCAATAACCCGATCAACGGACAGTGCATCCATGCGAGACTGACGCTCCATCGGGCGGGAAATAATCAAAACACCATGAAGTCAAGGGCAAGATTCGGAGCAGCATTCCTCGGAATACTGGCAACCACTCTCGGCCTTTCCGCATGCGCAGAGAAAGAGGAAAGGGGGTACGAAATCCCCAGTTCTTTGTGCGGAACAGCCATACAGGCCGAAACCCTGAAACCCCTCATGCCGCCGGGGAAAGAAATGAACACGGAGACCTCTTCACTCGTGGAGGGAGTCAAAAGGTGCCGTGTATTCGTGGACGGAGATCAGGTGCTCTCCGCCAGTATCGACTGGCGGGAAGAGGGGCAATCACTGACTGACGCTGCGTCCCTTGTCCCCGGGGTCGACCCCGGGGACAAGGAAACAGATGACGGGCACTACCTCTACTCGGCCTTCGGAGCCATCGGAGAGGTCGCCTGCCCCAACCCACGGAAACCTGACAGAAAACTTTTTGTGACAGCCTTGAGCAGGGAGGACGAGGCCCCCGGCGAAGCGGCGATGAAGGAGTTCATCGCCGCCTACGCCGAGACCGTCGCGAAGTCCGACGAGTGCACCTGAGCCCGTGAGGGCGCCTTCCGCGCCACGCGGAGGGCGCCCGCCCGAACGCGGCTACCGGCCCTCCTCGTGGACCCGGCCCAGGCGGGAGTGGCGGATGCCGTAGGTGAAGTAGATCGCCAGGCCCCCGACGAGCCAGAGACCGAAGACGGTCCAGGTGACCAGGTCCAGGCCGGCCATCGTCCACAGGCAGAAGGCGAAGCCGAGCGCGGGCAGCAGGGGCGAGAGCGGGACACGGAAGCCGCGGGCGGCTCGCGGGTGGGTGTGGCGCAGAACGACGACCGAGACGTTGACCAGGGCGAAGGCGAAGAGCGTGCCGATGCTGGTGGCGTCGGCGAGGCGGCCGAGCGGGACCACCGCCGCCAACAGCCCGCAGAAGGCCGAGACGATCAGGGTGTTGACGCGCGGGGTGCCGGTGCGCTGGTGCACCCGGGAGAACACCGTGGGGATCAGTCCGTCGCGGGACATGGAGAACAGGATGCGGGTCTGGCCGTAGAGCACGGCCAGGACGACGCTGGCGATGGCGATGACGGCGCCGAGCGCCAGCAGGACGGACCAGAAGGTGTGACCGGTGACCTCCTCCATGATTCCGGCGAGGGCCGCCTCGGAGCCGATGAAGTCCTGCCACGGCATGGCACCGACGGCGACGGCCGCGACCAGGCAGTAGAGCACGGTGACGATGACCAGTGACAGGATGATGGCACGCGGCAGGTCGCGTCGGGGGTTCCTGGCTTCCTCACCGGCGGTGGAGGCGGCGTCGAAGCCGATGTAGGAGAAGAACAACGTCGCGGCGGCGGCGTTGGCCCCGGCCACGCCCAACGGCATGAAGGGCGTGTAGTTCCCGGCGCGCACACCGGTGACGGCGACGGCGCAGAACATCAGCAGCGCGCTGATCTTCACCACCACCATGACGGCGTTGGCGGTGGCGCTCTCCCGGGCTCCGCCGAGCAGGAGGACCATGGCCAGCAGGATGACCAGCAGGGCCGGGAGATTGACGATGCCTCCGCCCCCGGGCGGCGCGGAGAGGGCGTCGGGGATGGTGACGCCGACCGTGCCGTCGAGCAGCTCGTTGAGGTACTGGCCCCACCCGACGGCGACGGCGGCCACCGACACCCCGTACTCCAGGATCAGGCACCAGCCGATCACCCAGGCCGTCAGTTCGCCCATGGTGGCGTAGGTGTAGCTGTAGGAGGAGCCGGAGACCGGGATGGTGCCGGCCAGCTCCGCGTAGGACAGGGCGGAGAACAGCGCGGTCAGTCCGGCGAGGACGAAGGACAGGATCACCGCGGGGCCCGCCTCGGGCACGGCCTCGCCCAGGACGACGAAGATGCCGGTGCCCAGCGTCGCCCCGATGCTGATCGAGGTCAGCTGCCACAGGCCGAGCGAGCGCCGCAGGGCGCCCCCCTCCCCCTTGCCGCTCTCGGTGACGAGCCACTCCACGGGTTTGCGGCGCGTCAGCCGGGAGGCGGCACCGGAGCGGCGCGGGGCGGGGGACGCGGTGCCCTGGTCCATCGTGAGTGGCTCCTCGGGATCGGTCACGTATGGCGTATACGGCGCATCGAGTGTGTTTCGCCTCAGAGAGTCGCACATCGAGACGCCGTGCGCGCCGTACGCACGGCTGCGTCGGCCCGTCCCCGTCGGAGCCTCACCGCACGGGCAGGGCCCGCACCCAGGTCCGGTCCTCGGTGAGGTAGGCGTCGACGACGAGACCCGCGCCGGTCAGCGCCTCCTCGAACTCCTCCCTCCCCATGCGCCGGGAGGGGAACGTCTGGGTCCAGGTGCCGTCCGGGAAGACGTACTCGCAGTGGACGGACGACACCCCGGGCTCCCCGGTGGGCTGGACGGAGGCGATCCGCACCAGGCCGTCGCCGGCCCTGCGCTCCCTGGGCGCCCTCTCGTGCCAGTCCTCGCCCTCGCGTTGGATCAGCACGCTGCCGCCGTCCGCGACGTGCCGGCGGCAGGCGCGCAGCAGCGCGTCACGCACCCGGACATCGGCCGTGTGGACCAGGAAGGAGGCCAACAGGACGACGTCGAAGCGCTCGTCCAGGTCCAGCGTCTCGATGGGCGAGCACACCGTACGGGCGCCGCGCACCTTCTCCAGCATCCGCGGCGACTCGTCGACGGCCGTCACCGCGAAGCCGCGCTCCAGGAGCGGGTGGGTCATCCGGCCCGCGCCGCAGCCCAGTTCGAGCAGGGTCGCCCCGGCGGGGACGGCCGAGGCGATGACGTCGGGCTCGTCGCCGACGGGCAGTCGGGTGTAGACCTCCACCGCGCAGCCGTCCGGGGTGATCGCTCCGGCCCCGGTGCCCGCGTGGCCCTCGCGCGGTGTCTGTCGTGGGAATTCGCTCATGGGGCCATCCAAACGGCTGCGGCCCGCCCCCGGGAAGGGGACGGGCCGCGTGCGCGCGGCGGTGGGGCCGCCGGGCGGAAGGGCTACCAGCTGGCGTGCAGCGGCTTGCCCTCGGCGTAGCCCGCGGCGCTCTGGACGCCGATGACGGCCTTCTCCGCGAACTCGTCCACCGTGGCGGCACCGGCGTAGGTGAACGAGGAGCGCACCCCGGCGACGATCGAGTCGATCAGGTCCTCCACCCCGGGCCTCTCCGGGTCGAGGAACATCCGCGAGGTGGAGATGCCCTCCTCGAACAGCGCCTTGCGGGCCCGGTCGTAGGGGGACTCCTCCGTGGTGCGGTTGCGCACGGCACGGGCGGAGGCCATGCCGAAGCTCTCCTTGTACAGGCGCCCGTCGGGGCTCTGCTGGAGGTCTCCGGGGGACTCGTACGTCCCGGCGAACCAGGAGCCGATCATGACGTTGGAGGCGCCGGCCGCCAGGGCCATGGCCACGTCGCGCGGGTGGCGCACGCCACCGTCGGCCCAGACGTGCCTGCCGAGCCTGCGCGCCTCGGCGGCGCACTCCAGGACGGCGGAGAACTGCGGGCGGCCCACGCCGGTCATCATGCGGGTGGTGCACATGGCGCCCGGCCCGACGCCGACCTTGACGATGTCGGCGCCGGCCTCGACCAGGTCGCGCACGCCCTCGGCGGAGACGACGTTGCCCGCGACGACGGGCACCCGCGGATCCAGGCCGCGGATCGTCCGCAGGGTGGTGAGCATCGACTCCTGGTGGCCGTGGGCGGTGTCCACCACCAGGGTGTCCACCCCGGCTTCCAGCAGTCCCTTGGCCCGGCCCGCGACGTCGCCGTTGATGCCGACGGCGGCGGCGACGCGGAGCCTGCCGGCGGCGTCGGTCGCGGGGGTGTAGAGGGTGGCGCGCAGGGCGCCCTTGCGGGTGAGGATGCCGGCCAGGCGGCCGTCGGCGTCGACGGCCGGGGCGAGCCTGCGGTGGGCGCCGTCCAGGCGGGTGAACGCCTCACGGGGGTCTATGTCGGCGTCCAGCAGGAGCAGTTCGCGGGACATGACCTGGGAGACCTGGGTGAAGCGGTCCACGCCGGTCAGGTCGGCCTCGGTGACGACGCCCACCGGGCGCCGCTCCCCGTCGACCACGACGCCCGCGCCGTGCGCCCGCTTGGGCAGCAGGGACAGGGCGTCGGCGACGGTCGCGGTGGGCTCCAGGACGATGGGGGTGTCCAGGACCAGGTGGCGCTGCTTGACCCAGGAGATGACGTCGGTGACGACGTCCAGGGGGATGTCCTGGGGGATGACGACGAGTCCGCCGCGCCGGGCGACCGTCTCGGCCATCCGGCGTCCCGCGATCGCGGTCATGTTGGCCACCACAATCGGAATGGTGGTGCCCGTCCCGTCGGGGGTGGTGAGGTCCACGCCCTGACGGGAACCGACCGCGGAGCGGTTCGGCACCATGAAGACGTCGTCGTACGTCAGGTCGTACGAGGGCCGCTGGTCGTTGAGAAATCGCACGTACTTCATTGTTGCACGCCCGTACACGCCTTCGATCGCGGAGGAACCTCCGGGGGGAGGCGGGGACGTTCGTGCGATCGTCCGACGCTCGGTTCAGCGCGCGCCCTCGTCCGGGTCCGCCCGCTCCAGCGCGGGACGCGGCCCCGGGCCGGTCTCGTGGAGGAGGTGGTCGGCGGCGGCGGTGTCGGTGACCAGGCTGGTCACCAGCCCGGAACGGAGGACGGCCCCGATCGCCGCCGCCTTGCGGCGCCCGCCGGCGATGGCGATGACCTCGGGGACGCGGCGCAGTCGGTCGGCCTCGACGGTGATGCAGCGCTCCCCCAGGTCGCGGCCGATGCGGCGGCCCTCGGCGTCGAAGAGGTGGGCGGACATCTCCGCCGCCACCCCGAGCGAGGCGTAGTGCGCGCGCTCCTCCTCGCTGAGCATGTCGTGGACGGTGGAGACACCGGGTTCCCAGGAGCCGATGGACACCGCCGCCACCGTCACCTTGTCGAAGTACTCGAAGGCCGAGGCGATCCCGGTCTGCCGGCGCAGCGCGGCGGCCGTGGCCGGATCCGGCAGCAGCATCGGCGCGTAGATGGGGTGGGCCTCGCCACCGGAGACGGCCGCGGCGCGCCGTACGGCCTCCACCGAGCCGCGCTCGGCGGTACCCGCGTCGTAGACCCCGGTCAACTGCACGACGGTGCACGGCGGGAGGCGGTGCAGCGCCGTGGCCATGTGGATGGTCGAGCGGCCCCAGGCCAGGCCCAGGACGTCTCCCTCGGTGACCAGCTCACCGAGCAGGTCGGCGGCGACCTCGCCCAGGTTCTCCGGGTCGGCGGCGTCCTCGGGCGTGTCCGAGGGGGATTCGACCACGACGGCGTGCCGCAGCCCGTAGCGGGCGCGCAGGGTGTCGGACCGTTCGGCGTCCAACTCGGCCGGGACCCGGATCTCGATGCGCACCAGGTCCCGCTCCAGCGCGGTCTCCAGGACCCGTGCCACCTTGAAGCGGCTCACGCCGAACTCGTCGGCGATCTGGATCTTGGACTTCCCCTCCAGATAGAAGCGGCGCGCCATGGCCGCCGCCTGCATCAGCTCGGCGGGACCCATTCTCGTGGCTGACCGCCCGGTCGACACCGCACTCACCTCGCTACCGTTCCGTCGTACTCGTGTACGCACCTCAATCACTCTGCGCGTTCATCCTCGCAGATCCGCGGGCTTCCTGATCCATTCCGTGCACGGTGCACCCAGCTACCGGGCCGTACGGACGCCCCGGTGGGGTCCCGTTCGGACGGACTTCTCCGGATGTCCCCCGAACGTTCCCCCGGAGTCCCGGAGAGCACCCCGACGCCCCGGGGCGTCCCTCAGTGGGCGTGCCCCTCGCCGGCCCCGCCGGCCGCCTCCGCCTGGGCCCGCAGGGACCGCACCGCCGCCGCCGGGTCGTCCGCGCCGTAGACGGCCGAGCCGGCCACGAAGACGTCGGCGCCCGCCTCGGCGCAGCGCTCGATGGTGGAGGCCGACACGCCGCCGTCCACCTGGAGCCAGAGCTGGAGCCCGTGCTTGTCGATGAGCTGTCGGGCGCGGCGGATCTTGGGGAGGGTGACGTCGAGGAACGCCTGGCCGCCGAAGCCCGGTTCCACGGTCATCACCAGGAGCATGTCCAGCTCCGGCAGCAGGTCCTCGTAGGGCTCGACCGGGGTGGCGGGCTTGAGGGCCATGGAGGCGCGGGCGCCCTTGGCGCGGATCTCGCGGGCCAGCCGCACCGGCGCGGCGGCGGCCTCCACGTGGAAGGTGACGGAGCCGGCCCCCGCCTCGACGTACTGCGGCGCCCAGCGGTCGGGATCCTCGATCATCAGGTGGCAGTCCAGCGGGGTGTCGGTCGCCTCGCGGAGCGAGGCGACGACCGGGACACCGAGCGTCAGGTTGGGGACGAAGTGGTTGTCCATCACGTCCACGTGGAGCCAGTCGGCGCCCTCGGGTCCCCCGACGCGCCGTGCCTCGTCGGCCAGGTGTGCGAAGTCGGCGGACAGGATGCTGGGGTTGATCTGAGCCATGGCCCCAGTATGTCGTGCCGCCCACCCGCTCCCGCCGCCAGGTTCGGCCCGGTCCCGGGCGCCGTCGCAGCGGGTCCGGACGGCGGCTTCTTTGCCGACGCGTGGTCGCGGGCCGTCGTCCGGACCCGCTGCGGGGACGTGGGTCAGGCGGTGCGGCGCAGCAGGGCGAGGTACATCGCGTCGGTGCCGTGCCGGTGCGGCCAGAGCTGGATGTCGGGGCCGTCGCCGAGGTCGGGCACGTCGGGCAGCAGGGGGCGGGCGTCGATCGGCTCGGCGCCCCCGTGCCTCAGCACGTCCTGGACGACCGCGCGGGTCTCGGCCGGGTGCGGGGAACAGGTGGCGTAGCCGACGACGCCGCCGGGGCGGACGGCGCGCAGCGCCTCGGTGAGCAGGGCGCGCTGGAGGGGAGCGAAGCCGGCCAGGTCCTCGGGGCGGCGGCGCCAACGGGCCTCGGGGCGGCGACGCAGGGCGCCGAGCCCGGTGCAGGGCACGTCGACCAAGGCCCGGTCGAAGGTGCCGGGCCGCCAGGCGGGACGGGTTCCGTCGGCGGTGACCACCTGGTACGGACCGGGGTTGCCGCGTAGCGCGCCGGCCACTAGGCGGGCGCGGTGGGGCTGCCGCTCGGCGGCGACCAGGGCCGCGCCGCGGCCGGCCGCCAACGCGGCCAGCAGGGCGGCCTTGCCGCCCGGTCCGGCGCAGCCGTCGAGCCAGCGCCGGTCGTCGCCCTCCAAGGGCGCGTTCGCCAACGCGAGGGCCACGAGTTGGCTGCCCTCGTCCTGCACGCCGGCACGTCCCTCGGCCACGGCGTCGATCGTGCCGGGGTCGCCGCCCTCGGCGAGCCGGACGGCGTACGGGGACCAGCGGCCCGGCTCGGCGTCGCCGGTCAGCAGTTCCTCCCGTGTCGCACGGCCGGGGCGGGCCACCAGGGTGACCTCGGGGCGGGCGTTGTCGGCCGCCAGCAGGGCCTCGATCTCCTCGCGGCCGCCGCCGAGCGCGTCCCACAGGGCCGAGACGACCCAGCGGGGGTGGGCGTGGACGACCGCCAGGTGTTCCTCGGGGTCCTCGTCCCAGCGCGGTGCCACCCTGGCCAGCCAGCCGTCCAGGTCGTCGGCGGCGATCTTCCGCAGCACGGCGTTGACGAACCGGGCTCGGCCGTCGCCGAGGACCGACCTGGCCAGGTCCACGGTGGTGCTCACCGCCGCGTGGGCGGGGATGCGGGTGCCCAGCAGTTGGTGGGCACCCAGCGAGAGGACGTCCAGCACCGGCGGGTCCACCTCGCGCAGCGGGCGGTCCACGCAGGCGGCGATGACGGCGTCGTAGGTGCCCTGGCGGCGGAGGGTGCCGTAGACCAGTTCGGTGGCCAGTGCCGCGTCCCGCCCGTCGAGGCCGTCGCGCTCGCGCGCCTTGCGCAGCAACGGGGGCAGGACGAGGTTGGCGTACGCGTCGCGCTCGTCGACGGCCCGCAGCGCCTCGAAGGCGATCGTGCGGACGGGGTCCTTCCGGGGAGGGCGACGGTGGGACCTGGCGGGGCGGCGTGGCCGGCTGCTCACGGGGAAGGTGCTCCGGATCGTTCGGGGATGCGGTGGCGCGGGACGCCCGAGGGGGCGCGGCCCTCCAGCGTAGCCCCCGCCCCGGACGGACCCGCCGGGCGGCGGGAGGGCGACCGGCCGCGTCCGTCCCGCCCCCGGGCGCCTCACTCCCCGAGACGCTCCCCCGCGGCGATGCGGACCCCGCGCGCCCAGTCGGCGGCGGCCATCGGCTTCTTGCCCTGGGGCTGTACCCACAGCAGTTCGACGGCGTGCGAGCCGGTCCCGACGTGCACGGTGTTCCTGCCGACGGCCAACTCCCCGGGAGCCAGGTCGACGCGGTCGGGCGCGAGGCCGAGCTGCCGCAGCTTGAGCCGCTCGCCGCGGAAGAGCGTCCAGGCACCGGGAGCGGGCGAGCAGCCGCGCACCACGCGGTCCACGCGCAGCGCGGGGGCGTTCCAGTCCACGCGGGCGTCCTCGACCGTGATCTTGGGGGCGAGGCTGACGCCCTCCGCCGGCTGCGGCGCGGCCCGCAGCGTGCCGTCCTCGATCCCGTCCATGGTGGCGGAGAGCAGTCCGGCGCCCGCGAAGGCCAGCCGGGTCAGCAGGTCGCCACTGGTGTCGGTGGGCCGGATCTCCTCGGTGACGACCCCGTAGACCGGGCCGGAGTCCAACCCCTCCTCGATGAGGAAGGTGGAGGCCCCGGTGACCTCGTCGCCCGCCATGATCGCGTGTTGGACGGGGGCCGCGCCGCGCCAGGCGGGCAGCAGCGAGAAGTGCAGGTTGACCCAGCCCCGGGCGGGGATGTCGAGGGCGACCTTCGGCAGCAGCGCGCCGTAGGCCACCACGGGACAGCAGTCCGGGGCAATCTCGCGCAGTCGGGCGAGGAAGTCCTCGTCGCGGGGGCGGGCGGGCTTGAGGACCTCGATCCCGGCCTCCTCGGCCCGCCGGCCGACCGGGCTCGCCACCAGGCGGCGCCCACGTCCGGCCGGCGCGTCCGGCCGGGTGACGACGGCCGCCACCTCGTGCCGCTCCGATGCGATCAGGGCGTCGAGGGCGGGTACGGCGACCTCGGGGGTGCCGGCGAAGACGAGCCTCATCGGTGACGAACTACCTCTCGCGGACGGACGCGTGCGGGGCGCGGGACGGCGCACCAGTGTACGACCCGTCACGGCCGCCGACCCGACGGGCGCTCCGGGGCGTACCGACCCGGCGGGCGACTCGCGGATCCCGCCTCGCGCCCCCGCAGCGTGACCCCGGCGCCCGCTGCGGCGTTGGTCAAGGCAGCTTGACCGATGGAACCGATGGACCGAGGCGGCCGCGGACGCGGTCGATCGTACTCACGCCGGTTGGAGAGGCTTGACCATGGCCGACCACGCCACCCCCGACGCCCAGGCACGGGCCAGCCTGCACCTGCTGGTGCGGGACATCGAGCGGGTCCGCCGGCAGGTGGACGCGCTGCGCACCCTCACCGCCCAACTGGGCAACGTCTACCGGCCACGACGCACCGGGCCGTCCTCGGGCTTCGTCGTCTACGGCAGGGCTCCGGCGCCCACCGTGCGACTCGCCCAGGAGTTGCGCGACAGTGTGGAGACGCTGGTGACGGCGGCGGTGGAGTTCGACCGCTCGCTGGGGTTCTCCTGGGACGCGGTGGGCTCGGCCCTCGGGGTGACCAAACAGGCGGTCCACCGGCGCTACGGCTCGCGCCGCGGCGTGGACCGGTCGGGTACGGCCGGGACGGAGACGGCGACGGAGACGGTGCGGCGGGCCACCGGCGGCGAGGAGGGAGGAGCGGGGGCCGCGCGTCCCGTGGCCGTGGGCCAGGGCGCGCCCGTGGCGTCCTCCGCCGCCCACGCGCCGCCCGGTCGGCCGGCGCAGCCGCCGCCGGACCCCCGACCGGGCGCGCTTCCCTCCCCCCGCAACGGCTGACTCCTCCTCGGCCGTGCCGCCACCGCCCGGTGTCCGACCGCCCCCGGCCGGACACCGGGCGGTGCCGTGCCCGCCCCAGGCAGCCCCCGGCGGCCCCCGGCAGCCCTCTGCGAGGACACCGCGGTCAGCCGATGTCCTCCGGATCGATGCGGACCCACACCGGTGCGCCCTCCCGGCGGGCGAGCCGAGCGGCCCGTGCCGTCCGCAGGGCCGCGGCGAGCGCGGCCCCACCACCCGGCGGCACCCGCACCAGGGCCCGCTCCCACCGTTCGCCCGGGGGCGCGGAGCCGGGCCGCCGGGGACGTCCGGGGTCGGTGGGCGGCAGCGGCACCGGCCCCAGCACCTCGGCGCCGGGCGGCAGATCGGCCGATGCCAGCAGATCGGCGACGGCCTCGGGCGGCCCCGTCACCGCCGCCATCCGGGACACCGGCGGGAAGCCCAGCTCGGCGCGCTCGGCCAGTTCGCGCCGGGCGTGCCCGGCCGGATCCCAGCGCACCAGCGCCTGGACCGGCCGCAGCGTCGGCTCGGCCATGACGACCACCCGTCCGCCCTCGGTGTGGGGACGCACCAGCGCGGCGGCGCCCAGCCAGCGGCGCAGCGCCTCCTCGGCCGCCCGCAGATCGGGGCGGGAGAGCAGCGCCCAACCGTCCAACAGCAGCGCCGCCGCGTAACCGGGCCCCTCGGCGACCGGTTCGGCCCCCGGGGTGCTGACCACCAGCACGGGCCGTTCGGGGACGGTGTCCAGCACGTGGTCCCGCCCGGAGGTGCGCACGGGAACGGACGGGAAGGCGCGGCCGAGTTCCTCGGCCGTGCGGCGGGCGCCGAAGACCCGGCCTCTCAGCCTCGTCGCCCCGCACTCCGCGCAGCGCCACGCGGGCTCCGCCCGACCGCACCAGCCGCAGCCGGGCGGGGCGTCACCGCCGGCGGCCTCCAGCGGGCCCGCACAGTGGGCACAGCGCGCGGGTTCGCGGCACCCCGCGCAGGCCAGCCGGGGTACGTAGCCGCGCCGGGGCACCTGCACCAGGACGGGGCCCAGCGCCAGGGCCTCGCGCACGGTGCTCCAGGCGAGGGTGGGCAGGCGGGCGGCGCGCGCGGCGGGATCCCGGGCCTCGTCGCCGTCGCCGACCGTGCGGACCAGGGGGGCCGCCGCGCGCACCGCGTCCCGGTCGGCGACCAGCGGGCGGGCCCAGCCGGTCTCGACGAGTCGGGCGGCCTCCACGGTGCGGCCGTGCGCGCCCGCCAGGAAGCCGCACCCCTCGCGGGCGGCGCGCAGCAGCAGCACCTCACGGGCGTGGGGCATCGGCTCGTGGGGATCGCGGTGGCTGGAGTCGCCGTCGTCCCAGATCGCGACGAGTCCCGGATCGCGCACGGGCGCGAACATCGCCGCGCGGGTGCCGACGACGCAGCGCACCGTGCCGCGGTTGACGGCGAGCCAGCGACGGTAGCGCGCCTCCGCCCCGGCGTCGGCGGTGAGCAGGACGTGCCGGTCCTCACCGATCAGGGCGGTGAGGGCGGCGTCCACTCGGGCGGCGGCCCGTCCGTCGGGCAGGACGGCCAGCGCGCCGCGGCCGGAGGCCAGGGCGGCGACCAGGGCGCGGGCCAGCTCGTCGGGCCAGTGCGGTCCGGGCAGGGCCGTCCACACCGCGCGGGGCGCCTCCCCCGCGGCGAGCGCCCGCAGGAAGCCGGGGCCCTCGGGATAGCGCGCCCACGGGCCCGGGGCGGGCGGGCTCGGTGGAGGGGGAGGCGCACTCCGCGCGTCGCCCCCCTTCTCCGCGCGGGCCCTGCGCGGTGGCACGGCCAACTGGACGATGTCGGCCAGCGCTCCGGCGTAGCGGTCGGCGACGGCCCGGCACAACCGCAGCAGCTCGGGGGTGAGGACCGGCTCCGGGGAGAGCACCTGGGCGATGGGGGCGAGGACGCCGGGGAAGTCGGACTCCGCGCACCGTTCGACGACGAAGCCGTTGACCAGCCCGCCGCCCTCCCGGCGCCCGCCCCGCTCGCCCGCTCCGAAGCGCACCCGCACCCGCGCCCCGGGCCGGGCCTCGGCGTCCATGGCGGCGGGTACGGCGTAGTCGAAGAGTCGGTCGAGGTGGAGCAGCCCCTTGTCGACCAGTACGCGGGCCACCGGATCGCGCGGGGCGAGTTCGGCACCGCGCCAGGTGCGCGGGCGGGCGCGGGGCGGCTTGGCCCGACGGACCGTCTCACGGATCAGCGCGAGTTGCTCGCCCCCCGGCGCCCCCTCGGCCGGGGGCCTGTCGGCCCGCCCGTTCTCGCTGCTCACAGCCTCCAGTCCTACCAGAGCCCACCGACACGGCCCGGTCGCCCCGCTGTGGGGTGGCCGGGCCGGTCGGCGGTTCCGGGCGTCACAGCCCTGCGGCGGCGCGCAGGGCGTCGGTGCGGTCGGTGCGCTCCCAGGTGAAGTCCGGCAGCTCCCGGCCGAAGTGACCGTAGGCGGCGGTCTGTGCGTAGATCGGGCGCAGCAGTTCCAGATCGCGGATGATGGCGGCCGGCCGCAGGTCGAAGACCTGGCCGATGGCCCGCTCGATCCGCTCGGGATCGACGGTGGCCGTGCCGAAGGTCTCCACGAACAGGCCCACCGGCTCGGCCTTGCCGATCGCGTAGGCGACCTGGACCTCACAGCGCGTGGCCAACCCGGCGGCGACCACGTTCTTGGCCACCCACCGCATCGCGTAGGCGGCCGAGCGGTCCACCTTGGAGGGATCCTTGCCGGAGAACGCGCCACCGCCGTGCCGGGCCATCCCGCCGTAGGTGTCGATGATGATCTTCCGGCCGGTCAGGCCGGCATCGCCCATCGGCCCGCCGATCTCGAACCGCCCCGTCGGGTTGACCAGCAGCCGGTAGTCGTCGGTGTCCAGCTTGATCCCGTCGGCCACCAGGCCCGCCAGCACGTGCTCGACGACGAACTCCCGGATGTCCGGGGCCAGCAGCGAGTCCAGATCGATGTCGGAGGCGTGCTGGGAGGAGACCACCACGGTGTCCAGCCGCACCGCCTTGTCGCCGTGGTACTCGATGGTCACCTGCGTCTTGCCGTCCGGACGCAGATAGGGGATGGTGCCGTTCTTGCGCACCTCGCTCAGCCGGCGCGAGAGCCGGTGGGCCAGGTGGATCGGCAGCGGCATCAGCTCCGGCGTCTCGTCGCAGGCGTAGCCGAACATCAGGCCCTGGTCGCCGGCGCCCTGCCGGTCCAGCTCGTCCTGGTCGCCCTCCACCCGGGCCTCGTAGGCGGCGTCCACTCCCTGGGCGATGTCCGGGGACTGCGCGCCGATGGAGACCGACACCCCGCACGAGGCACCGTCGAAGCCCTTCTTGGAGGAGTCGTAGCCGATCTCCAGGATCCTGCCGCGCACCAGGGTGGGGATGTCGGCGTACGCGGCGGTGGTGACCTCGCCGGCCACGTGCACCAGACCGGTGGTGATCATCGTCTCCACGGCGACCCGGGAGGCCGGGTCCTGGGCCAGGAGGGCGTCGAGGATGGTGTCGCTGATCTGGTCGGCGATCTTGTCGGGGTGACCCTCGGTCACGGACTCCGAGGTGAACAGGCGGCGGGACACATCGCTCCCTGGGTTTGCAGCGGCTGCTGGCTGACGTGGTGTACGGATCCGGTACCGGGCGGTGCCCGAGCGCGATCCGCCGCCAGTTTATCCGCAGCCCGTCACGGATGGACCAGCGCGTCTCGCACTCCGACACGCTCACGGCCTGCCACGGGGCGCGCACAGCGGGCTCGGGACCACGCCGTCCGGGGCTGTCGTCGGGCCGGGAGGGCGCGGTCGACCGCGATCGCACGCCTCTCCGGCCCGTCGTTCACCCCGCGTTCAGCCGGTGGGCGACCTCGTCCCACACCGTGTCGGCGAGGGCTTCCTTGGGGCCGTGTGGCACGGGCGTCTCGCTGCCGTCCGCGCCCAGGACGACGGCCTCGTTCTCCGTCGAGCCGAAGGTCTTCTCCTCCCCCACCTCGTTGACGACCAACAGGTCGCACCCCTTCCGGGCGAGCTTGGCACGGCCGTTGACCAGGACGTCGTCGGTCTCGGCGGCGAATCCGACGACCACCTGTCCGGGACGGGGGCGCGTCGAGGAGAGCTCGGCGAGGACATCGGGGTTGCGGACCAGCTCGACGGGCTCCGGCTCCTGTCCGTCCCGTTTCTTGATCTTCCCCTGGGCGTAGCGGGCGGGCCGGAAGTCGGCCACGGCGGCGGCCATGACCACCGCGTCCGCGTCCGCCGCGGCCTTCAGCACGGCCTCGCGGAGCTGGACGGCCGTACCCACCCGCACCACGTCCGCGCCGGCGGGGTCGGGCAGGGCGGTGTTGGCGGCGACCAGGGTCACCCGGGCGCCGCGCGCCACCGCGGTGCGCGCCAGCGCGTACCCCTGGCGCCCGGAGGAACGGTTGCCCAGGAAGCGCACCGGGTCCAGTGGTTCCCGGGTGCCGCCCGCGCTGACCACGACGTGCCGTCCGGCCAGGTCCCGCTCCCCTCCGGTGCCGCGGGCCAGCACCCGGCGGCAGACCTCGAAGATCTCGCCGGGCTCGGGCAGCCGGCCCTTGCCGGTGTCCTTGCCGGTCAGTCGTCCGACGGCGGGCTCGACGACGACCGCGCCGCGACGGCGCAGGGTGGCCACGTTCTCGACGGTGGCGGGATGCTCCCACATCTCGGTGTGCATGGCGGGTGCGAAGACCACCGGGCACCGTGCGGTGAGCAGGGTGTTGGTCAGCAGGTCGTCGGCGAGGCCGTGGGCGGCCCTGGCCAGGATGTCGGCGGTGGCCGGCGCGACGACGACCAGGTCCGCCTCCTGACCGATGCGAACGTGCGGGACCTCCTGGACGTCCTCCCAGACCCCGGTCGCGACGGGGTGGCCCGACAGCGCCGCCCAGGTGGGCTCGCCGACGAACCTCAGCGCCGAGGCGGTCGGCACCACCCGCACGTCGTGACCGGACTCCGTCAGCCGTCTCAGCACCTCGCACGCCTTGTAGGCGGCGATCCCGCCGCTGACCCCCAGGACCACCCTGGGCTTGTCGGACCTGTCCATCGTTCGTCTCTCCCCGACTCCGGGACCGCCCGCCCCACCCGCGCGGAGCGCGACGGCCGTCTTCCTTCCCCATGACACACCACGGGCCCGGCAGCGCGGCTGCCGGGCCCGTGACGGTGTCGCCGGTGTCCCGCGGACACCGGCGGTGGACTCACTGCGCCGGGGTGTCGATGGCCTCGGAGGTCAACAGACCCGCGTTGATCTCGCGGAGGGCGATCGACAGCGGCTTCTCGTGGACGTGGGTGTCCACCAGCGGGCCGACGTACTCCAGCAGGCCCTCGCCGAGCTGCGAGTAGTAGGCGTTGATCTGACGCGCGCGCTTGGCGGCGTAGATCACCAGGCTGTACTTCGAGTCGGTGGCTTCGAGCAGCTCATCGATCGGCGGGTTGATGATGCCCTCGGGCGTGGTGATGGAAGAGGACACGCTCTACCTTCCGCTGCGGTGGACAATACGGGCGGTGATCCGACAGCGCCCCGGAAGGCCGGGGGCCTGCCGCCGGTGCCCCGGAGCCCGGTGGCTGCTGTCCGGCGGTACGGCGACGATCACGAAACCTTCATCAAGGCTAGCAGCTCTCGGCTGACCTCCTCGACGGAGGTGTTGACCAGGGTCACGTCGAACTCCGGTTCGGCCGCCAGCTCGACCTTGGCCGCCTCCAGCCGCCGTTCGACGACCTCGGGGGACTCGGTGCCGCGACCGGTGAGCCGGCGGACCAGCTCGTCCCAGCTGGGCGGGGCGAGGAAGACGAGCCGGGCCTCGGGCATCGACTCGCGCACCAGGCGCGCCCCCTGGAGGTCGATCTCCAACAGCACCGGGTCCCCCGCCGCCAGCCGTTCCAGCACGGCCCGCCGGGGCGTCCCGTAGCGGTTGCCGGCGAACTCCGCCCACTCCAGCAGTTCGCCGTTGGCGACCAGCTTGTCGAACTCCTCGTCGTCCACGAAGAAGTACTGGACGCCGTGCTGCTCGCCGGGGCGCGGGCGGCGGGTGGTGGCGGAGACCGAGAGCCAGATCTCCGGATGGACCTTGCGCAGATGAGCGACGACCGTGCTCTTGCCGACCCCGGAGGGGCCGGAGAGCACGGTCAGCCGCGGACGTTCACTCATACGGCGATTATCCCGGTTCCCAGGAGCGCCCGGAAACGTCAGGCGGAGCCGCCGCCGAACTCCCGCTCCAGGGAGGCGATCTGGTTGGATCCCAGACCGCGCACCCGGCGGCTCTCGGAGATGCCGAGCCGCTCCATGATCTGGCGGGCCCGGACCTTGCCGACGCCGGGCAGGGACTCCAGGAGGGCGGAGACCTTCATCTTGCCGATGACCTCGTTCTCCTGGCCCTGCTTGATGACCTCGTGGAGCGAGGCGCCGGAGTGCTTCAGTCGGTTCTTGACCTCGGCGCGCTCCCGGCGAGCCGCGGCGGCCTTCTCGAGCGCGGCTGCGCGCTGTTCAGGGGTAAGGGGCGGAAGAGCCACGCCTACGTCACCTCGGATGTAGAACTGGTCGGATACGGATCGGTGAGGAACCTAGTGGCCCCGCACCTGCGGAGCAAAGAGCAACACGTCCCCTGGAACCTCCCCGGCCCGGCTGCCCCGGGCCCGGCCCCCCGGGCTTGGGAGGACCCCGCGCCCGGCGCTACGACCTGGGAAGACCCCAGAAGTTCGCGGCTCTCTCGTCGGAGACTAGCGGCCTTGGACGCCAGAGTCAGCGAGAACAGACGAAAAGTCCAGGTCAGACTTCAGTCCACCTGGACATATGCTGACAAAAAGAACACCCTGTGGGGAGTGAGGGCCGGATTTCCCCTCCGAAACGCCCCGCCGCCCGACCATGGAGACCCCATCCCACCGGAGGTCCAGGTTCCGCCCGGTGCGGCGAACGGGACGGCGGAGCCGGGCGGACCGAACCGCACGGGGCGCCCCGGAACCCCGACCGAACCCGGCCCGGAGCCCCGGGATCAGCCCAGGACCTCCCGGATGCGGTCGACCTCCCGCGCCGCGGACTCGCGCAGTCCCGCCGGCGAGGGGCCGTGCCCCAGCACCCCCCTGCTGATGGACGGCACGACGTCGCGCACCGCGTCACCGAAGACCCTCGGCAGGTCCTCCGCGCCGGCCCCCTGCGCCCCCAGTCCGGGTGCCAGCAGCGGGCCGTTCACCGACAGATCGACGCCGGCCTCCGCCAGCGTCGCGCCCACCACGGCGCCCACCGATCCCAGCGGTTCCGCCCCGGCGTTCTCCCGAGCGATGTGGTCCAGCACCGTCTGCGCCACCGACACGCCTCCGGCCGCCGTGGCCCGCTGCACCTGGCCACCCTCGGGGTTGGAGGTGAGCGCCAGCACGAAGACGCCCGCCCCGGCCGCCTTCGCCGCGTCCAGGGCCGGCCGCAGCGAGCCGAAGCCCAGGTAGGGGCTGACGGTCACCGCGTCGGAGAACAACGGACTGCCCGGTTCGAGATAGGCGGCGGCGTAGGCGGCCATGGTCGAGCCGATGTCGCCGCGCTTGGCGTCGGTGAGCACCAACGCACCGGCCGAGCGCGCGTCGGCGATCGCCCGCTCCAGCACGGCGACACCGCGCGAACCGAAGCGCTCGAAGAAGGCCGACTGCGGCTTGAGGACGGCCACCCGATCGGCGAGGGCGTCCACGACCGTGCGCGTGAACCGCTCCAAGCCCGCCACGTCGTCGTCCAGCCCCCAGGAGGCGAGCAGTGACGCGTGCGGATCGATGCCCACGCACAGCGGGCCGCGGGCGTCCATGGCGCGGCGCAGCCGGGCGCCGAACGGCTCGGGGGACGACGAGCCCGGGGAGGCGGTCGGGGAGGCGGGACTGCTGCTCATCGTGAGGTCACCTTCCTGGTGTCGGCGCCGACGGCCTCGGCGAGGGTGGCGTACGGGCTCGCGGCCAGCCGCGCGGCCAGACCCCGGTGGACGCGGCGGCACCACAGCGGCCCCTCGTAGACGAAGGCGCTGTAGCCCTGGACGAGGGTGGCGCCGGCCAGGACGCGCTCCCACACGTCGTCGGCGGTGCGCACCCCGCCGACCCCGATCAGGGTGACGCGGTCGCCGACGCGGGCGTACAACCGGCGCAGCACCTCCAGCGAGCGCTCCTTCAGCGGGGCTCCGGACAGGCCGCCCGCGCCGACGGCCTCGATCTCGGCGCGGTCGGTGGTCAGACCGAGCCCGTCGCGGGCGATGGTGGTGTTGGTGGCGATGATGCCGTCCAGCCCCAGTTCGACGGCGAGGTCGGCGACGGCGTCGACGTCCTCGTCGGCCAGGTCCGGGGCGATCTTGACCAGCAGGGGAACGCGCCGGTCGGGCACCGCGGCGTCGGCGGCGGATCGCACGGCCGTCAGCAGCGGACGCAGGTGCTCGGTGGCCTGGAGGTTCCGCAGTCCGGGCGTGTTGGGCGAGGAGACGTTGACGACGAGGTAGTCCGCGTGCGGGGCCAGCCGCCGGGCGGAGGTCGCGTAGTCGTCGGCGGCCTCGCTCTCGGGTGTGACCTTCGTCTTGCCGATGTTGACGCCGACGGTGGCGGGGAAGACGGCGCGGCGCTTCGCGAGGCGGGCCGCCACCGCGGCGGACCCCTCGTTGTTGAAGCCCATGCGGTTGACCAGCGCCCGGTCGGCGACCAGGCGGAACAGCCGCGGCGTGGGGTTGCCGGATTGGGCGTGCGCGGTGACGGTGCCGATCTCGACGTGGTCGAAGCCGAGCATGGTGAGGCCGTCGATGCCGACGGCGTTCTTGTCGAAGCCGGCGGCCAGTCCGAAGGGGCCGCGCATCCGCAGGCCGAGGGCCTCGGTGGCCAGGGCACGCCGCTGGGACCGGCTCGGGGCGAGGAGGGCCGCGACGAGGGAGCGCAGCCCGGGGACGCGGGCGACCAGCCGGATCAGGGCGAATCCGAGGTGGTGCGCCCGCTCGGGGTCGAGGCGTTTGAGGAGCAGGCTGAACAGCAGGGGGTACATGCGGGTCTTCCGGGCGGCGGGACGGGGCTTCGGCGAGGTCCGTCGGGGTCTCGTGGCGGCGCGTGGCGAGGGGGACACCGGATCCTTCCGGTGTCCCCCTCGCGTGTCACTCCCCGCGGGCGGCGGTGAGGTGTTCGGCGTGTTCCTGGAGGGAGCGGACGCCGACCTCCCCGCGTGAGGTGGCGTCGATGCCTTGGACGGCGGCGGCCAGGGCCTGGACGGTGGTCAGGCAGGGCACCGCGCGGGCGACGGCGGCGGTGCGGATATCGTAGCCGTCCAGCCGGCCGCCGGTGCCGTAGGGGGTGTTGACGATGAGGTCGACCTCGCCGTCGTGGATGAGTTGGACGATGGTCTTCTCGCCGTTGGGTCCGGTGCCCTCGCTCTGCTTGCGCACCACGGTGGCGTCGATGCCGTTGCGGCGCAGCACCTCGGCGGTGCCGGAGGTGGCCAGCAGTTCGAAGCCCAGGGCGACCAGCTCGCGGGCCGGGAAGATCAGCGAGCGTTTGTCCCGGTTGGCGACCGAGACGAAGGCGCGGCCCTTGGTGGGCAGCGCGCCGTAGGCCCCGGCCTGGGACTTGGCGTAGGCGGTGCCGAAGGCGGTGTCGATGCCCATCACCTCGCCGGTGGAGCGCATCTCCGGGCCCAGCACGGTGTCCACGCCGCGGCCGTGGACGTCGCGGAAGCGGCTCCAGGGCAGCACGGCCTCCTTGACCGAGATCGGCGCGTCCAGCGGCAGGGTGCCGCCGTCGCCGGAGGCGGGCAGCATGCCCTCGGCGCGCAGCTCGGCGATGGTGGCGCCCAGCGAGATGCGGGCGGCGGCCTTGGCCAGGGGGACGGCGGTGGCCTTGGAGGTGAAGGGGACGGTGCGCGAGGCGCGCGGGTTGGCCTCCAGCACGTAGAGGATGTCGCCGGCCAGCGCGAACTGGATGTTGATCAGTCCGCGCACCCCCACCCCGCGGGCGATGGCCTCGGTGGAGGCCCGCAGCCGTTTGATGTCGTGGCCGCCCAGGGTGATGGGGGGCAGCGCGCAGGCGGAGTCGCCGGAGTGGATGCCGGCCTCCTCGATGTGTTCCATCACGCCGCCGAGGTAGAGCTCGTGGCCGTCGTAGAGGGCGTCGACGTCGATCTCGACGGCGTCGTCGAGGAAACGGTCGACCAGCACCGGCCGGGAGGGGCCGATCTCGGTCGACTCGGCGATGTACGCCTCCAGCCGGGACTCGTCGTAGACGATCTCCATGCCGCGGCCGCCCAGCACGTAGGAGGGGCGGACCATGACCGGGTAGCCGATCCCGGCGGCGATCTCCTTGGCCTCGGCGAAGGTGGTGGCGGTGCCGTACTTGGGCGCGGGCAGCCCGGCCGCGGCCAGGACCCGGCCGAAGGCACCGCGGTCCTCGGCGGCGTGGATGGCCTCCGGGGAGGTGCCCACGATGGGCACGCCGTTGTCCTTGAGCGCCTGGGCCAGCCCCAGGGGGGTCTGGCCGCCGAGCTGGACGATCACACCGGCGACGGGGCCGGCCTGCGTCTCGGCGTGGACGACCTCCAGCACGTCCTCCAGGGTGAGCGGCTCGAAGTAGAGCCGGTCGGAGGTGTCGTAGTCGGTGGAGACGGTCTCGGGGTTGCAGTTGACCATCACCGTCTCATAGCCCGCCTCGCGCAGCGCGAAGGAGGCGTGGACGCAGGAGTAGTCGAACTCGACGCCCTGGCCGATGCGGTTGGGCCCCGACCCCAGGATGATCACCGCGGGCTTCTCGCGCGGGGCGACCTCGCTCTCCTGGTCGTAGGAGGAGTAGAAGTACGGGGTCCTCGCGGCGAATTCGGCGGCGCAGGTGTCGACGGTCTTGTAGACCGGCCGCACCCCCAGGGTGTGGCGGACCTCGCGCACGACGTCCTCGCGCAGCCCGCGGATCGCGGCGATCTGGGCGTCGCAGAAGCCGTGCCGCTTGGCCTCGGCCAGCACCTGGGGGTCGAGGCGGTCGGCGGCGGCCAGCTCGTCGGCGATCTCCTTGATCAGGAACAGCTGGTCGACGAACCAGGGATCGATCTTCGTGGCCTCGAAGACCTCCTCGGGGCTCGCGCCGGCTCGGATGGCGTCCATGACGGTGTTGATCCGGCCGTCGGTGGGACGCCGGGCGGCGGCCAGCAACTCCTCCTTCTCCCCCACCGGGGAGGCGAAGTCGAACTGACTGCCGGCCTTCTCCAGCGAGCGCAGCGCCTTGTTCAGCGCCTCGGGGAAGTTGCGGCCGATGGCCATCGCCTCACCCACCGACTTCATGGTGGTGGTCAAGGTGGAGTCGGCGCCGGGGAACTTCTCGAACGCGAACCGCGGAACCTTGACCACCACATAGTCCAAGGTCGGCTCGAAGGAGGCCGGGGTCTGCTCGGTGATGTCGTTGGGAATCTCGTCCAGGGTGTAGCCCACCGCCAGCTTGGCGGCGATCTTGGCGATCGGGAAACCGGTGGCCTTGGACGCCAACGCCGAGGAGCGCGAGACCCGCGGATTCATCTCGATCACGATGACCCGGCCGTCGACGGGATTGACGGCGAACTGGATGTTGCAGCCACCGGTGTCCACCCCCACCTCGCGGATCACCGCGATGCCGACATCCCGCAACACCTGGTACTCGCGGTCGGTCAGCGTCATCGCCGGGGCCACGGTGATGGAGTCACCGGTGTGCACCCCCATCGGGTCGAAGTTCTCGATGGAGCAGACCACCACGACGTTGTCGTTGCGGTCGCGCATCAGCTCCAGCTCGTACTCCTTCCACCCCAGGATCGACTCCTCCAACAACACCTCGGTGGTCGGCGAGAGCGCCAGGCCCTGCCCGGCGATGCGGCGCAGCTCGGCCTCGTCGTGAGCGAAACCGGAACCGGCACCCCCCATGGTGAACGAGGGACGCACCACCACCGGATAGCCGCCCAGCTCCTCCACCCCCGCCAGAACCTCCTCCATGGAGTGGCAGATCACCGACCGGGCGGACTCGCCGTGACCGATCTTCGCCCGGACCTCGGCCACGACCTCCTTGAACCGGTCACGGTCCTCGCCCTTGCGGATCGCCTCGACATTGGCGCCGATCAACTCCACCCCGTACTCGGCCAAAGTGCCGTCCTCGTGCAGAGAGATCGCGGTGTTCAACGCCGTCTGGCCGCCCAACGTGGCCAACAACGCATCGGGACGCTCCCGGGCGATGATCCTCTCCACGAACTCCGGAGTGATCGGCTCCACATACGTGGCATCGGCGATCTCCGGATCGGTCATGATCGTGGCGGGATTGGAGTTGACCAGGATCACCCGCATCCCCTCGGCCTTGAGGACACGACACGCCTGGGTGCCGGAGTAGTCGAACTCGGCCGCCTGCCCGATCACGATCGGACCGGAGCCGATGACCAGGACGGACTGGATATCGGTGCGCTTAGGCACGCTGGCCCTCCATCAGGGAGACGAAGCGGTCGAACAGGTAGGCGGCGTCGTGCGGACCGGCCGCCGCCTCGGGGTGGTACTGAACACTGAAGGCGGGCCGGTCGAGCAGGCGCAGCCCCTCGACCACGCCGTCGTTGAGGCAGACGTGGGAGACCTCGGCCCGGCCGTAGGGGGTGTCGCTGGGCGCGCCCACGGGGGCGTCCACGGCGAAACCGTGATTGTGCGCGGTGACCTCCACCCGACCGGTGAGGCGGTCCTGCACCGGCTGGTTGATGCCCCGGTGGCCGTACTTCAACTTGTAGGTGCCGAAGCCGAGCGCACGGCCCAGGACCTGATTGCCGAAACAGATACCGAACAACGGCGTGGACCGCTCCAGGACGGAGCGCATGACGGAGACGGGACGGTCCGCGGCCGCGGGGTCGCCCGGACCGTTGGAGAAGAACACCCCATCCGGATCGACCGCGTAGACGTCCTCGACCGTCGCCGTCGCCGGCAACACGTGCACCTCGATACCACGCTCGGCCATCCGCCGCGGCGTCATCCCCTTGATCCCCAGATCCACCGCCGCCACCGTGAACCGCTTGGCGCCGACGGCGGGAACCACATACGGCTCGGCGGTGGCGACCTCGGCGGCGAGGTCGGCCCCGACCATCTCGGGGGCGGTACGCACCCGGGCCAGCAGGGACGCCTCGTCGGCGAGCGCCTCACCGGAGAAGATCCCCACCCGCATCGCCCCACGCTCACGCAGATGCCGGGTCAGCGCCCGGGTGTCGACACCACAGATGCCGACCACCCCCTGGGCGACCAACTCCTCGTCCAACGTGCGCACCGAACGCCAACTGGAAGGCACCCGGGCCGGATCACGCACCACATACCCGGCCACCCAGATCCGCCCCGACTCCGGGTCCTCGTCGTTGACGCCGGTGTTGCCGATATGCGGAGCGGTCATCACCACCACCTGACGGTGGTAGGACGGATCGGTCAACGTCTCCTGGTAACCGGTCATCCCGGTGGAGAACACCGCCTCGCCCAGGGTCTCGCCCACCGCCCCGTAGGCGCGGCCACGGAAGATACGGCCGTCTTCCAGGACGAGTACGGCGGGCACCCTCGCGGCTGTGCGGGTGGAGGTCGTCATCGTGCGCCTTCCTCGTGGTGCGTGGTGGTGGCAGCGTCACTGGTGCCGTGTGGTCTGTCTGTGGTGTCCGCGCCGCCGGGGTCCCCGTTCGCGGACGTCTCCCGGACGGCGTCCCGCCAGGCGGTGTGCTCGGCGGCGCGGTCGAAACGGAAGCCGGAGTCCAGCAGCCTCCCGCCGTGCTCCCAGGTGATCACCAGCAGGCCGTCCTCGGTGAGGACCTTGCCGGCGATGCCCTTGTCGAGCCGGGCGTCGCGCAGCCGGTCGGCGGGGATGAAGAAGTCCGTGGCCCCGGGCCGTGACACGTCCACGCCGTGCTCGGTGAGGGTGAGCTCGACGCGGCTGCGGGTGCCCAGGCCGTGGGCGACGATCCGGTCGAGCCACTGCCCGGCCGTGGTGGTGCCGTGGTAGCGGCCGGTCGCGGTCAGTCGCGGCTCGCCGGGGTCGGCGGGTGCCTGCGGAAGTTCGGGCAGGTCGGACTGGAGGACGGCACGCCACTTCCAGCCCTCCCGCATCAGCCAGTACAGCAGCGCGACGACCAGCAGCATGCCGATGACCCAGGCGATCCGGGGCGCCCAGTCCGTCACCTGTTGCGACTGGGGTTCCGCGGTGTACCGGATGGCGAGTGACGCCGGTGAGATGTTCATACGAGCTTTCCGTCCCTGACTGTCGCCCTGCCCCGCAGGAAGGTGTGCGTGACGCGGCCCGGCAGCTCGCGGCCCTGATAGGGGGTGTTGCGGCTACGGGACGCGAAGCGAGCGGAATCCACCGTTCCACGGTAGGACGGATCGACCAGGACGAGGTTGGCGGGCTCACCTGCCGAGATGGGCCGCCCCTGGCCGGTCAGCCGGCCGATGGCCGCGGGCCGGAAGGACATCCGCTCGGCGACACCGGCCCAGTCCAGCAGTCCGGTGTCGACCATGGTGTGTTGGACGACGGAGAGAGCGGTCTCCAGGCCCAGCATCCCCATGGCGGCCGCGCCCCACTCGCAGTCCTTGTCCTCGTGGGGGTGCGGGGCGTGGTCGGTGGCCACGCAGTCGATGGTGCCGTCGGCCAGCGCCTCGCGCAGGGCCATGACGTCGGCCTCGGTGCGCAGCGGCGGGTTCACCTTGTAGACCGGGTCGTAGGAGCGCACCAGCTCGTCGGTGAGCAGCAGGTGGTGCGGGGTGACCTCGGCGGTGACGTTCCACCCCTTGGCCTTGGCCCAGCGCACGATCTCCACCGATCCGGCGGTGGACAGGTGGCAGATGTGCAGCCGGGAGCCGACGTGCGCGGCCAGCAGCACGTCGCGGGCGATGATCGCCTCCTCGGCGACGGCGGGCCAGCCGCCCAGTCCCAGTTCGGCGGAGACCACGCCCTCGTTCATCTGCGCGCCCTCGGTGAGCCTCGGCTCCTGGGCGTGCTGGGCGATGACGCCGTCGAAGGCTTTGACGTACTCCAGCGCACGGCGCATGATCACCGCGTCGTCCACGCACTTGCCGTCGTCGGAGAAGACCCGCACGGAGGCGGCCGAGTCGTGCATCGCGCCCAGCTCGGCGAGCTGCTTGCCCTCCAGGCCGACGGTGACGGCGCCGACGGGCTGCACGTCGCAGTAGCCGGACTCCCTCCCCAGCCGCCAGACCTGCTCCACCACGCCGGCGGTGTCGGCGACGGGGAAGGTGTTGGCCATCGCGTGGACGGCGGTGTAGCCGCCGGCCGCGGCGGCGCGGGTACCGGTCAGGACGGTCTCGGAGTCCTCGCGGCCGGGCTCGCGCAGATGGGTGTGGAGGTCGACCAGCCCCGGCAGCAGGACCTGCCCGTCGGCCTCGACGACCCGGGCCCCCTCGGCGCTCGGCCCGGTGCCGATCTCGGCGACGGTGCCGTTGTCGATCAGGACGTCCCGTACCTCGCCGCCGAGGATCCGCGCTCCGCGGATGAGGGTCCGGCCGGTGTTCTCTTCGGTGGTCGTCACACGTTCTCCTCGGTGCGGGTGGTGGTTCCGGCGGCGGTGGGCGCGGGGACGCTGACGGCGGGCTCCGCGCCGCCCAGCAGCAGGTAGAGGACCGCCATCCGGATGGTGACGCCGCCCGCGACCTGCTCCACGGCGGTGCAGCGGTCGGAGTCGGCGACCTCGGCGGTGATCTCCATGCCGCGGTTCATCGGTCCGGGGTGCATCACGACCGCGTGCTCGGGCATCCGCGCCATCCGGTCGCCGTCCAGGCCGTAGCGGCGGGCGTACTCGCGCTCGGTGGGGAAGAACGCGGCGTTCATCCGCTCGCGCTGGACGCGCAGCATCATCACGGCGTCGGACTTGGGCAGTACCGCGTCCAGGTCGTAGGAGACCTCGCACGGCCACCTCTCGGCTCCCAGGGGCACCAGGGTGGGTGGGGCGACCAGGGTGACCTCGGCCCCGAGCGTGGTGAGCAGGTGCACGTTGGAACGGGCGACGCGGCTGTGCAGGATGTCGCCGACGACGGTGACCCGGCGCCCGGACAGGTCCCGCCCCGCTCCCCCGTCGCTCCCGCCGACCAGGCGGCGACGCAGGGTGAAGGCGTCCAGCAGGGCCTGGGTGGGGTGCTCGTGGGTGCCGTCACCGGCGTTGACGACCGAGCCGCCGATCCAGCCGGAGGTGGCCAGGCGGTGCGGGGCGCCGGAGTCGTGGTGCCGGATGACGACGGCGTCGGCGCCCATCGCCTCCAGGGTCAGGGCGGTGTCCTTGAGGGATTCGCCCTTGGAGACCGACGAGCCCTTCGCGGAGAAGTTGATGACGTCGGCGGAGAGCCGCTTGGCCGCTGCCTCGAAGGAGATGCGGGTGCGGGTGGAGTCCTCGAAGAAGAGGTTGACGACGGTGCGGCCGCGCAGGGTCGGCAGCTTCCTGATCGTCCGGTCGGCGACCCGGGCCAGCTCCTCGGCGGTGTCCAGGATCAGGACGGCGTCGTCGCGGGTGAGGTCGGCGGCCGAGATGAGGTGGCGCTTCATCTGTTGCCTTCCGTGGGTGGTGGGCGTGACGGGGCGGTCGGGCGGCCTTCCGACGCGCGGGAACGGGCACCCGGGTACGGGCTCGTGGGCACACGGGCCCGAGGCCGTGGGGTTCCGGGCGCGTCGGAGCGGTGGGCGGACCGGCGGTGGGCGGGCCGTCGAGCCGGGTTACCGCTCGCCGGCCGGGGCGGTCTCGTGGCCGCCCAGGAGCACGCCGTCGCGGCCGTCCTCCTCGGTGAGCTGGACCTTGACCGTCTCCCGCAGCGAGGTGGGGAGGTTCTTGCCGACGTAGTCGGCGCGGATCGGCAACTGACGGTGGCCGCGGTCGACGAGGACCGCGAGCTGCACGGCGCGGGGACGGCCGATGTCGTTCATCGCGTCGAGGGCGGCGCGGATGGTACGGCCGGAGAAGAGCACGTCGTCGACCAGGACGACCAACCGGCCGTCGATGCCCTCGGCGGGGATGTCGGTGCGGGCCAGGGCGCGGGCCGGGCCCATGCGCAGGTCGTCGCGGTACATGGTGATGTCGAGGGAGCCGACCGGTTGCGGTCGTGAGGTGATTCCCTCCAGCTTGGCCGCCAGCCGCCGGGCCAGGTGGACGCCGCGGGTGGGGATGCCGAGGAGCACCACGTCGTCGGCGCCCTTGGCGCGTTCGACGATCTCGTGGGCGATGCGGGTCAGGACCCGCGCGATGTCCGGTGCCTCCAGTACGGGCCGGACCTGGGCAGAGCTGTCTCCGTCCATGCCGTGCATGGGAAACGGACCTCCTTCCCCGCCTCACGGGACGGGCCTTAAAGGACGTCGATCGGTGCGCTGTCAACCGTACCAGGCCCCGCTCGCGCCCCGGCCGGGGGGAGCCGTGTGGGACCGTGCGGGGCCGTGCGGGGGATGCGTCGGAAAGGCGCGCCGGACGTGATCGCGCGGGACCGCGCCCCCGGCGCACCCCCGGTATGGATCGTCCGGCTTGACGCCGGACATTACGCTGCGTAACATCACAATGAGTTACGAAGACGTCCCCCGGGGAGCCACATGTCCAGCGAATACGCCAAACAGCTCGGAGCCAAGCTCCGCGCCATCCGCACCCAGCAGGGCCTCTCCCTCCACGGTGTCGAGGAGAAGTCGCAGGGCCGTTGGAAGGCGGTCGTGGTCGGTTCGTACGAGCGCGGCGACCGCGCCGTGACCGTACAGCGGCTGGCCGAGCTGGCGGACTTCTACGGCGTCCCGGTGCAGGAGCTCCTGCCCGGCAGCACGCCGGGCGGAGCCGCCGAGCCGCCGCCGAAGCTCGTTCTGGATCTGGAGCGGCTGGCCCACGTCCCCTCCGAGAAGGCAGGCCCTCTGCAGCGGTACGCCGCGACGATCCAGAGCCAGCGCGGCGACTACAACGGCAAGGTGCTGTCGATCCGGCAGGACGACCTGCGCACCCTCGCCGTCATCTACGACCAGTCCCCGTCGGTGCTGACCGAGCAGCTCATCAGCTGGGGCGTGCTGGACGCCGACGCGCGCCGCGCGGTCCAGCACGAGGACGCCTGAGAGCCCCGGCGGCCCCTCTCTCCGGTCTCTCCGGTCTCTCCGGTGGTTCTTGCCGGAGGGCTCCCACCGGACGCCCGTAGGCCGTCCGGAACGGGAACGGAGCCGCAGAAACGTACCGCCGCCGGTCCGTCCCGTCCCCCAGCGGGGCCGGCCCGGCGGTGGCAGCGAGTTCCCGGGCGACGACATGGCGAGGGCCCGGGACACCGTCCCGGGCCCTCGCCATGTCGTCGCCCGGATTCCGGGCCACCGTCGCTCAGGCACGCCTCAGCGACGGCTTGAGCTCCTTCAACCGGCCCAGGAGACCGTTGACGAAGGTCGGGGAGTCGTCGGTGGAGAACTCCTTGGCGAGCTGCACCGCCTCGTCGATCACCACCGCGTCGGGGACCTCGTCCTCCCAGACCAGCTCATAGGCGCCGAGCCGGAGGAGGCTGCGGTCCACCGCGGGCATCCGGTCCAGCGTCCAGCCCACGGCGTAGGTGGCGATCAACTCGTCGATCCGCTCCGCGCGTTCCGCGTATCCCTCGACCAGTTGCATCGTGTACTCGCCGACCGGCGGCTGCCGCTCGTCGGTCCGCGCGTGCCGGATCCAGTCCGCCAGCACGGCCGTCACCGCGCTGCCGCGCTGGTCGGCCTCGAACAGGATCTGAAAGGCGCGCTTGCGGGCCTTGCTACGGGCAGCCACGATCAGTTGTTCACCCGACCGAGGTACTCACCGGAACGGGTGTCGACCTTGATCTTCTCACCGGTGGTGATGAAGAGCGGGACGCCGATCTCGTAGCCCGTCTCCAGCTTGGCGGGCTTGGTGCCGCCGGTGGAGCGGTCGCCCTGGACGCCCGGCTCGGTGTACTCGATGACCAGCTCGACCGCGGCCGGAAGCTCGATGTACAGCGGGTTGCCCTCGTAGACGGCGACCGTGCACTCCTGTCCCTCCAGCAGGTAGTTGGCGGCGTCGCCGACGACCTCCGGAGTGATCTGCATCTGGTCGAAGGTCTGGGTGTCCATGAAGACGAAGTCGGAACCGTCCTTGTACGAGAACTGCATGCCCCGCTTGTCGACGGTGGCCGTCTCGACCTTGGTGCCGGCGTTGAAGGTCTTGTCGACCACCTTGCCGGAGAGCACGTTCTTGAGCTTGGTGCGGACGAAGGCGCCGCCCTTGCCGGGCTTGACGTGCTGGAACTCGACAACGGACCAGAGCTGGCCCCCGTCGAGCTTGAGCACCATGCCGTTCTTGAGGTCGTTCGTGGTGGCCACGGTCGCGGAATCTCCTGAGACTGCTGCTGCGGACGGACCCGGAACCGCGCCCCGCGTCACAGGGCGAGCAGTTCCTTGGTCGTGATGGTGAGTAGCTCCGGTCCGCCGTCCGCCTGCGGGCGGACGACGAGCGTGTCGCCGATCCGGACGCCGCCCCGACCCGGGAGGTGGACCCCCGGTTCGACGGTGACCGGTACGCAAGCGTCCAGTTTACCCATGGCGGCGGGCGACAGCCGAGGGTCCTCTCCGATTTCCAGTCCCACCCCGTGTCCGGTGCCGGTTTCCAGCAGCTCCCCGTATCCGGCCCCCTCCAGCGGCTGGCGGGCCGCCCGATCGACCTCCCGGTACTCCACGCCCGGGGCCAGCGCCTCCCGTCCGGCGCGTTGAGCGGCGAAGACCAGTTCGTACAGCTCGATCTGCCAGTCGGCCGGAGCGGGGCCGATCACGAAGGTCCGGCCGATCTGGCAGCGGTAGCCGCGGTAGCGGGCGCCCAGCCGCACGGTGAGGAAGTCGCCCTCCTCCACCCTCCGGTCGGTGGGGCGGTGGCCGGTCCGGCCGGAGTTCCGGCCGGTGGCGACGGAGGTCGGGAAGGCCGGGCCGTCGGCCCCGTGGTCCATCAGGCGCCGCTCCAGTTCCAGCGCCAGGTGGCGTTCGGTGCGTCCGACCAGGATGGACTCCAACAGCTCGCCCAGGGCCTGGTCGGTGATCTCCGCGGCGGTCCGCAGCGCGGCCAGCTCCTCCTCGTCCTTGACCAGCCGCTGTTGCTCCACCGCGCGGCCCAGGTCGATCAGGCGCAGCCCGGGCGCGGCCGAGGCCAGGGCCCGGTGCCGGGCGACGGTGAGGTCGTGCTCCTCCACCGCCAGCGCCGCGACGCTCCGTGAGGCGGCCAGTTCCGCGGCGGCCACCGCCGCGTCCGCGGTGCCCCCGGGGAGGACGACGCGGCGCAGCCCGTCGGTGCCCCCGAGCGGGTCCGCCCGTGTGTCGACGGCCGTTCCGGACGGGCTCAGCAGCGTGTCGTGGCCGTCCGCGCCGAGCAACAGGACGGCGCCGGGAGCGGAACAGCCGGTCAGATAACGGACGTTGAAGGAACGGGAGACCAGGGCGGCCTCGTTGCCCGCCGTCGGCCGGCGGTCGCGCAGTCGGGAACGGCGGGCAGCGTGCACCTCGGACATGGCTCCGAGCCTACGCACCGGGGCGCACGGGGGCGCTCCGACACGTCCGGACGGGCGTCGCGCGCCCCCACCGGCTGTCCGGAGCCCCGGCCCACCCCCACCGGTCGCCGACTACCAGGCGGGCGGGCTGGTGAGGCTGCGGGCCACGGCCTCGTCCAGCAGTCGGGCGGTGGTCGCCACGTCCTGGCGGGAGTTGTCGATGATCGGCAGCCCGGAGCCGTACCAACCCGCCATCCGACCGTGGATGCGGGCCACCTCCTCGTCGGACAGCCGCCGGTTTCCGGTGCGCTCGGCGTTGCGCTCCAGCACGACCTCCAGGCCGGGCAGCAGCACGACGGGGATCAGACCGGGGCCGACGTGGCGCTTCCAACCACCGAGGCCGACCACGGGCCGGTCGGGGAAGACCGCGTCGTCCAGGATGCAGGAGATGCCGTTGGCCAGGAAGTTGCGGGCGGCGAAACCGCAGGTGCGGCGGGCGAGACGGTACTGCGCCTCGGAGTGCTCGTTCCAACCGGCCTGCGGGTCGGCGAAGCCCGAGCGGACCCACTCGCGGACGTCGTCGAGGCTGATGTGCGCGGTGGGCACACGGCGGGTGTCGGCCCAGTGGCGGGCGACGGTCGTCTTGCCCGCACCGGCCGGTCCGATCAGCAGGACGGCGACGGCAGCGGTGTGCGCGGCCTCCACGGTGACGGGCTCGGCGGCCCGGCCGAGCGTATCGGCCCTCTGCACCGGAGCTCCGGGGGGCAACCTGAGGTGTCCGGTGGCGTCCGGGGACCGCCGCGGGGGCGCCGGGGTGGGTGCGGACGCGGGCGGGGCCGAGGCGGGAGGGGGCGCGGGGGCGGCGGGCGGGGGAGGCGGAAGGGGCGGCGCCTGGCCGGGGTCGTGGCGACCCGGACGGTGGGAGGGCGGCGGGGGCGCCTGGGGATGGGGCTGAGGGTGCGGCGGTTGTCCGTGGACGTGGCCCTGGGAGGAGCCCGAGGGCGGGACGGGCCGCTGCGTCCCGTACTGCTGCATCCGGTCCCAACTCCGTTTCCGTACGGGTGTCCTGCGCCGTTCCGGTGGGCTCGGGCGGTGTCACCTCGCCTGTCGGTACCGAACCGTACCCTCCCCGGCCTGTTCGATGTGAACGGCCGGGGAGTCCGGATGGTGCCCCGCGGTCGCTCAGCCCGCGAGGTCGTCCGCGAGGGCGCGCAGGGCCAGCTCGTAGGAGCCGATGCCGAAGCCCGCGACCGTGCCCGAGGCCACGGCCGCCACGACCGAGGTGTGGCGGAACTCCTCGCGGGCGTACGGGTTGGAGATGTGCACCTCGACCAGCGGCGCGGTGCGCTGGGCGGCGGCGTCGCGCATTCCGTAGGAGTAGTGGGTGAAGGCGCCGGGGTTGAGGACGACCGGGATCGAACCGTCGGCCGCCTCGTGCAGCCAGCGGATCATCTCGCCCTCGTCGTTGGTCTCGCGGACCTCCACCTCCAGGCCCAGTTCCTTCCCGAGCGCCGTGCACCGCTGGACCAGCCCGGCGTAGGAGGTGGAGCCGTACACGTCGGGCTCGCGGGAGCCGAGGCGGCCGAGGTTGGGCCCGTTGAGGACGAGCGTCTTCCGCGGGCCGGCGGCGCTCACGCGGCGATCTCCGCGTGCGCGGCGAGCAGCATCGCCGGATCCGGCCCTTCCAGGACGGTGGGCTTGGCCAGGCCGTCCAGGACGATGAAGCGCAGTCGGTCGCCGCGGGTCTTCTTGTCGACCTTCATCGTCTCCAGCAGCTTGGGCCACTGGTCGCCGCGGTAGGTGACGGGCAGGCCGACCGCCTCCAGGACCGTGCGGTGGCGGTCGGCGGTGGCGTCGTCCAGCCGGCCCGCGATGCGGCCGAGTTCGGCGGCGAAGACCATGCCGACGGAGACGGCCGCGCCGTGCCGCCAGTTGTAGCGCTCGTTCTTCTCGATGGCGTGGGCGAGGGTGTGCCCGTAGTTGAGGATCTCCCGCAGCCCCGACTCCTTCAGGTCGGAGGAGACCACGTTCGCCTTGACCCGGATGGAGCGCTCGATCAGCTCCGCGGTGTGCGGGCCGTCGGGGCGGCGCGCGGCCTGCGGATCGGCCTCGATCAGGTCGAGGATGGTCGGGTCGGCGATGAAGCCCGCCTTGACGACCTCGGCCAGGCCGCTGACGTAGTCGTGCACCGGCAGGGACTGAAGGGCCGCCAGGTCGCACAGCACCCCGGCCGGCGGATGGAAGGCCCCGACCAGGTTCTTGCCCTCGGCGGTGTTGATGCCGGTCTTGCCGCCGACCGCCGCGTCCACCATGCCCAGCACGGTGGTGGGCACCGCGATCCAGCGCACCCCGCGCAGCCAGGTGGCGGCGACGAAGCCGGCCAGGTCGGTGGTCGCTCCCCCGCCGACGCCGACGATGACGTCGGTGCGGGTGAAACCGGACTGCCCCAGCGCCTTCCAGCAGTAGGCCGCGACCTCGGCGGTCTTGGCCTCCTCGGCGTTGGGAACCTGGATGGCGACGGCCTCGAAGCCCTGCTCGGCCAGGTCCTCGCGCAGCACCTCACCGGTCTCGGTCAGTGCCTCGGGGTGGATCACGGCGACGCGTCGGACGTCGGCGCCGATCAGCTCCGGCAGCTCGCCCAGGAGTTGTCGCCCGACGAGGACGTCGTACGGTGCGGTACCGGCGCTGCCGCCGACGGTGATGCGGGTGGGGGATTCGGTACTCATACGTCGCTCACGTGTCCTTCGGGTCGAGTGCGTCCAAGACCGCCTGCGCGGTCTGCTGCGGATCACGGCCACCGGTATCGACGACCACACGCGCCACCTCCTCGTACAACGGACGACGCCGCTCCATCAACATGCGCCACTGCTGCCGAGGATTGACCGCCAACAAAGGCCGCGGAGCATCCAACCCGACCCGCCGGACCGCGTCCGCGAGCGGCACGTCCAAGAACACCACCGGCAACCCGGCCAGCAGCCCGCGGGTGTCCGGATCCATCACGGCGCCACCACCGAGCGAGACCACCCCGTCATGCCCGGTCAAAGCCGCACGCACGACCCGCCGCTCCACCTCCCGGAACCACTCCTCACCCTCCTGGACGAAGATCTCCGCAACAGGCCTGCCCACCGCGGCCTCGATGTCCGCATCGGTGTCACGCAACCCCACCCCCAACCGCCGAGCGACAAGAGCACCCACGGTGGACTTGCCCGCACCCGGCGGCCCCACCAAAACCACGACCGGCCCCGACCCGGCCCTCACCGGATCTCCAACCCGTCAAGGTAACCGGCCACATTACGGCGGGTCTCGGCCACATTGTCACCACCGAACTTCTCCGCCACCGCATCGGCCAACACCAACGCCACCATCGCCTCGGCCACGATGCCCGCGGCCGGCACCGCGCACACATCCGACCGCTGATGATGGGCCCGAGCAGGCTCACCGGTGCCGACATCCACGGTCGCCAACGCCCGCGGCACCGTGGCGATGGGCTTCATCGCCGCCCGCACCCGCAACAACTCACCGGTCGACAACCCACCCTCCGTCCCCCCCGACCGCCCCGAGGAGCGACGGATACCCTCCCCGGTGGCAACGATCTCGTCGTGCGCCTCCGACCCGGGCACCCGAGCCAACTCGAAACCATCGCCGACCTCCACCCCCTTGATCGCCTGGATCCCCATCAACGCCCCGGCCAACCGGGCATCGAGCCGACGATCCCAGTGCACATGAGAGCCCAGACCGACCGGCACACCATGAGCGACGACCTCGACCACACCACCGAGGGTGTCACCGTCCTTGTGCGCGGCATCGATCACCTCCACCATCGCCCGACTCGCCTCGGCGTCCAGACAACGGACCGGATCGGCATCCAACCGCGCCACGTCCCCCGGCACCGGCACCAACCCGGCCGGAGCCCCCACACCGCCCAGCTCCACGACATGGCTGACGATCTCGACACCGGCCGCCTCCCGCAGATAGGAGCGCGCCACCGCCCCCAACGCCACCCGCGCCGCGGTCTCCCGCGCCGAGGCCCGCTCCAGGATCGGCCGCGCATCCCCCACCCCGTACTTCTGCATACCGGCCAGATCCGCGTGACCGGGACGAGGACGAGTCAAGGGCGCGTTACGCGCCAACTCGGCCAACTCGGCCGCATCGACCGGATCGGCCGCCATGACCTTCTCCCACTTGGGCCACTCGGTATTGCCGATCATGACCGCGACCGGCGACCCCAGGGTCAGACCGTGCCGGACCCCACCGAGGAAGGTGACCTCGTCACGCTCGAACTTCATCCGCGCGCCACGCCCGTACCCCAACCGGCGCCGCGCCAACGCGTCCGCCACCATGCCGGTGGTGACCGGCACACCGAACGGCAGCCCCTCCAACGTCGCCACCAACGCGGGACCATGCGACTCCCCCGCGGTCAGCCAACGCAACCTGCTCACCTGTGCTCCTCAGTCCGGGCCCTTACGTCCTGGGTCCCGATCCTTTCACGGCCGGCCTTCCGGGACCGGCCCGAGTCCAGCAGGCGGGACACCCGTCCCGGGGGCCGGAACCCCGGTGGCGGCCCCGACGGGCGCGCCCGGCCCGCCCGGTGTCAGCCCACCCGGCCCGCGAGCGCCGCCTCGCCCGCCGCGCGCATCGCCGCCCGGGGCGCCGGGGAGCGCCCGGTCATCAGCTCGACCTGGAGAACGGCCTGGTGGACCAGGAGGTCCAGACCGCCGACCACCTTTCCGCCCCGGGCGGCCCAGGCCGCGGCCAGCGGAGTCGGCCAGGGCTCGTACAGCACGTCGAAGAGGGTGCCGGGCCGTTCGGGGACGTTCCCGGCCAGGGCGTCGGTGGTGCCCGCCGGCGTGGTGGCCACCACCAGGGGCGCGGCCAGGGCCTGCGGTGCCCGTGACCAGTCGGCGGCCACCACCGGCACTCCCAGCCGCTCGCCCCAGCCCCGCATCTCCGCGGCCCGCTCACGGCTGCGGACGTAGGCGGTGACCTCCCCGGTGCAGATCCGGGCGAGAGCGGCCAGCGCCGAGGACGCGGTGGCTCCGGCCCCGAGCACCGCGGCGCTCGGGACGCTTCCGACTCCGCGCTCGCGCAGGGCCGCGACCATGCCGGGGACGTCGGTGTTCTCGCCCAGCCGGCGGCCGTCGTCGGCGAGGACCACGGTGTTGACGGCCTCGATCGAGGCCGCGGTGTCGCCGATTCCGTCCAGCAGGGGGATGACGGCCCGCTTGAGGGGCATGGTCAGCGACAGCCCGGCCCAGTCGTCGCCGCTCCCCGCGATCTTCTCCAGGAACGGACCGATACCGTCCTCGTCCACTTCGAACCGGTCGTACGACCAGCCGTCCAGACCCAGCTCCGCGTACGCCGCCCGGTGGAGCACCGGGGAGAGGGAGTGGGCGATGGGCGAACCGAGGACCGCCGCCCGCCTCCCGGTCCCGGCGCCCTGGGGGCCCGCGCTCGTCGTACCGCTCACTGTTGGGCCTTCTCGTACTTCTCCACGTTCTTCTGGTGTTCCTTGTAGGTGTCGGAGAACACCGTGTTGTCCTCCGTGATCGATACGAAGTAGTACCAGCCGCCCTCGGCCGGTTCCACCGCCGCGTGCAGCGCCTCGGCGCCGGGGCTGTTGATCGGTCCCGGCGGCAGGCCCTTCTTGGCGTAGGTGTTGTACGGGTGGTCGAACTTCGCCATGGTGCTGGGCGAGGGTACGTCCAGGGTGTACTGGTTCTTGGCGTAGTTGTAGGTCGAGTCGAACTGGAGGTACCCGTTGGTCTCGGTGTTGTCCGGCTTCAGCCGGTTGTAGACGACACGGGCCACCTTCACGAAGTCGTGCTTGTACTTGCCCTCCGCCTGCACCAGGCTGGCGACGGTGAGCACCTCCATCGGCGACTCCAGGCCGAGGCGCTCCACGTGGCCCGCCAGGTCCGCCTTCTCGAACTCCCGCTCGGCCCGCTCCACCATCTTCTTGAGCAGGTCCTCGGGAGCGGTCTTCTCGCCCACCGTGTACTTGGCGGGGAAGAGGAAGCCCTCGGGGTTGCCGTCGGCCCACTCCGGCAGGCCGAGGTCGGTCTCCTCCGCCGTCTTCTCGGTGGTGCCCTCCTCCAGGCCGAGCTTCTCGTCGATCAGCGCGTAGATCTCCACGGCCCGTTTGCCCTCGGCGATGATCAGGGCGTTCTGGCTGGAGGGGTCGAGCATCATCTCGATGGCCGCCTCGGCGGACATCTCCTTGCGCAGCATGTAGACGCCGGCCTGGATGGTCTTCGCCTTGGCGTTGGCGTTGGACGCCTCGATGAACGCGTCCCGGCTCTTGACCACACCGGCCTTCTCCAGGATGGCGCCCATCTGCGCCAGGCTGCTGCCCTCGGGGATCTCGACCTGGGTCTCCCCCTTCCCCTCACCGGAGAAGTCCGGGGCGGCGGCGAAGTGGTCCTGGTAGAAGTCGTGGGCGAAGTAGCCGGCGACACCCACACCGCCCGCCAGCACGGCGAGGACGGTGAGGCAGGCCAGGCCGTTGCGGCCCTTTCCACTCCTCCCCCGGCGGCTCCGGCCGGAACGGCCGTCGTGCCCGGTGTGTCCGTCGTCCGAGTCGTCGTCCCCGTCGTCCGCGAAGAAGGCGTGCTCGCCCTGGTCCGGGCCCGGGTCCCAGCCGGTCTCCTCGTCCGGCTCGGGGCCGGAGTCCGGTTCGTCGCGGTGGCCCTGCTCCGGTCGTCGCGGTGTGTGCCGGCCGTACGGATCGTGCTCGTCGGGACGTTCGGGCGACTCCTCCTGCCGGTGAGGCGGCCCGTGCTGCCGGTGGCCGCCGTACGGGTCGCCGTACTGCTCCTGGTACTGGTGCTGTTGGTGCTGTTGGTGCCCACCGTCGTACGGGTCGGCCTGCTGCCGGTGGTCGCCGTACGGATCGTCGTACTGCTGGTACTGCTGGTGCTGCTGGTACTGCTGCTGGTGGCCGTAGGGGTCGGCGTACTGCCCCCCGCCGTACGGGTCGCCGTACTGCTCCTGGTACTGGTGCTGCTGCTGGTGGCCGTGGGGGTCGGCGTACTGTCCGTCCTGGGTGTCCCAGCCCTGTCCGTCGTGGGCGGAGGCCTGGGGAGCCTGGTACTGCTGGGGGTGCGGATCGTGTTGGGGGTGGTACTGCCCCTGCCCGCCGTAGGCGTCCTCCCAGCCCTCCTGCTGAGCCCCGTGCTGGGCTCCGTTCCATCCCCGGTCCCCGTAGAGGGGGTCGTCAGGGCGCCACGGTTCGGAGCCGGTGCCCCGGCCATACTCAGTCATCGGTCCCCTAGAGCCGCGAAACGGCAGACGGTTGCGGTACGCACGGGCGCCTGCGTCCGAAGAGCCGTATCCGCCGTACGGCTTGGTATTCGAACAGCGCCGTCCGGAACGGAACGTTACCGTACCGCTATCGGGCGACCGCCTCGACGCACTCCCCCGGGGGTTCACCGGACACCCGTTCGGTCTCCAGGGCACTCTGCAGGATGACCACGGCCGCTGCCTGGTCGATGCGGCCGCGTCCCTTCTTCGACGACACGCCCGAGGCACGCATGCTCTGGGCCGCCGTGACGGTGCTCATCCGCTCGTCCACCAGACGGACCGTCACCGGGGCGACGTCCCGAGCCAACTCCCGGGCGAAGGCCCGCACCCGGGTCGCGGCCGGGCCCTCGCGTCCGTTGAGGGAGCGCGGAAGCCCGACCACGACCTCCAGAGGCTCGTACTCGGCGACGAGTTCGACCAGCCGCCGGCGGGCGGCCGGGACATCGCGTCCCGGCACGGTCTCCACCGGGGTGGCCAGGAGCCCGTCGGGGTCGCAGGAGGCGACCCCGATCCGGGCGTCCCCGACGTCGACGGCGAGCCGCCTGCCGCGTCGCATCAGGAGGCCGCCGAGGACGCCGAGGACGCCGAGGACTCTGCCACCAGGCGCTCGACGGCGGCGACGGCGTCGTCGATCGCCTCCGGGTTCTGGCCGCCGCCCTGGGCCACGTCCGGCTTGCCGCCTCCGCCGCCGCCGAGGGTCTTGGCGGCGGCCCGGACCAGGTCGCCGGCCTTCAGCCCGCGGTCGCGGGCGGCGTCGTTGGCGGCGATGACGGTCAGCGGGCGACCGTTCGCCACCGTGAACAGGGCCACCACGGCGGGGCGGCCGCCCTGGATGCGGCCTCGCACGTCGAGGACGAGCCTGCGCAGGTCGTCGGCGGTCGTGCCGTCGGGCACCCGCCCCCCGACGAAGGCCACGCCGCGCACGTCACGGGCGGAGGAGGCCAGTTCCGCGGCGGCGGCCAGGACCTTCTCGGCGCGGAAGCGCTCGATCTCCTTCTCCGCCTCCTTGAGCCTGGTGAGCACCCCGGAGATCTTCTCCGGCAGCTCCTCGGGGCGGCCCTTGAGTAGATCGGTGAGCTGGGAGACCACCGTGTGCTCGCGGGCGAGGAAGGTGTAGGCGTCCACGCCGACCAGGGCCTCCACACGGCGCACGCCGGAGCCGATGGAGGACTCGCCCAACAGCTTCACCAGACCGAGCTGGGCGGTGTTGTGCACATGGGTGCCGCCGCACAGCTCCTTGGAGAAGTCGCCGATGGTCACCACGCGCACCCGGTCGCCGTACTTCTCGCCGAACTCGGCGATGGCGCCCTGCCGCTTGGCCTCGTCCATGCTCATCACCTCGGCGGTGACGTCGAGTTCGCGGGCGAGAACCTCGTTGATCTTCTGCTCGACGTCGGTGAGGACGGTGCCGGGCACGGCGGTCGGCGAGCCGAAGTCGAAGCGGAAGCGGCCCGGGGCGTTCTCGGAGCCGGCCTGGGCGGCCGTCGGGCCGAGCGCGTCGCGCAGCGCCTGGTGGGTGAGGTGGGTGGCGCTGTGGGCGCGGGCGATGGCCCGGCGGCGCGTGACGTCGATGGCGGCGTACGCCGAGGCCCCGACGGTGACCTCGCCGACCTGGACGGTGCCCTTGTGGACGGTGACGCCGGGCACCGGCTGCTGGACATCGCGGACCTCGATCACGGCGCCGTTGTCCAGGCGGATGCGGCCGGTGTCGGGCTGCTGGCCGCCGCCCTCGGCGTAGAACGGGGTGCGGTCGAGCACGACCTCGACGTCGTCGCCCTCGGAGGCGGCCGGCGCGGGCAGGCCGTTCACCAGCAGGCCGACGACGGAGGTCTCGCCCTCGGTGTCGGTGTAGCCGGTGAAGACGGTGGCCCCGGCGGTGTCGGCGACCTCGCGGTAGGAGCTCAGGTCGGCGTGGCCGGTCTTCTTGGCCCGCGCGTCGGCCTTGGCCCGCTCCCGCTGCTCCTTCATCAGGCGGCGGAAGCCGTCCTCGTCCACGGACAGGCCCTGCTCGGCGGCCATCTCCAGGGTGAGGTCGATGGGGAAGCCCCAGGTGTCGTGGAGCAGGAAGGCCTTCTCACCGGGCAGGACGGCTCCGCCGGCGGCCTTGGTCTCGGTGACGGCGGTGTCGAGGATGTTGGTGCCGGCCCTGAGGGTCTTGAGGAAGGCGGCCTCCTCGGCGAGCGCGACGGTCTCGACGCGCTGCCGGTCGGTGACCAGCTCCGGGTACTGCCGGCCCATCATGCCGATCACCACGTCGACCAGCTCGCCGACGACCGGTCCCTCGGCGCCCAGGATGCGCATGTTGCGGATGGCCCGGCGCATGATGCGGCGCAGCACGTAGCCGCGGCCCTCGTTGCCGGGGGTGACGCCGTCGCCGATGAGCATCACCGAGGTGCGCATGTGGTCGGCGACCACGCGCAGGGAGACGTCGCTGTCCTCGGCGTCGCCGTAGGCCACCCCGGTCAGCTCGCCGGCCTTGTCGATGACCGTGCGCAGGGTGTCGGTCTCGTACATGTTCCGCACGCCCTGCAGGATCATCGCCAGGCGCTCCAGACCGAGGCCGGTGTCGATGTTCTTGCTGGGCAGCTCGCCCAGGATCGGGTACTCCTTGCCCTCGCCCGGCCCGCGCTCGTACTGCATGAAGACCAGGTTCCAGATCTCCACGTAGCGCTCGTCGTTGACGGCCGGGCCGCCCTCGACGCCGAACTCCGGGCCGCGGTCGTAGTTGATCTCGGAGCAGGGGCCACAGGGACCGGGCACGCCCATGTCCCAGTAGTTCTCCTCCTTGCCCAGGCGCTGGATCCGCTCCGCGGGGACGCCCACGACGTCGCGCCAGATGCGCTCGGCCTCGTCGTCCTCCTCGTAGACGGTGATCCACAGCCGCTCCGGGGCCAGGCCGTAGCCGCCCTCGTCCCGCGAGGTGGTGAGCAGCTCCCAGGCGAGCTTGGCGGCCCCCTCCTTGAAGTAGTCGCCGAAGGAGAAGTTGCCGCACATCTGGAAGAAGGTGCCGTGCCGGGTGGTCTTGCCGACCTCCTCGATGTCGGGAGTGCGCACGCACTTCTGCACGCTGGTGGCGCGCTGGTACGGCGGGGTGGCCTCCCCCAGGAAGTACGGCTTGAAAGGCACCATGCCCGCCGGGACCAGCAGCAGCGTCGGGTCGTCCGCGATCAGCGACGCCGACGGCACGACGGTGTGCCCCCGCTCCTCGAAGAAGCGCAGCCAGCGGCGGCGGATTTCAGCCGACTCCATCAGTGGTCCTCATTCCGGTCGTACGGGTGGTTGGTGCCGAGTTCCCGGCGGGCCCGCGGCCCGGACGGGGTCCGGGGCACGGCCCGCGGCGGGAGCCCGGGGTGATCGGTGGCGGCGTCGAGGGGCACCGGGTCGCCGGAGGCCGTCAGCCCCAGCGCGTCGTTCAACTCGCTCTCCCGCTGCGCCATTCCGGCGCGGACGTCGAGGGCGAACTCCCGCAACCGGTGTCCGGTCTCCACGGCCTGCTCGGCCGCGCGGGCGGCGAGGCTCTCGGGGGCGAGGCTGCGCAGCTTGCGGTTGACCTTGGTGGTGGCCCAGACGCCGGCGGCGGCGCCCGCGCCGAACCAGAAGACACGGCGGAACACGGTCGATCAGTCCTTCCCGCCGCGGACGTCACGTCCGGCACGGCGTACGCGGGCCGACCGACGCGCGGCCGGCACGGAGCGGCCCCTCACGACGGTCCGCTTCGGGCGGGGCTCCTCGCTCCCGCGGCCGAGGGCGCGGCGCACGCCGTAGCCGAACGCCGCGACCTTCACCAGCGGACCGCCGAAGGCGGTGGAGACGGTGGAGGAGAGCGCCGAGGCGTTGGCCGTGACCTCCTGGACGTCGGCGGCGATGGCGTCGACGCGGTCCAGCCGGCTCTGCGCCGAGCGGACGGTCGCGGAGGCCTCGGTGAGGAGGGGGACCGCCTGCTCCGTCACGCCCGACACCAGTTTGGTCGCAGCCCTGAGCGTCTGCGCGAGCCTCGCCAGCACCACGGCGAGGAACGACACCAGGATCGCCCAGAAGACGGCCACCAGGAGGCCGGCCACCTCTCCACCGGACACGCTGCACCGCTTCCCTCGATCGGTCGTACGGGGGTAGGCCGCCGCGTCCTGGGACGCGCGAGGGGGCTTCGCCCACCGGTTCCACGGGTGCGACGGCGAATACCGACCTTATCGCGCCACGGGCCCCGTCCCGTACCGGATTCCCCCGCCGTCGGCGCCCCCGGGTCCCGCGCCGTCGCCGTGCCGGCCGGGAACGACGGCGGCCCTCCCCGCCGTCGGGCGGTGGAGGGCCGGAGCCGGAGGCCGGGCGTGCCGGGCGCCCCGCGCGGACGCGGGGTGCCTCAGCGCGCGTAGTACTCGACGACCAACTGTTCGTCGCAGATCACCGGGATCTCCTTGCGGTTCGGGTCCCGGTCCAGGCGGAACGCCAGCGCCTGGAGGTTGACCTGGAGGTAGCGCGGGGTCTCGCCGTCGGTCGCGTAACCGCCCTCACGGGCCACCTGGAAGGGGTACTTGGCGCGGCTGCGCTCGCGGACGGCCACCACGTCGTCCGGACGGACGCGGAAGGAGGGCTTGTCGACCTTGCGGCCGTTGACCTCGATGTGACCGTGCACGACCATCTGCCGGGCCTGGTAGATGGTGCGGGCGAGCCCCGAGCGCAGGACGAGCGCGTCCAGGCGGCGCTCCAGCTCGACGATCAGGGCCTCGCCGGTCTTGCCCTCGACCTTCCGGGCCCGCTCGTAGGCGCGGGCCATCTGGCGCTCGCTGATGTCGTACTGGGCGCGCAGCCGCTGCTTCTCCAGCAGTCGGACCTTGTAGTCGCTGTTCTGCTTGCGGCCCCGGCCGTGCTGCCCCGGCGGGTAGGGGCGCTGCTCGAAGTACTTGACGGCCTTCGGGGTCAGCGCGACGCCGAGCGCGCGCGACTTCTTCACCTTGGGACGCGACTGGTTCACGTTGAACGGACCTCCGTGTAATTTAGGTGAGCCTAACCTTAGCGGAGGAGAACGCATGTTTCGACCTGGGAGCCCCCTGCCCGGCGCCGGTTCCGCGCACGGTACCGGCGGTGAGGACGACCGCGGCGCCGGCGGGAACACGGAGGGCACGGGCAGGGGTCAGCCGCGTCCCGAGGAGGAATCGGACGTCCGGCGGCCCGAGGCCGCCGAGCGGTTGCGCACCCTCGTGGAGTCGAACGCGTCGGCCGCCCTGGTCATTCCCGGAGTCGACCGCCACGACCCGACTCCGGGGCAGGGAGCGCCCGAGGCCCGTGCCGTCACCTCCGGCGGCGACGTGGCCCTGCTGGTTCCGGCGGACTCCCCCGCCGCCCGGGCCACCGTCCACGCCCGGGGCGACGACCTCACGGCCGTGATGGAGATCACGGACGTCGCCCCCGTCGCCGTCCCCCACCGCATCCGGGGTCGGGCCCGCCTGGCGGGCTGGCTCACTCCCGTGACCGGTCGCGACCGGGCCGCCTGCGTCGAGCTGCTGGCCGAGCGACACCCGTCGGGGCCGTTCCCCGGTCCCGCGTGGACACTGCTGCGCCTGGAGCCGGCCGAGGGCTGGATCGACGACCTGTGGGGCGAGGGCTCGGTCGAGCCGGAGGAGTTCGCCGCCGCCTCGCCCGATCCGCTGGTCCGCCACGAGGCCGAACTCCTCCAGCACCTCGCGGCCGCCCACGGCGACCTGGTGCGCGGACTGTGCTCCCTGCTGGGCGAGCGCGAGCGGGCCTGCGGCTTCCGGGAGGGGGCGGTGCCGGTGGCGCTGGACCGGTTCGGTCTGCGGGTGCGGTTCCGCGCGGACGGTCGGAGCTTCGACGCGCGCTTCGACTTCCCCCGCCCGGTACGGGACGTCGCCGGGCTGCGCAGGGCGATCCACGCCCTGTTCGAGGCGGCGTCGACCGATTGACGGGGAACCCGAGGGGCCGGTGGGAGGAGATCGACCGGCCCGGGGCGGCTCACCGCTTCCCCGGCCGCTCCCCCTCCGCGCCGGGCTCTCCGGGCGGTTCCCCGCGCAGCCTGGCCCGCACCCGCTCGGCCACCTCGGCGTACCGGGCCTCCGCGCCGTAGCGCGTGGGCTCGTAGTAGCGCCTGCCGTGGACGCCGTCGGGTGCGTACTGCTGCGCGGCGATGCCGCCGGGCAGATCGTGCGGGTAGCGGTAGCCCTCGCCGTGGCCCACCTTCCGCGCCCCCTGGTAGTGGGTGTCGCGCAGGTGCGGGGGCACGGGGCCGGCCAGGCCCGCCCGTACGTCCGCCAGCGCCGCGTCGATCGCCAGGTAGGCGGCGTTGGACTTGGGCGCGAGAGCGAGGGCGACGGTGGCCTGGGCGAGGGTGATGCGCGCCTCGGGGAAGCCGATCATGGCCACCGCCTGCGCGGCGGCCACGGCCGTCTGCAGGGCGGTGGGGTCGGCCAGTCCGATGTCCTCGCTGGCGGAGATCATCAGCCGCCGGGCGATGAACCGCGGGTCCTCCCCCGCCTCGATCATCCGGGCCAGGTAGTGCAGGGCCGCGTCCACGTCCGAGCCGCGGATGGACTTGATGAGGGCGCTGGTCACGTCGTAGTGCTGGTCGCCGTCACGGTCGTACTTGACCGCGGCCCGGTCGACGGCCCCCTCCAGCGTCTCCAGGGTGATCGTCTCCTCACCCTTGTCCAGGGCGGCGCCCGCGCCCGCTTCCAGGGCGGTCAACGCCCGGCGCGCGTCTCCCCCGGCGATCCGCAGCAGATGGGCCTCGGCGTCCTCGGGCAGGCTCACCCGACCGCCCAGACCGCGTTCGTCGGCGACGGCCCGGCGCAGCAACCCCCGCAGGTCCTCGTCGGTCAGCGGCTCCAGGGTGAGCAGCAGCGAGCGGGAGAGCAGCGGGGAGATCACCGAGAAGTACGGGTTCTCCGTCGTCGCCGCGATCAGCGTCACCCAGCGGTTCTCCACGGCCGGCAGCAGGGAGTCCTGCTGGGCCTTGCTGAAACGGTGGATCTCGTCCAGGAAGAGAACGGTGTCCTTGCCGTAGGCGCCCGAGGAACGGCGTGCGCCGTCGATGACGGACCGCACCTCCTTCACCCCCGCGGTGATCGCCGACAGCTCCGTGAAGCGCTTGTCGGTGGCCTGGCTGACGACGTGCGCCAGGGTCGTCTTGCCGGTGCCCGGCGGCCCCCACAGGATCACCGACGACGGGCCGGCCGGGCCCTTGCCCCCCTCGCCGACCAGGCGGCGCAGCGGGGAGCCGGGGCGCAGCAGGTGCCGTTGGCCGACGACCTCGTCCAGGGTGCGCGGGCGCATCCGGACCGCCAGCGGCCTGCCGGCGGGCTCCTTCTCCCGACGTTCCTCTGCGGCGGCGGTGAACAGGTCCTCTTCCACGTGTCGCAACCCTAGGCCACGCCACCGACACCCGGCAGCCGCCCCACGGCGCCCCCCGTCGGACGGGAGACGGCGACGGGCCGCCCCGCGGGTGCGGGGCGGCCCGTCGCGGCCGGGTGGCGGAAACCGTCGGTCAGCTCGTCCAGAAGCTCCACCAGCGGGTCAGGATCAGCATGCCGATGATGCCGATGTGAACCGTCGGAACCACCCAGTGGAACTCGGCCACCCCGTTGCGGAGCCAGGACGGAGCGGGCAGGAAACCGTTGCGGATGTTGCGGAACGTCGTGTACCAGAACATCAGCAGCGTGGCGAGCCAGGCGAGGTTGCACCACAGGCACAGCGCGCCGATGTTGTACAGCGACTGGTACATCAGCCAGGTGCAGAAGCCGACGCCGAAGAGCATCCCGGCGTTCATCGTCAGCCAGTACCAGCGCGGGAAGCTCGCCCCCGCCAACAGGCTCATCCCGACACAGACGACGATCCCGTAGGTGACCAGGCCGAGCACGGGGTTGGGGAAGCCGAACACCTCGGCCTGCGCGCTCTCCATCACGTCGCCGCAGGAGACGATCGGGTTCAGGTCGCACGCCATGTCCAGCGTGTCACCGACGAGCTTCGCCTCGAGCAGCCTGATCTTGTCGACCGTGATCACCCAGGAGGCGAGCACCCCGGCCAGACCGGTGATCACCAACAACAGGGCGTAGGCGCGGCCGGCGCCCACGGCACCACGTCGTACGGGCGCGTCCTCGTCGGTGCGTGCCTGGTCGTCTCGTGGTGCCGTGGTCATCGTCATGGCGGTCATCCCGTCGTCTCGGGTGGGGTTTTCATTCTGCACAACACCCAACGAGTCAGGCGAGCTTCCGTCGCAGTTCCGCCACCACCTGGTCCAGCGGCACCGGACTCTGCTCTCCGCTGTCGAGGTCCTTGACCTGCGCGACGCCCTCGGCCAGGTCGCGTTCCCCCGCCACCACCGCGTAGGCGGCGCCGGAGCGGTTGGCCGACTTCATGGCGTTCTTCAGCCCCTTGCCGCCGTAGGCGAAGTCCGTCGCGACCCCCTGCCGGCGCAGCTCGGTCACCACGCCGAACAGCGCCCGCCGCGCCTGCTCGCCCAGCGGCACGGCGAACACCTGGGTGCGCGAGGGCGACGGGATCTCGACGCCCTCGGCCCGCAGGGCCAGCACCGTGCGGTCCACGCCCAGCGCCCAGCCGACGGACGGCAGCGGGGGGCCGCCGAGCATCTCCGACAGGCCGTCGTAACGACCGCCGCCGCCGACCGCGGACTGCGAGCCGAGCCCGTCGTGGACGAACTCGAAGGTGGTGCGGGTGTAGTAGTCCAGGCCGCGCACCAACTTCTCGTCGTCCTCGAAGACCACGCCGGCCGCCGTCAGCAGCTCGCGCACCTGCTCGTGGTACTCCTTGCACGCCTCGCACAGGTGGTCGGGCATCATCGGGGCGCCGACGAGCTGCTTCCGGACGGCCTCGCGCTTGTCGTCCAGCACCCGCAGCGGGTTGATCTCGATCCGGGCGCGGGTGGCCTCGTCCAGGTCCAGACCGCGCAGGAACTCCTGGAGCCGGGCGCGGTAGGCGGGCCGGCACTCGCGGTCACCCAGGGAGTTCAGCAGCAACCGGACGTTCCGCAGGCCCAGCGAGCGGTAGGCGTCCACGGCCAGGACGATCAGCTCGGCGTCCAGGGCCGGGTCCTCGGCGCCCAGCGCCTCCGCCCCGACCTGCGAGAAGTGCCGGTAGCGCCCGGCCTGGGGACGCTCGTAGCGGTACTGCGAACCGGAGTACCACACCTTGATCGGCAGGGCGCCGCGGTGCAGGTTGTGCTCCAGCACGGCGCGGACGACGGGCGCGGTGCCCTCGGGCCGCAGGGCCAACCGGCTGCCGCCCTTGGTGGTGAGGGTGTACATCTCCTTGGTCACGATGTCCGTGGACTCGCCCACGCCGCGGGCGAACAGCTCCACGTTCTCGAAACCGGGGGTCTCGATGTAGCCGTAGCCGGAGCGCTTCAGCGGTGCGGCGATCGCCTCCCGCACCGCCAGGTACTCGGCGGACTCCGGCGGGATCAGGTCGTAGGTGCCCCTGGGGGCGGAAAAAGTGCTCACGTCTTCTTCGTCGTCACATTCCTCGTCGCGGGGCGGCGGTGCCACCCTCCGCCCGGAGCGGACCGTCGGCGGCCACCTCCCGCAGGAACGGGTTGGTGGCGCGCTCGCGGCCGATGGTGGTCTGGGGGCCGTGGCCGGACAGCACCACGGTCGAGTCGTCCAGGGGCAGGCACACGCGTGCCAGCGACCGCAGGATCTCGGCGTGGTCACCGCCGGGCAGGTCGGTGCGTCCGATGGAGCCGGCGAACAGCAGGTCGCCCGAGAACAGCACCGACGGCACGTCGGACCGCTCGGGCATCCGGAAGGTCACCGACCCCCTGGTATGGCCCGGGGCGTGCGAGACGGTCAGCTCCAGCCCCGCGAGGGAGAGCGGAGCGCCGTCGGACAGCTCACGGACGTCGTCGGGCTCGCCGATGGTGAGTTCGCCCATCAGCGGCTGCCCGATGGAGCGCCCGAGCCACTTCTCCGGGTCGCTCATCATCTCCCTGTCCTCGGGGTGGATCCAGGCGGGCACGTCGTGCGCGCCGCACACCGGGACCACGGAGGCGACGTGGTCGATGTGGCCGTGGGTGAGGAGGACGGCGACGGGCTTGAGGCGGTGTTTGGCGATGGCCTCCTCGACGCCCTCGGCGGCCCGATGGCCCGGATCGATGATCACGCACTCCTCGCCGGCGGCGGGGGCGACCAGGTAGCAGTTGGTCCCCCAGGCCCCGGCGGGGAACCCGGCAATGAGCACGTTCGTCCTTCGGTCGTCCGGCTGGAAGTTCGCGGCCGTCACACGGCTGCCGACCGCCGCCAAGAGCCTACCGGCGACGCGGCGGGGCCCGCGAACCCGTATCCCGTATACGGTACGGCCCAGGCCTTGGCACACGTGTGCGCACACACGCCCAGGACATCCGAGGGAAGCAGAAGGAGACGACCCGTGGTCAGCAGTGAGCAGCGGCGCAAGCAGCTCGCCCGCGAGAAGTACCTGCGGCAGCAGAGGCGGCGGGCCGAGGCACGGCGCAAGGCCCGGATCCGCAACGTGGCCGTCGCGGGCGGTCTGGCGCTGGTGCTGGCGGCCGGAGGCGCCTACGCGGCCGTGGGCGGACTGTCCGGAGACGAGGGGAAGAACGCCAACGCCTCGGCGGAGCCGTCGGCCTCCGCGACCGGCAAGGCACCCGACCCCTGCGAGAAGCCGGCGGAGGGCGAGCCGAACGGCAAGCAGTGGGAGAAGGAACCGAAGATGTCGATCGACACCTCGGCCACCTACACCATGACGCTGGAGACCACCTGCGGCGACATCGAGATCGAGATGGACGCCGCCAAGGCGCCGCGCACGGTGAACTCCTTCGAGTTCCTGGCGGGCGAGGGCTTCCTGGACCACACCAAGTGCCACCGCCTGGTCACCGAGGGCATCCACGTGCTGCAGTGCGGCGACCCGACCGCCACCGGCACCGGCGGCCCCGGCTACCGGTTCGAGGACGAGAACCTCAAGGACCCCAGGCTCAAGGGCGGCGTCTACCCGGCGGGCACGGTGGCCATGGCCAACTCGGGCCCGGACACCAACGGCAGCCAGTTCTTCCTGGTCTACGAGGACAGCGAGCTGTCCCCGGACTACACCCCCTTCGGCACCATCACCAAGGGCATGGACGTCCTGAAGGAGATCGCCGAGGCCGGCTCGACGATGGACCCGCAGACCGGCAGCACCGCGCCGAACGCGACCGTCGTGATCGAGAAGGCGACCGTGCGCGAGAAGTGACGGACCGGGCCGCACCGGTCACGCCCTCGCCGCCCGCGTCCGCGCCCGCGATTTCGGTCGACGGGAATGCGGACAGGGCGGGCACCGGTCGCCTATGTTGGGCGTTGTGTAGGGTGCCTGCGCCGGCGGCCCGGCAAAACCCCTGGTCGGCCAACGGAGCCGGCCCGACCGGCCGGCTTCGACGTCGGCCGGATGACAACTGTGGACGACGCCCGGGAGCACACGCCTCCCGCCGGCGTCATGTGGAGGAGGCGCTGTGAGCAGCGACCCGTGGGGCCGCGTCGATGAGACGGGAACCGTTTACGTGCGTACCGCCGACGGCGAGAGGGTCGTCGGATCGTGGCAGGCAGGCTCCCCCGACGAGGCCCTCGCCTACTTCGAGCGCAAGTACGACGGCCTGGTCGTGGAGATCGACCTCCTTGAGCGCCGGGTGAGGACCACCGACCTGTCGGCCAAGGACGCCATGGCGGCCGTCGACCACCTGCGCCGGCAGGTCGACGAGGCGCACGCGGTGGGTGATCTGGAAGCCCTGGGCAGGCGGCTGGACCAGCTCACCGAGCTGATCGAGGCCCGCCGCGAGGAGCGCAGGGCGGCCCGGGCGCGCCAGGCCGAGGAGGCCCGCAAGGCCAAGGAGGAGCTGGTCGCCGAGGCCGAGGAGCTGGCCGGCAGCGACCAGTGGCGGGCGGCCGGTGAACGGCTGCGCGCGCTGGTGGACACCTGGAAGGGCCTGCCGAGGCTCGACCGCAAGTCCGACGACGAGCTGTGGCACCGTTTCTCGCACGCCCGGTCCGCGTTCTCCAAGCGCCGCAAGGCCCACTTCGCCTCGTTGGACGCGCAGCGCGAGGAGGCCCGGCGGCGCAAGGAGAAGCTGGTCGCCGAGGCCGAGGCGCTGGCCGGTTCGACGGACTGGGGCCCCACCGCCGCCCGGTACCGCGAGCTGATGCAGGAATGGAAGGCCGCGGGTCGTGCCCAGCGCGAGCACGAGGAGGACCTGTGGCAGCGCTTCCGCGGTGCCCAGGACGTCTTCTTCGCGGCCCGCAGCGAGGTGTTCGCCGAGCGGGACGCCGAACAGCGGGAGAACCTGACCCGCAAGGAGGAGCTGGCCGCCGAGGCGGAGAAGCTCCTGCCCGTCACCGACCTCAAGGCGGCCCGGGCGGCCTTCCGCGCGATCAACGAGCGCTGGGACGCCATCGGTCACGTGCCGCGGGACGCCCGGGCGCGGATCGAGGGCCGGATGCACGCGGTGGAGCGGGCCATCCAGGAGGCCGAGGAGGCCGAGTGGCGCCGCACCAACCCCGAGGTCCGGGCCCGGGCCGAGGGGCTGACCGGCCAGCTCCAGGACGCGGTGGACAAGCTCCGCGGACAGATCGACAAGGCCCGCGCGGCCGGCAACACCGCCAAGGCGGAGAAGTTGGAGAAGGAGCTCGCCGGCCGTCAGGCCCTGCTGGACCAGGCGCTCAGGGGCCTGCAGGAGTTCGGCGGCTGACCGCCGCCCCGTCCGACCCGTACCTCCTCCCCCCACGCGTTCCCTCCCGCGGCTCCGGCCGCGGGAGGGAACGCGTGTGTCCGCCGGTGGCTACGGGCGGCGGGCCGAGGTGACGCGGTAGACGTCGTAGACGCCCTCCACCCCGCGCACCGCCTTCAGCACGTGCCCCAGGTGCTTGGGATCGCCCATCTCGAAGGTGAAGCGGGAGGTGGCCACCCGGTCCCGTGAGGTCTGGACGGCCGCGGAGAGGATGTTGACGTGCTGGTCGGACAGCACGCGGGTGACGTCCGACAGCAGCCGGGAGCGGTCCAGCGCCTCCACCTGGATGGCGACCAGGAAGACCGAGGACTGGGTGGGCGCCCACTCCACGTCCAGGATGCGTTCCGGCTCGCGGGAGAGGGAGTCGACGTTGACGCAGTCGGCGCGGTGGACGGACACCCCGTTGCCGCGGGTGACGAAACCGATGATCGGGTCGCCGGGCACCGGTGTGCAGCACCGGGCCAGCTTGACCCAGACGTCGTCCACACCCTTGACGACCACCCCCGGGTCGGAGCCGGTGCGCCGCTTGGCGCGCTTGCGCAGGGGCGGGGAGGTCTCGGCGATGTCCTCGTTGGCCGCCTCCTCGCCGCCGATGGCCTGGATCAGTTTCTGGGCGATGTTCTGCGCGGAGACGTGCCCCTCGCCGATCGCGGCGTAGAGCGCCGAGATGTCGGGGTAGCGCATCTCGTGGGCGAGGGTGACCAGCCAGTCGCCGGTCAGGATGCGCTGGATCGGCAGGTTCTGCTTGCGCATGGCCCGCACGATGGCGTCCTTGCCCTGCTCGATGGCCTCCTCGCGGCGCTCCTTGGAGAACCAGGCGCGGATCTTGTTGCGGGCGCGCGGCGACTTGACGAAGCTCAGCCAGTCGCGGGACGGGCCGGCGCCGGCCGACTTGGAGGTGAAGACCTCGACCAGGTCGCCGTTGTCGAGGGTGGACTCCAGCGGCACCAGCCGGCCGTTGACCCGCGCGCCGATGGTGCGGTGGCCGACCTCGGTGTGGACCGCGTAGGCGAAGTCCACCGGGGTGGCGCCCGCCGGGAGCGCTATCACGTCGCCCTTGGGCGTGAAGACGAAGACCTCGTTGCGGGAGAGGTCGAAGCGGAGCGACTCCAGGAACTCGCCCGGATCCTCGGTCTCCTTCTGCCAGTCCAGCAGTTGCCGCAGCCACGCCATGTCGTTGACGGCGTCGCCCTTCTTCGCCGCCGGGTCGGTGCGGACCTTGGAGGCACCGGCGACGGCCTCCTGCTTGTACTTCCAGTGCGCGGCGATGCCGTACTCGGCGCGGCGGTGCATGTCGTAGGTGCGGATCTGCAGCTCGACCGGCTTGCCGCCCGGTCCGATGACCGTCGTGTGCAGCGACTGGTACATGTTGAACTTGGGCATCGCGATGTAGTCCTTGAACCGCCCCGGCACCGGGTTCCACCGGGCGTGGACGGTCCCCAGCGCCGCGTAGCAGTCACGGACGGTGTCGACCAGGACGCGGATGCCCACCAGGTCGTAGATCTCGGCGAAGTCGCGGCCCCGCACGATCATCTTCTGGTAGACGCTGTAGTAGTGCTTGGGGCGGCCGGTGACGGTCGCCTTGATGCGGGCGCCGCGCAGATCGGCCTGGACCTCGTCGATGACGGTCGCCAGGTACTCGTCGCGCTTGGGGGCGCGCTCGGCCACCAGCCGGACGATCTCGTCGTACATCTTGGGGTAGAGGATCGCGAAGGCGAGGTCCTCCAGCTCCCACTTGATGGTGTTCATGCCCAGGCGGTGGGCGAGGGGCGCGTAGATCTCCAGGGTCTCGCGGGCCTTCTGCTCCTGCTTCTCCCGCTTGAGGTAGCGCATGGTGCGCATGTTGTGCAGGCGGTCGGCGAGCTTGATGACCAGCACCCGCGGGTCCTTGGCCATGGCGACGACCATCTTGCGGACCGTCTCGGCCTGCGCCGCCTCACCGAACTTGACCTTGTCCAGCTTGGTGACGCCGTCCACCAGCAGGGCCACCTGGTCGCCGAAGTCGCGGCGCAGGGTGTCCAGGCCGTACTCGGTGTCCTCGACCGTGTCGTGCAGCAGGCCTGCCATCAGGGTGGCCGGGTCCATGCCCAGCTCGGCGAGGATGGTGGTGACGGCCAGCGGGTGGGTGATGTACGGGTCGCCGCTCTTGCGCTTCTGCCCGCGGTGCCAGCGCTCGGCCACCTGGTAGGCGCGCTCGATCTGGCGCAGGGTGGCGGTGTCGGCCTTGGGGTCGTTGCCCCGCACGATCCGCAGCAGCGGCTCCAGGACGGGGTTGTACGGACTGGAGCGCTGGACGCCGAGGCGGGCCAGTCGGGCGCGGACCCGGTTGGACGAGCCGGAGCGGCCCGAGACGCCGGAGACGCCGCGCGTGGCCGACGCCTTCTCCCGCTGGGCCTCCCGCTGGTTCGTCTCCTCGCGTTTGCCGCCGGGCGGCGCGGAGGAGCCCGGCCGGGCCTGCGAGGCGGTGGGAGGCGACGGCTTCGGACTGCCGCCGCGTTTCCCGGCCGCCGCGCGATTCGCCCCGGCGGACTTCGCCGCCTGCCCGGCGTCCTGGTGCTGTGCTGCGGTGAGCGGCTGGGCCTCGTCTGGCAAGGGCAACTCCTCGGTGGGCCCCCTCCTCGCCGGTGGCGGGGGAAGAGGGAGGTTCCGGCTCCGGAAACCGGCCGGACTGCCATGGTATCCATCCGTCCCCCGGAACGGGCCGGGCGTGCGCCGGGGGCGCCGTGGTGGTGTCCTGCCCCTGGCAGGGTGGCACGGCCAAGGGCCCGGACGCGACGGAAGCGGAGCTTCCGGTACGTCGCCGGCCGCCCGGAGCGGTCCCGCCCCGCAACCGACCGGCCCCGCGGCGGGGCGCCGCGGGGCCGGTCGTCGTAGCGGGGCGACGGTCGGACGGCGATCAGACGGTGATCAACACATCCAGTGGAGCACCGCCCAGCTCGGCCTCCAGCCTGGTCCGGCCGGGCAGGAAGCCCAGCTCCATCAGAACCGCCACTCCGGCGACCTGCGCGCCGGCGCGGCGGATGAGGCGCAGCGCCGCCTCGGCGGTGCCGCCGGTGGCCAGCACGTCGTCGATCACCAGCACCCGGTCCCCGGGGTCGAGGTCCTCGGCGTGGATCTCGATTTCGGCGCCGCCGTACTCCAGCTCGTACGCCTGCGACAGGGTGGCGCCGGGCAGCTTGCCCGCCTTGCGGACGGGGACGAAGCCGATGCCCGCGCGCACCGCCACCGGCGCGGCCAGGATGAAGCCGCGCGCCTCCAGGCCCACCACCTTGGTCGCGCCGCGCTCCTCGGCGAGACCGGCCAGCGCGTCGGTGAGGGCGGTGAAGGCCTCCGGGTCCGCCAGCAGCGGAGTGATGTCCTTGAACAGCACCCCCGGCTTGGGGTGGTCGGGCACGTCCCGGATCTTGCCGAGCAGCAGGTTCCGCAGGGCCTCGGAACCGACGGTCAGGGGAGTCATCGGATCACCGCCGCCGTCCCGACGGGCGTTCCCGCCCCTGGCCCCGGTCGCCGGACTCCGGAGCGCGAGGGGCCGTGACGGATCCGGCGGGCGCCGTGCCGGCGGTCACCGGTTCGGCGTCCCCCGCGTTCCCCTCGGCACCCTCGCCACCGGCTCCGTCGGCCCCCTTGGCCCGCTTGGCCAGTACCTTGCGGTCGTGGGCCCGCACCTCCGGGTCCCGCAGCCTGAGGTCCGCCAGGACGGGGGTGGCGATGAAGATGGAGGAGAACGTACCGGCGGTGAGACCGATGAACAGCGACAGGGAGATGTCCTTCAGCATGCCGCCGCCCAGCAGGCCGGTGCCGATGAACAGCAGCCCGGCCACCGGCAGCAGCGCCACCACGGAGGTGTTGACCGAACGGACCACCGTGGCGTTGATGCCGAGGTTGGCCAGCTCGCCGTAGGTGTACCGGGACTGCTTGGCGAGGTTCTGCGTCTTCTCCTTGACCTTGTCGAAGACCACCACCGTGTCGTACAGCGAGTAGCTGAGGATCGTCAGGATGCCGACGACCGTGCCGGGGGTCACCTCGAAGCCGACGATGGCGTAGACGCCGATGGTGACCACCAGGTCGTGCGCCAGGGCGGCCATGGCCCCCACGGCCATCCGCCACTCGAAGGCGATGGCCAGGTAGACGCTGACCAGCACCAGGAAGACGGCCAGGCCCTGGACGGCCTTGCTGCTCATCTGGTCGCCCCAACTGGGGCCCACCAGTTCGGTGTCGAGTTCCTGGGTCTCCAGGCCGAGCTCCTCGGCCAGGGCGGCCCGGGTCTCCTCGGACTCCTCGTTGTCCAGGCCGGTCACCTGGATGCGCAGCGCGCCGCTGCCCAGCTCCTGGACGCGGGGCTCCGTGCCGGAGACGTCCAGGGCCGTCTGGCGGGCCTCCGCCACGGACATCGTGGTGGGCGGGGTGGTGAAGACCGCTCCGCCCTGGAACTCGATGCCCATGTACAGGCCGCGGACCCCCAGGCCGACCAGGGAGATCAGCATCAGCGCCAGGGTGACTCCGTACCAGAGCCTCCGTCTGCCGATGAAGTCGTAACTGGCCTCTCCCCGGTAGAGCTTGCCACCGAGATCACCGAGTCGTGACATCTCAGGCCTCCTTCGGTTCGGCGGGGGCGACGGCGGTACGACGACCGCGGTGCAGCGGCGGGGTCACCCCGAGCCTCTTGGGGTCGAGGCCGGACCAGGGATGGCCACTGGTGAAGAGCTTCCGACCGGCCATGATCGTCATCAGCGGCTTGGTGAGCAGGAAGACGATGGCCAGGTCCAGGGCCGTCGTCAGGCCGAGCACGAAGGCGAAGCCCTGCACCGACCCCACCGAGACGATGAACAGCACGATCGCGGCGATGATCGAGACGACGTCGGAGACCAGGATGGTCCGCCGGGCGCTCGGCCACGCCCGTTCGAACGCGGCCCGGATGCTGCGGCCCTCGCGGACCTCGTCCCTGATCCGCTCGAAGTAGACGATGAAGGAGTCCGCGGTGATGCCGATGGCCACGATGGCGCCGCAGACGGCCGGGAGGCTCAGCGCGAAGCCGATGGCCGGGCCGAGCAGGGTCATGACCACGTAGGTGAGGATCGCCGCGGACACCAGGCTGGCCACCGCGACCAGGGCGAGCACCCGGTAGTAGAAGACCAGGTAGACCACGACGAGCGCCAGGCCGATGGCACCGGCGATCAGACCCGCCTTGAGCTGTTCCCAGCCGAGCGTGGGCGAGATCGTGGTCACGTTGCTCTCCTCGAAGGAGAGCGGCAGGGCGCCGTAGGACAGGATGTTGGCCAGCTCGTCGGCGGACTCCTGGGTGAAGCTGCCGGAGATCTCCGCGTTGCCGCCGCCCAGGCGCTCGGAGACGCGCGGGGCGGAGACGACCTCGCCGTCCAGCACGATCGCGAACTGGTTGCGCGGCTCGACCTGGGTGGAGAGCTCCTCGGTGATGTCGGCGAACTTCTTCGCGCCGTCGGAGTCGAACTCCATGGTCACGACCCACCCCTGACCGCGCTGGTCGTCGAAGAGGGCCTGGGCGTCGGTGACGTCGGTGCCGGGAACGGCGACGGCCCCGAGCGCGTACTTGAACTGGCCGGACTCGTCACAGGCGACCACGGACTCGGAGTTCTCGGCCTGCGCGGCCTCCTGGGCGACCCCGGCGCGGCCTTCGGCCGTGGTGCAGTCCGCCGCGTCCAGCTTCTTCTGGAGGGCGGCCGGGATGCCGGCGTCCTGGGCCGGGGCGTCCTCGGACGGCTCCGGTTCGGCCTCCTCACCGCCGGAGGCGGAGGGCTCGGGCGTCTCCGAGGCGTCGGCCAGCAGTCCCTCCGTGACGGCCCGCCCCTGGGTGGAGGCGCTGGGGGAGGCGTCGGCGGAGGGCTCCTCGGCCTCCTCGCCGTCCCGTGCCTCCTCGCCGTCCGCGTCGGCCTCGGCCGACGGGCTCGCCGAGGTCGACGGGCTCGCCGAGGGCTCGGAGGTCGCCGGGGTGCCGGGCGCGAAGGTCAGCACCGGGCGGAAGGCGAGCTGGGCGGTGGTGCCGACCTGCTCGCGCGCCTGCTTCTCGTCGGTTCCCCGCGGGATGTTGACGACGATGTTCTCGGCGCCCTCGGTCCTCACCTCGGCCTCGGAGACGCCCAGACCGTTGACCCGCCGCTCGATGATGGAGACGGCGGTGTTCATGTTGGTCTCGTTGATCGCCTCTTCCTTGCCCGGCTGGGCCTTGGCCGTGAGCGTGATGCTGGTGCCACCGGCGAGGTCGATGCCCAGACGGGGCGTGGTGTGCCCGGAGACGAACATCACCCCGGTGAGCGCCACCATGGCCACCAGGATGGCCGCCAGCGGACGCCATGGACGCCCCTGGGCGCTCCGTGGTCTACGGCCTTTCTTCGGTGCTGCCACCTTCTCGTATCTCCCTGTCCGACCGCCCGCGCACGAGTGATCGCCGCGCGGCGCGCGAGGTTGTGGTGAGGACGTGCGTCGCCGCCGAGCCGTCGGGCCCGGCGGCGGAGCGACTCACTGGGAGTCGCTGTCACCGTTCCGCTTGGCGTCCTTGGGCTCCGCGTCGTCGGCGGAGGCGCCGTCGGCCTTGCTCAGGTCGGTCTTGCCCTCGGTCCCGGCCGCGGTGGCGCCGCCGGAGGTCAGCGAGGAGGCGTCGTCCGGGACGACGGGGGAGTCCTCGTCCGGGTTCGGGTCGCCGTTGACGATGCCCTCGTACTCGTCGCCCTCCAGCACGGCGCCGACGGCGTTCTTGGCGTAGACGGCGTGCACGCCCGGCGCGACCTCCAGCACGACCGTGTCGGAGCGGACCTCCTTCACCAACGCGTACATGCCGCCGATGGTGCGGACACCGGTGCCCGGCTGCATCTGGTCGCGCATCTGCATGGCCTGCTGCTGCTTCTTCTTGGCCGAGCGCGTCATCAGGAACATGGCCCCGATGAGGATGATGAAGGGGAGGAAGAATGCGATATCCACGGCGGAAGGTTTCCTTCGCACGACCGCTGGGGAGCGGCCTGTGTATTCGGGGGTGTGGTCATGCCGTCCGGGACGGAAGGCGTCGGCGGAGTCTAAGCGAGCCCGCGCCTGGGAACAACGTCAAGCATCGCACTCGGGTTCCGTCAACGGCGAGTTCGCGCGCCGTCAGGCTCCGAAGAGACCGGGTTGCCCCGGTCCGCCCGGGCCCGCGGCCGGTGGCTGCTGTGGCGGGGTGAGTCCCAGGTGGACCCATGCGGCGGGGGTGGCGATCCGGCCCCGTGGAGTACGGGCCAACAGTCCCTCGCGGACGAGGAACGGCTCGGCCACCTCCTCCACCGTCTCGCGCTCCTCCCCCACCGCCACGGCCAGGGTGGACAGGCCCACCGGCCCACCGCCGAAGAGCCTGAGCAGGGCGTCGAGCACGGCCCGGTCCAGCCGGTCCAGACCGCGGTCGTCCACCTCGTAGACCGCCAGCGCCCGAGCGGCGATCTCACGGGTGATCACACCATCGGCCCTGACCTGGGCGTAGTCGCGCACCCGACGCAGCAACCGGTTGGCGATGCGGGGGGTGCCGCGGGAGCGACCGGCGATCTCGGCGGCGCCCTCGGTGTCTATCGTGACGTCCAGCAGCCGGGCGGAGCGGTGGATCACCCGCTCCAGCTCGGCCGGCTCGTAGAACTCCATGTGCGCGGTGAAGCCGAAGCGGTCGCGCAGCGGCGGGGGCAGCAGACCGGCCCGCGTGGTGGCGCCGACCAGGGTGAAGGGCGGCAGCTCCAGCGGGATGGCGGTGGCGCCGGGCCCCTTGCCGACGATGACGTCGACCCGGAAGTCCTCCATCGCCATGTAGAGCATCTCCTCGGCGGGCCGGGACATCCGGTGGATCTCGTCGAGGAAGAGGACCTCGCCCTCGGTGAGGGAGGACAGGATCGCCGCCAGGTCCCCGGCGTGCTGGATGGCCGGTCCGGAGGTGATCCGTATCGGAGCGCCCATCTCGGCGGCGATGATCATGGACAGGGTGGTCTTCCCCAGACCGGGAGCGCCGGAGAGCAGAACGTGGTCGGCGGTGGCGCCGCGGGCGCGGGCGGCGCGCAGCACCAGGTCGAGCTGCTCGCGCACCTTGGTCTGGCCGACGAACTCCGCCAGGTCCTTGGGGCGCAGGGCCGCCTCGACGGCGCTGTCCTCGCCGTCCGCGGTGGCGCCGACCAGGCGCTCGGCGGAACCGTTCGCGTGGTGGTCGCCACCGGTCACCGCGATCGCCTCCCCTCGCCGATCACCGAACCGCCGGAAGGGAAGGAGTCGTCGGGGCGGGCGGTCGACCGGCGTGGGGTCCGATCCCGCACCGGCGGGGCGGAACGGACGGGTGCCCGGGACGGGGAGCGGGTGGGGTGGGCGTGCGACGTCATGGGTGATCTCTCGTCGGTCCGGCGCCGGACGCGCCGCCCGCGACATCCGTCTGCGGTGCCCGGGGGCGGCGCGGCACGGCTCAGCGTGCGCGGTTCAGGGTCTGCAGGGCGGCTCTCAGAAGTTGGGGCACCGGTACCCGGCCGCCGTCGGCCAACGCCGCCTCCGCCTGCGGGGTGACGGCCGAGACCGCGTCCTCGGCCTCCCGGGGGGCGTAGCCGAGGCCGACCAGAGCGGCGTGCAACTGCTCGCGCCAGCCGGGCTCCGCGGTGGCGGGGCCCGTGGCACGCCCGACTCCGACGGCGCCCACCGGTTCGCCCAGACGGTCCTTCAGCTCCAGCAGCAGCTTCTGGGCGCCCTTCTTGCCGATGCCGGGAACGGCCGTGAGGGCCTTCTCGTCGCCGGTGGCGACGGCCGTCCGGAGCGCGTCGGGACTGTGCACGGCGAGCATGGCCTGGGCCAGTCGGGGGCCGACCCCGCTGGCCGTCTGGAGCAGTTCGAAGACCTGCCGCTCGTCGTCGTCGGCGAAGCCGTACAGGGTGAGGGAGTCCTCCCGGACCACCAGCGAGGTGGCCAGGCGGGCCCGCTCACCGACCCGCAGGTGGGCGAGGGTGCCCGGGGTGCAGTGGACGGCCATGCCGACACCGCCGACCTCGATCACGGCGGTGTCCGGGGTGAGGGTCGCCACCGGCCCGGAGACGAAAGCGATCATCGGGTGTCCTCGGAGGTGCTGCGTGCGGCGGAGGGAGCGGCGGGACCGGCGGGACCGGCGGAAGATCGGTCCGCCGGGGTCCCGAGGTCGGCGCGGTCGGCGGGAACCGCCCGGCCCGCGAGGTCGGGTCGGTCCCCGTGGCCCGGGCGCGCGGAGCGGGCCCGCCCGAGACGGAGCTGCCGCTCGTGGGCCTGCTGGAGGCGGTTGTGCGCGGGGGCCCGCCAGATGTGGCAGATGGCCAGCGCCAGGGCGTCGGCGGCGTCCGCCGGTCTGGGTGGGGAGTCCAGCCGCAGCAGCCGGGCCACCATGGCGCTGACCTGGGCCTTCTCGGCGCGACCGGTGCCGGTGACGGCGGCCTTGACCTCGCTGGGAGTGTGCAGGACGACCGGGAGGCCGCGCCGGGCGGCGCAGAGCATGGCCACCGCGCTGGCCTGCGCGGTGCCCATCACGGTACGGACGTTGTGCTGACTGAAGACGCGCTCGACGGCCACGACGTCGGGCCGGTGCTCCTCCAGCCATTCCTCGACACCGCGCTCGACCAGCACCAACCGCTCGGCCGTCCCGGTCTCGGCCGGGGTGCGGACGACACCGACCCCCACCATCCGCAGCGGGCGGCCCGCGGTGCCCTCGACCACGCCGATGCCGCAGCGGGTCAGCCCCGGGTCCACACCGAGCACGCGCACCGCGGCCCCCTCTCGTCCACCTGTCGTTCGGTCATCTGTTCCCGCAGGCTATCGGCTGCCACCGACACCGCAGGCGGGTGACACGGCGGACGGGCACGAGAGGGGTCCGGACCCGGTGGAACCGGCTCAGGCGTCGACCTTCGCCATGACCTCGTCGGACACGTCGAAGTTGGCGAAGACGTTCTGCACGTCGTCGCTGTCCTCCAGGGCGTCGATCAGTTTGAAGATCTTGCGGGCGCCCTCCTCGTCCAGCTCCACCTGCATGGTGGGGAGGAAGTTGGCGTCCGCCGAGTCGTAGTCGATGCCCGCCTCCTGGAGGGCGGTGCGGACCGCGACCAGATCACTCGCCTCGCTGATGACCTCGAACGACTCGCCGAGGTCGTTGACCTCCTCGGCGCCCGCGTCCAGAACGGCGGCCAGCACGTCGTCCTCGGTCAGCTCTCCCTTGGGGACGATGACGACGCCCTTGCGGTTGAACAGGTACGCCACCGAGCCCGGGTCGGCCATCGAGCCGCCGTTGCGGGTCATGGCCACGCGCACGTCGGAGGCGGCGCGGTTGCGGTTGTCGGTGAGGCACTCGATCAGGAGCGCGACGCCGTTCGGCCCGTACCCCTCGTACATGATCGTCTGGTATTCGGCGCCGCCCGCCTCCAGGCCGGCACCGCGCTTGACCGCGCGGTCGATGTTGTTGTTGGGGACGGAGCTCTTCTTCGCCTTCTGGATGGCGTCGTACAGGGTGGGGTTGCCGTCGGGGTCGGGTCCGCCCATCCGGGCCGCGACCTCGATGTTCTTGATCAGCTTGGCGAAGAGCTTGCCGCGCTTGGCATCGATCACGGCCTTCTTGTGCTTGGTGGTTGCCCACTTAGAGTGGCCGGACACAGCCTCGCTCCTTCGATGTCACCAACGGGAAGTCAACGCGCCGATCCTACAGCCGACTCATCCGGCCGCCGCGCGCACCATCGCGGCGAAGAGCCGGTGCACCCGGTGGTCGCCGGTGAGTTCGGGGTGGAACGCGGTGGCCAGCAGACGCCCCTGACGCACCGCGACGGGGTGCCCGTCGTGGACCGCCAGCACCTCCACGTCGGCTCCGGTGGACTCCACCCAGGGGGCGCGGATGAAGACGCCCTCGACCGGTCCGCCCTCGACGCCCGCGATCTCCACGGGGGCCTCGAAGGACTCGTTCTGCCGTCCGAAGGCGTTGCGGCGCACGATCATGTCGATGCCGCCGATCGTCTCCTGACCGGACCGGGGATCGAGGATCTTGTCGGCGAGCATGATCATGCCCGCGCAGGAGCCGTAGGCGGGCATGCCCGCGCGGACGCGCTCGCGCAGCGGTTCCAGCAGGTCGAAGGCGACCGCCAGCTTGTGGATGGTGGTCGACTCCCCGCCGGGTATCACCAGCCCGTCGACCTCGGCCAGCTCCTGCGGGCGGCGTACCTCGCGGACGGTGGCTCCGGCCGCCTCCAGCGCGGCGCGGTGCTCGCGGACGTCGCCCTGGAGGGCGAGGACACCGACGGTGACGGCGGTGGTCTCTCCGGTGGCGGGAGTGGTCACGGGACGTACCTCTTCGTGGACGGGCGTGCGGGACGAGCGGGGCCGGGGTGGACGGGGCGGACGGGGCGGACGGGGCCGGGTACGCCGGGGCGGGCGGTCCCGGTTCCGACGGACCGCCCGCCCCGGCGCTCGGGCCTCGCGTGGCGCGAGGGCTCGGGTGCGGGTTCGGTCACCAGCCCCGGCCGGCGAACCGCTCGGCCTCCGGCAGGGTGTCGCAGTTGATGCCGACCATGGCCTCGCCCAGACCGCGGGAGGCGTCGGCGATGACCTTGGGGTCGTCGTAGAAGGTGGTGGCCTTCACGATGGCGGCGGCGCGCTTGACCGGGTCGCCGGACTTGAAGATGCCCGAGCCGACGAAGACGCCCTCGGCGCCGAGCTGACGCATCAGCGCGGCGTCGGCCGGGGTGGCCACACCGCCGGCGGAGAACAGCACCACCGGCAGCTTGCCCAGCTCGGCGACCTCCTTGACCAGCTCGTAGGGGGCGCGCAGCTCCTTGGCGGCGGCGTACAGCTCGTTGTTGTCCAGGCCCCTCAGACGCGCGATCTCGCCTCGGATCTGGCGCAGGTGGCGGACGGCCTCGACGACGTTGCCGGTGCCGGCCTCGCCCTTGGAGCGGATCATGGCCGCGCCCTCGGCGATCCGGCGCAGGGCCTCGCCCAGGTTGGTGGCGCCGCAGACGAAGGGCGTGGTGAAGGCCCACTTGTCGCTGTGGTTGACCTCGTCCGCCGGGGTGAGGACCTCGGACTCGTCGATGTAGTCCACGCCGAGCGCCTGGAGCACCTGAGCCTCGACGAAGTGGCCGATGCGGGACTTGGCCATCACCGGGATGGAGACGGCGTCGACGATGCCCTCGATCATGTCGGGGTCGGACATGCGGGCGACACCGCCGTCCTTGCGGATGTCGGCGGGCACCCGCTCCAGGGCCATGACCGCGACGGCGCCGGCGTCCTCGGCGATCTTCGCCTGCTCCGGCGTGACGACGTCCATGATCACACCGCCCTTGAGCTGCTCGGCCATGCCGCGCTTGACGCGGGCCGTGCCGGTCTCGGGCGTGCTGGAGGACGGGGTGGACGGCGTGGTGGAGGGCGTGGTGGACAAGGGTGACCTCACTCGACGACGGTTGGGACGGTGGGCGGCGACCGGCGGCGAACCGCGCCGACCGGAGCCGGTCCGCGGACCTCGGCGTCACCGGCGGCCGGTCGGTCGGCCGCCCGCGCGAGACGGTCCGGCGACCGCGCGGTGACTCCATCGTAGGACTGTCCGATCCGCTTCCGGAGCCTTCGAACGGTCCAGTCCGTAGTGATCCGCGCTACAGGACCGATGGAACGCCGTCACTGGCCCCCGATCAAGGGCCAATTCGAAGTCAGTGGCTTTCCCCGACAGAGCCCGAGCGGTCCGCGAGCATCGCGGGCGGCTCGTCGTCCATCTCGAAGGCCAGCGGGAAGGGCGCGTGCCCGGCCAGCCGGAACCAGCGCACCTTGCGGTGCCTGCGCAGGGCGCGGGCGGCCCGTACGGCGTCGTTGTGGAAACGCCGCGCCATCGGCACCCGGCGCACCGCGGCGCCCAACTCCTCGGCGGTCGCCTCGCCGCCCGGCGCCGCCCGCACCGCCTCCAGTTGGGCGGCGTCGGCGAACACCGCGCGCAGCGCCTGGCTGAGCTCGCTCTCGGCGACCTCCCGCTGGTCCTCCTCGGCCTGCCGGGCGTCGTGGGCGGCCTGGTACAGGACGATCGACGCGGCCGGGTCGAGCACCCCGGAGGTGGCCACCTCCTGGGCGACGGAGGCGCGCCGCAGCAGTTGGGCGTCCAGGGCGGCGCGGGCGGCGTCGATACGGGCGTGCAACCGGTCCAGGCGCCCGGCGGTCCAGCTCAGGTAGACCGCGACGAGCAGCAGCGCCGCCGCGATCCAGACGATCGTGGTGATCACGGTTGGCTCCTCGTCGGCTCTCAGTCCCGGACCAGGCCCAGCCGGGCGCGCAGCCCGGTGCGTTCGTCGGGCGCGACCGCCGCGGCGCCGTCGGCGACGGTCTCGTAGACGGCGAGGACGTCCGAGCCGACCGTGGACCAGTCGAAGCGGCGGACGTGACGGCTGCCGCGTCCCCGCAGCTCGGCGCGGCGCGCCGGGTCGCCCAGCAGACGTACCGCGGCGGCGGCCAGCGCGTCGGCGTCCTCGTTGGCGTACAGCTCCCCGGCCTCTCCCCCGTCCAGCACCTGGGCGAAGGCGTCCAGGTCGCTGGCGAGGACCGGGGCACCGGCCGACATCGCCTCGACGAGGATGATGCCGAAGGACTCGCCGCCGGTGTTGGGCGCGACGTAGAGGTCCACGCTGCGCAGCAGCCGGGCCTTGTCCTCGTCACTGACCATGCCCAGGAACTCCACCCGTCCGCGCAGCTCGCGCGGCAGGTCGGCGACGGCCTCCTCCGTGTCACCGCGCCCGGCGACCAGCAGCCGGGTGCCGGGGCGCTCCGCCAGGATCCTCGGCAGCGCTCTCATCAACACGGGCAGGCCCTTGCGGGGCTCGTCGATGCGCCCGATGAAGCCGATGGTGTTCTCCCCCTCGCGGCCCTGCCACTCGGGTCTGGGCTCGGCGCCGGCGAAGAAACCGACGTCCACTCCGTTGGGGATGACGACCGCGTCCCCGCCCAGGTGCTCCACCAGGGTGCGGCGGGCGTACTCGCTGACCGCGATCCGCGCGCTGATCTTCTCCAGCGCGGGCTGGAGGATCGGGTACGCGGCGATCATCGCCCGCGAGCGCGGGTTGGAGGTGTGGAAGGTGGCCACGATCGGGCCCTGCGCCGCCCAGCAGGTGAGCAGGGAGAGCGAGGGCGCGGCGGGTTCGTGGATGTGCAGGACGTCGAAGGCGCCCTCGTGCACCCAGCGGCGGACCCGCGCGGCGGACAGGAAACCGAAGTTCAGCCGGGCCACCGAGCCGTTGTACGGGACGGGGACGGCCCGTCCGGCGGACACGACGTACGGCGGCAGGGGGGTCTCCTCGTCGGCCGGGGCGAGGACGGACACCTGGTGACCGAGGTCGATGAGGTGTTGGGCCAGGTCGCGGACGTGGAACTGGACGCCGCCGGGGACGTCCCAGGCGTAGGGGCAGACGATGCCGATCCTCAACGCTTCTCCGTTTCCGGGCCCATCGGGCCGGTCGGCCCCGTCGGGCCCGCGGTGCTCGGGCCGGCGGCGGTCGGTGGTGTGAGGTCCGCCGACCACAGCCGCTGGAGCATGTGCCAGTCCTGGGGGTGCTCGGCGATGCCCGCGGCGAAGCCGTCGGCCATCGCCTGGGTCATGGCGGCGGCCTTCTCCCGCCGGGTGCCCTCCTCGGGGGGTTCGACGGCGGGCAGGACACGGCCCTTCATCACGGGGGTGTCGTCGAACCACAGGTGGGCCGGGAGCAGTGCGGCCCCGGTCTGCAGCGCCAGCATGGCGGGGCCCGCGGGCATCCGGGCCGTCTCCCCGAAGAAGGTGACCTCGACGCCGGAGGAGGACAGGTCGCGGTCGGCCACCAGGGCCACCAGGCCGCCCGCGCGCAGCCGTCGGGCCAGGGTGCCGAAGGCGGCGCCACCGGTGTGCGGCAGCACCTCCATGCCCAGGCCCTCGCGGTAGGCGACGAAGCGGTCGTACAGGGTCTCGGGTTTCAGCCGCTCGGCGACGGTGGTGAACGGGATGCCCAGGCCGCTCGTGAGGTAGGCGCCGGCCAGGTCCCAGTTGGCCATGTGCGGCAGGGCCAGCACCACGCCGCGGCCGGAGTCGAGGGGGTCGGTGAGCCGGTGCAGCGCCTCGACCTCGACGCTCTCCCGGATGCGTCGCCCGCTCCACACCGGCAGTCGGAAGGATTCCATCCAGTAGCGCAGGTAGGAGCGCATCCCGGCACGGGAGAGTTCCGCCAGTTCCTCGGGCCCGGCGTCGGGGACGACCCGGGCGTAGTTGGCCTCCAGCCGCAGCACCCCTTGGCCCCGTCGCCTCCAGGCGGTGTCGGCGACCGCGCGGCCCAGGGCCGCGGCGGCGGGTTCGGGCAGCCGTTTGACCGCGCCCCAGCCCAGGCCGTACAGGGCGGTGGTCAGTCGGTCGGCCAGTCGGTCCCTCACGAGGTCCCACCCTCCGCGGCCGCGGCGGCGTCCGCCTCGGCGGCCTCGCGGCGCACGGTCACCATCCGCTGGACGATCGTCACCATGCTGCCCGCGGCCACCACCCACAGGGCGAGGGGGAGCAGGATCCCGATGCGCGGGACGCCGAAGGTCTCCTCGAACCCGGCGAGTCCGGCACACACCAGGGTGATCACCAACCGCTCGGCCCGTTCCACCAGACCGTTGACGTTCACCGGCAGCCCGATGCTCTCGCCGCGCGCCTTGGTGTACGACACCACCTGGCCGCTCGCCAGGCAGAAGATCGCCACCGCGCACAGCACCGGGTCGCCGCCCCCGCCCGCGTACCACAGCGCGATGCCGCCGAAGACGGCGGCGTCGGCGACGCGGTCGAGGGTGGAGTCGAGGAACGCCCCCCACCGACTGGAGCGGCCCGACTGCCGCGCCATGGTGCCGTCGACCAGGTCGGAGAAGACGAACAGGGTGATGACGACGGTGCCCCAGAAGAACTCGCCTCGCGGGAAGAAGACCAGCGCCCCCGCCATGACCCCACCGGTGCCGATGAGCGTGACCGTGTCGGGGCTGACCCCCAGCCGGAGGAGCAGAGCGGCGAACGGTGTGAGAACACGCGTGAAGAAAGCACGCGCGTACTTGTTCAGCATGGCCTTCCCGAGGGTCGTGACGGGCCGGCGGCCAAGGGGGCCGTCGGCGCGCCCATCGTAGCCGGCCGTCACCCGGCCGCCGTCGGCGCGTCACGGCCTGCCCGCGCGGTGGGCGACGCCCCTGGGCGCCCGGAACCGGACGGGGCGCCCCTCACTCTCCGCTTCCGCCACCCATGGGCGATGTGGTGCTTTGTTCGAAACTTGCCCATGATTGCCGTGTATGCCGTGCATGCCGTGGATGGACGGACTCGACGGCCGGTGGAAAGCTCGAAGGGAGCGCGTTCCGCGCGGTGCGCCGCCGGACCGGGCACCGTCCGACCCAACCATCCGGCCCGAGGGCCGACCGGGAGGCGGAGAGACATGGGCGACAGGACGAACACGCACACCGGGGCCGCCGGGAGGGCATCGGTGGTCGACCGGCCCGACTCCCTGCGGAACGTGGTGCTGGTCGGCCACAGCGGCGCGGGGAAGACGACGTTGGTCGACGCGCTGGCCCTGGCGTCGGGCGCCGTGAACCGGACGGGGCGGGTGGAGGACGGCGGCAGCCTCTCCGACTACGACGAGATCGAACACCGGCAACAGCGCTCGGTGCAGTTGTCCCTGGTCCCCCTGGAGTGGAACGGCATCAGGATCAATCTGCTGGACACCCCGGGCCACGCCGACTTCGTCGGGGAACTGCGGGCCGGTCTGCGGGCGGCGGACGCGGCCCTCTTCGTCGTCTCGGCCGCCGACGGCGTGGCCGGCTCCACCCGTCTGGTGTGGGAGGAGTGCGCCGCGGTCGGCATGCCGCGGGCCCTGGTCGTCACCCATCTGGAGGCGGCGCGCGCGGACTTCGACGAGATGACGGAGGTCTGCCGGCGGGTCTTCGGCGGCGACGACCCCGACGCCGTGCTCCCGCTGTACCTGCCCCTGCACGGCGAGGAACGGTCCGACGGACACGCTCCGGTGGCCGGGCTGATCGGGCTGCTGACACAACGGATCTTCGACTACTCGTCCGGCGAGCGCGTCGAGCGCGCCCCCGACCCCGAACACCTGCCGCTGATCGCCGACGCCCGGGCCCGGCTCATCGAGGGCATCATCGCCGAGAGCGAGGACGAGACCCTGATGGACCGCTACCTCGGTGGCGAGGAGGTCCGGACCGAGACCCTGGTCGAGGACCTGGAGAAGGCCGTGGCCCGCGGCGTCTTCCACCCCGTGCTGGCCGCCGCGCCCGCCGCCGAGGGCGCCCGGCAGGGACTGGGCACCGTGGAGCTGCTGGAGTTGGTCACCAGCGGTTTCCCCTCCCCCACCGAGCGCGAGATCCCCCCGGTCACCACCCCCGACGGCCGTCCCTGCCCTCCCCTGGCCTGCGACCCGGACGGCCCGCTGGTCGCCGAGGTGGTCAAGACGTCGTCCGACCCCTACGCGGGGAGGATGTCACTGGTGCGGGTCTTCTCCGGCACCCTGCGGCCGGACGCGGCCGCGCACGTCTCCGGTCACGGGCCGGCCGACCGGGGTCCCGCCCCCGGGAGGGAGCCCCACGACGTGGACGAGCGTGTCGGCGCTCTGACCTCCCCCTTCGGCAGGCGTCAGCGGCATCTGCCGAAGGCCGTCGCGGGCGATCTGGCCTGTGTCGCCAGGCTCTCCCGGGCCGAGACCGGCGACACCCTCTCCGACAAGGACACCCCCCTGCTGGTGGAGCCCTGGGTGCTGCCCGACCCCCTGCTGCCGGTGGCCGTCGAGGCCCACGGCAGGTCCGACGAGGACCGACTCTCCCAGGGACTGGCCCGGCTGGTCGCCGAGGACCCCACCCTGCGGCTGGAGCGGAACCCCGACACCCACCAGGTGGTGCTGTGGTGCATGGGCGAGGCCCACCGGGACGTGGCACTGGAGCGGCTGCGCACCCGCTACGGCGTCCGGGTCGACGCGGTGCCCCACCGGGTGGCGCTGCGCGAGACGTTCGCCGGGCCGGCGACCGGACGCGGACGGCACGTCAAGCAGTCCGGTGGCCACGGCCAGTACGCGGTCTGCGAGATCACCGTGGAACCGCTGCCGACCGGCTCCGGTGTCGAGTTCGTCGACGCGGTGGTGGGCGGCGCCGTGCCGCGCCAGTTCGTCCCGTCGGTGGAGAAGGGCGTGCGGGCCCAGGCGGCGCGCGGCGTCGCCGCCGGATATCCGCTGGTGGACGTCCGGGTGACCCTCGTCGACGGCAAGGCCCACTCGGTGGACTCCTCCGACGCCGCCTTCCAGACGGCCGGCGCCCTGGCCCTGCGGGAAGCGGCCGCGGGAGCGCGGATCCTCCTGCTGGAACCGGTCGCCGAGGTGCGGGTGACGGTCTCCGACGAGTACGTGGGCGCGGTGCTGAGCGATCTGTCCGGGCGGCGCGGCCGGGTCGTCGGCACCGAACAGGTGCCCGGGGGCAGCACACTGGTGCGCGCGGAGGTCCCGGAGGCGGAGATCGGCCGTTACGCGGTGGATCTGCGGTCCCTCTCCCACGGCACGGGGCGGTTCACCCGCGCCCACCTCCGTCACGAGCCGGTCCCCCGTCAGGTGGAGACGAGGATCCGCGAACGGGCCGGGGCCGGTGTGGCGTGATCCGGCGGCATCCGGCCGTCGGGCACCGGAACGAGGACCGGGATGAGGATACGCTGAACGGCACGGCAGCGGGTTCGGTGCGCCGGCGCGCCAACAGGTGTGCGACGGGCCGTGGTTGGGAACGGTGGGAACGAGCCTGACGTCGGACGGCGCGAGCGGAGTGGGGGCACCATTGGCGGGCTTCGATGACGTCGAGGGCGGCGCGTACGACTTCAGTCCCGGCGCCCAGGTCCCGTTGACGGGGGCCGGCGGGGGGCAGACCGCCGCCACCCAGGCACTGGCCTCGGCCGCCTACCGGGACGGCCCGGTGGCGGACCTCGTCGCGGCGAACGGGGACGCCAAGGTCTCGGCACCCCGCTTCTCCCTGTTCGAGCCGAACCTGGGCGAGGCGTTCTCGCGCGCCGTCCAGGTGCGGATGCTCGGTGGCGCCCGCAAGGCGCTGATCCAGTCCTTCGGCTGCGATCCACAGACCGTGGTCGAGCACTGCCTGGCGGCCAACCGCATCCGACGGCAGCGCGACGCCCGGCTCACCCTGGTCATGGGGCTTTTCGGGCTGCTCTTCCTGCCCGGTGTCCTGCTGTGGCTCGGCGGCTTCCAGCTGCGCCGGTCGCTGGCGGGCGCGCAGGACAAGAAGGCCGGCCCACTGGGCATGATCGCCCTCGCCGGTCTCGGCGTGCTCGCGGTGGTCTTCCTGATCCAACTGCCGTTCACCGGGTTCTGGGCGATCTACCTGCGCGTCATGCTGGTCGCCCCGGTCGTCGGCTGGCTGTGGGCCAAGCAGATCTGCGAGCGTTACGCCAAGGATCTGCGCTCGCGGTGGGAGGGACTGTTGTCGGGGGGCGGCGTCGGTGCCAAGATCCCCGAGGCGGTGCCGCACAACCCCGGTGACGCGGAGGCCGAGAGCATCCGTCTGAATCTGGCCAAACTGACGGCCGAGCAACGCAGCAACCTGGTCTTCTACGCCGGTCCCAAGGGGATACTCGGCATGGGCACCCGGTGGGGCAGTTGGCAGCTCGCCGAGGAACTGGTGCCCGCCGACCCGGCGGCGGACATCAACCCCTTCCGGAGCTGGGACGTCGCCCGCGCGATCCACGACCAACTGCGGATGCTGGAGCGCACCCCCCTGCACACCGGCGGCTTCCCTCCGCCCTCCATCCGGCACTGGGTCGTCGCCCCGATCGGCGAGGGCGCCGGCGAGGTGAGCCGGCCCGAGGGGCAGGAGGTCGAGGCGTACCGCATCAAGGACTTCGAGGTCCAGCGGATCTGCAACGAGCAGCAGTTCGGCAGCGGCAACCGCCACTACCTCGGCGTGCAGTTCGTCCTGTGGGACGGCCAGTTGGTGCTCACCATGCTGGTCAACGTGACCGTGCTGCACCGCACCCTGCGCATCGAGGTCACCGGCCACGCCCTGGGCCCGGTGCACTCGGTGTTCTTCGCCAAGCCGAAGGCGAGGACCAAGACCGTCTCCAAGACGGTCAGGTTCTGGGAGACCAAGGAGATCTCCCTCCCCCTGATCGAGGCCAGTGAGGTGGTGCGGCTGACGGCGCGCGCCCCCCTGACGTGGTTCCCGCCGGTGCTGGACTTCCTCGGCGGCAAGCTGACCCTCCCCGAGCCCTTCGGGCTGCGGCACGTGTGGGCCGACAAGCCGTGGCGGCACCGTTTCATGGCCGACGACGCGCTGCGCGCGGCCACCCCGGTGCTGCGCGTGGTGCACTCGGCAGCCCTGAAGGTGCTGCGGGAGAACGGCGTGGACGTCACCGGTTTCAACGCCCGCTCGCTGGCGCTCAGCGGTCAGGTGCAGGCGGCCGAGCCCGGCAAGGCCGACCTCTACGACGCCTGACACGCCCGCCCGTCGCACACGGGCGGGGCGTCGGGCGCCCACGGGGCCGGGAGCGGTGGCTCCGGACCCGGGCGCCGCGTCAGGACGCGGGCCAGGCCTCGGCGATCATCCGCCGGGTGTCGGCCAGCAGCTGCGGCAGCACCTTGGTGTGGCCCACCACCGGCATGAAGTTGGTGTCCCCACCCCAGCGCGGCACGATGTGCTGGTGCAGGTGGGCGGCGATCCCGGCACCCGCGACCGCGCCCTGGTTCATGCCGATGTTGAATCCCTGCGCCCCCGAGGCGGCGCGCAGCGCCGCCATGGCCCGCTTGGTGTGGTCGGCCAGTTCCACCGTCTCCTCGTGGGTGAGGTCGGTGTAGTCGGCCACGTGCCGGAAGGGCACGACCATCAGGTGGCCGCCGTTGTACGGGTAGAGGTTGAGCACCGCGTAGACGTGCTCGCCACGGGCCAGGACGAGTCCGTCCTCGTCGGACTTGGCCGGGATGGCGCAGAACGGGCAGCCGTCGCCGGCTCCCGGGCCGCTCGGCTTGTTCTCGCCCTGGATGTAGGCCATCCGGTGGGGGGTCCACAGGCGCTGGAAGGCGTCCGGCGTCCCCACTCCGATCTGCTGCTCCGGCTCGCTGCTCATGCGGGCCAGCATAGAACTTCCCCCGTCGGCGGCGCGTCGCCTCCGTGACGGAGGGGCGTCAGCTCTGGACGCGCTCCTCGACGGCCCTGGCCAGCTCCGCGATCGCCTCGTCGACCGGCACGCCGTTCTTCTGCGAGCCGTCGCGGTAGCGGAAGCTCACCGCCCCGGCCGCCATGTCGTCGTCACCGGCGATGACCATGAACGGCACCTTGCTCTTCTGTGCGTTCCTGATCTTCTTCTGCATCCGGTCGGAGGAGGAGTCCACCTCCACCCGCAGTCCGACCGCCTTGGCCTTGGCCGCGAACTCCTCCAGGTACGGCACGTGGGTGTCGCCGATGGGGATGCCGACGGCCTGGACCGGGGCCAGCCACGCGGGGAAGGCACCCGCGTAGTGCTCCAGCAGCACGGCGAAGAACCGCTCGATGGAGCCGAACAGCGCCCGGTGGATCATCACCGGCCGCTGCCGGGAGCCGTCGGCCGCGGTGTACTCCAGCTCGAACCGCTTGGGCTGCTGGAAATCCACCTGGATCGTGGACATCTGCCAGGTCCGGCCGATGGCGTCGCGGGCCTGGACCGAGATCTTGGGCCCGTAGTAGGCGGCGCCACCCGGGTCCATCACCAGCTCCAGGCCCTGCTTGCCGGCGGCCTGCCGGAGCGCCTCGGTGGCCTCCTCCCACTCCTCGGGCTCGCCGATGAACTTCTCGGAGTCGTCGCGGGTGGACAGCTCCAGGTAGAAGTCGCTCAGGCCGTAGTCCCGCAGGAGGTCCAGCACGAAGGTGAGCAGGTTGTCCAGCTCGCCGGGCATCTGCTCCTTGGTGCAGTAGATGTGCGAGTCGTCCTGGGTGAAGCCGCGCGCCCGGGTCAGGCCGTGCACCACACCCGACTTCTCGTAGCGGTAGACCGTGCCGAACTCGAACAGCCGCATCGGCAGCTCCCGGTAGGACCGCCCGCGCGCCTTGAAGACAAGGTTGTGCATCGGGCAGTTCATCGCCTTGAGGCGGTAGTTCTGCCCCTCGAACTCCAGGGGCGGGAACATCGACTCGGCGTAGTTCGGCAGATGCCCGGACGTCTCGAAGAGCCCCTCCTTGGTGATGTGCGGGGTGTTGACGAACTCGTAGCCCGCCTGCTCGTGCCGCTTGCGGGAGTAGTCCTCCATCACCCGGCGGACGATGCCGCCCTTGGGGTGGAAGACCGCCAGGCCCGACCCCAGCTCCTCCGGGATGGAGAACAGATCCAGCTCGGCGCCGAGCTTGCGGTGGTCGCGCTTCTCCGCCTCGGCCAGGAACTCCAGGTACGCCTTCAGCTCGTCCTTCGACGGCCAGGCGGTCCCGTAGATCCGCTGGAGCTGCGGGTTCTTCTCGCTGCCCCGCCAGTACGCGGCGGCCGACCGCATCAGCTTGAACGCCGGGACGGCACGGGTGGTGGGCAGGTGCGGGCCGCGGCACAGGTCCTTCCAGCACAGCTCGCCCGTCTTGGCGTCCAGGTTGTCGTAGATGGTCAGCTCGCCCGCGCCGACCTCCGCCGCCGCCCCCTCGGCGGCCTCGGCGGCGTTGCCCTTGAGCCCGATCAACTCCAGCTTGTACGGCTCGTCGGCCAGTTCCTCGCGGGCCTCGTCGTCGTCGGTCACCCGGCGGGAGAAGCGCTGGCCGCGCTTGACGATCTCCTGCATCCGCTTCTCGATGCGCTTGAGGTCGTCCGGGGTGAACGGCTCGGGAACGTCGAAGTCGTAGTAGAAGCCGTCCTTGATGGGCGGACCGATGCCGAGCTTGGCCTCCGGGAAGAGGTCCTGCACGGCCTGGGCCATCACGTGCGCGGTGGAGTGCCGCAGGATGTCCAGGCCGTCGGGGCTGGAGATCTCCACCGGCTCGACCTCGTCGCCGTCGGCGAGTTCGTGGGCCAGGTCCCTCAGCCGCCCGCCGACGCGCGCGGCGATGACGGAGCGCTCGCCCTCGAAGAGGGCGGCGGCCGTGGTGCCCGTGGTCACCACGCGCTCTTCCCGCTCGGAATCGCGTTGGATGATCACACGGACGTCCGCCACCGGTCTCTCCTGACTGCCTTGTGCTCGGGTTGTGCCTCGAGGCGCGGACGGTCGCCGCGCACCGTGAATCGTACCGAGCCGGGGCCCCCCGCCGCGAAACGGTTGTGGATCCTCCGGGACCATCGGGGCCGCGGGCCGCTCGGCCCACCGACCTCCCGCGCTCCAAAGGCGCGTCGCCCGCGCCCGCTCGGTCGGGACGCGCGGCCGAGCCCGTGCGTCCCGTGCTCGGGCTCCCGGAACGGTTGACCGCGCACCGGGCGAGGTATCAACCCCGTCGGCGGGCCCGGCCGCCGACGGCCGCCGGAACGCCGGAAACGACACGGAGCGACACGGAGCGACACGGAGGGGAACGCGGACATGACGGTGTGGTACGAGGGGCCGCTCGCCGCCTTCGACACCGAGACCACGGGGGTGGACACCGAGCGGGACCGGATCGTCTCGGCCGCGCTCGTCGTGCAGGAGGCGCCGGGTTCCCCCGTCCGCGCCACGCACTGGCTGGTCGATCCCGGCGTGCCCGTCCCGGAGCGGGCGGCACGGGTGCACGGGCTGACCGGGGAGCACCTGCGCGAGCACGGCCGACCGCCGGCGGAGGTGCTCGAAGAGCTCGTCCGGGCCCTGCGGGAGCAGGTGGCGGCCGGGCGACCGTTGGTGGTGATGAACGCGCCGTTCGACCTGACGCTGCTGGACCGGGAGCTGCGGCGGCACCGGGGCTCCTCGTTGACCGACGCCGTGGACCCCGCGTCGCTGCGCGTGCTCGACCCCCGGGTGCTGGACAAACACCTGGACCGCTACCGCAAGGGCCGCCGCACCCTGGCCGACCTGTGCTCCCACTACGACGCGGAGCTGGCCGACGCCCACGACGCCGCCGCCGACGCCACGGCCGCACTGGAGGTCGTGCGGGGGATGGGCCGGCGTTTCGCGCGGCGGTTGGCGTCGCTGTCGCCCGCCGAGCTGTACCCCCTGCAGGAGGTCTGGCACGCCGCGCAGGCACGGGGGCTCCAGGCGTGGTTCGCGCGCAACGGATCGCAGGAGGAGGTCGATCCCGCGTGGCCGCTGCGGCCCCGGGCGTCGGCCGCGGTCTGAGGCGCCCAAAGGTCCCGGCCCGGCCGGACGGGCGGGCGGCGCGCGGGCGCGCGGCCGCCCCCGGAAAAGACCCGAGGCCGGTTCCCTCGGATGGAACCGGCCTCGTCGGGCGGTGGGCGATACTGGGTTCGAACCAGTGACCTCTTCGGTGTGAACGAAGCGCTCTCCCGCTGAGCTAATCGCCCCTCGTGGTGCCCCGCGGCACGACGAGAACAATACAGGGCGGCCGGGGATTCATCCAAACTCCTTGCCCCGCCCCTCCGGTGGCGGCCCTCCCGGTGGCGCCGCCCCGGTCGTCCCCCTCACGGCCCCGGCCGCTCCCCCAGCCTCCGGCACAGCCCCCGCCGCCCGGCGCGCATCATCAGGGCGTGGTTGGCGGTGAGCAGGGGACGGCAGGGCGGGGCCAACAGCCGCAGGAGGGGCCTGCGCGCCTCCACCTCCTGCTCGAAGAGGGCCCGGGTGCCGCCCCAGGCCCCGCCGGGCGACACCAGGCGCCAGCTCGCCCGGCCTCGGAGGTCCCCGTCCATCTCGATCCCCAGGCGTCCGGCGGCGGGGTCCCGGTGCGTCAGCCGGACGGCGAGCCTCACCTCGTACGGCAGCAGGGAGCGGACGCGGGCGGTGCCGGACCAGCCGCCCGCCCCGGCGGGCCGGTCGTCCCGACGGACGACCTCGCGCACCTGCGGCCACCACACCGGGTACTCCTCGGCCCGCTCCAGGACCTCGTACACCTCCTCCGGTGGCGCGGCCACCTCCCAGACGCTGCGGAAGCGGTAGTGGTTCACCCCCACGGTCGTCCTCCTCCCCACCGGACGCGGTGGCGCCCGGCCGCCGCCGGGCACCACCGCCCGTGTCCGTCCCCTCGCCCCCGCACGTCACGCTCCGCGCGGGGGCGAACGTTCCGCCCCGCCTCCTGCCCCGGGCGGCTCTCCGCCACTCCTCCCCGGTGCTCGACGGCGGGGCGGGTCGGGATCATTCGGGGACGCGGTCCCCGATCAGGGCGAGGTTCTGGATGGCGGCCAGGCCGTACAGGGCGGTGGTGTTGGTGTCCACCCAGGAGGCCCCGCTGCCCTCGACCAACGCCATGGGACCGGTGATCCTCTCCGTCTTCCAGGGGGAGGACTCGGAGTAGCCCCACCGGTCCTTGGTGAAGAACTCCCGCCAGGCGCGGGTGGCGTACCTGTCCCGCTCGTCCTTCAGCCGTGCGGCCGCGTAGGCGGTGAGGCGGGAGTGCCCCTGCTGGAGGATGAGGTTGGTGGCGTACCCGCCCAGTTCGGCCTGCTGCTCCTCCCGTGTGGCGCCGTAGAGGCGGCAGTACTGGAGCCAGGCCTCCTCGAAGCCCTCCACGTCGGTGATGTGGATCAGCTCGGCGCAGATCTCCACCTGGCCGAACATCGCGCTCAGATGGCTCATCGAGACCTTCCGCTCCGCCTCGGCGAACTCCCCGGTCTCGATGTCGTAGAGACCCTCGCCGGTGCAGAAGCCGTTGGGCATCCGCGCGATGGTGCGCATGGTGGCCTTGAGCTTCTTCTCCGCCTCCTCCGCCTTGGGGCCGCGGCGTTCCCACTCGGTGAGCCAGGCGGCCGCCAGGCCGCTCCAGTCGGTGCCCAGCCCGATGGCCAGTGCCCTGGGATCGGGTTCGTAGGGCTCGGTGCGGATCTTGCGCAGCGGGTCGAGGGCGAGGAAGGTCTTGTCGGAGTCGACGAGGGCGTGCATGAGGTCGCCACAGCGCTCGTCGGCGGTGAGGAAGTAGTACGGGCGCCGGTAGACGGCGGTGGAGATGCGCTGTTGCTTGGCGCTGTCGGCGTAGTGCTGGACCCCGTGGCGGGTGCCGAGTCCGGCCCACTCGCCGATGTGGTACACGTCGACCTCGCCGGTGTGACGGGTCATGGCCTCGGCGAAGCGGAAGATGTCGGCGCGGCCGGAGCGCAGGTAGGCGTACCACAGCCACAGGTCCGGGGAGAGCTCGGAGTTGTCCCAGGCGTAGCCGCCGACGTCGTACCGCCACTGGTGCCGGTCCGGGTCGTAGGTGTGCATGATGTCGCCGTAGTCCCAGAAGCCGTACCAGCGGCGCTGCTCCACCTGGTCCCGGTAGTAGGTGAAGAGGAAGTCCAGGTGGTCCTCCAGCTTCGCCTTGGCGGGCGTGGAGCGGTCGACGGGGGCGAACAGGCCGCCGAAGACCTGGGTGGCGGTGAGGTGTTCGGGGGGCGCGACGAGCTGGGGCGGGGTCTGGACGGCCTCGGCCTGGCGGGCGAGGGTCTCGGCGTCGGGGGTGGCGGCGTTGGCCCAGAACATCAGCTCGCTGGTGCGGGCGATGCCGTAGGGGGTGCCGAAGCCCGGCTCGTAGTCCTCGTAGGTGATGTTGAGGCCCTCGAGTTGTTCGGCGTGGGTGTCCTGCCCCATGCCGTCGTGGTAGAAGCGCAGGTCCATCGGCTGGGCCTCGGGCGACCAGAGCCAGAGGGTGACCTCGGCCTCGTCGCCGGCGGCGCCGCGGACGTCGAGCTGGGTGGGGTGCCTGCGCCAGAAGTCGCGCAGTCCGAAGGAGAGTCCGCCGCTGACGCCGCCGACGTAGCCGAAGCCCGAGGCCCGGCGTCCGCCACCCGCGGGGATCCAGCCGTGGCCGGGCTTGGTGCGCTTGCGGACGGTGAAGCCGTCGGCGGAGAGCTGGCCGAGGGTGTAGTCGCCCCAGGTGGGGATGAGGTGGAGCCGGCTGGTGACGCGCTGGTCCCAGGTGGCGGGGTCGGGCAGCTTCTCCCCCTTGACCTGCTTGGCGCGCACCTCGGCGCCGGGGTCGCGGCGCAGGCCGGTGATGCCCCTGACGGCCTCCGAGAGCATGCCCCGGCCCTCACCGCCGAGGCGGATGTGTCGGTCGTGGTGCTCGTCGCGCAGGGGGACGGTGAAGCGCACGCCGAGGCCGCGGACGAAGTCCTTGTGCTCGTCCCCGTCGTAGGTGATGGTGTGGAGCATCCGGAAGGACTCGGCGCCCGCGTGGAAGTACAGACGGATGCCGAACGGCAGCCAGCCGCGCTTCCCCCTGCGGTGCCTGCCGTCGATGCGGACCACCGCCCGCACCGGGCCGTCCTGTTCGACGGTGACCTTCTCGATGTCGCCGTCGAAGCGTTCCCACTTCTGCGTGCCCTGGTCCCCGTCGTCGATCTCGCCTTGGCGGAGGAGGACGAGGCGGCCGTCCTTGGCGATCTCGGCACCGCCCCGGCGGACGGACTTCACCAGCGACTTGCCGTCCTTGCCGATGCGGACGGTGATGACGCCGGTGTCCACCTCCACGGAGCCGCCCTTGCGCCCGACGGTGACGGCCTTGGCCGGGGCGGCCGGGGCGGCGCCGGGGGTGAGGCGGTAGGAGGCGGCGGCGCCGGCCTCGGGGCCGACGGCGTGCGCGGTCCACTTGACGGTGCCGTCGGGCCAGTACGCGGTGGTCCAGGTCTGGACGGGGACGGCGGCCCCGTCCTCGGTGGTGAGGGAGAACTCGGTGCCGGCCTTGACGCCGCCCTTGGGCCAGGGCACTCCGAAGGTGTTGCCGGGTGCCTCGCCGAGGCCACCGTCCTCCAGCCAGGTGATGCGCACCGGGCCGTCGGCGGTCTTCGGGCCCGCCGTGGCTCCGGCGGGGTGGGCCGCGTGGGCGGACGCACCGCCCAGCAGCCAGGAGGAGTGGGCGGCGGCTCCGGCGACGGTTGCCGCCTGGAGCACGGTCCGACGGGGGATCGGGGTCATGGACGCTCCCATTCTTATGTCAGGCTCATGACATTGAGGTGCTCCGACCGGCCCGGTCGGAGGACCGGGTCGCCGGTTCGGTGGGGGGTGGTCGGCGGCCCGGTCCAGGGTGGGACCGGGCCGATCGGCCAGAGACGTTTGGAGTCGATCGAAGCCAGGCGGGATCGATCAGGTTCGGTCAGGGGTGGCCGTGCCGCCGCTCGACCGCGACCGCGCAGGCCGCCAGGCAGCCGAGCGCCGGGGCGATCAGCGGGGGCAGCATCCAGGCGGCGACGGCGGTGACGGCCGGCCCACCGGCCAGCAGCAGCGAGCCGCCCGGGTCGGCGCGCCAGGCCCGACGGATCGCCGCGCGCCCGGTACGGGCCCAGTCCGCACCCGGGCGCCAGAGGGCCGCCGTGCGCAGCCCGGTGACCACCACGGCCAGTGCCGCGACGGCCGCCACGGCACCGACCGCGACCGCCACCGGGCCGCCGGGCAACACCCCGGAGGAGGCCACCCGCAGGTCGAAGGCGAGCAGCGCCAGAGCGGCCCACCACAGCAGCGAGAACCGCCAACCGGTCCGCACGGCCGTCGCCCACTCGGCGGCGAACTCCCGCCACCCGGCCCGCTCGGCCGCCAGGTGGCGCCGCAGGTGCCCGCAGGCGGCGGCGAACGCGGGCAGCGCGGTCACCAGCGGCAGCGCGGCGAGCAGCAGCCAGACACCGACCAACAGACACTCGGCGAAGAGCGCGAACCGGTCCGCCAGGGACCGCCGGTCCACCGCCGCCCCCGTACCGGCGGCGGTGGATCCGACGTCCCCGCCCGGCGTGGAGCCGCCGGCGCTCCCGGTGGACGCGGCGCCCACGGCGGCCCTCATCCCTTCAGTCCGGAGGTGGCCGCGCCCTCGACGAGGTGGCGCTGGAAGGCGAGGAAGAACAGCAGCACCGGCAGCAGGGCGGCCAGCGACATGGCGACCATGCCTCCGTAGTCGGCGAGACTGTCCTGGTCCATGAACATCTTCAGACCGAGCGAGACGGTGTACTTCTCGGGCTCGTTGAGGTAGATCAGCGGCCCGAGGAAGTCGTTCCAGGCCCAGATGAAGCTGAAGATGGCGCTGGTGATCAACGCCGGTCGGCACAGCGGCAGCACGATCGTCCAGTAGATCCGCCAGTGGCCGCAGCCGTCGAGGCGGGCCGCCTCGTCCAGTTCCTTGGGCAGGTTCCGCATGAACTGCACCATCAGGAAGACGAAGAAGGCGTCCACCGCCAGGAACTTGCCCAGCAGCAGCGGCACGTAGGTGTTGACCAGCTCCATCTTCTGGAACAACACGTACTGCGGCACCAGCAGGACGTGCACCGGCAGCAGCAGGGTGCCGATCATCAGCGTGAACAGCAGGTTCCGCCCGGCGAAGCGGATCCGGGCGAAGGCGTAGGCGGCCAACGAGCAGGAGAACAGCACCCCGACCACGGACCCCAGCGCCACGAGGAGCGAGTTGAGGAAGAAGGTCTCGATGCCGATGCCCGCTATACCGTCGGCGAGTCGCTCGTAGTTGTCGGTGATCGGGTCGGTGGGCAGCAGCTCCAGGCTGCCCACGATCTCGTCCCCCGGCTTGAGGGAGCCGCCGATCACCCAGACCACGGGATAGAGCACCACGGCCAGGACGACCAGGGCACCCAGGTGCCACAGGACCGAGCCGATCCTGCGGCGCCCGGCCGCGGTGGTCCGGGCGGTGCGGTCGCCGCGGACGGCGGTACCGGTGGACGCGCTCATCGGCCCCCCTCCTCGTAGTGCACCCAGCGACGCTGGGACCAGAACAACACGGCGGTCACCACGGCGATCCCGGCCAGCAGCATCCACGCCATCGCGGAGGCGTAGCCCATCCGCAGGTTGGCGAAGCCCTGCTCGTACAGGTACCAGGTGTAGACGAGCAGCGAGTCCCCCGGGCCTCCGGCACGCCCGCCGCCGGGACCGGCGATCACCAGCGCGGAGGTGAAGATCTGGAAGGAGTGGATGATCTCCAACAGGAGGTTGAAGAAGATCACCGGGGAGATCATGGGCAGGGTGATGGAGCGGAACCGTCGCCAGGCGCCGGCACCGTCCACCTCGGCCGCCTCGTACAGCTCGCGCGGCACCTGCTTGAGGCCGGCCAGGAAGATCACCATCGGGGCGCCGAACTGCCAGACGGACAGGGCGACCAGGGTGGGCATCGACCAGTCGGGATCGCCGATCCACCCGCCGCCGGACCAGCCGAACAGGCTCAGGGAGCGGTCCACGATCGCCTCGTCCTGGAACAGGGCCCGCCACACGATGCCGACGCTCACGCTCGCCCCGATCAGCGAGGGGGCGTAGAACGCCGAGCGGTAGAAGCCCTGCCCCTTGCGGGGGCGGGCCAGCAGCATCGCCACGCCGAGCGCGACGGCGAGCTTGAGTGGCGTGGCGACCAGCACGAACACCGCCGTGACCCGCACCGACTGCCACCAGCGGTCGTCGGAGAACATCTCGGAGAAGTTCTCCAGACCGACCCAGCGGGGCGAGTCGAAGAGGTTGTAGTCGGTGAACGCCAGGTAGAGCGAGACGAGCATCGGCCCCAGCGTCAGCAGCAGGATGCCGACGCACCACGGGGAGAGGAACAGGTAGCCGGCCAGGGTCTCCCGCCGAGCCCGCCGGCGGGCGGTGCCGGGGGGTGGGGCGGTGGACGGGGTGGCGGGCGGGGCGGGGCGCCGGGCCTGCTCGGCGCCCCGCTCCTCCTCCGCCGTGGCCGAAGCGGGTGTTTCGGTACGCATCACGGAACGTTCTCCCGGGTCAGGAGCCGAGGGCGGTCTTGGCCTCGTCGAAGAACTGGGCGACCGCGTCGTCGACCGAGGTGGTGCCCTGGGCCACCGAGCCGTAGATGCTCAGGAAGGCGGCCTCGACGGTGTCGGTCCCGGCCGGGTGCGGGGTGATGGGCTCCAGGTACTCGGTGACGCTCTTCTCGTACTCGGCGATCATGGCGTCGGGCCCCTGGGGCTCGTACGCCTCGAACTGCGCGTTGGTGGGCAGCACGCCGCGGTTGTAGCCCATGATCTTCCCGACCTCGGGGTCGTTGACCATGAAGTCGATGAACCGGGCGACCTCCTCCGGGTGCTCGGTGCGGGCGGAGGCGCTGAGCATCAGCGAGGAGAGGTACTGCCCGGTCCTCTCGCCGTCCGTGGTCGGAATCGGCGCCAGAGCGAGTTCCCGGTCGGTCTCGGAGGTGTAGCGCACCAGGAAGTTGTCCCAGGTGAACTCGGCGGCCGACAGACCGGCGCTGACCTCGGACTTGGGCTTGACCTGCTCGGCCTGCTTGGCCGGGACCAGCAGTCCCTCCTCGGTCTTCTTCCGGTAGTCGCCCCACCACTTCTTCAGGTCGGCCTCGGTGAAGCCGAGTCCGTCCTCGGTGAAGAACGCCTTGCCCTGCTGGCGCAGGTACAGGTCGTACAGGTACATCACGCCGCCGTTGTTGCTGGCGCCCCAGAAGTCGTCCTTCGAGCCGCCGATCTTCTCGACGGCCTCGTCGAAGTCGTCCCAGGTCCAGCCGTGCTCCGGGGTGACCCCGGCCTCCTCGAACGCCTTGACGTCGTAGACGAGGGTGAAGGTGTTGGCGCCGACCGGCACGCCCAGGAGCTTGCCGTCGATCTCCCCGGCCTTCCCCAGCCCCTGACGGAAGTCGTCCAGGTCGAGGTTGCCGGCCTTCACCTGGGTGTTGAGGTCCAGCAGGAGGTTCTTCTGGCCGTACTTGCGGAGGAAGGCGTAGGAGTTCTGGAAGACGTCCGGCGGGTTGCCGCCGGCGGCCTGGGTGTTGAACTTCGTCCAGAAGTCCCCGTACTCCTGGAAGTCGGTCTTGACCTCGATGTCCGGGTGTTCCTTCTCGAACAGGTCGATGGTCTTGTTGATCAGGTCGGCCCGGTCCTGCGCTCCCCACCAGGAGTAGCGGATCGTCACCTTGCCGTCTCCGCTGTCGCTCCCGCCACCGCATCCGGAGGCGAGCAGGCCCAGTGCGACCAGGCCGGCCCCCATGGCCCGCAGCCCCTTGACCCCGCTCCGTCGAGAACTCATGACATGCCCCTCCCGTGCGGGTTCGTCCCGCCGTCCCGGTTGCTTGAAACGTTTTAGGCAAGCGCTTGCCGGGTTAACCTAGGGACGAGTGGGGGAAGCGTCAACGGTTCGGACAGAATTCGATGTCGACCGACCGGAACCGACGGAGACCGAGGGCGCGACACCGGCGGCCCCACCGGGCCGCGGACACCGGCGGACGGACGGGCGGACGAACGGTCGGGGCCCGGAAGGAACGTACGTTCCTTCCGGGCCCCGACCTTCGGTGGGCGATACTGGGATCGAACCAGTGACCTCTTCGGTGTGAACGAAGCGCTCTCCCGCTGAGCTAATCGCCCCGGTGCGCCGACAACATTACCGCATGTCAGTGGGTGCCCGTGCCCCACCCCGGCCCCGCCCGACGGAAGCCGGGCGGCCGCGCCTCACCCCGCGACCCTCCAGGGCATCTCCAGGCCGTACCGCGCCAGGTAGACGCCGACCAGGGCCGCGGCGACGGCCACCCCCAGAGCCGTGACGAGCATGTTGCGGCGGCGCACCTTCGGGTCGAGCGCGCGCTTGGCGGCCTCCGACACCTTGCGCCGCGTCCAGCGCAGGACGAGCTGGGCCCAGACGAACTCCGTCGCCCAGATCGCCAGCCCGGAGAAGATCACCAGCCACCCGGGGCCGGGAAGCGCGAGCATCAGCACCCCGGCGAACACGACGGCGAGCCCGACGAGGAAGACCCCCACCTGCCAACTCAGATGGAGCGCCCGGGATGCCCGGATGAAGTGTGGCGCCCGCGAACCGAGGGCCCGTTCCTTACTCTCGGTTTTCACCCGGCCCAGACTACCCGAGCCCCCTTCCCCCGCTTCACCCCGATGGACCTCCCCCCAAAAGACCATTCCTCCATCCGAATGAGGTGAAGGGCAACAAAAGGTGCAGAGGGGTTTACAAGCCTCCCGTAAGTGGCATGTCGATTTCGCCGACGTGCGAATCCCCGAGCGCACACTGAGCGAAAGGCCCTGGCGCTTATGAACACCACGGTCAGCTGCGAGCTGCACCTGCGCCTCGTTGTATCGAGCGAGTCCTCCCTGCCTGTACCCGCGGGCCTGCGGTATGACACGGCCGACCCCTACGCCGTGCACGCCACCTTCCACACCGGCGCCGAGGAGACCGTCGAGTGGGTGTTCGCCCGCGACCTCCTCGCCGAAGGTCTGCATCGCCCGACGGGAACGGGAGACGTCCGTGTGTGGCCGTCCCGCAGCCACGGCCAGGGCGTCGTCTGCATCGCTCTCAGTTCCCCGGAGGGCGAGGCGCTGCTGGAGGCCCCCGCGCGGGCCCTGGAGTCCTTCCTCAAGCGAACCGACGCCGCGGTTCCCCCCGGTACCGAGCACCGGCACTTCGATCTCGACACGGAGCTCTCCCACATCCTCGCGGAGAGCTGACACGCCCCGGAGCCCCGTTGCCGTCCGACTCGGGGCGACGGCTCGGGGCCCGGCCCCTGTGCCGCCGCCGACGCCGCCGCCGCATTTCCCCGCGGCGGCGGCGTCGGCGCGCGCCCGGGAGCGACTAGAGTCTCACGGCAGCAAGGCCCACGGGGCCGCCGACGAGACACCGGCCAGGGAGCGACGACCGTGCTGATCAACCACGACACCCGGTGCGCGCTCGACAGCGTCGTCGACCTGCTGAACACCGCCCCGGACGAGCACAGCCTCGACACCCTCGCCGACGTCGAGGCCCTGTGCGCCTATGTCGAGCGCAACTCCCTCAGCGGTGTGGATACGCTCGACGAGAGGGACCTGGCCGCCGTGCGGAGCGTGCGCGAGCGGTTCGCGGAGGTGTTCGCGGCCTCCGAGGCCCGCCGCGCGGCGGAGCTGGTGAACGCGCTCGTCGCCGCCGCCGGCACCACCCCCCAGCTCACCGACCACGACGGCTACGACTGGCACATCCACTACTTCGCCCCCGGCGCCTCCCTCGCCGACCACCTCGCCGCGGACGGCGGCATGGCACTGGCCTTCCTGATCGTCGCCGGGGAACGGGAGCGACTGCGCCGCTGCGCGGCCCCCGACTGCCGCCGCGCCTTCATCGACCTGTCCCGCAACCGCTCGCGCCGCTACTGCGACAGCCGCACCTGCGGCAACCGGCTGCACGTGGCCGCCTACCGGGCGCGGCGGCGCGAGGCCGCCGGAAGCTGACGCGCGGCCCGTACGACGGCTCAGAGCAGGAACAGGTCGTGCGCCGCCGCCAGGAAGACCAGCCCCGCGACGACGCCCAGGAAGAGCATCAGCGGCGGTTGCGAGAGGGCGTACAGGCACCCCGGCGAACCGGGCTCGGGCGACCCGGCGGAGCGGTCGTCGCCGAGGGGCTCGGTCCCGGCGGGGCGGTGGCGGTCTTCGGTGGTGTGTCGCATCTCGCCGGGATGATGGCGCGGGACGAACCGCGACGGCGATCAACGCACGGCCCACCGGGCACGGTTCACCCGATTCAGATGCCGTGTTTCCGCAGGATCGCTTCTATGTCCGAGAAGTCGTCCTCGCCCGTGCCCTTCCGCGCGGGTCCGCGCTCACCTTCGAGGGCGGCCCCGGAGGCGCCGGGTTCGACGGCCCGCCGCTTCCCGGAGCCCTCGGCGCTCCCGCGGCCGCGGGAGCGCCGCGCGGCGAAACCGGCCGCCACGTAGAGCACCACCGCCACCGCGAGCACCCCGAAGCCCGCCCAGACCATCGGGTCGAGCACCAGGCCCGAGGCCCAGGACGCCACCGCGCTCCCCACCTTGCCGAACAGTGCGACCAGGCCGGACATCGCCAGCCCGATCGGTACCAGGGCGAAGGCGGCGACGCGGGTGGCGACGACGAAGCGGCGGCGGTAGGCCGTCAGGAGGGCGACGGCCAGCCCCGCCGCGGAGAGGGCCGCACAGACGGTCGTGGTCAGCATGTCTCCATCGTGCCGCGTTCCACCCCGTATGTGCCATGTCCCGCCCGCCGGACTCGGGGAGATCTCCGGGACCCCTCCTCCTCCGGGTCGACACCCCGGGCCGCCGGGCCCTACCGGAGGACGGGGCGCCGCGGAACGGCTGGGAGACTGTCCCCATGAACGACTCGTCCACCCCGCCCACCGCCCGTCCCGTCCTGGACGTGTGGTGCGAGCTGCAGTGTCCCGACTGCCACCGGGCCGTGGCCGACCTGCGCGCGCTGCGCGAGCGGTACGGCGACGCCCTGGAGATCAGGCTGCGCCACTTCCCGCTGGAGAAGCACCGCCACGCCTACGCCGCCGCGCAGGCCGCCGAGGAGGCGTACGCGCAGGGCCGCGGCGACGCGTACGTCGAGGCGGTTCTGGCCCGGACCGACGAGCTCGGCCGGCGGGGCGAGGAGTTCCTGCTGGAAGTGGCCCGGGAGCTGGGCCTGGACGCCGAGGAGATGGACACCGCGCTGATCGACGGACGGCACCTGCTGGCCGTCGACGCCGACCAGGCCGAGGGTCGGGCGATCGGGGTCACCGGCACCCCGACGTACGTGATCGGCGGTGAGCGGCTGGACGGTGGGAAGAGCCAGGACGGCCTGCGCGAGCGGATCGAGGAGATCGTCGACCGGCTGTCGGCACGGGGGACGGACGGCTGACCCGGAGCCCCTCGCGCCCCCGTGGGGCGGCCCCCGGGGGATGGCCCTACAGCAGCGGTTTTTCCAGGTGGTGGACGGTCGGCCGGTAGCCGAGCGACGCGTACAGCCGCACCGCCGGGGTGTTGTCGGCCAGGACGTTCAGCCCGAGGACCCGCGCCCCGGCCGCCAGGCAGACGCGTTCGGCGTCGAGCATCAGGGTGCGGCCGTGGCCCCGGCCGCGGTGTTCCGCCTCCACCTCGATGTCGTAGACCCACCCACCGGGCGCGTGGGGGACGTCCAGGGCCAGCCAGAGCGTGCCGACGGTCGTGTCCCGGTGGTCCAGGGCCCGCAGGGCGGCGCGCGGGGTGTCCGGCCCCTGCGGCAGCAGCGCGGCGTGCTCTTCCTCGGCGCTTCGGCGGGCCTGTTCGAGGGGCAGGCCCCGCCCGACCCGGTACCGGGCGCGGGACTCCGTCCGGGACGCCCGCCACGCCGGGTACTCCTCGCGTTCCAGAGGGCGCACCGTGGAGCCCTCCGGCGGCCCCGGCACCTCGGCGGGGGACGGTGGCAGCTCCTTGGCCAGGTGCCGGTTGTGCTCGGTGTACCCCAGGGAGGCGGCGAGCCGCAGGGCCGGTACGGCGTCCGCCGGAACGCTCACCCCGACCCGGCGGCACCCCCAGCCGCGCAGCACCTCCTCGGCGGCGAGCGCGGCGACGGTGGCCCGGCCCCGACGGCGGTCGGGGCCGTGGACCGTCAGGGAGTCGATCCGTCCCGGGAGGAGCGGCTCCGACCGCCCGTGGGCGGTCAACCGCACGCCGCCCACGGGACGGCCGTTGACACAGATGTCGTACGAGCGGGAGCGGGAACCGTCCGCGTCGTGCCGCTCGGGGCCGGTGGGGCGCAGGGTGGTGGTCACCGTCCGGTTTCTACCCCGCGCGGCGCCCGCTGTCACCCGGTTCCGCAGGAGCGCCCGCACCGCCGTGCGGGTTCCGGACGCGGCCCGGATCCCTCAGGGGTCGACGTCGTTCGCCGCGCACTCGGCGAAGACCCGCATCGCCTCGGCGGTGACCGGCCCCGGGGCACCGGGCGTCTCGCGGTCGTCGATCCGGTGGACGGCCTGGACATCGCGCGTGGTGGAGGTGAGGAAGACCTCCTCGGCCCGTTCCAGGACGTCCATCGGCAGCTCCGTCTCCTTCGCTCCGAACCACTCCAGGACCAGGGCGCGGGTGACACCGGCGAGGCAGCCGGAGGACAGGGGCGGGGTGTGCGGCTCGCCGTCGAGGACGACGAAGACGTTGGAGCCGGTCCCCTCGCACAACTGCCCGACCGTGTTGGCGAACAGGGCCTCGGAGGCGCCGTGCCGCCGGGCGCGGGCGAGCGCGACGACGTTCTCGGCGTAGGAGGTGGTCTTCAGGCCGGTCAGCGCGCCGCGTTCGTTGCGGGTCCACGGCACGGTGACCACCGCGGTGGTGTCGGGGCGCTGGGTGATGCCGCTCAGGGCGACGACCAGGGTGGGAGGGGCGTCCCCGCGGTCGGAGCCGAGCGGGGAGAGCCCGCCGGTGTAGGTGACCCGCAGCCGGCCCAGCGGCACGGGGTTGGCCTCGGCCACGGCGGCGCAGGCGCGGCGCACCTCGTCCGCGTCGGGTTCGGGCAGGCCCAGCCCGCGGGCGGAGGCGGCGAGCCGGTCCAGGTGACGGCCGAGGGCGAAGGGCCTCCCCGCCACGGTCTTGAGCGTCTCGAAGACGCCGTCGCCGACGGTCAGCCCGTGGTCGAGCACGGACACCCGCGCCTCGTCCGCCTCGCGCAGCTTCCCGTCCACCCAGATCAACGCCATGACGCCTTCCCTCCGGTCCTGCCGGTCGTCTCCACCGCGGGGACGCCGGTGGCCTCGCGGAGCGTGGTCGTCGAGGCCGTGGCGGTCGCCGTCCCGCGCCCCTGTGACGCTACCGCGAGCAGCCGGGACGCCTTGAGCTCGGTCTCCTCCCACTCCCGTTCCGGGTCCGAACCCCAGGTGATCCCGGCGCCGGTGCCGAACCGCAGCGCCGGTCCGCCGGGCGCCGCGCGGTCGATCCAGAAGGTGCGGATGCCCACGGCCAGTTCGCCGGTGCCGCGGTCGGCGTCCACCCAGCCGACGCCGCCGCAGTAGGGGCCGCGGGGGGTGGTCTCCAGCGAGCGGATGACGCGCAGGGCGCTGGACTTGGGCGCCCCGGTGACCGAGCCGGGCGGGAAGGTGTGTTCCAGGAGGTCGGCCCAGCCCCTGCCGGGGGCGAGTTCGCCGCGGACGGTGGAGACGAGGTGGACGAGTCCGGGATGCGGTTCGACGGCGCACAGGGCGGGGACGGTGACCGAACCGGTGGCACAGACCCGGCCGAGGTCGTTGCGGACCAGGTCGACGATCATCACGTTCTCGGTGTGGTCCTTCTCCAACAGGTCCGCGGCGCCGCGGCCGGTGCCCTTGATGGGACGGGACTCCACGGTGCGGCCCCGACGGGCCAGGTACAGCTCGGGTGAGGCGGTGGCGACCTCGACGCCGTGGGCGGGGAGCCGAACGGTGCCGGCGTGGGGAGCGGGGTTGCCGCGTGCGAGGAGGGCGGTCAGCTCGTCGGGGTCGGCGGCGGCCGGGTCGGGCAGGGGCGCGGTGAGCACCCGGCAGAGGTTGGCCTGGTAGACCTCGCCCGCCGCTATGTGCTCGCGCACGCGACGCACTCCGGCGGTGTAGGCGGCGCGGTCCAGGGAGGACGTCCAGGCGGTCGCCGCCGGTCCGCGCCACCGTCCGGGCCGGGGCCGGGGGACGGGGGACGGCCGTACGTCGCCGAAGCGGGCGCAGACCAGGCGCCCCTCGAAGTCGGCGACGACGGCCCACCACCCCGTGGAGTCCAGCGCGGCAGGGTCGCTGGTGACGTCGCGCAGGTCGGAGGCGACGATGCCGCCGAAGCGGGCGATGGGGGCCGGAACGTGCACGCCGCGAGTCTATGGCGGGCCCGCCGGGGAAACGGAATTTGAGCTGGCCGGGGAATCCGCTAAAGTTCATGACGTCACCGAGCGCGTGAGCGGTCGGAGGCGGCAGCTCCCGGACGCCCTCCGGGGGAGGCACTGCGGACGTAGCTCAGTTGGTAGAGCACCACCTTGCCAAGGTGGATGTCGCGAGTTCGAGTCTCGTCGTCCGCTCGATGGGGGTCTCCGGGCCCCCTGTGGTGGAGTGGCCGAGAGGCGAGGCAACGGCCTGCAAAGCCGTCTACACGGGTTCAAATCCCGTCTCCACCTCGGACGATTAGCTCAGCGGGAGAGCGCTTCCCTGACACGGAAGAGGTCACTGGTTCAATCCCAGTATCGTCCACCGAGGGCCCGCCGAGGGTCCTTGTCCAGCGCGATTAGCTCAGCGGGAGAGCGCTTCCCTGACACGGAAGAGGTCACTGGTTCAATCCCAGTATCGCGCACGCGGCACCCCGCACGACGGACGATTAGCTCAGCGGGAGAGCGCTTCCCTGACACGGAAGAGGTCACTGGTTCAATCCCAGTATCGTCCACGCGTGGGAAGGGCCGGAGCCTTCGGGTTCCGGCCCTTCTCGTGTTCCGGGCCGCCGGCGGACGGGACTGCCGGACGGCGGGGAGCGCTCGTCGGGCCCACGGCCTCAAGACGGCGCGTTGCCCGGGCAGTTCCCCAACTGCCCGGGCATCACGCCGCCCGCCGTACCCCCGTCCCCACGGGGTGAGAGGCCGGATGTCCCCGGCTCGGGCCGCTCTCCCGAGCCCGGACCCTGTGTCAGAGTCCCAGCGCTCCGGCCACGGACGACGCCTGTGTGATCACCGCTTCCACGCCGCCGAAGACGACGGCGAGCAGAACGGCCAGCGGAAGGACCATGGCGGTGGCCACCAACGGGTGCCGGCGTCCGCTCGGCCGGGTGCCGAGGGTGGCCGCCCCCGCCAGTCGGCCCTGGAACCGGGTCGACGGACGCTCTGCCGTGTGCGCCATGGTGTCCGCTCCTGTCGTGATCTGGGGCGGCGGGCGTCTGACCTCGGGGGACGAGTGCTGCACCCGCCGCTTGACGACAACACTAGGTGTGCGGGGCGGCCACCGGCGTCATGCCCGCGTATCGAGTCGGGGCCTCCCGCAGGATGACTCCGCGGCGCCCCGGCTACTTCCCAGGGTGGACAACGGTCCCTCCCACCCCGGGACTTCCCGGAGGGGGCGCGCCCCGGAACGGATCCCCGGGCGGGCCGCCGCGGGCCGTCGGACGTCCCCCGGCGCGCCCCTTCAGCGCACCGCCTCCGCGGCGACGCCGGTGTCCTCGCGCGGCACCGGGTGCTCCACCAGGGCCAGCACCCGGTTGGCCATGAAACGGGCGGTGCGTACCACCGAGCCGTTCCGGGTGACCTCGCTCACCTCCACCACTCCCCTGCGCACCTGCGTCTCCACCCGCCGGCCCGCACGCGTGGCCGCCATCTCGTAGGTACGGGTGGTGTCCCCCGCGTCCACCACTATCTCGACCCAGTCGCCCTTCATCGCTCCATCCCCTTCCCGGGAAGGCTCGTCGAGCGCTCCTGACCAGGGGTTCTTCTGCTCCGTCCCCCCGCGCGCCCATCTGTCCAGTCTCCCACCCGGCACCGACAATCACGGCGGTCGGCGTGCGCGGCCTGTCTGCGCCGCGGGGCGGCAGTCCGTAAGCTGTGGCACGTCACAGGGACCGGGCGGTGCGGGACCGGCCGCCGCGAACGGGGTCGGTTCCGAGGCCGGCGGAGGTAGGGGAAGGACATGGCGATGATGCGGCTCCGGCGCGAGGACCCGCGAGTCGTCGGCTCGTTCAGGCTCCACCGGCGGCTGGGCGCGGGCGGCATGGGCGTGGTGTACCTCGGCTCCGACCGGCGCGGGCAGCGAGTGGCGCTGAAGGTGATCCGACCGGACCTCGCGGAGGACCCGGAGTTCCGCACGCGCTTCGCGCGGGAGGTCTCCGCCGCGCGGCGGATCCGCGGCGGTTGCACGGCCCGGTTGGTGGCGGCCGACCTGGAGGCGGAGCGCCCGTGGTTCGCCACGCAGTACGTGCCGGGGCCGTCGCTGCACGACAAGGTCAACGAGGAGGGGCCGCTGCCCGCCGCGCAGGTCGCCTCGGTCGGCGCGGCGCTCGCCGAGGGGCTGGTGGCGGTGCACGAGGCCGGTGTGGTGCACCGGGACCTCAAGCCCTCGAACATCCTGCTCTCCCCCAAGGGGCCGCGCATCATCGACTTCGGCATCGCCTGGGCGACGGGGGCCAGCACGCTCACGCACGTCGGCACCGCGGTGGGCTCGCCGGGCTTCCTCGCGCCCGAGCAGGTGCGGGGCGCGGCGGTGACCCCGGCGACGGACGTGTTCTCGCTGGGCGCGACGCTGGCGTACGCGGCGACCGGCGACTCCCCGTTCGGGCAGGGCAGTTCCGAGGTGATGCTGTACCGGGTGGTGCACGAGGAGCCGCAGCTCCACGGCGTGCACGTGGCCCTGGCGCCGCTGGTGAGGGCCTGTCTGGCCAAGGACCCGGAGGACCGACCGAGCACGCTGCAACTGGCGATGCGGCTGCGGGAGATCGCCGCCCGGGAGGCTCGCGGCCTCCCGGAGGGCGCCGCCACGGGCGCGGCCGTACGCCCGGTGACGCCGTCCTCGGGGCGGCCCTCCACGGGGCGGCGGACGGAGCGGTACGTGCGGCAGCGCACCGCACGCGACGGCGAGCGCGCGACGGCCGGCCCCGGCTCCCAGGGGAGCCCGGGACGCCGGGAGCGGAGCGCGCCGGAGGGTTCCAGGGGTTCGGTACCGCGCACGCCCCCGCGGGGCGGTTCCCGTCCGACCGGCGGAGGCGGGCGGACGGCCGGCGGCGGCCCCCGAAAGCCCGCGCGGCCTGCCGACCGGCGTCCGGCACGGACCGGTTCCGGCACCCGGCCGGGAGCGCGGCACCCGTCGTCCAATCCGCATCTGCTGCGCCAGCGTCTGGTGGTGTTCGTGACGGTGACGCTGCTGGTCGCGCTGGGTATCGCGGCGGCCCAGGGCTGCCAGGGGCCGGCGCGGGGGCTGGGCCCCACCGGCGTCCCCGCCGGGGCGGTGACGCCGGTCGGCCCGGGGAGCGGGGGGTAGTCCGGTCCCCGGCGCCGGAAGAGGTCACCACGGCGGTCCGGGTGTCGGCGGCCCGCCCGTCACCCGGTGCCGAGCGGCCGTCGCGGAGCGCGGAACCCGACGCGCTGTTCGTCGACCGGTCGGCCGACGCGTCCCGGCCCCGGGGGGTGCGGCCGGAGCCGGTGCTCGCCGGCGGCGGGAACGTGGCGGAGACCGTACGGGGCCGGTGGCCCACCGGTGATCCGCGGGCCGTCGGTAGGGTCGGCCGGTATGACCGTCGCTCGTTCCGTCGCCCTGTTCGTCGTCGCCGCCCTCTTCGAGATCGGCGGTGCCTGGCTGGTCTGGCAGGGCATCCGCGAGCACAGGGGCTGGATCTGGATCGGCGCCGGCGTCGTCGCCCTCGGACTGTACGGCGTGGTGGCCACCTTCCAGTCCGACGACGACTTCGGGCGGATCCTCGCCGCGTACGGTGGGATCTTCGTGGCCGGGTCGATCGCCTGGGGCATGGTCGCCGACGGCTACCGGCCCGACCGCTGGGACGTGATCGGCGCCCTGGTGTGCCTCGCGGGGATGGCCGTGATCATGTACGCGCCGCGCGGTCACTGATCCGCGCCTCGTCCACCGTTCCCGGACCGCGCGGTGCCGCGGGTCGCCGGGCGGGGCCGGCAGCCCCTCCGGGTCGGTGCCGCAGCGCACCGAGCACCCCGAGCACACCCGAGCACACCGCCTTCGCCGTCGGCCCGGGACGACCGGACGGCACCGGACGGACCGGGTGACCGGCGTCCCGGAGTTCCGGACCGTCGGCCGGCACCACCGTCGGGGTTTCGATCCTCACGGAGGCCCGGGGCGAAGCCGCCCGGAGGGACGCGCGGGCTCGACAGCGCCTTTCGCCCCGATGTTCCTCGGCCCCCCGCCTTCCGCCGGGGCGCGACGTCCCGTCACCTCCGGCCGGTCACAGGGCTCCCAGGGCCGACAGGACCGCCAGGCAGAGCGGCAGGGTGGCCGCGAAGGCGCTGCCCGCGTGCAGCGCGGCCTCGGGCAGGGAACTGCCCGTGGCGCCGGAGAGGATGCCGGCCACCAGGGCGACGAGGGCAGAGAACTGGACAGTCGCCAGGACCCAGAGGGCCCTGACCGCGCGGGGGTGGGAGACGGGCTGAACGCTCATCGGTCGCCTTCCTTCCCTGTGGGAGGACGGCCTCGCCGGTGCCCGACCAGCCTCGGCCCGGCCGTCCTCTGGACGGGGTGGAGTCGAGGTCCGCGCTTTCGGTGCGGGGCCTCGTGTCGTCGTGTCGCCGACATGAGCGGGCCGGGTTCCGGCTCACGGGCCGCCCGGCGCCGCCGACCGAGTACTGACGTTCCGAATTTATCACCCCATGTCATGGAATGACCACTTTGGGGGATTGCGTTCCCTCGATCGGCACCCGCCGGGTCACTCGGCGGCCGGCCCCGTGGCGTAGAAGGCGACGGCGGCGGCCGCGGCGACGTTGAGGGAGTCGACCCCCGCGCTCATCGGGATCCGCACGGTCACGTCGGCGGCCGCGACGGTGGAGGGCCGCAGCCCCTTCCCCTCCGAGCCGAGGACCAGGGCCAGCCGGGGATGGCGGCGGGCCGCGAGTTCGCCCAGCCGGAGGGAGTCCTCCGCCAGCGCCAGCGCCGCCGTGACGTACCCGGCGGCGCGCAGCGCCTCGATGTCCTGCGGCCAGGAGGACAACCGCGTCCACGGAACCTGGAGGACCGCCCCCATGGAGACCTTCACCGAGCGCCGGTAGAGGGGGTCGGCGCAGTCCGGGGAGAGCAGCACCGCGTCCACGCCGAGCGCGGCGGCGCTGCGGAAGAGGGCTCCGATGTTCGTGTGGTCGTTCACGGCTTCCAGCACCGCGACGCGCCGCGCCTCCGCCAGCAGGCTCTCCGGTGTCGGAAGGGGCCTGCGGTGCATGGCGGCCAGGGCCCCGCGGTGCACGTGGTAGCCCGTCACCCGCTCGGCCACCTCCGGGGCGACGGTGTAGACCGGGGCCGACACCGACTCGACGACGTCGCGCATCGTCTCCACCCACTTGGGCGTCAGCAGCATCGACCGCATCGCGTAGCCGGCCGCCAGCGCACGGCGGACGACCTTCTCGCCCTCGGCGATGAAGAGGCCCTCCGCCGGTTCGCGCCGGCTCCGCAGTTGGACGTCGGTCAGATCCGTGTAGTCGGCCAGGCGCGGATCGCCGGGATCCTCGACGGTGATCAGTTCCTCGGCCACGGCGCGCGCCCGCCCTTCCCGCGTCCCGCCCCGGCGTCCGGACGCGTCATCGCGCCCCACCGTCGACACCACCGACAGCGCCGCCGGCGTACCGTCCCACGGCGACCACCTCGCCGACGACGATCACCGCGGGCGGCCGCACGGCCTCGGCCCGGATGCGTTCGGCCACGGTCGCCAGGGTGGCGTCCACCCGACGCTGTCCGGCCATGGTGCCCTCCTGGACCACGGCGACGGGCGTCTTGGGGTCCCGCCCGTGTTCCACCAGGGCGTCGGCGATGGCACCGGCCTTCTCGACGGCCATCAGCAGCACCAGCGTGCCGCGCAGTCGGGCCAGGGCCGCCCAGTCCACCAACGAACGCGGGTCGTCGGGCGCGACATGGCCGCTGACGACGGTGAACTCGTGCGCCACCCCGCGGTGCGTGACCGGGATCCCGGCGGCGCCGGGCACGCTGACGGAGCTGGAGATGCCGGGCACCACGGTGACCGGGATCCCCGCCTCGGCCAGCGCCTGGGCCTCCTCCATGCCGCGCCCGAAGACGAAGGGATCGCCGCCCTTGAGCCGTACGACGAACTTCCCCGCCTTCGCCTGTTCCACCAGGGCCTCGTTGATGGCCTCCTGGGCCATCGCCCGTCCGTAGGGGATCTTGGCCGCGTCGATCACCTCGACATGCGGCGGCAGTTCGTCCAGCAGGTCCCGGGGGCCGAGCCGGTCGGCGATCACCACATCGGCCTCGGCCAGCATCCGCCGGCCGCGCACGGTGATCAGATCGGGGTCACCGGGACCACCACCGACCAGGGCGACCCCCGCCCTGCGGGCCCGGTGCCGGGGAGCGCTCAGGGTGCCGTCGCGCACCCCCTCGACCACGGCGTCGCGCACGGCGGCCGAGCGACGCGGATCGCGTCCGGTGAGGACGGCGACGGTGACCCCCTCGACGCGGCCGGTGGCCGGGGTCCAGGCGGTGGCGGCCTCGGCGTCGTCACTGCGGACGCACCACACGCGGCTCTCCTCGGCCTCGGCGGAGGCGGCGGCGTTGGCCTCCGCGTCATCGGTGGCGACCACCGCGTACCAGGCCCCCGCCAGATCGCCGGGGCGGTAGGCGCGGCGCTCCCAGCGCAGCTCGCCCGCCTCGGCCATGGCCTCCACCGCGGGAGTGACGGAGGGCGCGATCACCAGGACGTCGGCGCCCGCGGCCAGGAGCGCGGGCAGCCGCCGCTGGGCGACGGTCCCGCCGCCGAGGACGACCACGCGGCGCCCGGCCAGGCGCAGTCCCACGGGATAGGCGGGGTGCTCGGAGCGGTCGGGACGGTGGGACATGGCTGTGCGGCTCCTTGGACGGTCTCGCCCCGGCTCGTCGGCGCGGGGCGCGCCCCGGCGCGGACCGGTGGTCGGCGGGGCTCCTCGGCCGCTGCGACGGTGGAGCGGCGGGACGGGGACGTGGGGGGCTGGAGGCGGGTGCGGGGACGGGGGGACGGCGGGCGGCAGCAGCCTACGTCGGCACCGCCCCGACCCGCTGTGCCTCCGGTCACCGGCGGGACGCGCTCCCGCGTCCCGCCGGTGGTCAAAGACAGTGTCGTTCTCGGTCGTTCTTGTTCGTTCTCGGTTGTTCTCGGTCGCGGGTCGGGACGGGACCGGTGGGCGTCAGTCCTTCTCCGTGACGCCCGCCGAGTCGAAGGTGGCGACCTCGTGCATGGCGCGGGCGGCGCTCTGCACCACCGGCAGCGCCAACAGCGCCCCCGTGCCCTCACCGAGCCTGAGGTCGAGGTCGATCAGCGGACGCAGACCCAGCTTGGTCAGCGCGGCGACATGGCCGGGCTCCGCGCTGCGGTGGCCCGCGATGCAGGCCGCCAGGGCCTCCGGGGCGATGGCCCGGGCGACCAGTGCCGCCGCCCCCGCGCTCACGCCGTCGAGGATCACCGGGGTGCGCAGCGAGGCGCCGCCCAGGATCAGCCCCGTCATCGCGGCGTGCTCCAGGCCGCCGACGGCGGCGAGGACGCCCAGGGGATCGGAGGGGTCGGGCCGGTGCACCTCCAGGGCGCGGCGCACGACGTCGACCTTGTGTGCGTGTGTCTCGTCGTTCACGCCGGTGCCCCGGCCGGTGACCTCGGACGGGTCGGCCCCCGTGAAGACGGAGATCAACGCCGCCGAGACGGTGGTGTTGGCGATGCCCATCTCACCGGTGAGCAACGCCTTGTTGCCCGCCGCCACCAGGTCGCGGGCCGTCTCGATGCCCACCTCGACCGCGCGCTGCACCTCCTCGCGGGTGAGCGCCGGGCCGACGGTGAAGTCCGCCGTGCCGGGACGCACCTTGCGCGGCAACAGCCCCGGGGTGGCCGGCAGGTCGCCCGCCACTCCCACGTCGACCACGCAGACCTCGGCGCCGACCTGGTTCGCGAAGGCGTTGCAGACCGCGCCACCGGAGAGGAAGTTGGCGACCATCTGCGCCGTGACCTCCTGCGGCCAGGGAGTGACCCCCTGGGCGTGCACCCCGTGGTCCCCGGCGAAGACGGCGACGGCCGCGGGCTCGGGGATCGGCGGGGGGCACCGCCGGGCCAGGCCGCTGAGCTGGGCGGAGATGATCTCCAACATGCCCAGCGCGCCGGACGGTTTGGTCATCCGCTTCTGCCGCTCCCACGCCTCGCCCAACGCCTTGGCGTCCAGCGGACGGATGCCCGCCAGGGTCTCGGTGAGCAGGTCGTGCGGCTCCTCCGCGCCGGGCAGGACGCGACGGCCGTAGGCCTCCTCGTGGACCACCCACGACAGCGGACGCCGCTTGGACCAGCCCGCCTGCACCAGCTCCGGTTCCTCCGGGAAGGCGTCGACGTACCCGATGCACAGGTAGGCGACGACCTCCAGGTGTTCGGGCAGGCCGAGCACCCGGACCATCTCCCGCTCGTCGAAGAAGCTGACCCAGCCCACTCCCAGGCCCTCGGCGCGGGCGGCGAGCCACAGGTTCTCCACGGCGAGCGCGGAGGAGTACGGGGCCATCTGCGGCTGGGTGTGGCGGCCGAGGGTGTGGCGACCGCCCCGGGTGGGATCGGCGGTGACGACGATGTTGACCGGGGTGTCGAGGATCGCCTCGACCTTCAGCTCCTTGAACTGCCGGGCGCGGGCCTTGGGCAACGACCTGGCGTACGCCTCGCGCTGGCGCATGGCCAGCTCGTGCATCGTGCGCCGGGTCTCCTCGGAACGGATGACGACGAAGTCCCACGGCTGGGAGTGGCCGACGCTGGGGGCGGTGTGGGCCGCCTCCAGGACGCGCAACAGCACCTCGTGCGGGATCGGGTCGGGGCGGAAACCGTTGCGGATGTCGCGACGCTCGCGCATCAGACGGTGCAGGGTCTCGCGCTCGGCCTCGCCGTAGCCGGGGGCGGGCCCCTTGTCCGGGCGAGCCGGGGCGGGCTCCTCCCCCGGCGCGGGAGTCCCGTCCGAAGCGGGGGCCTCGGAGGCGGCGGCGCCGTCCCCTCCGTCCCGGGAGTCCGCCTCGGCGGGCTCGGCGTCCCGCGCGGGCGTCCCGTCGGCCGCTGGTTCCGCCGCCGGTGCCTCCTGGGCGGGCGGCGCGTCGGCCGGCGCGTCCTGCGGGGTCCCTGACGCCTCCGGCGCCTCCGCCGGCGTCTCCGGAACCTCGGGCTCCGGGGCGGCTTCCGCCGGAGCGGGCGCGGCCGCCTCGGCGGTTTCGGTGGGCGCGGGAGCGGACGCGGGGACCGCCACGGCCTCCATCACCTGGGGCCCGGCGCCGGGCACCGACGTCACGGCGAGTTGCTGTTCGGAGGCCGCGACGGCCTCTCCGGTCCCCTCCGCCTCCACCGGCGCGGGCGCCGCCTCGGGAGCGACGGCCGTCGGAGCGGCCTCCACGACCGGCTCGGCCGGCTCGACCGGCACGGCGGGCTCGACCGGCACGGCGGGCTCGACCGGCTCGGGTGTCCTCGCCGCTTCCTCGCCGGGGGCGTCGGCAGGCGCCTCCTCCTCGGGGGCCGTGGGTGCCTCGGGAGCGACGGCCGCCGGAGCGGCCTCCACGACCGGCTCGGCGGGTTCGGCGGGCTCGACCGGCACGGCGGCCCCGGCAATCTCCACCGGGCTCTCGCCGACGGCCTCGACGGAGGGCTCCGCCACGGGCGCCGGGACGGGCTCGTGGGGCGCCTCTGCCGGTGCCGCCTCGCCCCCGGGCCCGGTGACGGGAACCCCGGCAGCGGGAACCTCGGCAACGGGCGCCTCGGCAGCGGGAACCTCGGTGACGGGTGCCTCGGCGACGGGTGTCGCACCGTCCGCCGCGAGGTCGGGAGCGGGCAACTGCTCGACGTGCCCCTCGGGCGCCCCGGCAGGCGCCTGGGCGTGGACCTGGGCAGGGTCGTGCGTCGGTTGTCCGGCCGGGGCCTGCGGCGCCCAGGCGTCCGCCTGAGCGGGCTCCGCCGGCAGCGCGTCGGTCCGCTGTCCGGGCGGCGGTGTCCGGTGGGCCTGCCCCGCGTCGTCCGCCGGGGCGGACGCCGGGGGCTCCTCGGGGGCGACGTCGAAGTACTCGGGGCCCGTGGTGGGCGGACCCGGCTGTCGCACGGGCGTCCCCTGCGGGGGCGTGGGCGCCGGGCCGGTGGGCGCGACCGGCGCGACCGGGGTGGGGCCGCGGTCGGCGAGCGAGCGCACCGCGCCGGACTGCTCCGGTACGGGCGGGCCCAGATGCGGCGGTCGGGGCGGCGTCGGCGTGGAGTACGGCCCCTGGACGTGGGTCGGTCGCCGCGCGGACGACAGGGGGTGCTGCGCTCCGGCCGGTCCGTACTGCCCGGACGCGGAAGCGGCCGGGTGGGACGTGTGCTGGGCGGTCGCCGAGGCCTCGCTCCACGCGCCCTGGGAACCGGGCAGCAGGAGGTCGTCCTCGTCGCTCGCCGCCACGCCCTCCACCGGGCCCGCGAAGGTGTAGGCGCCGGGGGCCTGCGCCTCCGGCCGCTCCGACTGTCCGCCTGCGTTCTCCGGCAGTCCCTCGCCCGGGACCTGGCCGGTGTCAGTCATGCGTACCCCTCGCCCATCGGTAGTGCTCCTTCCAGCCCCAGCGGGTGCCCACCCCGTCCCCGTCGGGAACGACGCCGCTCGAACAGCGCCGTCGAGGACAACGAGCGCGGACGCGGTGCGGTACGTACCCCCGCCCGAACCATCCGGACATTGACAGACAAAGTCTCAACCCCGGTTGGCGGCACAACGATCCATCAGCCTACCCGGCACCGAGTACCGCGAGGGCCCGGGGTGGTCGACTGACCCCGGTTGGTCACGCTTCTCCCGGGGCAGATCACATCCGGCTGCCGGACAGCAGGAAGACGACCGAGCGCTCCCGCTCCGCCCAGGCCCGGGTGTCCAGCTCCACGGACTGCAGCAGCGCGCACTCGACGGCGTATCCGGCCTCCGAGAGCACCCTTCCGACGGCCTCGGCCTCGTCCCGGGTGGCGGCGTGGGTGACGATCCGCTCGGGCCTGCGATCGGCGCACGCGGCGACCGTGCGCACTCCCCCGCCGCCGACGCGCACCACATCGGGTTCGGGAAGGTCCTCCAGGGCCAGAGGCGCTATTCCGTGCACCACCTGGAGTTGGACACCGAAGCGCCGCGCGGCGGCCGTCATCCGGGCGCACGCGGACGCGTCGCGCTCGACGGCCAGGACGGCCGCGCCGAAGCGGGCGGCCTCCACGGCGACGGCACCGCTGCCCGCGCCGACGTCCCACAGCAGGTCGCCGGGCCGGGGCCCGAGCCGGGCGAGCTGGGCCGCGCGCAGTTGCGCCGAGTCCCGCCCCTCCCCCGACGGCACGGCGGGATCCCGCCCGGTGTACTCGGCGGCCGGCAGAGCCCAGCCGCGCACGGCGGAGGGGAAGTCCGGCCCGTGCCCGGCCAGCCAGCCGCCCCGGGCGGCAGCCGGCTCGCCCCCGGCTCCCCCGCCGCCCACGACGATCACGACGTTGGGGTCGCGCCAGACGTGGTCCGCGACCTTGTCGGAGGTCAGGACGGTGACCCGCTCGCGTTCGGTGCCCAGCGCCTCACAGATGACGAAGGTGCGGTGCACCCCCTCCAGCAGCAGGGCGAGTTCGGCCGGACCGGCGCCGGGCGAGGTGAGGACGGCGACCTTGGGGTGCGCGCGGCAGACGTTGACGGCACGGCGCAGGGTACGGCCGTGGGCGACGACGACGCGGGCGTCGTCCCAGGGCATCCCGGCACGGGCGAACGCGGCGGCGACGGAGGAGACCGCGGGCACGACCTCGACCTCCAGGCCGTACTCGGGCGCGCGCAGGGCGCGGACGACACCGAAGAAACCGGGGTCGCCGTCGGCGAGGACGACCGCGGTGCCGCGGTGTCCGGCGATGCGGCGGGCGGCCGACGCCACGCTGCCCAGGCGGATGTGCTCGGCACCGGACGGGACCTCGGGCAGGACCAGGTGGTGGGCGGCGCCGGCGACGAGGGTGGCCGCGCCGAGGGCGGACCGGGCGGCCTCGGTCAGCGGGGAGCCGTCCCACCCGATCACGGTGACACGGTCGGCCATCGTCGGCTCTCTCCTGGGCGCGGTCGCTGAGCGGGGACGGGGTGGTGGTGCGGCGGTGCTTCGACGGTGGCGCGGGGTGCGGCCGCGGCGTGGAAGCGCGGACGGGCGGCGGCGCCGCAGCGAGGTTACCGCGCCCGGCGCGGTCCGTCCGCCCAGGGGCGGGGAGGCCGCCGTCGCGCGGTCAGCGCCACTCCGGGTAGGTCGCGTAGCCGTCGGTCCCGGCCGGGTCCCCGGGGTCGCCGTCCAGGTCCTCCGGCAGGAGGCTCCACACGATCAGGTCGGTGCGGATGTCGGTCCAGCCGCCGTCCTCGGTGCGGGTGCGGGCTATCCAGGCGTTGCGCAGCACGCCCTCGCTCACGCAGCCGACCTTCTGGGCGACCTGCTGGGAGGCCGTGTTGCCGGCGGCGGTGCGGATCTCCAGCCGCTCGAACCCCCGGTCCCGGAACAGCCAGTGGGCCGCGGCCAGCAGCGACTCCGCGGCGTACCCCTCGCCGCGCGCCCAGGGGGCGGTCACGTAGGCCGCCTCGACGGACCGCGCCCGCCAGTCGGCTCCGCGCAGGTGAACGGTGCCGACCAGGCGTTGGGTGAGGAACTCGGTGACGGCGAAGACGATCCCGCGCCCCTCGTCGCGTTCCGCGGGGGCCCCGCGGGTGATCCACTCCCGGGCGTCCTCCTCGGTGTAGGGGACGGGCACGGAGGTCCACGCGGTGACCAGCTCGTCGTTCATCATCTCCGCGAACGCGGGGATGTCCGCCTCCTCGAGAGGCCGCAGCACGAGCCGCTCCGTACTGATCGTGGTCTCCGGGAAGTTGGATGTCATGCGCCGCTCCAGCCTGAAGGGGTCGAGTGCACAGCATGCAGCATCGCCCGGACGGCGCGCAGGGCCGGGCCCCGGCTCGGAGACCGGGGCCCGGCGCGCGCCGCCGCTCGGCTCAGGAGGCGTCGGCGTCCGGGGCGGCCACGACCGAACCCCGGTACTCGTCCTCGATGAACTCGGCGACCTCCTTCGAGGTCAGGAGCTCGGCGAGCTTCCTCACCCGCGGGTCGTCCTCGTTGCCCTCCTTGACCACCAGGAGGTTGACGTAGGGGTTGCCCTCGGCCTCCTCCAGGGCCAAGGCGTCCTTCGAGGGCTCCAGGTCGGCCTCGATGGCGTAGTTGCCGTTGACGACGGCGGCGTCCACGTCCTCCAGGGAACGGGGCAGCGCGGCGGCCTCCAGCTCCTTGAACTTCAGCCCCTTGGCGTCGGCTATGTCGGCCAGGGTGGCGTCCTGCCCGGCGCCCTCCTTCAGCTCGATCAGGCCGTGGTCGTCCAGGAGCTTCAGGGCGCGGCCCTCGTTGGTGGTGTCGTTGGGCACCGCGACGGTGTCGCCGGCCCCGAGGTCGGAGGCCTTCTTCAGGGTGGAGGAGTACAGCCCCAGCGGCTCCAGGTGCACGCCCACCACGGGCACCAGGTGGGTGCCCTGCTTGGCGTTGACGTCGTCCAGGTAGGGCTTGTGCTGGAAGTAGTTGGCGTCGACCTCGCCGTTCTCGGTGGCCGTGTTGGGGAGCACGTAGTCGGTGAACTCCCTGATCTCCAGCTTCAGACCGGCCTCCTCGGCCAGGTTGTCCCTGACGAAGCCCAGGATGTCGGCGTGCGGGGTCGGGGAGGCCGCGACGGTCAGCGGTGCGTCGGCGTCCTTCGAGCCGCCGGAGGCGGCGGGGTCGGAGTCGGTGCCGCAGCCGGCCAGGCCGAGGGCGAGGGCGGCGGTGGCCGCGAAGGTGACGGTGGACTTGGTGACGGTGCGCACGAAGAGTGCCTCTTTCTCTGTTCTTTCCGGGGTTTCCGGGTGGTGCCGGACAAGGGGTCCGGCTTCCGGTGTGGGGGGAGGTTCGGGGGCGGCTTCGGAGGCCGGCTTCAGGAGGCGGTGCGCTCCCGGCGGGAGAGCAGGCGCACCACTCCGTCGCCCAGAAGCTGTACGACGGTGACGATGACGAGCAGCACCACGACTGTGGCGATCATGAAACCGGTCTCGAAGCGCTGGTAGCCGTAGGTGATGGCCTTGCTGCCCAGCCCTTCGGCACCCACCGCGCCGGCCATCGCGGAGTAGCCGACGAGGGTGATGACGGTGGTGGTCAGGCCGCCCACGAGGGACGGCAGCGACTGGGGCAGCAGCGCCTTGAACACGACCGTGCCGGTGCCGCCGCCCATGGACAGCACGGCCTCGACCAGCCCGTGGTCCACCTCGCGCACGGAGGTCTCCACCAGCCGTGCGAAGAAGGGGATGGCGCCGATGGAGAGCGGCACCACGGCGGCCGTCGGTCCGATGGAGGTGCCGACCAGCAGGCGGGTGAAGGGGATCAGGGCGACGACGAGGACGATGAACGGCAGGGAGCGCCCCACGTTGACCACGGTACCGACGGCCTTGTTGACCGCCCTGTTCGCCAGCAGCCCGCCGCGGTCGGTGAGCACCAGCAGCACGCCCAGCGGAAGTCCGCCCAGGACGGTGACGAGGGCGGACCAGCCGACCATGTAGAGCGTGTCGATGGTGCCCTGGATGAGGATGGGCTGCATCTCGTCCCAGGTCATCGCGGGTCCTTCACGGTCTCGGTGGCTTCGGCGACGGTCTCGGCGGCCTCGACGGTGAGGCCGTGTTCTCGCAGGAAACCGATCGGCACGGCGTTGTCCTCGAAACGGCCGGGGAGTTCGATGCGCATCCGGCCGACCTGACGGCCCCCGATGGTGTCCATGGCCGCACCGAGGATCGACACGTCGACCCCGTAGGTGCGCGAGAGTCTGGAGATGAGCGGCCGGGTGGTGCTCTCCCCGTGGAAGGTGACGTCCACGACGGTGCGCTCCTCGTCGGCGCCGCCCCGGTCCCGGGACCGTCCGCCGAGGGGGAACAGTTCGCGGGCCAGCTCCGAGCCGGGGGTGGCCAACAGGTCGGAGACGGTCCCGGACTCCACGACCTTCCCGTCGCGCATCAGCGCCGCCGAGTCGCAGACGGTCTTGACGACGTCCATCTCGTGGGTGATCAGCAGCACGGTCAGGCCGAGCTGCCGGTTGAGGTCGCGCAACAGGTCCAGGACGGAGCGGGTCGTCTCGGGGTCGAGGGCGGAGGTGGCCTCGTCCGAGAGCAACACCTTGGGGTCCCCGGCCAGGGCGCGGGCGATGCCGACGCGCTGTTTCTGCCCGCCCGAGAGCCGGGCGGGCCAGGAGCGGGCGTGGTCGGCGAGGCCGACCAGACCGAGCAGTTCCCGGGCCTTGCGGGCGCGCTCGCGGCCGGGCACGCCCAGGATCTCCAGGGGCAGTTCGACGTTGCCCTGGACGGTCCGGGAGGACAGCAGGTTGAAGTGCTGGAAGACCATGCCGATGCGGCTGCGCGCCCGGCGCAGTTCGGCCCCGGCCCGTGGTCCGCGGCCGGCCAGGGCGGTGAGGTCCCGACCGTCGACGACGACCGAGCCGGAGGTGGGCCGTTCCAGCAGGTTGACGCAGCGGATGAGGGAGGACTTGCCCGCGCCGCTGCGGCCGACGACGCCGAAGACCTCGCCCTCGCGGACGTGGAGGTCGACACCGTCGAGGGCCGTCACCTCGCGGCCGCGGGATCGGTAGACCTTGGTGAGTCCCGTGGTGGTGATCACTGGGTGTCCGTCACTGTCGAGTGCGCGGCGCGCGGGGTGTGGCGCCGGGCACGGTGGTTCTGGCAGGTGGGGGACCGGCGCTCCGCTCCGCCGACGGGCGGTGCGGGCGCGGGTGAGCGCGGGGTCCGGGCGCGTCCGATCGGCGACGAAGACGGCGGGTGCCGGTCGTCACGAGCGGGGCTCGGGGCTCGCTTCGGGGCGCGAGGTGGCTCAGGCGGGGGCCCTCAGCGGTCACACATTCGACACATGCGACGAGCACCGGGCGTCATCGTCGCCTCGGTCGCGGGGATGCGGTGGCTCGTCGCGGTCATGCGGACGAGTAAACCAGACACCTGCCCTCTACACACAAAACGCGGACGGCGATGTCCGGATAGTGGACGCCCGGTGGGGGCGCCGCTGCGCGAAGGCACTCCGTCACAGCCGTGCCGAACCCGCGTGAGCTGCGCGGACGCCACCGGGACGACACCGGGGCCGGAGCCCTTCGGCACCCGTACGGGCCCGGCGCTGTGGCCAAGACCACGGCGGCCGCCCCACCCGTCCGCTCGGCGCGAAGGGGTCGTTTCCTCCGGGATGCGGGGCTCGAATACAGTGCGGACATGCTCACCCCGCTGACGGTCGCGGTCGCCGTGGCCGCGCTCGCCCTGGCCGCCTGGTGCGGCTTCGCGGCCTACCGGGACCAGCCGACCAAGGACCGGCACTTCGCCGGCATGGCCCTGGTGACCCTCCTCGCCCTGGTCCAGTTGGTCGTCGGCGTCGTCCAGCTCGCCCGCGGTGGGGAACCGGACGGCGGCACGGTGGTCTTCGTCTCGTACCTGCTGGGAGTCGCCGCCTGCGTGCCCGCGGTCGGCTTCGTGTCGCTGGCCGAGCGGACCCGGTGGGGTTCCGCGACGGTGGCCGCGGGCGCGGTGGTGATGGCGGTGCTCCAGGTGCGGCTGTACGACGTGTGGGGAGGCGGCCATGGCTGACGGTCCCGCTCGCCCTCCCTCCCCGCGGACGCCGGCGCCCGGCGGCGGGCTGGGCCGCGGCCCCGGGCGGCTGCTGGTCACGCTGTACGCGGTCTTCGCCGTCGGCGCCACCTCACGCTCGGCCTACCAGCTCTCGACGCGCTTCCACGAGGCGCCACTGGCCTACTCGCTCTCGGCGGTGGCGGCGGCGGTGTACGTGGTCATCACCGTCGCCCTGATCCGCGGCGGTGAGGGCGCCCGTCGGGTGGGCCTGGTGTGCTGCGCCGCCGAGTTGGTCGGGGTGCTGACGGTCGGCACCTGGACCGTGCTGGACCCGGACGCCTTCCCCGACGCCACCGTCTGGTCGGGCTACGGCATGGGGTATCTGCTGCTGCCCCTGGTGCTGCCGGTGGTGGGCCTGCTGTGGTTGCGGCGTCCGCACGACGGCCCCGACCCCGTCCGGTCCTCCCCGGCCTGAGTGCCGAAGGAGCGCGGTCCGCGCCCCGGCTCCGCCCTCGTGCCGCGCCCCGGCGGCGGACCTCGCCGGGGCGCGGCACGGACGGGGCCGCCCTCCGGTCAGGCGCTGGCGGCGTAGTCCTGTCGGACGGCCTTCTGCCCCGGAGGCTCCGGGAACTTCTCCAGGGTGACCATGTCCAGCCGGGGCGAGACCCGCTCGGTGGCCACGGGGAGGTAGCCGAGCCTGCGGTAGAGGCGGATGTTGCCCTCGCTGCGGTGGCCGGTGGAGAGCCGGTAGCGCTTGGCCGAGCGTTCCTCCGCCAGTCGCGCCTCGATCGCCGACAACAGCCGTCCGCCCAGGCCGTGCCGCTGCATGCGCGGATGCACGATCAGCTTCCCGATCACGGCCGTGCCGTCGTCCTCCACGCGTCCGCGCACCGATCCGACGACCTCCTCGCCGAGCCGGGCCACGAGCACGCAGCCGCGGGCCAGTTCGGCGCGCAGGTCGTCGAGGGTCTGGGTGAGCGGCTCGATGCCGTAGTCGCCGTACAGCGCGGCCTCGGACTGGTAACACAGGTACTGCAGTTTGAGGATCTGCTCCGCGTCGACGTCCGTCGCCGCGGAGATGGTCACGCTCATTCCCATGTGCGCACTACTCCCCATGTGTGGTGGCGCCCGGGCGCGAGTGTGGAACGAGGGTCGCGCGCCCGAACTGTCTGCCCTGATGACGCCGGTGGTTTACCGCACCCTTCCCCGGGGGCCGGGGGGCGCAACCTCCGTCGTGAGCATTCTGCGCAGACAATCGATGCAACGGGAACGAACCGGCCCCAGACTGCCCTGTGAGATTCCCAACTCGCGGGCCATCTCGGGGTAGGTGAGGTCGCGGTGCGAGAGCAGGACGGCCAGGACGTCGGGGCACCGTCCGGGCAGTCGCCCCACCGCCGCGCGCAGTACCCGGTGCCGCTCGGCACGCAGGGCACGGCTCTCGGCGCTCTCGGCGCTTCCCAACGCACCGACGCCGTCCGCCGCGTCCGGGTCGTAGACGGTCTCGCGCCGGGCCCTGCGGCGCGCGCTCCGCACCTCGGCCCGCACCGCCGCCCGCAGCCAGGCGGCCGGGCGGGACGGCGGACCCAGGGTCCGCCCGCGTTCCAACCACCGCAGCCACACGGCCTGTTCGAGGTCGGCGGGCTCGACGCCCTGACCGACCGCCTCCGCGGCGCACTCCGCCGTGAGCAGGGAGCGCAGGGGCGGCGGCGGTCCCGGCGGATCGGGCGGGGCGGTGGTAACGGGGGTGGGGGTGGTGTCCTGCGTCACGGCCACCGTGACGACACGGTGCGCCGGGACGGTTGCGCGGGCGGGCGGCGACCACCCGCCCGGGTGACGCGGTCGTCCCGGGGGGACGCGGAGCGCGTCCCCCCGGGACGACCGGGAAGGAGGTTGTCGGGACGGACCGGCGGGGAGCGGCCCGCCGGTCGGTCGGGTCAGTTCCGGCGGAAGTCCTCGGCGGCCAACAGCGCGGTGTCCGGGTGGTCGGAGAAGATGCCGTCGATGCCGGTGGCGAAGTACGTCCGCAGGGCTCCGAAGGCGTCCCCGAAGGCGTCGGGATCGGTGCCGCGGCGGAAGTCGGCGGGCAGGAAGCGGTTCTCGTTGCGGTGGGTGTAGGGGTGGAGCAGCAGGCCGCGGGCGTGGGCGTCGCGCACCAGTGTGGTGGGCTCCCCCAGCCGCCCGTCCGCGCCCCGGGGGATCACCAGGTCCAGCGTGGGGCCGATGCCCTGGGCGAAGCCGGAGATCCACTTCAGCCCCTCGGGCGTGACCAGGTCGGCCACGGTGCGCGGGTCGCCGGACTCCACGAAGTCCCACGGCCGGGAGGAGGCCGAGGACAGCAGCACCACGCGCGGGGTCTCCACCAGCCGGTCCAGCCGCCGCATGCTGCTCGGCTCGAACGACTGCAGGAACGTCGGGGAGTTCGCGCGGTGCCGTCCGTACCGGCGCAGCAGCTTCGCCAACCGCTCCTCCAGGCCCAGGCCCAACGAGCGGAAGTAGCTGGGGTGCTTGGTCTCGACGTGGAGCCAGACCGGGCGTCCGCGTCGGCGGCCCTCGCGCTCGGCCCAGCGCAGCACCTCCTCGAAGGAGGGAACCTCCCAACGGCCGTCGTAGAGGGTGTTGTTCGGGCGGGTGTCGGGGATGCGCTCGGTGGCGCGCAGCGTCTTCAGCTCGGCGAGGGTGAAGTCCTCGGTGAACCAACCGGTGAGTCGCGTGCCGTCCACCGTCTTGGTGGTCCTGCGGTCGGCGAACTCCGGGTGGTCGGCCACGTCCGTGGTGCCGGTGATGTCGTTCTCGTGACGGCACACCAGGTGGCCGTCACGGGTGGGGACGAGATCCTGCTCGATGACGTCCGCGCCCATGTCCAGGGCGAGTTGGTACGCCCCCAGGGTGTGCTCGGGGCGGTAGCCGCTGGCGCCCCGGTGGGCGACCACGGTGGGCACCGGCAGCTTCGGACGCCCGTGCCCCCCGCCGTTCCGGCCGGCCGCGGCGGCCGTGGCGGCCGGCCCCAGCGTCGCCGCTCCGGCGCCCAGCACCGCCGCCCCCAGTACGGCCCTGCGGTCCGGCCCCGACGCCCGTCCCACCTGTCCCATGGACACTCCTCTTTCGGTTTCACACGCCTGTGACTGTCCCGAACCTGACAAGGAACGGAACCCGCGCATGGTAGGTGTGCGTCCCTTTCCGCCGGGAGACCGCGTGCGGAACGTGACGCGAACGGCTGACAAACCACGCCGTCACGGGGTATCCGTGACACGAACCCGGCGCGCGCCCGGTGGGGATCCGCGAGTACCGTACTCACCTGCGCGGGTGTGCGCGCTGACCATCACGACCGGAGGACACGTTGTCCCGTTTCCTGTTCATCAAGGCGCTGCTCGGCCCGCTCCTGCGCGTGCTGTTCCGTCCTCGGGTTCAGGGAGCCGAGCGCATCCCGGGGAGCGGCCCGGTGATCCTGGCCGGGAACCACCTGACGTTCATCGACTCCATGATCCTCCCGCTCGTCGTCGACCGGCAGGTCTTCTTCATCGGCAAGGACGAGTACGTCACCGGCACCAGCCTCAAGGGACGTCTGATGGCGTGGTTCTTCACCGGGGTCGGCATGATCCCGGTGGACCGCGACGGCGGCCGCGGCGGCGTCGCGGCGTTGATGACCGGCCGCCGGGTGCTGGAGGAGGGCAAGGTCTTCGGCATCTACCCGGAGGGCACCCGCTCCCCCGACGGCCGTCTCTACCGCGGCCGCACCGGCATCGCCCGGCTGACGCTGATGACGGGGGCGCCGGTGGTTCCGTTCGCGATGATCGGCACCGACCGCGTACAGCCCGGCGGACGCGGTCTTCCCCGGGTCGGCCCGGGCCGCCGCGTCACCGTCCGCTTCGGCGAGCCGCTGGACTTCTCGCGCTACGACGGCATGGACCGTGACCGCTATGTGCTGCGGGCGGTGACGGACGAGGTGATGAGCCACGTGATGCGGCTGTCGGGCCAGGAGTACGTGGACGTCTACGCCACCAAGGCCAAGGCCGCCTGACCGGAGGGCCAGGAAGCGCCCCGGGGTCCCGGAGGGCCACCGGGACGCGTCCGCGCCCCGCCCCGGGAGCGCGTCGGCCCAGGCGGCCCGGGGCCCGGCCGGATCGGCCGGATCGGTCAGTGGCCCGGGTCCGCGCCGCCGGCGCCCGAAACCGCCGACGCCCAGGCCCGCTGGACGGCCAGTTCCTCCTTGACCTCGGCGAGTTGGACGGCGACCGCCGAGGGCGCGGTACCGCCTCGTCCGTCGCGCGAGGCCAGCGCCCCCTCCACGCTCAGCACGGAGCGGACCTCGGGCGTCAGGTGCGGGGAGATCTCCGCGAACCGGTCGTCGGTCAGCTCGTCCAACTCGATCCCGTCGGCCTCGCAGACCTTGACGCACTCCCCCGCGATCTCGTGCGCCTCGCGGAACGGCACCCCCCTCTTCACCAGCCACTCCGCGACGTCGGTGGCCAGGGAGAAGCCGGCCGGCGCCAGCTCGGCCATCCGCTCGCGGTTGACGGTGAGGGTGGCCATCATCCCGGTGAACGCCGGGAGCAGGATCTCCAGTTGGTCGCAGGAGTCGAAGACGGGCTCCTTGTCCTCCTGCAGGTCGCGGTTGTAGGCCAGCGGCAGTGCCTTGAGGGTGGCCAGCAGACCGGTGAGGTTGCCGATGAGCCGGCCGGACTTGCCGCGCGCCAGCTCGGCGATGTCCGGGTTCTTCTTCTGCGGCATGATCGACGAGCCGGTGGAGAAGGCGTCGTGGAGGGTGACGAAGGAGAACTCCTTGGTGTTCCAGATGATGACCTCCTCCGCGAGCCGGGAGAGGTCCACACCGATCATCGCGGTGACGAAGGCGAACTCGGCGACGAAGTCGCGGGAGGCGGTGCCGTCGATGGAGTTGGCCGCCGAGCCGTGCTCGAAGCCGAGGTCGGCGGCGACGGCCCGCGGGTCCAGACCGAGCGAGGAACCGGCCAGCGCGCCCGAACCGTAGGGCGAGACGGCGGTGCGCGCGTCCCACTGCCGCAGCCGCTCGGCGTCCCGGGACAGGGCCTGGACGTGGGCGAGGACGTGGTGGGCGAAGAGGACGGGCTGTGCGTGCTGGAGGTGGGTGCGGCCGGGCATCGCCACGTCCGGGTGCGCCTCGGCGAGGGAGACCAGGGCCTCGTTCAGGTCGGCGAGCAGGCCGCCGATGATCCGGGCGTGGTCGCGCAGGTACATCCGGAAGAGCGTGGCGACCTGGTCGTTGCGGGAGCGTCCGGCACGGAGCTTGCCGCCCAGCTCGGGACCGAGCCGCTCCAGCAGTCCGCGTTCCAGCGCGGTGTGCACGTCCTCGTCGGCGATGGTCCCGGTGAAGGTTCCGTCGGCGACGTCCGCGGCCAGCCGGTCGAGTCCGGCGAGCATCCGCTCCAGCTCGTCGTCGGTGAGGAGCCCGGCCTTGTTCAACACGCGTGCGTGGGCCCGTGACCCGGCGATGTCGTAGGGGGCCAGCCGCCAGTCGAAGTGGACGGAGGCGGAGAGCTTCTCCAGGGCCTCGGCCGGCCCGTCGGCGAACCGGCCCCCCCACAGCCGTACGTCGCCGCCCGCGGCGGGCTCGGGGGTCTGCGGGCCGTTGGTCATCGGTGCTCCTCGTGCGCGTACCGGTCGTACAGGGAGGTGACGGGGTGAGGGGACGCCCGCCTCCCCCACCACGGGGGCGGAGGAGGCGGGCGGTGTGCGGCTGCCGTGTGCCGCGGACTACTGGTCGAGGTCCCGCTTGGCCGCGATCTTGCTGCTCATGCCGAAGATCTCGATGAAGCCCTTGGCCATCGACTGGTCGAAGGTGTCGCCGGTGTCGTAGGTGGCCAGGTTGAAGTCGTAGAGCGACTCCTGGGAGCGCCGGCCGGTGACGACGGCCCGGCCACCCTGCAGGGTCATCCGGATGTCGCCGGAGACGTGCTCGTTGGCCTCGGCGACGAACCCGTCCAGGGCCCGCTTGAGCGGGGAGAACCACAGGCCGTCGTAGACCAGCTCGCTCCACCGCTGCTCGACCTGCCGCTTGTAGCGGGCCAGCTCGCGCTCCAGGGTGACGTTCTCCAGCTCCTGGTGGGCGGTGATCAGCGCGATGGCGCCCGGGGCCTCGTAGACCTCGCGTGACTTGATGCCGACGAGCCGGTCCTCGACCATGTCGATCCGGCCGACGCCCTGGGCCCCGGCCCGCTCGTTGAGCTGCTGGATGGCCTGCAGGACGGTGACGGGCCTGCCGTCGATGGCGACGGGGACGCCCTTGTCGAAGGTGATGACCACCTCGTCGGCCTCACGCGGGGTGGCCGGGTTCTGGGTGTAGTCGTAGACGTCCTCGATCGGCGCGTTCCAGATGTCCTCCAGGAAGCCGGTCTCCACCGCCCGTCCGAAGACGTTCTGGTCGATGGAGTACGGCGACTTCTTGCTGGTGGCGATCGGCAGGCCCTTGGCCTCGGCGAAGGCGATGGCCTTGTCGCGGGTCATGGCGTAGTCCCGCACGGGCGCGATGCACTTCAGGTCGGGCGCGAGGGAGGAGATGCCCGCCTCGAACCGCACCTGGTCGTTGCCCTTGCCGGTGCAGCCGTGGGCGACGGTGGTGGCGCCGTGCTTGCGGGCGGCGGCCACCAGGTGCTTGACGATGGCCGGCCGGGAGAGGGCGGAGACCAGCGGGTAGCGGTCCATGTAGAGCGCGTTCGCCTTGATCGCCGGGAGGCAGTACTCCTCGGCGAACTCGTCCTTGGCGTCGGCGACCTCCGCCTCGACGGCACCGCAGGCGAGCGCGCGCTTGCGGATGACGTCGAGGTCCTCTCCGCCCTGGCCGACGTCCACGGCGACGGCGATGACCTCGGCGCCCGTCTCCTCGGCGATCCAGCCGATGCAGACGGAGGTGTCCAGACCACCGGAGTAGGCGAGTACGACGCGCTCGGTCACGGGGGGCTCCTTACGATGCATGCGCTGACTGGTATAAGTATGCACTCCCTCGCATGGTTCGTCAACGCGCCCCGGAAGCGTGACCGGACCGGCGGCGCGGCCCGTCCGAGAGTGCCGCGTCCCCCACCCACGCGTCCGGCCCCGCCTTCTTTCCCGGCGGACCGGGCGGCCACGGGTGGTCCACCGGCACCCGGCGCACCCGCGCCTCGATCATCCTCGCCCTCCCGGGGCGCACCGGAAAGAGTGGGCGCGCACCCGCGCGCACGGGCATGATGCGGAACATGGGAAGGACACACGAACGCATCGACGGACGGCTGCGGGACTTCATCGAGGCGCAGCCCGTCTTCTTCACCGCCACCGCGCCGCTGTCCGGCGACGGCACGATCAACCTCTCCCCCAAGGGGCTGAGGGGGTCCTTCGCCGTCCTCGACGAACGCACCGTCGCCTATCTCGACTTCGCCGGCTCCAACGCCGAGACCGTCGCGCATCTGCGGGAGAACGGCCGCATCACCCTGATGTGGTGCGCCTTCTCCGGCCCGCCGAACATCGTGCGCGTCCACGGCCGCGGGGAACCCGTCTTCCGCGACGACCCGCGCTGGGGGGAGCTGATCGGCCGCTTCCCCGACATCGACCACTCCCGGCACGGCCTGCGCGCGATCATCGTGGTCACCGCCGAGCTGATCCGCGACACCTGCGGTTACGCCGTGCCGCTGATGACGTACGAGAGCGACCGCCCGCTGCACGGTTCCCGCTTCGCGCGCGAGACGGACGAGTCGCTGGACGCGTACTTCCACAAGAAGGAGCACATCGCCACCAGCATCGACGGCCTTCCGGGGCTGCCGCTGCCCCTGCCGCCCACCCCCGCGTGACGGCGGCCGGCCGACCGACGGGCGGAACGTCGTTGCGCGTCCGCCCGGGGAGGATGTTTGATCATGCGGTGCGAACCGACCCTTTGGACAGCGTGGCCCCGGTGATCGACCGGCTCTCCGCCACCGACCTCCCCGCCCTCTCCGGCGACCTCGCCGACCTGGTGTGCGACGCCGTCGAGGACGGCTCCTCCATCGGCTTCCTCGCCCCTCCCGACCGGGCGGGGATCGCCGCCTGGTGGGAGGGGACGGCCCCCGCGGTCGCGGAGGGCGAGGCGGTGCTGTGGGCCGCCCGGGAGGACGGCGGCCGGATCGTGGGCACCGTGCAGCTGCGCCGGGGCGGCATGCCCAACGGCCGCCACCGCGCCGAGATCGCCAAACTGATCGTGCACCGGGACGCCCGCGGCCGCGGCCTGGGCAGGGCGCTGCTGGAGCTGGCCGAACGGGAGGCGGCGGCCACGGGGATCTCCCTGCTGGTCCTGGACACCCAGACCGGCAGCCCCGCCGAGCGCCTCTACCGCTCGGCGGGCTGGACGGAGGACGGGACGATCCCGGACTACGCCGCCGACACCGCGGGCGTGCTGCGGCCCACCACGCTCTTCCACAAGAAGCTCGGCTGAGAGCCCGCCGGGCCGAACCGCGAGGCGGTACGGCTCTCCGATGGTGCCGTGCGGGGGACGTGGCTACCGTGGCAGCGGATCCGTGCACGCTCCACCGCGGCGGCCACGCGCCCGCGGACGAACCCGAGGAGATCCGCCCCATGCTCAGCACCCCTCTCGGTGACGGCGCGGAGCTGTGCCCCCTGGAGCCGTGGCAGGCCCCGGAGCTGGCCGCGTACACCGAGCGCGTCCGCGACCACCTGGCCCCCTGGCTGCCGTGGGCCCACTCCGTCACCGACGAGGAGTCCGCGCGGGCCTTCCTCCAGCGACACGCGGACCGGCAGGCCGCCGACGAGGGCAGGATCTACGGCATCCGGCTCGACGGCGAGCTGGTGGGCGGCATGATGTTCCGGCTGTTCGACGCCGCCGCGGGCTCCTGCGAGTTGGGCGCCTGGCTGGCACCCGAGGCACAGGGGCGCGGGCTGGTGACCGCCGCCGCCTCCCGCATGATCGACTGGGCGGTCGGCGTCCGCGGCCTGTCCCGGGTGGAGTGGCTGGTCTCCCCGGAGAACGGCCCCAGTGTCGCGGTGGCCAGGCGGCTGGGCATGACGCACGAGGGCACCCTGCGCAGCGTGTTCCCCCTGGGCGGACGGCGCCACGATCTCCAGGTCTGGTCGCTGCTGGCCGAGGAGTGGCGGGCCGCGTCCTGAGAAGGACGCCGGCGTCCTTCCGGCGCCGCGTCCGGGCCCCGCTCCCCGGCGCCCCAACGGAACCTCGTCGTCCCGACCGTCCCGATCCTCCCGACCGCTTCGACGGGGACCGTCCCCACAGCTCACGGGCTTCACACCCACAGCGCCGCGGTCCGCCACCGGACGTCCGTCGGTCTCGCCGCCGACGGCGACGTCGGGCCGCGGACGTGGCGCTCGCCGCGCGTCGGGGGGGGGCCGGGCACGTGGGGACGTCAGTCCTTGTGCGCCTCGTTCGTGGGCTCCTCCGGCAGGGGGGACGCACCACCCTGCGGCGTGCAGAGTTCCCTGCCGTCCACCAGCTCGGCGCAGGCGCGGACCGCGGCCGGGAAGTGCGCCTCCACCATGGGCGAGTAGGTGTCGTGGTCGTAGCGGATGGCCCGCTCCTCGACCGTCCCGCGCGCCTCCTCCACCCGGGCGACGTCGCCCACCGAGCCCCCGGTGATCCGACTCCAGGCGGCCCGGCACGAGGGGCTGTAGCGCAGCTCCAGCCGTATGTCGCCCTCCTCGATCTTGGCCGCGGTCCACACTCCGATGTGGCAGCCGAGCCGCTGCGGGTCCTGCCCCTTGCACTCGAAACCGCTGCAGCCGACGGTGCCGGCGGTCGACTCCGAGGCGCTCCGCAGGGTCGTGACCCCGGTTCCCGCGGGGTCCTCCACGGTCTCCTTCCGGAGGGAGAGCCGGTCCGCCAGCATCCCCGCGAAGAAGGCGAGCACGACGGCCACCACGGTGGTCGACACCCTTCCGCGGTGGGGCCACGCCGTCCCGTGCCGGGTGTCGCCGGCAGCGTCGCCGTCCGATGCCCCTCCTCGCCACGGCCACGGCCGTCTCCGGGCGGCGGGAGGCACCGGCCGCGGCTCGACCGCCGTCGGCGAGGCCGGTGCGGAAGCGGCGGCCTCCTCGGACGGGGGGAGGGGCTCCGGCACCGGATCGGGCACGTCCGCGCCCGGTTCCCGGTGCTCCTTCTCCGTGGCCGTCCCGGCCGACTCCAGCAGGGTCAGCAGAGGGTCCGGGCGGACGCCGACGACGTGCGCGAAGGCGACCACGGCCTGTCTCGGCGGAGTCGTCTTGCCGTTGAGGTAGCGCTCCCAGGACGATTTGCTGTAGTTCGTGCGCCGCGCCAGGGCGGCGAGCGTCAGCCCGTGGTCCCGGCGCAGCCTCCGCAGTTCACGTGCCAGCTCCGGCTCCCCTGTCGGGGCCCCTCCCCCGGCGGCCACAGTCCGCCCCCCTCGCCTCTACGATCTCCCCGGCTTCTCCACGACCTTCAGCCTAGTCCCACGACCGTGCGTCGACGCGTCGGGCCCTCGCCGTCAAGTTCCCCGGAAACGCGGGACGTTGGCCTCCTCGGCCTTCCCCCCCGGCCCGCGCGCCCGAGGGGCCCGCGCGCCTTCAGGGGTGGTTGCGCTGCGGGGAGTGCTTCTGCGCCAGCCCCAGCAGGTGGTCGGCCAGCGCCTGGCCACCGGTGGGGTGGCGGCTGATCAGCAGCAGGGTGTCGTCGCCCGCGATGGTGCCGATGATGTCGTGCACCTCCGCCTGGTCGATGGCCGAGGCGAGGAACTGCGCGGCACCGGGCGGGGTGCGCAGCACCACCAGGTTGGCCGAGGCCTCGGCGGAGATGAGCAGTTCGCCCGCCAGTCGCGCCATCCGCCCCTCGCTCGCCGACTCCCCCAGCGGCGCCTTGGGAGTGCGGTCGCCCCCCTCCCCGGGCACGGCGTAGATCAGCTCGCCCCGGGCGTTGCGGATCTTCACCGCGCCCAACTCGTCCAGGTCCCGGCTGAGCGTCGCCTGGGTGACGCTCAGCCCGTCGTCGGCGAGGAGCCTGGCCAGCTGGCTCTGCGAGCGGACCGGTTCGCGGTTCAGGATCTCCACGATCCTGCGGTGCCGGGCCGTACGTGTGTGCGGTACGGCCGGGCCCCCGTTGTTGCTGCCCTGCGCCTCGGTCATCGTCTCGTCAGTCTCCGGCTCGTCGGGTCCCGTCGACGGCGTCGAGGACGGCGGGGAGGGAGCGGACCAGCGCGTCCACCTCCGCCTCGCCGACGATCAGCGGCGGGGCGAGCCGGACGACGTCCGGAGCGCACGCGTTCACCAGGAAGCCCGCGTCCTGGGCCGCCTTCTGCACCTGGGGCGCGACGGGTTCGGTCAGTACGATACCCAGCAGCAGTCCGGCACCGCGGACCCGGTCGATCAGCGGGTGTCCCAACGCCCGGACGGAGTCGCGCAGCCGGCCGCCGACCCGCTTGACGTGGTCCAGGATCCCGTCGTCCTCGATGGTGTCCAGGACCGCGAGCGCCGCCGCGCACGCCACCGGATTGCCACCGAAGGTCGTGCCGTGCCGGCCGGGCGTCAGCAGCTCGGCGGCACCGTCGAAGGCGATCGTGGCGCCGATGGGCAGTCCGCCGCCCAAGCCCTTGGCGAGGGTGACCACGTCGGGCCGCACCCCCTGGGCCTGGCAGGCGAACCAGTGGCCGGTGCGGCCGATGCCCGTCTGGACCTCGTCGAGCACCAGCAGGGTGCCGGTGGCGGCGGTGATCTCGCGGGCCGCGGCCAGGTAGCCCTCGGGCGGGACGACGACACCGTTCTCGCCCTGGATCGGCTCGACGATCACCAGGGCCGTCTCCTCGGTGACGGCCGTCCGCAGCGCGTCGGCGTCACCGTAGGGGACGTGGGTGACCTCGCCGGGCAGCGGCAGGAACGGGTCCCGCTTGGCGGCCTGCCCGGTCAGTGCCAGGGCGCCCATGGTCCGGCCGTGGAAGCCGCCCTCGGTGGCCACCATGTGCGTCCGGCCCGTACAGCGTCCGATCTTGAACGCGGCCTCGACGGCCTCGGCACCGGAGTTGGAGAAGAAGACGCGCCCGGGCCGGTCGAAGAGCCGCAGCAGCCGTTCGGCCAGGGCGACCGGGGGCTCGGCGACGAAGAGGTTGGAGACGTGGCCGAGCGTGGCGATCTGGTCGGAGACGGCCCGTACGACCGCCGGGTGTCCGGTGCCGAGCGCGTTGACGGCGATGCCGCCGACGAAGTCCAGGTACTCCTTGCCGTCCGCGTCCCACAGCCGGGCGCCCTCGCCGTGGGTGACGGGGAGGCGCGGGGTGCCGTAGTTGTCCATCAGCGCGCCCTGCCAGCGGCGGGTCAGTTCGGCGTTGCCGGTGGCGCCGGTCTCGCCGCCGCTCCCGGTGCGCGCGGTGTCCGCCGTGTCGGTGCCGTTCATGCCCTCTCCCCCTCGTCCGATGCCGTCGTCCCGCCCGGTACCGCCTCGTTCGGGGCCGTCCCGTCCGGGACGACCATGGTTCCGACTCCCTCGTCGGTGAAGATCTCCAGCAGGATGGAGTGCTGGACGCGCCCGTCGATGACGCGCGCGGTCCGCACGCCGTTGCGGACCGCGTGCAGACAGCCCTCCATCTTGGGCACCATGCCGCTGGCCAGGTCCGGCAGCAGTTCCTCCAGCTCGCTCGCGGTCAGCCGGCTGATCACCTCGTCGCTGTTCGGCCAGTCCACGTACAGCCCCTCGACGTCGGTGAGGACCATCAGCGTCTCGGCGCCCAGTTCGGCGGCGAGCGCGGCGGCCGCGGTGTCCGCGTTGATGTTGTAGACGTGCCCGTCGTCAGCGCTGCGGGCGATCGAGGAGACCACCGGGATGCGGCCGTCGTCCAGCAGGGCCCGGACCGCGCCGGCGTCGACGTGGGTGATCTCGCCGACCCGGCCGATGTCCACCCGCTCGCCGTCGATCTCGGCGTAGCGTTTGGTGGCGGTCATGGTGTGGGCGTCCTCGCCGGTCATGCCGACGGCCAGCGGCCCGTGCCGGTTGAGCAGGCCGACCAGTTCGCGCTGCACCTGTCCGGCCAGCACCATCCGCACGACGTCCATGGCCTCGTCGGTGGTGACCCGCAGTCCGGCCTTGAACTCCGACACCAGGCCCAGCCTGTCCAGGTGGGCGCTGATCTGGGGGCCGCCGCCGTGGACGACGACGGGCTTGAGGCCGGCGTGTCGCAGGAAGACCACGTCCTGGGCGAAGGCCGCCTTCAGGTCCTCGTCCACCATGGCGTTGCCGCCGAACTTGACGACGACGGTCCTGCCGTGGTGGCGGGTGAGCCAGGGCAGGGCCTCGATGAGGATCTCGGCCTTGGGGAGGGCGGTGTGTTTGCGGGTGCTCATGAGGAGTAGTCGCTGTTCTCGTGGACGTAGTCGGCGGTGAGGTCGTTGGTCCAGATGACGGCGGAGGCGTCGCCCGCGGCCAGGTCGGCGGTGATGCGGACCTCCCGGTAGCGCATGTCCACCAGCTCGCGGTCCTCGCCGGCGAAGCCGTTCCGGCAGACCCACACCCCGTTGACGGCGACGTTCAGCCGGTCGGGCTCGAAGGCGGCGGAGGTGGTGCCGATGGCGGAGAGCACGCGGCCCCAGTTGGGGTCCTCGCCGTGGACGGCGCACTTGAGGAGGTTGTTGCGGGCGATGGCGCGGCCGACCTCGACGGCGTCGTCCTCGCTCGCCGCGTTCACCACCTCGACGCGGATGTCCTTGGAGGCTCCCTCGGCGTCGCCGACGAGCTGCCGGGCCAGCTCCTCGCAGGCGGTGCGGACGGCCTCGGCGAACTCCTCGCGGTCCGGGGTGGCACCGGAGGCGCCGGAGGCCAGCAGCAGGACGGTGTCGTTGGTGGACATGCAGCCGTCGGAGTCGATCCGGTCGAAGGTGGTACGGGTGGCCTCGCGCAGCACCGCGTCCAGCTCCGCGCTCTCGACGTCGGCGTCGGTGGTGAGGACGACCAGCACGGTGGCCAGCCCCGGGGCGAGCATGCCCGCCCCCTTGGCCATGCCGCCCACCGTCCACCCCGCGCCCTCGACGACGGCGGTCTTGTACACGGTGTCGGTGGTCCTGATGGCGATGGCGGCCCGGTCGCCGCCGTGCGCCGACAGCCCCGCCGCCGCCTTCTCGATGCCGGGCAGCAGCCTGTCCATGGGCAACCGGACGCCGATGAGGCCGGTGGAGCACACGGCCACCTCGGCGGCGTTGTGCCCGAGCACCTCGGCGACCTTCTCGGCGGTGGCGTGGGTGTCCTGGAAGCCGAGCGGGCCGGTGCAGGCGTTGGCTCCCCCGGAGTTGAGGACGACCGCCGACACCCGTCCGCCCCTCAGGACCTGCCGGGACCAGAGCACGGGGGCGGCCTTGACCCGGTTGGAGGTGAACACGCCGGCGGCGGCCTGCCTCGGCCCGTGGTTGACGACCAGGGCCAGGTCGGGGGCTCCGTCGCTCCTGATTCCGGCGGCGACGCCCGCCGCCGTGAACCCCTTCGCCGCGGTCACGCTCACAGCATCCCTCCGTCCGTTCCGTCCGCCGCGCTCCGTCCGCCGCCCGCGCGGTTCACGGGGCGACCCCGGTCACCGGGAGCCCGGTCCCCTCGGGAACCCCCAGGGCGATGTTCATGCTCTGCACCGCGCCTCCGGCGGTGCCCTTGGTGAGGTTGTCGAGGGCGCCCACGACGACGACGCGGTGGGCGGCCTCGTCGTAGGCGACCTGCACCAGCACGGTGTTGGAGCCGTACACGGCCGCGGTGGACGGCCACTGCCCCTCGGGCAGCAGGTGGACGAACGGCTCGGGGGCCAGCGCCTTCTCGTACGCCTCGCGGAGTCGGTCGCCGTCCACTCCCGGGCGGGCCTTGGCGGTGCAGGTGGCGAGGATGCCGCGGGACATCGGGGCGAGGGTCGGGGTGAAGGAGACGGTGACCGGTTCGTCCGCCACCGCCGAGAGGTTCTGGACCATCTCCGGGGTGTGCCGGTGAACGCCGCCGACGCCGTACGGACTCATCGAGCCCATCACCTCGCTGCCCAGCAGGTGGGGCTTGAGCGCCTTGCCCGCCCCGGACGTCCCGGTGGCCGCGACCACCACCACGTCGGGCTCCACCAGCCCCGCCGCGAAGGCCGGGAAGAGCGAGAGCGTGACGGTCGTCGGGTAACAGCCGGGGACCGCGACGCGCCGGGACCCCTTCAGCGCCTCGCGGGCCCCCGGCAGCTCGGGGAGGCCGTACGGCCAGGTGCCGGCGTGGGGCGTGCCGTAGAAGCGTTCCCAGGCGGCCGGGTCCCTCAGCCGGAAGTCCGCCCCGCAGTCGACGACCAGCACCTCGTCGCCGAGCCGCTCGGCGACGGACGCCGACCGACCGTGCGGCAGGGCGAGGAAGACCACGTCGTGGTCGCTCAGCGCCTCGGTCGTGGTCGCCTCCAGGACGCGGTCGGCCAGCGGTGACAGGTGGGGCTGGAGCGCGCCCAGGCGCTGCCCGGCGTTGGAGTTGCCCGTCAGCGCGCCGATCTCGACCTCGGGGTGCGCGGCCAGCAGGCGCAGGAGTTCGCCCCCCGCGTAGCCGCTGGCCCCCGCCACTGCCGCTCGTACCGCCATCGATTCCCTCCTCATGGACAGCATGACTATACGTACTGCTGAACTTTTATGCAATATGGCCGCGGTGGGCGGCACGGGCGTCGCGATCGGGCGCTTTGCTCGGCGGGTGAGGTGGTGGACCTGTTTCGTCCCGTGCCGTCGCAGGCCGGAAGGACGGGGAGGGTCTGGACGGTGCGGCCGGCGCGGCCGGCGCGGCCGGCGCGTCGGGGTGAACCGCCGGTGGCGCTCGGGCTGGTCGCCGCGGTGGTGGCAGGGGCCGCGGACGGCGGCACCGGCTCCCCGACGGGCCCGATCGGTCGAGGCGAGGATCCGCCTCGGGAGGACAGGCCCGGACCACGCCGTGGGCGCGTCCCGGCGTCGCGCGGGAGGATCAGGGCGAGGTGCCCTTCGGACAGGCGGCGACCTGGGCGTTCATGCCGCGCCGGCGGCCTCCGGTCGAGTGGTGGGGCCCGTCCGCGGCGATGCCCCGGCTTCCGGCCGGGGGCGAAAGAGGTTCACCGAGGACGCCGGTCGAGGACGACGGACGGCTCCCAGTGGTGCCGTTGGGGTGCGCCCAACGCGACAGACGTGCCGCGGGCGTGGGGACCACTCGGGTCCACCGAGGCAACGATCACTCCGTCGGCCCGGGAGTTCCGCGCTGCTTGGCGTTGAAGCGCGCTTTCTTCTGGCGATTGCCACAGGTGTTCATGTCGCACCACTTGCGAGTGCGGCTCTGACTGGTGTCGAAGAAGGCGGCTCGGCAGGTCGGTGACGCGCACAGGGCCAGTCGTCCGTCTCGTTCGCCCGCGATGATGCCGATCGCGTCGGCGGCGATCACGCTGAGGGCGTCTTCCACGCAGGAAGTCGAGCCGAGCCGCCATCGCCGCTCGCCCTCGGGCGTCAGGATCGCCGCGGCCCGACCCCGAGCGCTGCGGTCGTTGATGACGTGGACAGCGGACACGGGGAGAGCCTCCCGGAGCGCGGCCGCTGTCGCGGCGGCGTGGATCGACTCCCTCAGCTCCCGAGCGAGGTCGAGCTGGGCGGTGGTGCAGGAGTCCACGGCGAGGCCGTTCACCGCCAGCCAGTCGACGAGTCGGCCCGGCGTGGGAATGCGCTCCACAGCGTTGCCGTGACGCTCCGACAGAGTCCCCGTGAAGCTGGTCGCCAGCACGTTGCCGAGGCGGAACTCGGGGAACCCAGCGCGCATGGAACCACCTTAGCAGGTTGCAGTGCGACCCGGAGGGCTGCTAGAACCGCCTTAGCCGGTTCACGATGGATCGTAACCGGTTCCACGACGGCCAGGAGGTCTCATGCCCCGCCCGACCAGCGACGTGCAGGCATTCGAAACCCGCGCAACCGACGCCGACCTCGACGACCTGCGCGCGCGACTGGCCGCGGCCCGATTGCCGGAGGCCGAGACGGTCCATCGCGCCGCGCCCGGCCCCCGCCGATGGCAACAAGGCGTGCCCCTCGCCGACCTCGTCGACGTCGTGGACTACTGGCGCACCGAGTACGACTGGCGGTCGTTCGAAGAGCGCCTTGACCGTGTCGGCCAGTTCCGCACGACCATCGACGGCCTGGGAATCCACTTCCTGCACCGCCGGTCCGCGCGCGCGGACGCCATTCCTCTGATCTTGACGCACGGCTGGCCGGACAGCGTTGTTCGGTTCGTCGATGTGGTGGACGAGCTGGCGGATCCCAAAGACGCGGACGTGCCGGCGTTCCACGTCGTGGTCCCGTCGCTGCCGGGCTTCGGTCACAGCGACAAGCCGGCCACCACCGGGTGGGGAACCGAAAGGATCGCGGCCGCATGGGTGGAACTGATGGGGAGGCTCGGCTACAGCAGGTTCGCGGCCCACGGCGGCGACTGGGGAGGCAATATCACCACGGTTCTCGGCGGCAGGTTCCCGGCGCACGTTCTCGGCATCCACACGACGTTCGCGGAGGCGCCGCCCGGGTTGACGACAGAGGGGCTGACGGCGGTCGAGCGCGCGTGGACCGAGGAGACCCGCGATTTCTGGCGCCACCGCGCGGCGTACGCGAAGCAGCAGGCGACCCGACCGCAGACCATCGGCTACTCGCTCGTCGACTCACCGGTCGGGCTCCTCGCCTGGATCCTCGACAAGTTCGCCGAGTGGACGGACACCGAGGACAGCCCGTTCGAGACGGTTTCCAGGGACAGGGTTCTCGACAACGTCACCCTGTACTGGCTGACGCGGACCGGCGCGTCGTCGGCCCGCATCTACTACGAAAGCCACAACTCGCTGGACCCCGAACTCCGGGTCGACGTCCCGTCGGCCATCACCATGTATCCCCGCGATGTCGAGAAGTGCCCGCGCCCCTGGGCACGGGAGCGGTACCGACGAATCGTCCGGTGGAGGTCACCCGAGAGCGGGGGACACTTCCCGTCGCTGGAGGTTCCCGAGTACTTCGTCAAGGATCTGCAAGAGGGCCTCGCGGCAGTGTCGGCCACTCATCGGTGAACGCGGCTCGGCCGGCTGTCCCGAGTCGGCCACCGCGCTGGAGGCGACAGGGGCGGAGCGGGGGCGTACGTCCACCGGGCGCCCGGCCGGCCCGTCGCCCCGCCCCCGCGAGCCGAGGTGACGGCCCGGCGGTCGAGGACCGGAAGGGTCGGGCCGTGCCCGCGGCCGACAGGTGCGCTCGGTCGGCCGGCTGAAACGCTCGGTCGCGACGGGGGTGCGACAGCGGGTCCGCGCGCGGGTGCCCGCCGGCCGGAACCCACCGGGGAAAGGGGTTGAAGTTGACGCAGCGGAAACCCCTAGCGTCGGGACCACCGACGGATCGGAGGAGCCCCACGGCATGGAGTGGTCGATTCGGGAGATCGCCCGCTCGGCCGGGACGACCAGCCGCACCCTGCGTCACTACGACGCCATCGGGCTGCTGCGTCCCAGCCGGATCGGGCACGGCGGGACCCGCTACTACGACGAGCACGCGCTGGTGCGGCTCCAGCGGATCCTGCTCCTGCGCGAACTCGGCCTGGGACTGGCCGCCATCTCCGACGCCCTCGACGGGCAGCGGGACGCGGCCGCCGCGCTGCGCACCCACCTGAGGCTGCTCGAACGGGAGAGGGAGCGACTGGGGCGGCAGATCGAGTCGGTACGGACGACATTGGACAGGATGGAAGGAGGCGAGCCCCTGATGCCGGACGAGGTTCTCGACGGTTTCGACCACACGCTCCACAAGGACGAGGTGATCGAACGCTGGGGTCGCGACGCCTACGAGCGGGGCGACCGTTGGTGGCGCTCGTTGTCACCGGACGACAAGAAGGAGCTCCAACAGCGACAGGTCGACATCGCCACCGCCTTCGCCCGCGCCCACCGGGCCGGTCTCGCGCCGGACAGCGACGAGGTGTCGGCGATCACCCGACGGCACTACGAGTGGATCGCGATCGGCTGGCAGGGCAGGCCGACCGCGGAGCAGTTCGCCGGGCTCGGGCAGTTGTACGTCGACGACCCGCGCTTCACCGCCACCTACGACCGACACGGCGAGGGCACGGCGGCCTTCGTCCGCGACGCGATGGCCGCCTACGCCGAACGCGAGCTGTGATCCCGGTGGGGCGCGGGACGATCGCCGCGCCCCACCGGACCCTCAGTGGTCCATGCCGAGCATCCAGTCCCCCGCCCGGCCGGTCAGGGTGATCGCCGACAGTGGGTGGACGTCGACGCGCCAGTAGGTGTGCGGAGGCGCCTTCAGCGCGTAGACCGCGGCCGCGCGCAGCACCGTCGGCTCCACGACCGCGGCGATCGGGCACTCCTCGCCCTCGCCTCCAGGTCGGGTGTCCAGCCAGTCGCCGATCCGCAGGATGAACGAGAACAGCGACTCACCACCGTGCGGGGTCGCGTGGGGATCGGCGAGCCAGACGTCCACGGCCCTCGGCTCGCACGCGGCGACCTCCCTGAAGGTACGGCCGCGCCAGCGACCCATGTCGCACTCGCGGAGCGCGGGCTGCGCGATGGGCCGCAGACCGAGCGCCTCGCCGGTCTCGCGGCACCGCAGGGTCGGCGAGCAGTACCGCAGTTCCGCGCCGGCCAGGTGCCCGTACACCGGGATGGCCCGCTCGGCCTCCCGCCACCCGGCGGCGTCCAGGGGCCTGTCGTCCTCGAAGCGCACGTCCAGCAGGGAGGAGCTGCGGGCGGCGGCGAGCAGCGTGATCCGGAGGTGCATTACCGGATGGTAGAGCCGTGAACCACATTGTTGGACAGGGCGTGCACGACTGTTTCCGGTCGTGTGCGGAAGGCGGATGCGGCCCCCGGAGCCCGACCCCCGTGAGGAGGCCGGACGACGACCGCACCCCTAGACTCGTACCCATAAGGGACATGCAGGGCCGAACTCCGAAAGGAGTGACGATGCGGGCGAACAAGGGCGACCTGCTGCTGGTGCACGGCAGGACCGTGGGGCAGCACGACAGGGTCGCGGAGATCGTCGAGGTGCTCGGGGACGGCGGCGAACCACCGTACCGGGTCCGTTTCGAGGACGGGCACGAGACCGTGGTCTCGCCGGGGCCCGACTCGGTGGTGCGGCACCACGGTGAACCCCTGCTCCAGCACGGCGAACCCCGACGCCACTGAGGACCGGCGCCGGGCGCGCGGCAGGAGACGACGGAGGACGGAAGGAGGCGGTGGACACGGCTCAGCGGGGCGGTCGGACCCGGGTGCCGTAGTGGTCCCGCACCACCCGGCTCATGGCCCCGATCGGATCCGCGGCGACGTGCCGCGCCGAGAAGTAGACGTTGCCGCGCACCTCGGGGTGCTCCCGGCACAGCGTCAGGTGCCGGGAGAGTTCGGTCGGATCGTGCCAGGCCGGCCCCTGGGCCGGGTCCGCCACCTTGTACAGCGCCTCGCCGATGTACAGGTCGACTCCGGTGCCCCGCACCACGCCGGCCCACCAGGGCACCAGCCTGGCGTAGTCGGCGGCGTCGAAACCGATGTTCCAGTACACCTGGGGCACGACGTGGTCGATCCAGCGCTCGCGCACCCACGTGCGGGTGTCGGCGTACAGGTCGTCGTAGGTCTGCACCCCGGCACGGGTGTCGGAGCCGGCCGGATCGGTGTCCTTGTTGCGCCAGACGGCGAAGGGGCTGACGCCGAGGCGCACGCGCGGCTTGGTCCGCTTCAGCCGACGGGACGTCTCGCGCACCAGCAGGTCGATGTTGTGGCGCCGCCAGTCGCCCCGGTCGGCGAAGTCCCCGCCGTACCGCTCGTAGGTCGCGTCGTCGTCGAAGACCTGACCGGAGACCGGGTAGGGGTAGAAGTAGTCGTCGAAGTGCATCGCGTCGATGTCGTAGCGCTCCACCGCGTGGAACATCGCCTCCTGCACGAACCGGCGGACCTGGGGCAGGCCCGGGTCGTAGTAGAGCTTCCCGCCGTAGGGCACCACCCATTCCGGGTGGCGCCGCGCGGGATGGTCGGCCACCAGTCGGCGCGGATCGGCGTGGTTGGCCACCCGGTAGGGATTGAACCAGGCGTGCAGCTCCAACCCTCGGCGGTGCGCCTCACGCACGGCGAAGCCCAGTGGATCCCAGCCGGGATCCTTGCCCTGGGTGCCGGTGAGGTACTGCGACCACGGCTCGAAGGGCGAGGGCCACAGGGCGTCGGCCGTGGGCCGCACCTGGAGGACCACGGTGTTCAGCCGGCGTTCGACCACGGTGTCCAGGAGCGCCAGCAGTTGCTCCTGCTGCTCCCGCGCGGTCAGCCCCGCCTTCGAGGGCCAGTCGACGTTGGCGACGGTCGCCACCCACATGCCGCGCATCTCGGGACGCCGCCCGCTCCCGCGTCCCGCCCCCTCCCCTCGCGCCGGCCCCGCACCGGCACCGGTGAGCAGCGCGCCGGAGAGCACGCCGGCCGCCGCGACCCCCAGGGTCCTCCGAGAAAAACGCCCCATTCCGCCTCCTCCTGACGGTGACTTACCCGATCATGAGCGGTGTGTAACCACCGGGCAACTCCGAGCCACGGACAACAAGCGCTTGCTCCGCGCCTCGACACCCCTGGCGCAACCCCTTATGCGAACACCGTTCGACAACTAGCATCCGCACCACGCACATCTGGGAGCGCTCCCACTCACTGGTTCACCCCGTATCCCCGTACCGCCCCCGTGGCGGTCTTGCCCGGAGAGGACGTGTCCGTGCGCAGAAGACGAACGGCCGGCGCCGCCCTGGCGGCGTTGGCCCTGACAGGCGGTCTGCTCACCGCCTCCGCGACCACCGCCGCGGCCGACCCCGAGACCGCCGACGCGCGGGTCGAGGTCTCGGCCGACAGCTACACCTGGAAGAACGTCCGGATCGACGGCGGCGGCTTCGTCCCCGGCATCGTCTTCAACCGGTCCGAGAAGAACCTGGTGTACGCCCGCACCGACATCGGCGGCGCCTACCGCTGGGACCAGGCGGACCGGGAGTGGATCCCGCTGCTGGACTCGGTCGGCTGGGACAAGTGGGGCCACACGGGCGTGGCCTCTCTGGCCACCGACCCGGTCGACCCGGACCGGGTCTACGTGGCCGTCGGCAACTACACCAACGACTGGGACCCGAACAACGGCGCGATCATGCGTTCGACGGACCGCGGGGCCACCTGGAAGACCACCGAATTACCCTTCAAGCTTGGCGGGAACATGCCAGGGCGGGGCATGGGCGAGCGCCTCGCCATCGACCCCAACGACAACCGCGTCCTGTATCTGGGCGCCCCCAGCGGCCACGGCTTGTGGCGCAGCACCGACTCGGGCGCCACCTGGTCGGAGGTCGCCTCCTTCCCCAACCCCGGCACCTACGTCCCCGACCCCGACAGCGACAACAGCTACCTGACCGACGAGGTCGGCGTCGTCTGGGTCACCTTCGACGAGCGCACCGGCAACGCCGGCAGCCGGACGCAGACGATCTACGTCGGCGTCGCCGACAAGGAGGAGTCGATCTACCGCTCCACCGACGGCGGCGCCACCTGGGAGGCCGTCCCCGGCCAACCCACCGGTCACCTCCCCCACAAGGGCGTGCTGGACGCCGAGAACGGCCTGCTCTACATCGCCACGTCCGACACCGGGGGCCCCTATGACGGCTCCACGGGTCGGGTGTGGCGCCACGACACCGACAGCGGCGCGTGGACGGACATCAGCCCGATGTCCGAGGCCGACACCTACTTCGGCTACAGCGGACTGACCATCGACCGCCAGGACCCGGAGACGATCATGGTCACCGGCTACAGCTCCTGGTGGCCGGACACCCAGATCTTCCGCAGCACCGACCGCGGCGAGACCTGGACGCGGGCGTGGGAGTACGGCGCCTACCCCAACCGCGTCGACCGCTTCACCATGGACGTCTCCTCCGTTCCGTGGCTGACCTTCGGCAACAACCCCTCACCACCGGAGTCCGCGCCGAAGCTGGGCTGGATGACCGAGTCGCTGGAGATCGACCCGTTCGACTCCGACCGGATGATGTACGGCACCGGCGCCACCGTCTACGGCACCGAGGAACTGACCGCCTGGGACCGCGACGAGAACTTCACCATCACGCCCATGGTCGAGGGCCTGGAGGAGACGGCGGTCAACGACCTGATCAGCCCGCCCTCCGGGGCCCCGCTGCTCAGCGGCCTCCTCGACATCGGCGGATTCCGGCACACGGACCTCGACCGGGTCCCGGAAGTGATGTACCAGTCCCCGTACATGGGCAACGTCAGCAGCCTGGACTACGCCGGGAAGGCCCCGGACACGGTCGTCCGGGTCGGCAGCAGCGAGACCGGGCAGAACATCGCCTTCTCCACCGACAACGGGGCCAACTGGTTCGCCGGCAGCAGCCAACCGTCGGGGGTGACCGGCGGCGGCACCGTGGCCGCGGCGGCCGACGCGAGCGGCTTCGTCTGGAGCCCCGAGGGCGCCGGCGTCCACCACACCACCGGTTACGGAAGCTCCTGGACGGCCTCGCGGGGCATCCCCGCGGGCGCGCGGGTCGAAGCCGACCGCGTCGACCCCGACACGTTCTACGGATTCGCCGACGGCGCCTTCCACGTGAGCACCGACGGCGGCGCCACCTTCACCGCCACCGGCGCCGGCGGGCTGCCCACCGGCGACAGCGTCCGCTTCCAGGCGGTGCCCGGCAAGAAGGGCCACGTCTGGCTCGCCGGCGGCAGTGGCGACACCTACGGGCTGTGGCGCTCCACCGACGGTGGGAAGAGCTTCGCCCGACTCGACGGTGTCGACGAGGCCGACACCATCGGCTTCGGCAAGGCCGCTCCCGGTGCCGACCACCCCGCCCTCTACACCAGCGCGAAGATCGACGGGGTACGGGGCATCTACCGCTCCGACGACGCCGGCGGAAGCTGGGTGCGGATCAACGACGACGCCCACCAGTGGGGCTGGACCGGCGCGGCGATCACCGGTGACCCGCGGGTGTACGGCCGGGTGTACGTCGGCACCAACGGTCGGGGCGTCCTCTACGGCGACACCGCCGGGACGACCGACCCGACCGACCCCGAGGAGCCCGAGGAGCCCGAGGAGCCGGAGGAGCCGGGCACCGCGGAGTGCGCCGTCGCCTACGAGGTCACCGGCCAGTGGCAGGGCGGCTTCCAGGCGGACGTCGCCGTGCGGAACACCGGCACCGAAGCCGTCGACGGCTGGACGGTGGAGTGGTCCTTCGAGGACGGCCAGCGGGTGAGCCAGATGTGGAACGCCACGTTCACCCAACGCGGCGGCACGGTGACGGCCTCCTCGGTCGGCTGGAACGCGAAACTGGAGCCGGGCGCCTCGGCGGCCTTCGGCTTCACCGGCTCCTGGACGGGTGCCAACCGCGTCCCGGAGACCTTCGCGGTCAACGGCGCCGCCTGCGCCGTCGAGTGATCCGAACGGGCGGCGGGAGGTGCGGGACGCGGAGCCGCCGGACCGCGAAACCGTCCCTCCCGCCGCCGGTCGGTCGGGGCCGTGCGGCCCCGACCGACCTCTTCCCCACCGCGTCGGGGTAACGTCGGTCCGCGAGGCGCCGTAGCCGGAACCGTACGGGGGCGGTGCCGTCGACCAGAGAACCAGCGAAAGGCACGATGTGACCGACATCGAACGCGTCGGAGTGGTGGGTTGCGGCCAGATGGGCTCGGGCATCGCCGAGGTCTGCGCCCGGGCCGGTCTGGACGTCATGGTCGCCGAGACCACCGGCGAGGCCCTGGAGATAGGCCGTACCCGGCTGGTGACCTCCCTGGACAGGGCCATCGCACGTGGCAAGATCAGCGAGGCCGACCGGGACACCACCCTGGAGCGGCTCTCCTTCACCACCGACCTCGGTGAGTTCGCCGACCGCGATCTGGTGATCGAGGCGGTCGTGGAGAACGAGCAGATCAAGACCGAGATCTTCCAGATCCTCGATCAGGTGGTGACCCGGCAGGACGCGATCCTGGCCTCGAACACCTCTTCCATCCCGCTGGTGAAGCTGGCCGTGGCCACCGCGCGCCCGGACCGGGTGATCGGCATCCACTTCTTCAACCCGGCGCCGGTGCAGAAGCTGGTGGAGCTGATTCCCGCGCTGACCACCTCCGACGACACCATCGCCCGGGCCGAGGGCGTGGTCGCCAAGGTGCTCGGCAAGCACGCCATCCGGGCACAGGACCGCTCGGGCTTCGTGGTCAACGCGCTGCTGATCCCGTACCTGCTCTCCGCGATCCGGATGTTCGAGTCGGGCATCGCCGGCCGCGAGGACATCGACAACGGCATGGAACTGGGCTGCGCCCACCCCATGGGCCCCCTGCGGCTCGCCGACCTCATCGGCCTGGACACCGTCGCCTCGGTCGCCCACTCGATGTACGAGGAGTACAAGGAGCCGCTGTACGCCGCCCCGCCGCTGCTCCAGCGGATGGTCGACGCCGGGCGGCTGGGCCGCAAGACCGGCGCGGGCTTCTACACCTACTGAGACACCCGCCGCAGCCGCCGAACCGGCCGGCGGCCACGGCGGCGGGCGGGAACGACGGACGGTGGGGCGCCCCCGAGGGGGCGCCCCACCGTCCGTCGTGCGTCGGGTGCCGAGGCGCTCGGCGCCTCACGCGCCGCGCAGCACCGCGCCCGTGCGCTCGACCGCCGCCGCCACGGCCGCCTCGCGCGCGGCGGTGGCCTCGTCGGCGGTCAGGGTGCGGTCGGGGGCGCGGAAGCGCAGGGCGTAGGCCAGGGACTTCTTCCCCTCCCCGAGCTGCTCGCCGGTGAAGACGTCGAACAGCCGCAGCGACTCCAGCAGCTCGCCCGCGCCCTCGCGCAGCGCCGCCTCGACCTCGGCGGCCGGGACGGAGCCGTCCACCACCAGCGCCACGTCCTGGGTGGCCACCGGGAAGGCGGACACGCGCGGGGCCTGCGGGACGCCCGAGGAGGCACGCTCCAGCAGGTCGAGGTCGAGCTCCATCGCACAGGTACGGGCGGGCAGGTGCATCGCCTTGACCACGCGGGGGTGGAGCTCGCCGGCGTGTCCGAGGAGCGTGTGCTCGCCGTCGACCACGGCGTGGAGCGCCGCGCAGCGGCCCGGGTGCCAGGGAGCGTACCGGTCGGCCGTCACGGTGAGTTCGACGCCGGCCTCGCGGGCGACCGTGCGGGCCGCCTCGACCGCGTCGGCCCAGGTCGCCGGGTGGCCCTTGCCCCACCAGCCGTCCTGCTCACGCGCCCCGGCCAGGACGGCCGCGACCCGGCGCGGCTGCCTCGGCAGCGCGGCGTCGAGGGAGGCGAGTTCCTCGCCCGTCGGGCGGCGGTCGACCGGCAGCCGTACGGCGGGGGTCTCCTCGCCGGTGGGCAGGAAGACCAGGCCCGTCTCGAACAGCGCGAGCCCTCCCCGACCGTCCTGGGAGCCCCTGCCGTCGTTGCGGCGCAGGGCGGCGAGCAGGCCCGGCAGCAGCATGGTGCGCAGCGCCGGCTCCTCGTCCGAGATCGGGTTGGCCAGCCGCACGGTGCGGCGGCGGGGATCGCCCGGCTCCAGGCCGAGCCGGTCGAAGGCGGCGTCACCGACGAACGGGTAGTTCGGCGCCTCGACGTAGCCCGCCCCGGCCAGCGCGCGGCCGACCCGACGGTGCAGCCGCTGCCGCTCGGTCAGCCCGCGGCCCGAGGGCAGCCGCGGCAGGGTGGCGGGCAGGTTCTCGTAGCCCTCCAGCCGGATGACCTCCTCGGCCAGGTCGTTGGGGTCGGTCAGGTCGGGTCGCCACGAGGGCACCGTCACCGTCAGCTCGTCGGTGCCGTACACGTCGCACCCCACCTGCTGGAGACGGCGCGCGACGGTCTCGCGGCCGTAGGTGGTGCCCGCGACCCTGTCCGGATGGTCGGCGCGCATCTTGACGGTGTGCGGGCCGCTGGGCGAGACGATCTCGGTGACGCCCGCCTCGGCGGTGCCGCCCGCCAGCAGCACCAGCAGGTCGACGGTGCGCTGGGCCGCGGCGGAGGTGGCCTGCGGGTCCACGCCGCGCTCGAAACGCCTCGACGCCTCGGAGGAGAGCTTGTGCCGGCGGGAGGAGCGGGCGATGGCCACCGGGTCGAAGTGCGCGGCCTCGACCACGATCTCGGTGGTGCCCGCGGTGCCCTGGGCGTCGGCGATCTCGGTGTCGGCGCCGCCCATCACCCCGGCCAGACCGATCGGCCCGTCGTCGTCGGTGATGACCAGGTCCTCGGGGTGCAGCTCGCGCTTGGTGCCGTCGAGGGTGGTGAGCTTCTCGCCCGGCCGGGCCCGGCGCACGCCGATCGCCCCGTTGACGCGGGAGCGGTCGTAGGCGTGCAGGGGCTGGCCGAGTTCGAGCATCACGTAGTTGGTGATGTCCACGGCCAGCGAGATCGGGCGCATTCCGGCCTTCTGCAGCCGCCGCTGGAGCCAGATCGGGGAGCGCGCGTCGGGACGCACCCCGGTGACGGTGCGCGCGGTGAAGCGGTCACAGCCGAGCCGGTCCTCGACCCGCACCGGGTGGCCGAAGTCGTTGGGGACCGGGACGTCCAGCAACGCCGGGTCACGCAGCGGCAGACCGTAGGCGATCGCCGTCTCGCGGGCGATGCCGCGCATGGACAGGCAGTAGCCGCGGTCGGGGGTGACGGCGATGTCGAGGACCTCGTCCACCAGTTCCAGCAGCTCGATGGCGTCGGCGCCCACCTCGTGCTCCGGCGGGAGCACGATGATGCCCTCGTGGTCGTCGCTCATGCCCAGCTCACTGGCCGAGCAGATCATGCCCTCCGAGAGTTTGCCGTAGGTCTTGCGGGCGCCGATCCGGAAGTCCCCGGGCAGCACGCCGCCGGGGAGGATCACCACGACCTTGTCGCCGACGGCGAAGTTGGTCGCGCCGCAGACGATGTTCTGCGGTTCGCCGGTGCCGTTGGCGTCGCCGACGTCGACCTGGCAGTAGCGGATCGGCTTCTTGAAACCGGTCAGCTCCTCGATCGCCAGCACCTGTCCGACGACGAGCGGGCCTTTCAGCCCGGCGCCGAGCCGCTCGACGGTCTCGACCTCCAGCCCGGCGGCGATCAGCCTCGCCGCGACGTCGCGGCCGGTCTCACCGGCCGGCAGGTCGACGTACTCCCGCAGCCACGAAAGCGGGGCCCGCATCAGATCTCCATCCCGAACGGCCGGGTGAACCGGACGTCACCTTCGACCATGTCTCGCATGTCCTCGACGTTGTGGCGGAACATCAACATCCGCTCGATACCGAACCCGAAGGCGAAGCCGCTGTAGCGCTCCGGGTCCACCCCGCAGGCGGTCAGCACCCGCGGATTGACCATGCCGCAGCCGCCCAGCTCGATCCAGCCCTCGGAGGAACAGGTCCGGCAGGGGCGGTCGGGGTCGCCGACGGAGGCACCGCGGCAGGCGAAGCACACCATGTCCATCTCGGCGGACGGTTCGGTGAACGGGAAGTACGACGGGCGCAGCCGGGTGCCCAGACCCTCGCCGAACAGGGAGCGGACCATGTGGTCGATGGTGCCCTTGAGGTCGGCCATCGTCAGGCCCTCGTCCACGGCGAGCAGCTCGACCTGGTGGAAGACGGGGGTGTGGGTGGCGTCCAGCTCGTCGGTGCGGTAGACGCGCCCCGGGCAGACCACGTACACCGGCAGGTCGCGTTCCAGCAGGGAGCGGATCTGCACCGGCGAGGTGTGGGTGCGCAGCACCGCCCCGGGCTCGTCCCCGGCGCCCTCGGGTGTCTTGCCCTCCCGCTCTCCCCTCTGGAGGAAGAAAGTGTCCTGCATGGTGCGGGCGGGGTGGTCCGGGGCGATGTTGAGGGCGTCGAAGTTGAACCACTCGGCCTCGGCCTCGGGCCCTTCGGCGATCTCGTAGCCCATCGCGACGAAGACGTCCGCGATGCGCTCGGACAGGGTGGTCAACGGGTGTCGCGCGCCGACGGGGGTGCGGTCGTGGGGCAGGGTGACATCCACCGCCTCCTCGACCAGTACGCGCTCGTCGCGCTCGGCCTCCAGCTCCTCCTGGCGTTTCCTGAGCGCCTGGCCCACCGCCCCGCGGGCCTGGCCGACGCGTTTGCCCGCCTCGGCCCTGGCCTGCGGCGGCAGGGCGCCGATCTCGCGGTTGGCCAGCGCCAGGGGAGAGCGGTCGCCGGCGTGGGCGGCCTTCACCTCGCGCAGCGCCTCCAGATCGCCGGCCTCGGCGATCGCGGCGAGAGCCGCGTCCCGTGCCCGGTCGATCTCTTCCGGTTTCAGTGCCTCGACCTCGACAGGGTCGTACGACTTGTTGGGTGCCGACATCTCTTCCCGTGCTTCTCGGTTGGCCCGTGGTTTCGGGTGGCTGATCGCCCCGCTCCGGCGCTTCGACACCTCGCCGAGGCGGAGCCGTTCCCGGGGCCGCCGGAAGGTGCCGGATGCCGAGTCTACGGGGCGTGGAAGATCGCCACCGACTCGGTGGAGCCCGTGGGGTCCGGTGGTCTCCGGCTCAGGCCAGGAAGGCCGGGATCCCCACAGGCAGGATAAATCGGAACTCGGCGCCGCCGGCGGGCGAGCGGCCGACCGTGATCGTTCCGCCGTGGGCCTCGACGATGCCCTTGACGATGTACAGGCCCAGGCCGGTGCCGCCGCGCTTGCTGCCGCGCCAGAAGCGGGTGAAGACGCGGCTCATCGACTCCTCGGGGATGCCGGGGCCCTCGTCGCTCACCGTGACCGCCGTTCCTTCGTCGCCGCTCTTCGTCCGTGCCGGTGCCACTTCTATGGTGACGGTTCCCGCGCCGTGGCGCACGGCGTTTTCCAGCAGGTTGCCGAGCACCTGGTCGATCTTGTCGGGGTCGGCCCACAGCTTCGGCAGCGGTCCGGCGATCCGGCGGACGAAGCGGCCCTCGGGCCGGCCGGCGGCGATGTGCGCGCGTACGTGCCGGTCCACGGCGGCGACCAGGTCCACGGGCCGGCGGCGGATCTCCAGGCGCCCGGAGTCGATGCGGGAGATGTCCAGCAGTTCGGCGATGAGCCGGGTGACGCGGTCGGCGTCGGCGTCCACCGTCTCCAGCATCAGCCGCTTCTGGTCGTCGGTGAACCTCTCCCACTTGGCGAGCAGGGTCGCGGTGAAGCCCTTGACGGAGGTCAACGGGGAGCGCAGCTCGTGGGCGACGGTGGCGATCAGCTCGGCGTGGCTGCGCTCGGTGCGCCGCCGGGCCTCGGTGCCGCGCAGGGTGACCACCAGCCGCCGCACGGGGCCGGTGCGGTGGGCGCGGACGTAGCGGGCGGAGACCAGGACCTCCCGGCCTCCGGGCAGTAAGAGGTTGCGCTCGGGCTGCCCGGTCCGGATGGCCAGGCCGCCGTAGGGGTCGGTGACCTGCCACCAGCGGCGCCCCTTCAGGTCCTCCAGGGGCAGCACCTGCTCGACGGGGCGGCCCAGGGCCTCCCCGGGGGGCGTGGCGGTGATGCGGGCGGCGGCGGCGTTGAAGCAGACGACCAGGCCGCGGGCGTCGGCGACGACCAGGCCGTCGGGCAGGTCGTCGGGGCGCACCTGCGGAACGGGCGCCCCGAAGCCGCGCGAGGCCGGCGTGGTGGTGCCGGGGCCGGAAGACCCACCACCGCCCCGTTCACCCGGGCTCGTCACGTCCACTCCCGCTCACCCCCTTCGGGTCCGGGCACGCCACCCTACTAGCCCGTCGTCACGGAGCGGCACCCTCCGGCAGCACGCTGCGCACGGGCGGACGCGTAGAGGCACACCGCGGCGGCGGTGGCGAGGTTCAGGCTCTCCGCCCGTCCGTGGATGGGGACGCGCACCACCGCGTCGGCGAGCGCGCGGGTCTCCTCGGGCAGTCCCCACGCCTCGTTGCCGAAGACCCAGGCGGTGGGGTCGCCCATGCGGCCGGCGTCCAGCTCGGCGTCCAGGTCGCGCTCGCCCGCGCCGTCGGCCGCCAGCACCCGCACCCCGGCCTCGCGCAGCTCGGCCACGGCCCGCTCGGCGGAGACTCCGACGGCGACGGGAAGGTGGAAGATGCTGCCCACGGAGGCGCGCACGGCCTTGGGGTTGTACAGGTCCACCGAGGCGTCGGTGAGCACCACCGCGTCGGCGCCGGCGGCGTCCGCGCAGCGCAGCACCGTCCCGGCGTTGCCGGGGTCGCGGACGTGGGCCAGGACGGCGACCAGCCGCGGGCGGGCGGCCAGTATCCGCTCGAAGGGCAGGTCCAGGAAGCGACAGACGCCCACCAGTCCCTGGGGGGTGACGGTCTGGGAGAGTTCCGCGATCACCTCGTCGGTGGCGGTGCGGACCCGGGCTCCGGCGTCACGGGCGGCCGCGACGATGTCGGCGTGCCGCTCGGCGGCCTCCGGGGTGGTGAACAGCTCGGTGAGCGTGGGCCCGTCCGCGCCGCGGTGGCCGACCGCCTCGCGTACGGCCTGGGGCCCCTCGGCGAGGAAGCGGCGCTCCTTGCCGCGGGTGTTGCGACGGGCCAGCCGCCGGACGGCGGTGACGCGCGGGGAGCGCGGGGAGGTCAGTTCCGGGGCGGCGGCCATGGTGCGGCGTTCTCGCTTCTCTGGCTGGTCTCGGCCGGTCTCCGGTCGCGAGCGGGCGTCCGGGGCCGGAGACGGCGGTGGGAAGGGCCGGACCCGCGGGCCTTCGAGCCCGCGGGTCCGGATGCGCCACACTCACCGTCGTCGGACGGTCGGGTGCCGTCGGGCGGCGTCTCAGGCGGCCTTCGGGGCGTTGACGTCGCTCGGCAGCGCCTTCTGTGCCACCTCGACCAACGCGGCGAACGCGTTCGGGTCGTTGACCGCGAGGTCGGCCAGGATCTTGCGGTCCACCTCGATCTCGGCGGCCTTCAGGCCCTGGATGAAGCGGTTGTAGGTCATGCCGTTCGCACGGGCGGCGGCGTTGATCCGCTGGATCCACAGCTGACGGAAGTCGCCCTTGCGGCGCTTACGGTCGTTGTAGTTGTAGACGAGGGAGTGGGTGACCTGCTCCTTCGCCTTGCGGTACAGGCGGGAGCGCTGACCGCGGTAACCGCTGGCCTGCTCGAGGATCGCCCGGCGCTTCTTGTGGGCGTTGACCGCCCGCTTGACGCGTGCCACGTGAGTTACTCCTTGTCGCGGGGCCGGCGTAGTGGTCCGGCTGCCGTGTCACGGCGCCGCCGCCGACCCGAAGGTTCGATGGGGTCCCGGTCGTCGGTGTCCGCGCCCGACCGGTCCTGGGACCGGCCGGCGGCACGGCTCACTTGCCGAGAAGCTTCTTGACCTTCTTGGCGTCGGCCGGAGCCATCTCGGTCGTGCCGGCGAGGCGGCGCGTCAGCGTGGACGGCTTGTGCTCGAGGTAGTGGCGGCGACCGGCGCGCTGGCGCATCACCTTGCCGGAGCCGGTGATCTTGAAGCGCTTGCTCGCACCACTGTGCGTCTTGTTCTTCGGCATGTCGCCGTTCTCTCCTCGTCGATGGCACCACCGACCGCGCCGTCCCTGTGGTCGGCGGGTGGTGGCGCCGGCTGTTTCGGTTGCTGTCCGGGACCCCGAGGGTCCCGCCGCGGCCCGGTGGCCGGTCCTCCCGGCCCCCGGATCACGCCTCGGCGCGCTGCTGGGCAGGGGCCTCGCTGGCTTCGCTCCCCTGCGGCTGGCGGCCGGCCTTGCGGGCGGCCTGCGCCTCTCGGGCCTCGGCCATCGCCTCGGTCTTCTTCTTGTGAGGGCCGAGGACCATGATCATGTTCCGGCCGTCCTGCTTGGGGTTCGACTCCACGAAACCCAGGTCCTGGACGTCGTCGGCGAGCCGCTGGAGCAGCCGGTAGCCCAGCTCGGGGCGGGACTGCTCGCGACCGCGGAACATGATCGTGATCTTGACCTTGTCCCCCTGCTTGAGGAACCGGACGACGTGACCCTTCTTGGTGTCGTAGTCGTGCGGATCGATCTTCGGCCGGAGCTTCATCTCCTTGATGACCGTGTGCGCCTGGTTCTTGCGCGCCTCACGGGCCTTCATGGCCGACTCGTACTTGAACTTCCCGTAGTCCATGAGCTTGCACACCGGCGGACGGGCGTTCGCCGCGACCTCGACCAGGTCGAGGTCGTACTCCTGGGCAAGCTCCAGGGCCTTGGCGAGCGGCACGATGCCGACCTGCTCGCCACTGGGACCGACGAGTCGCACCTCGGGGACGCGGATCCGGTCGTTGATGCGGGGCTCGGCGCTGATGGGGCCTCCTCGGTTGCGCCACGCGGATGTCTGGCGGACAGCCGCGCACGATGACGTATGGGTTGACCACCGGACCAAGACGCGAAAACGCCCCGGACGGAACGCAGGCGGGGCTCCTCGCTGACCGGGAGCACCGCCGCGAAACACCGCGGGGCGCAGCCTGACCGTTGACCCGCCGGCCGGGGGCCGGTCGGGTGGGAGCTTCGGAGCCTCCACTTGCGGGCCGGAACGCGCCCTCGGGGAGGGAACGTGGCCGGCCGGTCGATTTCCCAGCATAGCAGGGTTCCGGGAAAGTCCCTCCCCGAGGGCGGTACCCGACCGGGGCGGTACGCGCCGGGGGCGGGGCGGGACCTAGGCTGGAGCGCACCGTCCAGCAGGAAGCGAAGAACGACGATGAGCGACACCAACGGCACCCCTCCCCCCTCCTCCCCGTCCTCCCCCGGCCCCTCGGGGAGCGAGGGATCGGCCGACTTCGAGACCATGACCCGTGACATCGCGGACGTGCCCGCGGTCGAGGTGATCACCACCGTCGCGGTGCACCTGATGAGCTCGGCCGCCGTCCACCTCGGGCTGGCCGAGGGCGGCGACGAGCACAAGGACCTGGACGAGGCCCGCAAGCTGATCCATTCCCTGGCCGGGCTGGTCACCGCCGCCGCCGGCGAGATCGGCTCCTACCACGCGGGACCGCTGCGCGACGGGCTGAAGTCGCTCCAGCTCGCCTTCCGGGAGGCGTCGGTGGTGCCGGACGAGCCGGGCCAGGGGCCGGGCGAGAAGTTCACCGGGCCGGTCTTCGGCTGAGGCCCGGTCCCCGGCCGGGCTCCGCCGCGCCCCCGACGGGGCTCAGCCCCGACCGCCGGGGGCGCCGCCCCGGTCGTACAGGGGGCTGCCCGGCAGCGGGCCCTCGGGGGGCAGCAGGGCCAGGTCCAGGCCGCGCACCAGTCGGGCGCGCAGCGTCTCGTCCGCCGCGAGGGCGGCCACGACCCGTCCGGCCGTCTCGCGCGGCGGCGCCGCCGGGTCCAGGCGCAGCGCCAGCGTTCCGTCGGTGTCCCGGCCGGGGCCCAGGCGCGCGGCCCACACGGCCGGCTCGGCGGCGAGCACCGAGCGCAGCGCCTCGGTGACCTCCGGGTCCCGCAGCGGATCGGCCGGCTCGGTGCGGCCCCCGGCGAGCGCGCGCAGGGCGGAGCCGGTCAGTTGGTAGGTCACCGGCCCGGCGAGGTCCACCACGAGAGTGTCGGCGCCCTCCTGCGCGGCCGCTTCGAGGGCCTGGCGCAGGGGCACGGCGACCGGGCGGGCGTCCGGCCGCCAACGGGCGAGGCTGTCGGTGGAGGTGAAGGCGGGCAGCGCCCGCCGTCCGCCGGGGGCGTTGAGCGTGGGCACCGCCATGTCGCTGGTCTTCTCGCGGCGCAGCCCCCGCTCGTCCTCCTCCGCCTCCCCCAGGACGGCCACCACCGGCACCAGCAGCCGGGCCCTCGCCAGCGCGGCCAGCACCTCCGGTTCGGCCGAGCGGTCCTGCGACCAGGCTTCCAGCGCCGCGGTCAGGGCGGGGTCGGCGGCCCCGTCGTCGCCTGCGAAACCGGGATCGGGGATGTTCTTGAGCACCACGCGTCGAGGGTATCCGTCCTCATCCGACGCCCGGCCCCCCGGACCGTCGGAACGGCCGGGTGCCGCGGAAGAGGAGCGCGGCGCAGAGCACCAGCAGCAGCCCCGCCACGGCGGCGACGGGGGCCACCAGACCACCGCCGGGCTCGGGGGCCGGCCCCGACCCGAAGTACTCCTCGGGGTACGGCTCGGCCACGGGCCGCTGCCCGCGCGGCTCGACGTTCGCGCCCAGCTCGATGGCCGCCGCCGGGTTCACGATGCCGGTGCCCAGCTCGTCGCTGCGTCCGCCGGGCGGGGTGTCACGGGCGGTCCGCGCGATCAACTCCTTGACCTGGGCCGGACCGAGGTCGGGGTGGGCGGCCCGGACCAGGGCCACGCAGCCGGAGACGAAGGCGGCGGCCGCGCTGGTCCCCCAGCCCTCGTAGTACTCGCGGTCGGGGTAGGTGATGATCACGTCGTCGCCGGGGGCGCTGACGGTGGCGTACCAGCGGCGGGTGGAGAAGGGGGCGCGGTTCCCGTCGCGGCCCACGGCCGTCACGGCGATCACCCCGGGGTAGGCCGCGGGGTAGGAGACCCGGTCGCCGTCCTCCCCTCCGTTGCCCGCGGAGGCGACCACCACGGCGCCCTTGTCCAGCGCGTAGCGCACGGCGGCGTCCTCGGCCGGGTCCGGGTGGGCGGAGGCGCTGTCGTCGCCGAGTGAGAGGTTGATGACGTCGGCGCCGTTGTCGGCGGCCCAGCGGATGCCCTCGGCCAGGGCGCCGCCGCGCTCCTCGCGGGCCTTCTTCCGCTGGGGGTCGCCGTCCTCCAGCAGTACGCGCACCGGCAGGATCCGCGCCTCGGGAGCGACGCCGAGGACGCCCAGGCCGTCCCCGGGACCGTGGCCGCGCCCGGCGATGATCCCGGCCATGGCGGTGCCGTGTCGGGCCCAGTGGCGGTCGCCGGGGCCGGCTCCGAAGCCGACGAGGTCCCTGCCCTCCAGCACCCGGCCCCGCAGGTCGGGGTGGTCGGCGTCGACGCCGGTGTCGAGCACCGCGACGGTGATGCCCTCGCCCCTGGTGGTGTTCCAGGCGTCCCGGGCGCTCACCGCGTCCAGGCCCCACTGGCGGTCCCGCACGTCCTCGGCGTGCGCGGGCGGCGCGCCGGCGGTGTGCGCGCAGAGCACCGAGAGCGCGGCCAGCACGGCGGCCAGGAACCGGACGACCGCCGACCGTCCGGGGCGACGGCAGGAGCGGGGCGGACGGGGGCGCGGGGCGCGGTCCTCGGCGCGGCGGTCGGCGGGGAGGCGCTCCGGGGTGGGGAGGCGCTCCGGGGTGGGGAGGTCCGTGGCGTTCATCGGTCCTGTTCGGCTCCCTCGGCGGCGACACGGCGCAGGCCGCGTTCGACACGGTCGGCGATGCCGCGGGCGTCGTGGCCGAGGCCCGCCTGCGCGGGTGCGGTGGTCTGTCCCTCGACGACGGCCTCGTCCGCCGCCTGCGGTTCGCCGGCGGCGCGCCCGTCGGCGAAGCCCGAGACGGCGTAGACCACCACGGGGACGTCGGTGAGCGGCCGTATCGTCCAACTCGCGCGCTGGGCGTCGCCGAAGCGGGCCGCCGCGGTGCCGCGCACGGCGTACGGCCGGGGCATCAGGTCGGCCCGTCGGTGGAGGCCCTCGCGGTCGAACCGCTCCCGCAGGGCGCGCATGCCCGCCTCGTCGGCCTCGGTGAACAACAGGCCGACCGTGGTGGCGCTGCTGCTGGTCTCGTCCACGTACGTGGCGCGCAGCAGGCGGGCGCAGCCGACCGGAGCGAGCGCCTCGGCCAGCGGGGGGTCGAAGGCGCCCGTGCAGTCGTCGTCGGGAGCCACCCCGACCCGGATCCACCGCCGGTCGGCCCCGCCCGGTCCGGCTCCCGTCCCCTGGAGGGTGCGGGGGAAGAGGGTGTCGACGGGTATCTCGTGCCACAGCGAACGCGCCTGGGCGTAGCTCACTCCCGGGCGGCCGTCGGAGCCGTCGGTGAGCCAGGTGCCGGCGGCCGCGCCGCCGAGCAGCCCGAAACCGAGGACGAGACAGACGGTCGCGGCGGCCGTGCGGAACGGCCCTCCGCTCCGCCCCCTCGCCCCGCCCCCACCCGTCCCCGTCGGGACGGTCGCCCCCGGGCCCCCCGGAGCGGACGGGGCCCCGGGGAGGGGCGGGATCTCGGGGGGCAGCTGCGCCCGGGGGGCGGGAGGCGGGGGCCCCGGGGGCGGCCCCGTCGGTATGGGAGGCGCACCGGTGGCGGTGCGCGGGACCCACGGCCGCGGCCGTGGAACGGACCGCGGCGGTACGACGGGCGGGAGCGGAGTCCGGGCCGGGTCGGCCTCAGTGCTCACCGGTACCCCCTCGCGTTCTGTGCCACCCCGTCGACTCCCTCTCGGGGCAGGCCGGTTCGAATGGACATCACACCGCCGGCCGGCGCCGGACGGTGGTGTGCGCGTCACTTTACGGTGCTCCGACACGATCACGACAACCCGTGTCCCGGGCGGACGCGGAGGCGCCGGCCCGGGGGCGGACCGGGCACGGCGCCGGGCACGGCACCGGGCACGGGGTCTGTCGGAGAGCGGTCCCGCTCTGGCATGCTGCCGGCGTGTTCGACGCGACCGCCTCCCCCTCGGCCGACCGGATCCGCTACGACCGGGCCACCGCCCATCTCGACGCGCCGCTCGCGATCGTCGACCTGGAGGCGTTCGACGCCAACGCCGCCGATCTGGTGCGCCGCGCGGGCGGCAAGCCGGTGCGGGTCGCGAGCAAGTCGGTGCGGTGCCGCGCCCTGTTGGAGCGCGTCCTGGCACGGGACGGTTTCGCCGGGGTCATGGGCTTCACCCTCGCCGAGTCGCTGTGGCTGGCCCGCTCCGGTGTCGACGACGTCCTGCTCGCCTACCCCTCGGTGGACCGGGCCGGGTACGCCGAACTGGCCCGCGACCCGAAGCTGGCCGCGGCCGTGACGGTGATGGTGGACGACCCGGCGCAGCTGGCGCTGATCGACGCGTCGCGCGACGGCGGGCGGGAGGAGATCCGGGTCTGCCTGGAACTGGACGCCTCCCTGTGGCTGTTCGGCGGTCGGGTGCGGATCGGCGCCCGCCGCTCCCCGCTGCACTCCCCCGCCCAACTGGCCGAGCTGGCCCGCTCGGTGGTGCGCCGCCCCGGCTTCCGGCTGGTGGGGCTGATGGCGTACGAGGGGCACGTCGCGGGTGTGGGCGACGCGCCCCCCGGCCGTCCGCTGCGGTCCCGGGCGGTGCGGCTGATGCAGTCGGCCGCGCGGCGCGAGCTGGCCGAGCGGCGCGCGGCGGCGGTCCGGGCGGTGCGCGCGATCGAGCCGGAGCTGGCGTTCGTCAACGGCGGCGGCACCGGCAGCGTGCAGCACACCGTCGCCGAGGAGGCGGTCACCGAGGTCGCCGCGGGGTCGGGCCTGCTGATGCCGCGGCTGTTCGACCACTACACCTCCTTCTCCGGTCGCCCGGCGGCGCTGTTCGCCCAGCCGGTGGTGCGCCGCCCGGGGGTGGGCGTGGTGACGGTGCTCGGCGGCGGCTATCCGGCCTCCGGTCCGGCCGGGCGGGACCGGTTGCCGGTGCCGTACCTGCCGGCCGGGCTGCGCTACGACCCCGCCGAGGGGCCGGGCGAGGTGCAGACGCCGCTGCTGGGAACACCCGCGGACGACCTGTCGATCGGGGACAGGGTGTGGTTCCGACACGCCAAGGCCGGTGAGCTGTGCGAGCGTTTCGACGCGCTGCACCTGGTCGAGGGCGACCGGGTGACGGCGGTGGTGCCGACGTACCGCGGCGAGGGACGCGCCTTTCTCTGACGCCCCCGACGCCCCCGGCATCCTCCGACGTCCTCTGGCGTCCTTTGGCGTCCTTTGGCGTCCTCCCGGCCCGTGTGGGGGCCGGCGGGCCGTCAGACCGCCAGGCCCGGCCCCCGGGCGGCGCGGACGCCCGAGACGATGCGGTCCATGTCGCCGACGTCCGGGGCCTCCGCGTGGATGTCGAAGCCCAGGCGCAGCACCAGCAGTCGGCCGCTGTCGTCGGGGGCGGGGAAGACCACGGACTCCACGTACGCGTCGGGCTTCATCTCGTTGACGATCCTCCAGCGGACGCGGTAACCCTGCCGCCCCGCGACGGTGACCTCTCCGGCGGAGACCACCCGGTGGCTCCGCACCCCGCCGTACCCCTTGGTGTCGTAGGACTCCTCGGCGTTGCGGGCGATGTCCTCCTCGGCCGCCTCCTTCACGTCCGATCCCGGCGGCCGCTCGGCGGCGCGCAGGGAGACTCCGCCCCGGACGCAGGTCAGGGAGGGCTCACCGGGACAGGGGTAGGAGCCGGTGGCCAGCCAGACGCCCCGGTCCGTCTCGGTCTCGGTCCACCCCTCCAGGACGGGCACGCTGACGCCGTTGGCCCGGTCGGTGGCGGTGCCGGGGGTGTCGTCGGGCCGCTCCTCCTCGGGGGTGCCGCCGGGTCCCTTCCCGTCTCCGCCGGGGGTCCGGCTCGCCCCGTCGCCCGCCTCGGGGCGCGTCCGGTCTCCGCCGTCAAAGCCGCCGAGCAGCAGGAGCCCACCGGCCATCAGCGCGCTCACCACGACCGCGACGGCTATGACGGCGGCCACCAGCGGGCCGCGCGGCGACCGGTTCCCCTCCCGCGGTTCGTGGGCGTGAGCGGGGCCGGGGACGGGGCCGGGGCCGGGGGAGAAGGCTCCTCCCGCGCGGGGGTCGTACGCTCCGTACGCGACGCCGGGGACGGTGGAGGGGGCCCGGGTGTGCTCGGTCCAGGCGGAACCGTCCCACCAGCGCTCCGGTACCGGACCGGGGCCCGTGTGCCCGGGATCCGGGTACCAGCCGGGCGGTGTCGTCATGCTCACCCCGTGCACAGTAGCGGCAACCAGCGCTCGGTGGCAGCCGTGCGCCCCGGACCGCTCCCGGCCCGGGGCACGCGGTGCCCGGCCGAGTCGCGGCGGTGTGGCCCGGTGGTGTCCGAAGGTGGCCGCCGGGGCGGCCGCGCGGGTGACGCGCGCCCTGGTCAGCGTGGCGGAGCGGTGGTGTCGAGCGCGGCGGTGAGCGCCGCGCCGAGCACCGTGGGCGCCTCGACCAACGAGGGACCGTACCAGGTCAGGTGTCGTCCGTCGACGAGGGCAGCGGGCCGCAGGGGGAAGGCCTCGGGCCCGTCGTCGGCGGTGAAGCGGTAGGGCTCGTCGGGGAGGACGACGAGATCGGCGCGCCCGGGCTCGTTCAGCTCCTCGACGGTGACGCGCGGGTAGCGCTCGGCGTGGTCCGCGTAGGCGTTGCGCGCTCCCAGACGGGCCAGGACGTCCCCCGCGAAGGTGTCCCGGCCCAGCACCATCCACGGCCGCCGCCAGACGGGCACCACGGCCGCGACGTCGACGACGGGGCGCACGTCCCGCCAGGCGGCCTCGGCCCGGTCCAGCCAGGCGGGCCGGGGCAGTCCGCAGCCATCGGTGAGCACCCGGTCCAGCTCGGTGAACGCCTGCGGGAGCGTGCGGACCTCGGTGACCAGCACCTCGATCCCGGCGTCCCGCAGGGCGGCGAGGTCGGCCGGACGGTTCTCCTCCTCGTTGGCGACGACGAGGTCGGGGGCGAGGGCCGCGATCCGCTCCAGGTCGGGGTTCTTGGTGCCCCGCACACGGACGACGTCCAGTCCGGCCGGGTGGGTGCACCAGTCGGTGGCCCCGACCAGCGCGTCCGGCGCGGTGGCGGCGACGGCCTCGGTCAGCGACGGGACGAGCGAGACCACCCGGGGGACGGCGCGGACGCCCCTCATCGTGCCGCCGTTCCCACCGTCACCGTCGGCTCGTGCCGCACGGGGAAGTTCACGGAACGGGCGATGAAGCACACCGTCCCGACCTCGCCGTGCAGGGCCACGGCCTTCTCCCGCATCGACTCCTCGGTGACGGACACCTCCGGCCGCAGCACCACCTCGGTGAACCGACCGCCGCCCGTGGCGTCCGTCGTCATCGTGCCGACGGGCCGGTCGGTGTAGTCGGTGACCACCACTCCCCCGGCCGCGCACAGGTGCAGGTACCAGAGCATGTGGCACTGGGAGAGCGAGGAGACCAGCAGTTCCTCCGGGTTCCAGCGGTCCGGGTCGCCGCGGAAGGCGGGGTCGGCGGAGCCGGGCAGGGGCGGCCTGCCGTCGGCCAGGATCTCGTGGTTCCGACTGTAGGCACGGTAGTCACCGGTCCCGTGACCGAGGTTCCCGGTCCAGTTCAGGACGAGTTCGTAGTGGTGGTCGGTCGCCATGTCGACAGTCTAGGGGTCGGTGCGGCGCCCGGCTGTCGGTGCCGTGCGGCATGATCGGGGCGTGACCACGCGACGCCTGATGCTCCTCGACACCGCCTCCCTGTACTACCGCGCCTACTTCGGGGTCCCGGAGTCGGTGAAGGCCCCCGACGGCACCCCGGTCAACGCGGTGCGCGGCCTGCTGGACTTCATCGCCCGGCTGGTGCGCGACCACCGTCCGGACGACCTCGTCGCCTGTATGGACAACGACTGGCGGCCCGCCTGGCGGGTGGAGCTGATCCCCTCCTACAAGGCGCACCGGGTGGCCGAGGGGTCCGCCGCCGGCCCGGACGCGGAGGAGGTGCCCGACACCCTCTCCCCGCAGATCCCGGTCATCGAGGAGGTGCTGGACGCGGTCGGCATCGCCCGCCTCGGTGCGGACGGCTACGAGGCCGACGACGTCATCGGCACCCTCGCCCGCCGCGCGGCCGGTCCCGTGGACGTCGTCACCGGCGACCGCGACCTGTTCCAGCTCGTCGACGACGCGCGCGGGGTGCGGGTGCTCTACCCGGTCAGGGGCATGGGCGATCCCTCGGTCGTGGACGAGGCGGCGCTGCGCGAGAAGTACGGCGTGGCGAGCGGATCGGCGTACGCGGACCTGGCGCTGCTGCGCGGCGACCCGAGCGACGGCCTGCCGGGCGTTCCGGGCGTCGGCGAGAAGACGGCGGCCCGACTGCTGGAGGCCCACGGGGACGCGGCCGGCGTCCTGGCCGCGGTCGACGACCCGTCCTCCGCCCTGACCCCCGCCCAGCGCAGGAAGCTGGAGGCGGCGCGGGAGTACCTGGCCGTGGCGCCGAAGGTGGTGCGGGTCGCGGACGACGTGCCTCTGCCCGCGGTGGATCCGGCGCTCCCGGCCGAACCCTCGCACGCCCGGGAGCTGGGGGAGCTGGCCGAGCGGTGGGGGTTGGGCGGTTCCCTGCGGCGGTTGCTGGACGCTCTGGCCGAGTGATTCCGGGACGTTCCGGCACACCGGATGCTAGGTTGGTTAGGCATGCCTAACCAACGCTCCGAGGGAGTTCCCGTGGCAGAACGTCCGAACCGCCGTACACCGCGTACGAACCGTGCCCGGGTGGTCCGCAGGGAACGGTTGAGCCCGCGGATGATCCGTGTGGTGCTCGGCGGCGAGGGCCTCGCGGACTTCCCGGCGGGCGCGTACACCGACCACTACGTCAAACTGCTGTTCCCGGTCGAGGGCGTGCGCTACCCCGAGCCGTTCGACATGGCCGTCGTCCGAGAGAACCTCCCGCGCGACCAGTGGCCGGTCACCCGCACCTACACCGTGCGCCGCTGGGATCCGCGGACGTGCGAGCTGACGCTGGACTTCGTCGTCCACGGCGACGAGGGCCTGGCCGGCCCCTGGGCGACGCGCGTCGAGCCCGGCGAGGAGATCCTCTTCCTGGGGCCGGGCGGTGGCTACCGCCCCTCCCCCGACGCCGACTGGCATCTGATGGTGGGCGACGAGAGCGCGCTGCCGGCCGTGGCCGCCTCCCTGGAGGCCGTCCCCGACGGGGCACCGGTGCGCGCCTTCGTCGAGGTCTCCGGAGCGGAGGAGGAGCAGGTTCTGGCCCTGCCCCCGAACGCCGAGCTGCGGTGGCTGCACCGCGGCGCCGCGCGGGTCGGGGACCGGCTGGTCGAGGCGGTGCGCGCGCTGGACTTCCCGCCCGGCGAGGTGCAGGCGTTCGTCCACGGCGAGGCGGGCTGGGTGAAGGAGCTCCGCCGCCACCTGCGCACCGAGCGGAAGGTGCCGCGCGAGCGGCTGTCGATCTCCGGCTACTGGCGCCTGGGCCAGGACGAGGACGGCTGGCAGGCGTCGAAGCGGGAGTGGAACGCGCGGGTGGAGGCGGAGCAGGAGGGCGCCGCCCGGTAGGGCCGGAGAGCCGCCCGGCTCAGCGCTCCAGCCGCCCCGTCCGGCAGCCCCGCGGCGCGCTGACCGGGTTGCAGCGGACGGCGGTCCCCTCCGGCAGCCGCGCGGTGTAGTCGGAGCCGTACCGCGCCGCCATGCCGGGGACGGGGAAGTCGGTGCTCACCATCTGGGCCCCCGATCCCAGCGCGGCCCGCAGCCGGGAGGTGTCCCCCGAGGCCGCCTCCTCCAGCGGCACGTCGGCTCGGGTGCGGACGAAGTAGCCGCGCTCCACCAGGTCCGCGATGACCGCCCGGTTCTCCCCGGTGGGGTCGTTCCACTTCACGAAGGCGGCGTCCGGGCGGCCGGGGCGCGAGTCGGTGAACAGCACCCGCCCCTGGAGGCTCTCGCGGCCCTCGGCCCGGTAGGCGTCCTGGACCGGTCCGTCCCCGTTGTCCATCAGGAACATCACCGTGCCGCGGGCCGCCGCCAGGGTGGGCCAGCCGTGGCGGAGGACGGACCGCTCCAGCGTCTCGCCCCGGCGGCGGACGTCGTCGGGGGTGATGACCTCCTCCTCGCCGAAGACGGCGCGGATCTCCGCGTCCAGCGCGTCGAGCGCCGCGGTGTCCCACGGTGGGCTCTTCGCCCCGCCCATCTCCTCCAGGCGCGGGTCCGTGCTCTTGAGCTCCAGCAGGATCGGCACGGTGACGTGGCCGGGGTTGCGCCGCGACCAGTCCCTGACCTGGGTGAGGCACCTGCGCAGGGTGACGCAGCCGGTCTCGTGGTCGAAGTCGGCCCAGTGCAGCACCTTGGCGCCGGGTTCGCGCCAGGCGGGGTCGGTGGGAGCGGGCAGCCCGGCGGCGCGGCGGATCAGGGGATCGGCGTACAGGCCGCCGTCGGGATCGGGGAAGACGTCCAGCTCGATGCCGCGGACGCGTTGTTCGGCGAACTGCACGGGCAACGAGGCGTGGCTGTACAGCAGGTTCGCGAAGTCGGGGTCGTGCCGCTCCATCAGCTTCTGTTCCGCGAAGGACACTTCGCGGTGGTAGCTGTTGTGAGTGGCCATCACCTGGATGTGGTTGAGCCTCAGGCGCCCGGTCGGGTCGTCGGGACGGGCCTGGGCCGCCGAGGACAGCGCCGCGACGGCGGCGAGCGCGGTCGCGGCGGAGCCCCAGCGGCGGAGCCGGGCTCTGTTCGGGGTGCGCACATCGACCTCCGGTGGGACGAGGGCGAGTCCCGCCGGGACGGCGGAGCGCGAGGACGCGGGGAGCCCCGGAGCCCGACGGAACGGGACACGGCAACGGCAGGACGCGACGGAACTCGATGGAACTCGACGGAATACTGCCGGGGCCGAGCGACCCGCGTGTGCCCGGCCGGTGACGCCCGGCTGAACAGACCCCGGCCCGGCCGCGCGGCATGCGCCGCGCAACCGGGCCGGGACTCGCCGTTTCCGCCGAAGGCCGCGGCGGGGCCGTCAGCCGACGGAGCTGTAGGCCACCACGCCGCGCAGCACCTTCTCGGACGCCTTGCGGGCGTTGCGCGCCACCGTGCCGCCCTCGGGGGCGGCCGCGGCGATCTGGCCGAGCACGTCGACGAGTTGCTTGCACCAGCGCACGAAGTCACCGGCGGGCATCTCGGCCTCCCGCAGCACCGCGTCCAGGCCGTCGCCCTCCGCCCAGCGGTAGGCGGCCCAGGCGAAGCCGAGGTCCGGCTCGCGCTGGCCCACACCCTCGGCCTGGTTGATGCGGTGCTCCTCCTCCAGGGCGTCCAGCCGGCCCCAGATGCGGACCATCTCGCCCAGGGCGTGCTTGGCCCCGCCCCCGGGCAGGGTGGGCGGCAGCGCGTCGTCGGCGGAGCGGGCCTCGTAGACCAGGGCCGAGGCACAGGCGGCCAGCTCCGTCGGGGACAGCCCCTCCCAGACGCCCTCGCGCAGGCACTCGCTCGCCAGCAGGTCCAGTTCTCCGTAGAGCCGGGCCAGCCGCCGACCGTCCTCGGTCACCTCGTCGCCACGCAGGTAGCCCAGGTCCGACAGGAGGGCGTAGACCCGGTCGAAGGTGCGGGCGATGGTGTTGGTGCGGCCCTCGATGCGGCGCTCCAACTGCCGGGTGTCGCGCCTGAGGCGGTGGTAGCGCTCGGCCCAGCGGGCGTGGGCCTCGCGTTCGTCGCACCCGTGACAGGGGTGGGCGCGGATCGCCTTGCGCAGCCGTGCGATCTCGGCGTCGTCGGCCGCCTCCGAACGCTGCCTGCGGCGGCCGCGGGTCGGCTCGTGGTGCCCGGCCCTGGTGCGCAGCGCGGAGGCCAGGTCACGACGGGACTGCGGGCTGCGCGGATTGAAGGACTTGGGGATCCGCATGCGCTCCAGCGGCTCGACCGGCACGGGGAAGTCCACCGAGGCCAGTCGCTTGACCTGACGTCCGGCGGTCAGCACCAGCGGGCGCGGTCCGTCGTGGTGGTCCCAGCCGCGGTCGCCGTGGCTGCGCCCGGCGGGGACCCCCGGGTCCAGCACCAGTGCCAGTCCGGCGAACTTGCCGGTGGGGACGTGGATCACGTCACCGGGCCGGAGCTTCTCCAGGGCGTCGGCGGCCGCCGCGCGGCGCTGGACGGCGCCCTGCCGGGCGAGCTCGTTCTCCCGGTCCTTCAGCTCCCGCCGCAGCCTCGCGTACTCGTCGAAGTCGCCCAGGTGGCAGGTCATGGCCTCGCGGTAGCCGGCCAGGCCCTCCTCGTTGCGCTGCACCTTCCGGGAGATGCCGACGACCGCGCGGTCGGCCTGGAACTGGGCGAAGGAGGTCTCCAACAGTTCACGCGAGCGGTGCCGCCCGAACTGCGAGACCAGGTTGACGGCCATGTTGTACGAGGGCCGGAAGGAGGAGCGCAGCGGGTAGGTGCGGGTACCGGCCAGCCCGGCCAGGGCACCCGGGTCCATGCCGCGCTGCCACAGCACCACCGCGTGGCCCTCGACGTCGATGCCGCGCCGCCCGGCGCGCCCGGTGAGCTGGGTGTACTCGCCGGGGGTGATGTCGACGTGCTGCTCGCCGTTCCACTTGACGAGCTTCTCCAGCACCACCGAGCGGGCGGGCATGTTGATGCCCAGCGCCAGGGTCTCGGTGGCGAAGACGGCCTTGACCAGGCCGCGGACGAACAGCTCCTCCACGACCTCCTTGAAGGTGGGCAACATGCCCGCGTGGTGGGCGGCGATGCCCCTCTCCAGCCCCTCCAGCCACTCGAAGTAGCCCAGCACGTGGAGGTCCTCGTCGGGGATGGAGGCGGTGCGCTCCTCCACGATCTCGCGCACCCGCGTCCGCTGCGCCGCGTCGTTGAGGCGGAGCCCGGCGAACAGGCACTGCTGGACGGCCGCCTCACAGCCGGCACGGCTGAAGATGAAGGTGATGGCGGGCAGCAGGCCCTGGGAGTCCAACTGGGCGATCACCTCGGGACGGCTGGGCGTCCAGATCCGGCTGCGCCGGCGTCGCTCCCGCTCGCGGTCGGCCTCGCGCATCGGCTTGCCGCGGCGGCGGTCGCGGAAGCCGGGCAGCCGACTGTTCTCCAGCTGCGCCATGCGCACCAGGTCGGGGTTGACCTCGCGCCGCCCGCCCTTCTCCTCGAAGAGGTCGTACATCCGGCGCCCGGCCAGCACGTGCTGCCACAGCGGCACGGGCCGGTGCTCGGAGACGATCACCTCGGTGTCACCGCGGACGGTGTCCAGCCAGTCGCCGAACTCCTCGGCGTTGGAGACGGTCGCGGAGAGCGACACCAGGGTCACCGAGTCGGGGAGGTGGATGATGACCTCCTCCCAGACGGCGCCGCGGAAGCGGTCGGAGAGGTAGTGGACCTCGTCCATCACCACGTAGCCGAGGCCGTCCAGCGCCTGGGAGCCGGCGTAGAGCATGTTCCGCAGCACCTCGGTGGTCATCACGACCACCGGCGCACCGGAGTTGATGCTGTTGTCGCCGGTCAGCAGGCCGACCCGCTCCGCACCGTAGCGCTTGACCAGGTCGTTGTACTTCTGGTTGGACAGCGCCTTGATGGGAGTGGTGTAGAAACACTTGCGGCCCTGTTCCAGGGCCAGGTGGACGGCGAACTCGCCCACGATCGTCTTGCCGGAGCCGGTGGGCGCGGCGACCAGCACGCCCTTCCCGGCCTCCAGTGCCTTGCACGCCTCGATCTGGAACGCGTCCAGCTCGAAGTCGTACATCTCGCGGAAGGGTGTCAGAGCGCTTGCTTCCTCGGCGGCCCGGAGCCGGGCGGCCGCGTAGCGCTCCGCAGGGGACATGTCCTCGGTCATCGTACTTACGAGCCTACCGGCCACCGCCGACACAGGACATGATCTCTACGGGACGGCGAGTGCGGACGCGGGAACGAGGACCCGCACCGCGTCGGCCACCGCCTCGACGGTCACCGGCAGCGGCCCCACCGGCTCACCGTCGGCGTAGCCGGTCACGCCGGGGGCCTCCAGGGTGACCTTCGCGGCCCGGTGGGCGGTGACCGCGGGGTGGGCGAGGTGGGAACCGCGGTAGACGCGGGGGAAGACCCGCACCAGGGTGGTGCGGGAACACTCCCCCACCACCGTGACGTCCAGCAGGCCGTCGTCCAGCTCGGCGTCGCCGCAGATCCGCATCCCCCCGCCGTAGGAGGGGCCGTTGCCGACCGCGACGAGGATGGCCTCGATCTCCAGCGCGGGCCCGTCGTCGAGGGTGATGCGGTAGGGGACCGGACGCAGCGCGGCCAGTTCGGCGAGCATCGCCAGGTCGTAGCGGAGGCGCCCGACGGGCCGGCGCATGCGGTTGGCCCGGTCGTTGACGCGGGAGTCGAAGCCGGAGGCCAGCACGCTGCCGAACCAGCGTCCGTCGACCCGGCCGAGATCGACGACCCGCCCCCGGCCTCCCTTGAGGGCCTCGGCGATGATCCGCCCGGCCCGGGCCGGGGCGCGGACGGGCAGGCCCAGGGCACGGGCGATGTCGTTGCCGGTGCCGACCGCGACGACGCCGAGCGGGGTGTCGGTGCCGGCCACCGCCTGGAGGGCGAGGGAGACCATGCCGTCCCCGCCGACGGCGACCAGCGCCCCGGTGCCGCCGCGGACGGCCGCGCGGGCCCGGGCGAGCGCGTCGTCGGCGTCGGTGCCGACGACCGTGCGCACGGAGAAGCCCGCCGCGCGCAGGGCCCGCGCGGCGGGCTGCGCCGCGTCACGTCCGCGGCCGTTGCCCGCGGCGGGGTTGACGAACAGGGTGATCTCGGCGGTCACGCGCGGACGATACCGCTCAGGTGGCGTCGTCGTAACCGTTCCGTCGGGTCGGGCCGCCGTCGGCGGCGGTGCCGTCGGGCAGCGCGGCGGGAGCCTCGACGGACTCGACCGCGCCGACCGTCTCCGGCGCGTGGTCGAGCGGGGCCGCCTCGTCGTCGCTCAGCCCCGCGTACGGGTCCTTGCGCTTGCGCCGGCGGTCGTTGAGCAGACAGATCCCGACGGCCAGGAAGTACAGCAGGACGATCGGTGCGGCCAGGGCCCCCATGGTCAACGGCTCGCCGCTGGGGGTGGCCACGGCGGCGAACACGGCGATGGACACCACCATCCCCCGCCACCAGCCGAGCAGCTTGCGGCCGGTGACGACACCGCCGAGGTTCAGCATCACCAGCACCAGGGGCAGCTCGAAGGCCAGCCCGAAGACGATCACCATCCGCGTGATGATGTCGAGGAAGTCGTCCAGCGGGACGAGGTTGCCGGTGCCCTCGGGGGTGAACTCGATCAGGGTCGAGGCCATCGTCGGCAGGACGATGTACGCCAGGTAGGCACCGGCGAGGAAGAGGGGTACACCGGCCGCGACGAAGGACCGCGCGTACTTCTTCTCGTGGCTGTGCAGTCCGGGGGCGAGGAAGGCCCACAACTGGTAGAGCCAGACCGGGCAGGTGAGCACCACCCCGGTGGTGAGCCCCACCTTGAGCATGACGGTGAAGGGAGCGATCAGACCGTTGAGGGTGATCTCGGCGCAGGCCTCGCCGTCCTCGGCCGCGCGGCCGAAGCCCTCGGTACAGCCGACGGAGTCGCGGAGGGGCTCGGTGAGGAAGTCGGCGATCTGCTTGTAGTAGACCAGCCCGACGATGGTGACGGCCAAGACGGCCAGCACCGACTTCATCAGGCGGTTGCGCAGCTCCCGCAGGTGCTCCGCGAGCGGCATGCGCCCCTCGGGGTCCTTCTGCGGCTTCCCCTGTTTGCGGGCGGACTTGAGCAACCCACGTCCTCGGTGTCAGTGATGGTGTCGGGTGTCCGGGCACGAGCGACACCGGGCCCGACCGTGGGCCCGGCGTCGGATCAGTTCTTGGCCGTCTGCTGGTTGGGCTCGCTCACCGGACGGGAGCTGGTCACGTCACCGGGAGCGGCCTGGATGGTCTTGGGCGCGGCCGTCTGCTGGGCCGAGGCGTCCTGCTGGGCCGACTCGTTCTCGCTCTCCTTCTTCATGGCCTTGGCCTCGCTCTTGAGGATGCGGGCCGACTTGCCGAGCGAACGGGCCATGTCCGGGAGCTTCTTGGCGCCGAACAGCAGCAGGATGACGAGGAGGATCAGTACGATCTCCATGGGCCTCAGATTGCCGATCATGTGCCACTACCTTCTCGCCGGGGCGGCGGTCTCCGTGCCTGCCCTACTGATTCGGACGGGCTTCCTCGTGCTGGTGCGCTGGCAGCGCTGTCAGCGATCGTAACCCCGGGGGGTGAACACGGGGCAATGCCTCTGCGTCATCCCGGTGCCGGCCACGGCCGCCGTCCACACGCCTCTTGAAGAGTACCGCCCCGGCGCCCGAAGCTGGAGAGCGCGGCACCCGATACGTCCCCCGGGACCCCGTATGGTCGCCTCCTCGCGGTTCGGCCCCGCGCGGTTGCCGGCCGGACCCGCACGGCCGGAATCCGCCGCTCAGGGTTCGGTGACCCGCCCGACCCGCGCCGCCAGCGGAGCCGCGGCCCGCTCCAGCTCGTCGGCGGCCAGGGCGAGGCGCTCACAGCCGTCACCGACCGCGCGGGCCAGACGCCTCACCTCCAGCCCGACGCGTACGGCCAGGACACCGAGCACGGCGATTCCGCAGAAGGCGAGCACCAGGAAGAACATCGGCCAGAGCATGGGGCGAGCGTAGTGGACGCCCCGTCGCCTCCCGCCGTCGGCACGGGCCCGCCCGGCCCCGGGCCGGTCAGTCCCCGTACGCCGCCAGCGCGGCCCGTGCCGCCTCCCGAGCGCTGTCGGCCAGCTCCTTCGGGGAGACGATCCGGCCGTCGCGCCCCAGCCGCAGGGCCAGCCGGCGCAGGGTGGCCGGATCGGAGGCGCGCAGGGTGATGCGCAGCCCGCCGTCGGACAGTTCTTCGGCGCTGTCGTGGGGGTAGTACTCGGCGACCCAGCGTCCGCCGGGCCCGACCTCGATGACGACCTCCGGGTCCTCGGCGGAGGGCTGGACCAGTCCCTCGGACAGATCGCGCAGCTCGATGGGCGGCGGGTCGGCGGGCTCGTCCAACAGCCTGATCTCGGCCACCCGGTCCAGTCGGAAGGTGCGGCGCGCCTCGGTCAGCCGGCACCAGGCCTCGACGTAGGTGTGACCGACCGCGAACAGCCGGATCGGGTCGATCTCGCGTTCGGTGAGTTCGTCGCGCGCCGGCGAGTAGTAGCGGATCCACAGCCGGCGCCGCTCGGCGATGGCCCGGTCGACGTCGGCGAAGACCCCGCCCTCGGACTCGAAGGTGACCGACAGCCGGGAGCTGGCCCCGGCGCTCTCCCCCGCCGCCGTCTCGATCTTGGCGGTGGCGCGCTGGAGGGCCTCGCGGTCGCTCTCGCGCAGCCCCGGCAGGGTGGCGACGGCCCGCGCGGCGACCAGCAGGGCGGTGGCCTCGTCGGCGGCCAGCCGCAGCGGCTCGCCGGTGCCGGAGCCGACCGCGTCGGCGTTGTGCCACCAGATGCGCTCGCCGTCGGTGTCGATGTCCAGCAGGTCGCCGCCGCGGAAGCTGGTGCCGCACATCGGCAGGACGTGGAGGTCGGAGATCAGTTCGTCGGTGGTGATGCCGAAGGCGCGGGCGACGTCCTCCACGCGGGCGCCGGGACGCTCGCGCAGGTAGGTCACCAGGGACAGCATCCGGCGCGTCTGGTCGATGGCGTTGGCGGCCATGGGTGCCCCCTCCTCAGTCCTTGGCGACGGCGCGCAGCCGGTCCACCACGTCGGCCCGCAGCTCGGCGGGCTCCAGCACCACCACGTCCGGCCCGAACTCCACCAGCCAGGCGTCCAGCCCGTGGCCGTAGGGGATCTCCAGCTCGTCCCAGCCGTCCCCGACGTCCCGTGTCTCGGTCGCCCGGGCCCGCAGCGGGTAGCCGGCGCCCTGCCGCAGCCGGATGCGGGCGGTGGCGGTGGCGATCTCCCCGGCCCAGCGCTCGACGGTCTCGCGCACGGTGACGTGGTCGGGCACCTCGGCGGTGTAGGTCCCGGCACGGGAGCGGACCGGGCCGGTGATGCGGGAGAGCCGGAAGACCCGCTCGGCCCCGCGGTCCCGGTCGAAGCCCGCCAGGTACCAGTGACCGCGCCAGCACTCCAGGGTCCACGGTTCGACGTGCCGGGTCTCGGGGCGGGCGGCGTTGGACTTGCGGTAGGCGAAGGTGACCGGGCGCCGGTCGCGGCAGGCGACCATCAGCGGCTCGAAGGCCGGCTCACGGGTGGGGATGCGCGGTTCCAGGGCGCTGTGGCCGCCGTAGGGGTCGTCCTCGACCTCGTCGGCCAGCGGCATGCCGGCGGCCCGCAGCTTCTGCAGGGCACCGCTGGCGGCCCCGGCGAGGCGGGCCTGCTGCCAGACCTTGGCGGCCAGGGTGAGGGCGGCGGCCTCCTCGGCGTCCAGGGCGACCGGCGGCAGCCGGTTGCTGTCACGACGGGCCTGGTAGGCGATCTCGCCGTCCAGGTTCTCCACCGTCTCGATGACCAGCCCCAGCTCGCGCAGGTCGTCCTTGTCGCGCTCGAACATCCGGTTGAAGGCGTCCTCGCTCCCGGTCCGGCCCGGACCCCCGCCGACCTCCAGGTACGCCTCGATCGACGCCCGCAGCTCGCGTTTGGTCAGTGGGCGGCGGGTCCCCAGCAGGCACAGCGCCAGGTTCATCAGCCGTTCGGCCTTGGCAATGGCCATCGACGCCCTCTCTCGTGCTCGTCCCGGCTCGACCGTACCGCTCCGGGGACACCGGGCACAAAGCCGGGGCCCAAGCCGTTCGGCTCGGGCCCCGACGGGTGCGTACGCGCTCCGGGAGCGGCTCAGACGGCGACCAGGTCGCAGACGAAGATGAGCGTCTCGCCCGGCTTGATCCGGCCACCGGCGCCGCGGTCGCCGTAGGCCAGGTGGGGCGGGATGGTCAGCTGGCGACGGCCGCCGACCCTCATGCCCTGCACGCCGCGGTCCCAGCCGGCGATGACCTGGCCGACGCCCAACTGGAACTGGAGCGGCGTACCGCGGTTCCAGCTGGCGTCGAACTCCTCGCCGGTGGAGAAGGCGACGCCCACGTAGTGCACGGAGACGCGGTCCCCGGCCTTGGCGACGGGACCGTCGCCCTCCCAGATGTCCTTGATCTCCAGGTCCGCCGGGGGCTCGCCGCCCGGGAAGTCGATCTCGGGCTTGTCGATGCTCACGAAAAGGCTCCTACGAAGTTTCTACCGGTCAACCGTGCCAGTCTCGCAGACCCGGCCGGCCGCCGACGTCCCAGGCGGCCCGTCAGACCTTGCCGACGATGTCGACGGAGAAGACCAGGGTGTTCTTCGCCAGCTCCGACTGCGGGTTGCCGCCGTAGGCCAGCTCCGGCGGGATGACCAGCAGGACGCGGTCACCGACCTTCTTGCCGACCAGGCCCTGGTCCCAGCCCTTGACGACCGAGCCGGTGCCGATCTGGAAGGCCGTGGCGCCTCCGTGGTCCCAGGAGGAGTCGAACTTCTCGCCGTCCTCCCACTTGACCCCGGTGTACTGGACGATCAGGCCGTCACCGGCCTCGACCTCGGGGCCGTCGCCCTCGATCAGCACCTGCTGCTTCAGCTCTCCGGGGGCCTTCTCCCCCTTGGGGACGGTGATGGTGGCGGCCTTCCCCTTCTCCGCCTTCACCTCCGGCATGCCCGGTTCGGGCTCGGCCTGCTCCCCGTCGGCCTCGGCCTTGGCGTCGGCCTTGGCGGCGGCCGCGGGGTCGACCACCCAGACCATGCCGTCCGACTCCTGGATCCCGGCCTGCGGGTTGAGTCGGTCGCCGATGATCGCCTTGGCCGTGCCCTCGACCAGGACGCGACTGCCGGTGCGCTTGCCGACCAGGGCGTCCATCACCGAGTCGGGCAGCGTCTGCTGCTGCTCGCCGAGACGGACGACCAACTGGGTGTGGGCGTCGCCCTCGGCGGAGGCTCCGGCCTGCTGGTTCCAGGTGTTGATCAGTTCCTGGTCGTTGCCGGTCATGCGGGCGTAGACGTCCAACCGGACGTAGTCGCCCTCGGCCATCTCGTCGCCCTCGCCTTCCGCGAGGGTGCGCACGGCGGCCTTGTCGGGGGCCTCGGCGTCCTCCGGAACGGTGATCTTCGGTTCCTCTCCGACCTTGCCGGCGACCTTCACCGAGGCGGCGGAGCCGTCGGATCCGTCGGAGCCGTCGCCCTCGGAGCCGCAGGCGGCGGTGAACAGCAGGGCGGGCACGACCAGGGCCGCGGCGACACGGCGGCCGAGCGTCGTGAGGGGGCGGGGGTGTGGGGGGCGTCCCCCTGGGGTTTGCAGCATCAGTCCAACTCGTGGTGTAGGAGGTGTCCGGGCGTTCCGGGCGTGTCGGCCACTCTAGAGGCCGCCCGGCCCTCTTCCCAGAACTCGCGGAAGGACCGATTTCGTTCCCGCCCGCGCCATGCCGACCGCTCCCCGGACGTCGGGAGCGGTCCGCGCGGCCCGGGTGGGCTCCGGGGGTCCGCGGCCGGCCGCGGACCCCCGGGGCTCACATTCCGGCGATGAGCTTCTCCACCCGCTCGTCCACCGAACGGAAGGGGTCCTTGCACAACACCGTGCGCTGGGCCTGGTCGTTCAGCTTCAGGTGCACCCAGTCGACGGTGAAGTCGCGGCGCTGCTCCTGGGCCCGACGGATGAAGTCGCCGCGCAACCTGGCGCGGGTGTTCTGCGGCGGTACGGATTTGCCCTCGAAGATCTTGAGGTCGTTGCAGACCCTGGCCGCCTGCCCCTTGCGCTCCAACAGGTAGTACAGGCCCCTGCGGCGGTGGATGTCGTGGTACGCGAGGTCTATCTGGGCGACCCTCGGGTGCGACATGGTGATGTTGTTCTTGGCCCGGTACCGCTCGATGAGCTGGTGTTTCATCACCCAGTCGATCTCGGTGGCGACCTTGTCCAACTCCTGGGTCTCGATCGCGTCCAGGGTGCGGCCCCACAGTTCCAGGACCCGGTCCACCACTCCGGTGCGGATGCCGCGACGCTCGCAGAAGTCGACGGCCTTCTCGTAGTACTCCCGCTGCACCTCCAGCGCGGACGCCTCGCGCCCGTTGGCCAGTCGGACCTTCCGCCGGCCGGTGGTGTCGTGGCTGACCTCGCGGATGGCCCGGATCGGGTTCTCCAGGGTGAGGTCGCGCATGACCGTGCCCGCCTCGATCATGCGCAGCACCAGGTCGGTGGAGCCGACCTTGAGCAGCGTGGTCGTCTCGGACATGTTGGAGTCGCCGACGATGACGTGCAGGCGCCGGTAGCGCTCGGCGTCGGCGTGCGGCTCGTCGCGGGTGTTGATGATCGGGCGGGAGCGGGTCGTCGCGGAGCTGACGCCCTCCCAGATGTGCTCGGCGCGCTGGCTGACGCAGTAGACCGCGCCGCGCGGCGTCTGGAGCACCTTGCCCGCCCCGCTGATCAGTTGCCGGGTGACCAGGAACGGGATGAGGACGTCCGCCAGGCGGGAGAACTCCCCGTGCCGGGCCACGAGGTAGTTCTCGTGGCAGCCGTAGGAGTTGCCCGCGGAGTCGGTGTTGTTCTTGAACAGGTAGACGTCGCCCGCGATCCCCTCCTCGTGCAGACGGCGTTCGGCGTCGACGAGGAGCCCCTCCAGGATGCGTTCGCCGGCCTTGTCGTGGGTGACCAGTTCGATCACGTCGTCACACTCCGGAGTGGCGTACTCCGGGTGCGAGCCCACGTCCAGGTACAGGCGCGCGCCGTTGCGGAGGAAGACGTTGCTGCTGCGGCCCCATGACACGACACGGCGGAAGAGGTACCGCGCCACCTCGTCAGGAGACAGGCGCCGCTGCCCCCGGAACGTACACGTGACGCCGTACTCGTTCTCCAGTCCGAAGATTCGGCGGTCCATCAGACTCCTCACGAGGGAACCACCGGTTTTGGCCGGTGGACAAGGATCATTCCCCGATGCGTGGTGGTTTACGTCAGTCCCGAGGGCTCGGTCCGTCCGGACCGCGGCCTCCGGGACGGAAGCCCCCCTTCCGCGAGCGGGAGCGGAGTCATGAGGAACATTACGCCCGGAATCCGGTTCCGGAACCGGATTCGACGCTCCCCGTGTCATCGGTTTCCACCCGGCCGAGGGCGTCGCCGGACCGCGGCGCCGCGGGAGCCGTCAGGACGCGACGGGTCGCGAGCAGCACGAGCAGGGCGGTGAGGCCGCCGGCGCCCGCCACGCAGAAGCCCGCGGCCGTCCCGCCGTGTTCCACCACCGGCCCCACCACGGCCGTGCCCGCGGCCGCGCCGACGCCGAAGGCGGTCACCAGCCAGGAGAACGCCTCGGTGACCGTGCCCGTGGGCGCGTGGCGGTCCACCACGACGAAGGCACAGGCGAGGGCGGGGGCCAGGAAGAGACCCGCGACCCCGGCCAGAACGGTCATCGTCGCCGGGGCGGGCACCAGGGCCAGCGGCAGGTAGCCGGCGGCCAGGGCGGCCACCAGGACGCGCAACCGCGTCTCGGGCTCCCCGGCCCACCCCCGCGCGCCGTAGACCACCCCTCCCACCAGCGCGCCGGCGCCGAGGGCGGAGAGCAGATAGCTGGAGATCAGGCCGTCGCCCCGGTCGTCGGCGTAGGCCACGGCGGCCACCGCGATCGAGCCCAACGCGAGGCCGACGAAGAAGAAGGCGCCGAGCAGGGAGCGCAGGCCGCCCGAGCGCAGGGCGCCCAGCCAGTGCGCCTCGCGCGGGGCCGACCGCCAGAGGCGGGACGGCGGCGAGACCACCACGGACAGGGCCCCCACCACCCCGAGCACGTTGATCACCAGCAGGGCCGCCGCCTCGCTCCGGAACGCCACCAGCACGGTGACGACCAACGGACCGACGGTGAACAGCACCTCCTGGGCGACCGCGTCCAACGCGTAGGCGGCGTGCACCCGGTCGGACCGCCCCAGGACGCTGGGCCACAGGGCGCGCAGTCCGCCCTCCAGAGGAGGCGTGAAGAAGCCGGCGACGACCATCGTGGCGTGGGCCAGGGGCAACGGGTCGATGCCGACCAGGGCGAAGACGGCCATGCCGAGCCCGGAGAGCAGCGCGGAGGGCAGCATCACCCTCGGCTGACCCCACAGGTCCACGGCGCGGCCCAGCAGGGGCTGGCCGACCGCGTTGGACAGGCCGTAGACGGCCGACAGCACGCCCGCCAGGGTGTAGCCGCCGCCCTCGGCCCGGGTGAACAGCACGATTGCCAGGGCCGCGGTGGCGTTCGGCAACCGTCCGACCAGGGTCCCCGCGAGCAGCCGCACCGCGTGCCTGGCGCGCAACAACTCGACGTAGCCCGTCGCCATGCCTGGCTCCTCTCCTGCCGGTCCCCACCGGCGGACCCCTTGAGTGATACGTATAACTTCCCGGGTAATACGTACCATGAGGCAGCCTCGGGGTCCACGCCCCCTTCTCTTCCCCGCCCCCGTCCCACCCGATGTCCCACCCGATCAGGAGCCGGCCAGTGACCACCGACCGCATCCGCCCCACGAGCCGGGACGTGGCGCGCGCCGCCGGGGTCTCGCAGGCGGCCGTCTCCCTGGTACTGGGCGACAAGTGGCACGGTCGGGTGTCGGCCCGGAAGGCCGAGGCGGTACGGCGGGCCGCCCGCGAGCTGGGCTACCGCCCCAACCTCGCCGCCCGCAGTCTGCGACTGGGGCGCACCCGCACCGCGCTGCTGGTCGTCCCGGCCCTGACCAACGAGTTCTTCGCCAGGCTCCACGCGGGTGCCGCCCGGGTGGCGGCCGAACACGGCTTCGGCGTGGTGCTCTACCCCTCCCCGGAGGGGATCGGGCCCGCGCGGGACCCCTTCGCGTCCGCGAGCGCCGCCCTGGACGGCGTGATCGCCTCCTCCATGGCCTCCGAATCACTGGCGGCGTTGCGAACCGGCGGCGAACTGCCCCTGGTGATGCTCGACAGCGACCCCGAGCGCACCCGGGCCGCGGCGACCGTCAACCTCGACATCGCCGACGGCATGCGGCGGGTCGCGGAACACCTGCTGGGGCTGGGGCACCGCAGGCTGGCCCACCTCGCCGCGGCGGTGGACTCCTGGACCTTCGAGGTGCGGGCCCGAACGCTGGCCGACGTGGTGCGCGCGGCCGGCTGCCCACCACCGACCACCGTCCCCGCCGGGCTGGGGGTGGCGGACGGGGCCCGCGCCGCGGCGCGGGCGTTGGCGGCCGACCCGCGCCCCACCGCCCTGGTGTGCGACGACGACGTACTGGCCGCGGGTGCCTGCAAAGCGGTGCGGCGACTGGGACTCCGGGTGCCGCAGGACGTCTCCGTGACCGGATTCGACGACCTGACGCTCGCCGGCGCGGTCGAACCCGAGCTGACGACGGTGCGACTGCCGGCCGAGGAGACGGGCGCGGCCGGGATGCGGGCCCTGCTGCGGGTGCTGGAGGCCCCCTCCACCGCGGAGCGGGGGCGGGACGCCGCTTCCCCGGACGTCACCACCTTGCCGGTGGGGTTGACCGTACGCGACTCCACCGCCCCGCCGCCGGACGCGCCGGGGCGCGCCGGGGGCCGAACGTGACCGGGGCGGGCCGGCACGGCCCGCCCCGTCGCTCACTCCTCGTCGTCCGTCGAGGCACCGGAGGACCCCCCGGTCGCCCCGGACGCACCGTTCTCCTCCAGCAGCCGGGAGAGCCGGCTGCCCAGCACGCGCTTGAACTTGCGCTGCTGGGGGCGGGTGCGGTCCAGGACGGCCACCTCCAGCTGGTCGGCGGTGAGGGTGCGCTCCCCGCCGTTGTTGTCCCGGGTGAGCGACTCCACCGCCAGCTTCAGCGCCTCGGAGAGGGTCATGCCGTCCCGGTGCCGCTGACCGAGGTAGCTGCCGATCTGATCGGAGTTGCCGCCGACCGCCACCGAGCCGTGCTCGTCGACGATCGAACCGTCGTGCGGCAACCGGTAGATCTGGTCGTCCTCGGGGCCCTCCCCGACCTCGGCGACGATCAGTTCCACCTCGTAGGGCTTCTCGGCGGCGCTGGAGAAGATGGTGCCCAGCGTCTGGGCGTAGACGTTGGCCAGCCCGCGTGCGGTGACGTCCGTGCGGGCGTAGGTGTAACCGCGCAGGTCGGCGTAGCGCACGCCACCGATGCGCAGGTTCTCGAACTCGTTGTACTTGCCCACCGCCGCGAAGGCGATCCGGTCGTAGATCTCGCTGACCTTGTGCAGTGCCCGAGACGGGTTCTCCGCGACGAACACGATGCCGTCGGCGTACTGCAACACGACCACGCTGCGACCGCGCGCGATGCCCTTGCGGGCGTACTCGGCGCGGTCCGCCATGGCCTGCTGGGGTGAGACATAGAACGGCGTCGACACCGGCTATCCGTCCCTTCCTGTTCTAGAGCACCGGGGCCTGCGGCCCGTTGGGCGACTGGAGCCGGCCGTCGTGCACCGAGCGGGCGATGTCGGCCACCTCGTCCTCGGTGAGCCTGCGGAATCCCTCGTCGGTGATCACCGCGACGACGGGGTAGATCCGGCGGACGAGATCGGGTCCGCCGGTGGCGGAGTCGTCGTCGGCGGCGTCGTAGAGCGCCTGGACGACCACGGTGGCGGCCTGCTCCTCGGTGAGGTCGTCCCGGTGGAGCTTCTTGAGGGAGCCGCGCGCGAAGACCGAGCCGGAGCCCACCGCCGCGAAGCCCCGCTCCTCGGAGCGGCCTCCGGTGACGTCGTAGGAGAAGACGCGGCCCTCGCCCCGGTCCACGTCGTACCCGGCGAACAGCGGGATCACCGCCAGGCCCTGCATGGCCATGCCGAGATTGCCGCGGATCATCGTGGACAGACGGTTGGCCTTGCCCTCCAGGGAGAGCTGGGCGCCCTCCACCTTCTCGAAGTGCTCCAGCTCCAGTTGGAAGAGCTTGACCAGCTCCACCGCCAACCCGGCCGTCCCGGCGATGCCGACCGCGCTGTACTCGTCGGCCGGGAAGACCTTCTCGATGTCGCGCTGGGCGATCATGTTGCCCATCGTCGCCCGCCGGTCACCGGCCAGCACCACCCCGCCGGGGAAGGTGGCCGAGACGATCGTCGTACCGTGCGGCGCCTCCACGGCGCCCTTCACCGGGGGCAGCGGACGGTTGCCGGGGAGCTGCTCGGGCGCGTGCTCGGACAGGAAGTCCATGAACGAGGACGAGCCCGGCGTCAGGAAGGCGGCAGGCAGACGCCCTGAGCTACGGGTGTTGGCTTCCACACGTTTCCTTCCAGCAGATCATGGGACCGGATCTTGGAGTTCCTGCACGGACCTTACCCCTGGCGGCGCATGTCATCCGTCCCGCACCCCCGCCGTCGCGGAGGTGCGGGACGGACATCCGCGCCCTACTCGCCACCCTTTTGGACAAAGCTGCGAACGAAGTCCTCCGCGTTCTCCTCGAGGACGTCGTCGATCTCGTCCAGCACGGAGTCCACCTCGTCCGACAGCGCCTCGTGGCGCTCCTTGAGATCCTCCGAAGCCTGCGCCTCCGACGCCTGCTCCTCGACCTCCTCGGTGGAGCGCGTCGCCTTCTGCTGGCCGCCGCCGGTGTCCTTGGTCGCCATATACCTCACCCCGCTCGGTTGGACGGTACAAGATCGGACCCTACAGGCCGGGTCCGACATCGGCCCTTTTGCTGTCACTGACGAGTACGTGTCCCACTTCCCGCCACCGCCGTCACGTCCGGGAGCCTTCTTCATGATTCCCGTATCCGGAGGTGTTCAGCCGCGTTCCGCGCGCCCGATCCCGGGCCCGTCACCTCCCCGAGAGCGCCCGGACCAGCTCCTCGGCCGTGCGGCAGCGCTCCAGCAGCTCGCCGACGTGGGCGCGCGTGCCGCGCAGCGGCTCCAGGGTCGGCACCCGCTGGAGGGAGTCCCGCCCGGGCAGGTCGAAGATCACCGAATCCCAGGAGGCGGCCGCCACGGCGTCGGCGTACCGGTCCAGGCAGCGACCGCGGAAGTACGCGCGGGTGTCCTCCGGCGGCTCGGTGCGGGCCCGCTCCACGTCCGCCTCGTCCAACAGCCGCTTCATCCTGCCGCGCGCCGCCAAGCGGTTGTACAGCCCCTTGTCGGGCCGCACATCGGCGTACTGCAGGTCGACCAGGTGCAGCCGTGCGGCGTCCCAGCCCAGGCCGTCGCGGCGCCGGTAGCCCTCCATCAGCTCCTTCTTGGCCACCCAGTCCAGCTCGCCGGCCAGACTCATCGGGTCCCTTTCCAGACGGCCCAGGACGTCCTCCCAACGGGCGAGCACGTCGGCGGTCTGCTCGTCGACGTCCGCGCCCCAGCGCTCCTCGACGTACTTGCGGGCCAGCTCGCAGTACTCCATCTGGAGCTGTACGGCGGTGAGCTTCCGGCCGCTGCGGAGCGTGATCAGGCGTCGCAGCGACGGATCGTGGCTGACCTGGTGCAGGGTGCGCACGGGCTGGTCGACGGCGAGGTCCACGGCGATGAAGCCGTCCTCGATCATGGACAGCACCAGTGAGGTGGTGCCCAGTTTGAGGTAGGTGGAGACCTCCGACAGGTTGGCGTCGCCGACGATCACGTGCAGCCGACGGTACCGCTCGGCGTCGGCGTGCGGCTCGTCGCGGGTGTTGATGATCGGTCGTTTGAGGGTGGTCTCCAGACCGACCTCGACCTCGAAGTAGTCGGCGCGCTGACTGATCTGGAAGCCGTGCTCGGAGCCGTCCTGGCCGATGCCAACCCGGCCGGCGCCGGTGACGACCTGGCGGGAGACGAAGAAGGGCGTCAGGTGGCGCACGATCTCCGTGAAGGGGGTCTCCCGCTTCATCAGGTAGTTCTCGTGGCAGCCGTAGGAGGCGCCCTTGTTGTCGGTGTTGTTCTTGTAGAGGTGGATCGGCTGGGCGCCGGGCAGCTCGGCGGCCCGCCTGGCGGCCTCGGCCATGATCCGCTCGCCCGCCTTGTCCCACAGCACCGCGTCGCGCGGATTGGTCACCTCGGGGGCGCTGTACTCGGGATGGGCGTGGTCCACGTACAGCCGGGCGCCATTGGTGAGGATGACGTTCGCCAGACCGATGTCCTCGTCCGTGAGCTGGCTGGCGTCGGCCACCTCGCGCGCCAGGTCGAATCCGCGGGCGTCCCGCAGCGGGTTCTCCTCCTCGAAGTCCCAGCGGGCGCGGCGCGCCCGGTGCATCGCCGCCGCGTAGGCGTTGACGATCTGGGACGAGGTGAGCATGGCATTGGCGTTCGGGTGGGCGGGCACGGAGATCCCGTACTCCGTCTCGATGCCCATTACTCGCCGTACGGTCATGCGGCCCTCCTTGCCCGGCGGCGGCCCGCCGTCGGGCCTCCGCTCAAGTCCCGCTGCGCTCCCGGCCCGAACCCGGCCCCCGGTCCCGCACCGTGCGCGGCGGTGGGGTCGAGCCTAGGACGGTCGGAGCGTGGATGGGAGATCACTGCGGATTTCCCGTGTCTTGTCGTGGGATCGTGGGGATCGGATGTGGAAAAGACCCGGCTGCGGACCCCGTCCGCGTCGGGAACGGGGACGGGATCCGCAGCCGGACGGCGTCTGCTACAGGTACTGGCCGGTGTTGGCCACCGTGTCGATGGAGCGTCCGGTGTCCGCGCCCTGCTTTCCGGTGACCAGGGTGCGGATGAAGACGATCCGCTCGCCCTTCTTGCCGGAGATGCGGGCCCAGTCGTCGGGGTTGGTGGTGTTGGGCAGGTCCTCGTTCTCCTTGAACTCGTCCACACAGGCGGCGAGCAGGTGGGAGACCCGCAGACCCTTCTGGTTGTGGTCCAGGTAGGCCTTGATCGCCATCTTCTTGGCCCGGTCGACGATGTTCTGGATCATCGCTCCGGAGTTGAAGTCCTTGAAGTACAGGACCTCCTTGTCACCGTTGGCGTAGGTGACCTCCAGGAAGCGGTTCTCCTCGGATTCGGCGTACATCTGCTCGACGACCGACTGGATCATCCCGTCGACGGTGGCCTCGGGGTCGTTGTTGTGCTCCGCGAGGTCGTCCGCGTGCAGCGGGAGGTTCGGGGTCAGGTACTTCGAGAAGATGTCCTTGGCGGCCTCGGCGTCCGGACGCTCGATCTTGATCTTCACGTCCAGTCGGCCCGGGCGCAGGATCGCCGGGTCGATCATGTCCTCGCGGTTGGAGGCGCCGATGACGATGACGTTCTCCAGGCCCTCCACACCGTCGATCTCCGACAGCAGCTGCGGGACGATGGTGTTCTCCACGTCCGAGCTGACACCGGAGCCGCGAGTCCGGAAGAGGGAGTCCATCTCGTCGAAGAAGACGATGACGGGCGTGCCCTCGCTCGCCTTCTCCCTGGCCCGCTGGAAGACCAGCCGGATGTGCCGCTCCGTCTCGCCGACGTACTTGTTGAGCAGCTCGGGGCCCTTGATGTTGAGGAAGTAGCTCTTCCCCTGGGGCTGCCCGGTCACCTCGGCGACCTTCTTGGCGAGGGAGTTGGCGACGGCCTTGGCGATCAGCGTCTTGCCGCAGCCGGGCGGGCCGTACAGCAGCACGCCCTTGGGAGGCCGGAGTTCGTGCTCCTTGAACAGGTCCGGGTAGAGGTAGGGCAGCTCCACCGCGTCACGGATCAGCTCGATCTGCCCACCCAGACCACCGATCTTCTCGTAGTCGATGTCCGGGACCTCTTCGAGGACGAGCTCCTCGACCTCGCTCTTGGGAACGACCTCGTAGACGTACCCGGAGCGCGGTTCCAGCAACAGCGCGTCACCGGCCCGGAGCGTGGCGTCCATGAGCGGCTCGGCGAGCCTCACCACGCGTTCCTCGTCGGTGTGCCCTATCACCAGGGCCCGCTCGCCGTCCTCCAGGACCTCCTTGAGGGTGACGATGTCCCCGGCCCGTTCGAACTTCATCGCCTCGACCACGTTCAGCGCCTCGTTGAGCATGACCTCCTGGCCACGCTTGAGCTCGCCGAGGTCGACGCTGGGGCTGACGTTCACCCGGAGCTTGCGCCCACCGGTGAAGATGTCGGCCGTACCGTCCTCGTTCGCCTGCAGGAAGACCCCGAAACCGGCCGGTGGCTGGGCCAACCGGTCGACCTCCTCCTTGAGGGCCACGATCTGGTCGCGAGCCTCACGGAGGGTGTTGGCGAGCCGCTCGTTCTGCGCGGACACGCCGGCCAGGTTCGTCTGCAGCTCGACGATCCGCTCCTCGAGAATCCGAGTGTGCCGCGGAGAGTCGGCGAGCTTGCGGCGCAGGACGGCGATCTCCTGCTCGAGATGGGCAACCTGGCCTGCCGGGTCGTCGGAACCCCGTTCGGGCCGGATACCGCGGTTGATGTCGTCGTCGTGGGCTGCCACGGTCCTCACCTCCTCCAAGGGGAGCTGGACGCTTCCTGACCCTACCTGGACCCGTGGGGGTTGAAACCCCTAGATCACAAACACGGTCGGGGTGTGTCTGATCTTCACCCTTGCGCACTCCCTTACCCCGGGTGAATACCCACCCAACCTCGCCGGAAAGCGGCCGGTTGTATCGTCGGAGGCGTCAACCCCCCTCACGGGTGGCTCTATTCCGCCAACATCACGTCGGAATTCCGTCACGCGGACCGGCCACGAGCGCAGGAACGGCAGGCAGTACATGGGCGCGCAGCACGAGCAGCTCTCGGAACTGGAAGTCTGGATCGACCAGGACCTGTGCACCGGAGACGGCATCTGCGCGCAGTACGCGCCCGACGTCTTCGAGCTGGACATCGACGGGCTGGCCTACGTCAAGCCCCCGGCCCCCGCGGGCGAGGAGGCGGACCTGCTGACCGAGCCCGGAGCGGCCGCGCCCGTCCCGCTGCCGCTGCTGAACGACGTGGTGGACTCCGCCCGGGAGTGCCCAGGCGAGTGCATCCACGTGCGGCGCGCCTCGGACGGCGTCGAGGTGCACGGCCCCGACGCCGCCGCGTGACGCGCGGCGCCGCCGGCGGACGGTGAGGGCTCACACGCTCCCGGCCGGCGGCGCCGCCCGGAGCACGAACTTCCCGTCCCGCCAGTTCCATTCGACGTCGCGCGCCAGGTCGGGGCAGCAACGGGGCACGTCGGACGACGAGTAGCCCAGCAGTCTGGCGGAGATCGTTCGGTCGTGGACGGCCAGGTCCTGCACGGACATGTCCTCGCCCGGGTCCACCAGGGTCTCGGCGATCCGCGGTCGCTCCCCCTCGGCCGTGGGGTGCGCCAGGACGTACATCCCGCTGGGCGGGGTTCCGATCCCCGCGGGGCAGCGCACCACCGCCACCGTCTCGGCCCGCCCGTCGCCGTCGAGGTCCGCGGTCGCCCGGTCGATCACCTCCGCCCCCGTCGGACCACAGTCCAGCGGGTAACGCGCCGTGTCCGCGTCCGGACCGGGAGCCGGGGCGGCGGGCCGCTCCGAGGGCGTGGCGGTGGCACCCGTGGGCCCCAGCAGCGCCGTACCGCCCAGCACACCGGCCAGCGCGGCGGCCGTCACCAGCCAGTGCAGCGGGCGGGAACGGGCGTGGGACGGGCCGCCGGGGGAAGACGGCGGGGAGGACGGTGGAGGAAAAGCGCGCAGGAGACCGGGGCCGGGTTGGCGAGGAACGGACGCGGACGCGTTCGACGGGTCGGGCACGTCGGGGACGGGGCCCGGGGAAGCGGCGGAGGGGTTCGACGGGGAGGGCACAGAGTCTGCCGGGAGCTGCACGCGGTCGACTCCTGGGATCGGGCGGCCGGGGGTGCCCAGCATCGTGCCATACGTCACACCGGGGCGGAACGCCGGGTGCCCGTTCCGTTCCCGCCGTGCGGCGGAGCCCGCTTCACTCGGACGGAGGAGGAGAGGGGTCAGCCGCGGCCCGAGCCGCCTCCGGGACCGGTGTAGTCCTCCCCGTAGGCGCCCTTCGCCGGGCGGCGGCGACGCATCGGGGGCTCGACGCCGTCGGCGAGACGACGGGCGGTGAGCAGGAAGCCGGTGTGCCCGATCATGCGGTGGTCGGGGCGGACGGCCAGGCCCTCGACGTGCCAGGTGCGGACCATGGTCTCCCAGGCCGTCGGCTCGTTGAAGGTGCCGTGCTCGCGGATGGACTCCACGGTGCGGGCGAGCTGGGTGGTGGTGGCGACGTAGGCGCACAGGATGCCGCCGGGCACGAGGGCCTTGGAGACGGCCTCCAGACACTCCCAGGGGGCGAGCATGTCCAGGATGACCCGGTCGACATCGGTGTCGGACAGGTTGTCCTGGAGGTCGCCGACGGTCAGCCGCCAGGCGGGGTGCGGTCCGCCGAAGTACCGCTCGACGTTCTGCCGGGCGATGTCGGCGAAGTCGGCGCGGCGCTCGTAGGAGTGCAGCATTCCCTGGTCGCCGACGGCCCGCAGCAGGAACGTGCTCAGCGAGCCGGAGCCGACACCCGCCTCGACGACGCGCGCGCCGGGGAAGATGTCGGCCATCGCGAGGATCTGCCCCGCGTCCTTGGGGTAGACGACGGCCGCGCCGCGCGGCATGGACAGGACGTAGTCGGGGAGCAGGGGACGCAGCGCGAGGTAGGCGACGTTTCCCGTGGTACGGACGACCGTGCCCTCGGGAGCACCGATCAGCTCGTCGTGGGGGAAGGCTCCCTTGTGGGTGTGGAAGCTCTTGCCCGCCTCGAGCGTGAAGGTGTAGTGGCGTCCCTTGGGATCGGTGAGCTGGACCTGGTCCCCGACCTGGAAGGGCCCGCGACGGCGGGCGGCACCGGTCGGTTCGGACATGGGGGCAAGGGTAGTCCAGGCCGGTGCCCGGTCCGTAATCGAGGCCCCGGCCCCACGGCGGGCGGGGCCCGGGGTCGGGTCAGGGCGCGGTGGGCTTGGCCATGGCGGCCACGAAGGCCCGCTCGACGTCACCGGCCGAGAGCACCCCGTAGACGTCGCCGTTCCCCTCGACCACCAGGTACTCGCTGGCGGGGGTGGCCCGCAGGTGGTCCAGCAGTTCCTCGCCGGCCAGCTCGGCCCACACCCGCATGCCCTCGGTGATGTCCTGGGCGAGGGTGCTCACCGCCACCCAGGGGCGACGGTGCCCGGGCACGCCGGCGATGGCGGACTCGCGGACGATGGCGATCGGATCGCCCTGGCCGTCCACGACCACCAGGGCACGGGCCCCGGCCACGTTGGCGCGGCGCAGCCCCTCCGACAGGGGCGTGTCCGAGGTGACGGGCACGGCGCGGCGGGCCAGGGCGCGGGCGCTCAGCTCCGGCAGGCGCTCGCGCAGCCGGGCCATCCGCAGGCTGTTGCCGGCCCCCGTCCAGATGATCGCGGCGAGGATCGCGGCCAGCAGGGCGTCGATGAGGGAGTCGCTGCTGCCGAAGCCCTCCTCGGTGTACCCGCCGGCGTAGCTGAGCAGCGGCATCCCGACCAGGACGGCGACGGCCAGCGCCCGCCCCGTCCAGGCCGCGGCGACGGTGCCGGTCATGGCCCTGCCGCTGAGTTTCCAGATCACCGCGCGCAGCATCCGTCCGCCGTCCAGCGGCAGACCGGGCAGCAGGTTGAACGCGGCGACGATCAGGTTGGAGACCATCAGCCCGGCCAGCAGCACCGCCGGCACCGTGCCGGACTCCACGGCGAACAGGGCGAGGTAGAACAGCCCCGACAGCACCAGGGAGAACAGCGGTCCGACGAAGGCCAGGACGAACTCCCGGCCCGGGCTCTCGGTCTCCTTCTCGATCTCCGACACCCCGCCGAAGAACTGCAGCTGGATGCGGCGCACCGGGAGCTTGAAGCGCAGGGCCGCCACGGTGTGGGCCAGCTCGTGGACCAGGACGGAGGCGTAGAAGGCGACCGCGAAGAACAGTGACACCAGGTAGCGGGCGCCGCCCAGCTCGGGCAGGACGCGCTCCAGCTGCCCGCCGAAGACCCAGGTGATCAGCGCGGCGACGACGAACCAGCTCGGCGCGACGTAGACGGGCACGCCGAAGGGGCGGCCCATGAGGATGCCGCCGCCGCTCTCGCGCGGACGCTTCGGCCTGCCGTTCGCCGATGGGCCGGAACCGGGCTCCGGCCGTCCGCTGTTGTCCGTGTCCGCCACGGGTTCCCCTCGTAGAAGGTGCCCTCGCGCCCGCTGGTGCTGCCCCCGCGGTCGTGCGGTGCGAGGGGGGTGCGAAGGGGTACGCCACCGATGGTAAGCGGCGGTGTGTCGGTGCGAGGTCGTAGGGTCTTTCCCCATGGTCTCCCATCCGGCAACCGGCACGGCGTCCTCGCAGGCCTCGCCGCCCAACTCCCTGTCGCCCTCGCGGGCCGCGGACTTCATGCAGTGTCCGCTGCTGTACCGCTTCCGGGTGATCGACAAGCTGCCCGAGAAACCGACCCCGGCGGCCACCCGGGGAACGGTGGTGCACGCGGTCCTGGAGCGGCTCTTCGACTCCCCGGCCCGCGAACGCAGTGTGCCGCGGGCCCGCGCGATGGTGGTGCGGGAGTGGGAGCGGCTGCTGGCCCGGCGCCCGGAGCTGGCGGAGCTGTTCACCGCCGGCGACGAGGGGGACGGGGGCGCGGCGGACGACGCCGAGCTCGCCCACTGGCTGGCGGAGGCCGAGGAGCTGGTCGAGCGGTGGTTCTCCCTGGAGGACCCGACGAGGCTGGAGCCCGCCGAGCGCGAGCTGTTCGTGGAGGCGAGGCTGGAGTCGGGGCTGCGGCTGCGCGGGATCATCGACCGGGTGGACGTGGCGCCCACCGGCGAGGTGCGGATCGTCGACTACAAGACGGGCAAGGCCCCCCGTCCGGAGTACGCGGCCGGGGCGCTGTTCCAGATGAAGTTCTACGCTCTGGTCCTGTGGCGGCTGCGCGGCACCGTCCCGCGCCGGCTGCAGCTGGTCTACCTGGGCAGCGGCGACGTGCTGACCTACGACCCCGACGAGGACGACCTGCGCGGCGTGGAGCGCAAGCTGCTGGCCCTGTGGGACGCGATCCGGCGGGCGACCGAGACGGGCGAGTGGCGGCCGAGGCGGGGACCGCTGTGCGGCTGGTGCGCCCACCAGGCGCTCTGCCCCGAGTTCGGGGGCACTCCCCCGCCGTATCCGCTGATGATCCAGCCGCGCCTGCCACTGGGCGCCCCCGAGGACGCTCCGGGCGGCGGGCCGGGCGCGGGAGCGGGCGAGGACGGTGGCGCGGCCGGCCCGGAAGCCTCCCGGACGCGGAGCCCGGAGCCCGCTGGGCGAGAATGGGACGGCCCAGGCCCCACGCCCCGTTAGGAGTTCCCGTGGCAATTCGCGTCCTGCTGGTGGACGACCAGCCGCTGCTGCGCACCGGCTTCCGGATGATCCTGGAGGCCGAGGGAGACATCGCCGTGGTGGGCGAGGCCGGGGACGGCCTCCAGGCGTTGGAGCAGGTGCGGGCGCTCCAGCCGGACGTGGTGCTGATGGACATCCGCATGCCGCGGATGGACGGCGTGGAGGCGACCCGGCAGATCACCGGCCCGGCCAAGGACGGCCCCGCCAGGGTGCTGGTGCTCACCACGTTCGACCTGGACGAGTACGTGGTGGAGGCGCTGCGCGCGGGCGCCTCCGGGTTCCTCCTCAAGGACGCCCCGGCCGGTGAGCTGGTACAGGCGATCCGGGTGGTGGCCGCCGGCGACGCGATGCTGGCGCCCAGTGTCACCCGCCGGCTGCTGGACAAGTACGCCGGGAAGCTGCCCACGGGCGAGGAACAGGTGCCCGACACCCTGGGCACGCTGACCGAGCGCGAGGTGGAGGTCCTCAAGCTGGTGGCGCGCGGCCTGTCGAACGCCGAGATCGCCGCCGACCTGTTCGTCAGCGAGACGACGGTGAAGACCCACGTCGGGCACGTGTTGACCAAGCTGGGCCTGCGCGACCGGGTACAGGCCGCGGTGTACGCCTACGAGAGCGGGCTGGTCCGCCCCGGCTCCCGGCCGTAGCCCGGAAGCGGACCGGCCCGGTGCCGTCCCCCTCCGGGGAGGGCACCGGGCCGGTCCGTCGGGGGCCGGGGTCAGTCCCCGGCGCCCTTGCCGATCTCCCAGAAGCGGAAGACGGTCGAGGCGTCCAGCGTCCACTCCAGGCCGGAGACGTCCTCGTGCGCCACGGCGTACTGCTTGCCCTGCCAGACGGGCAGGACCGGCACATCACGGGCGACGATGTCCTGGACGGTGCCGAAGTCCTCGACGGTGGCGGCGCGGTCGCTCGCCGAGGCGGTGCGCGGCAGGAGCTCGGAGGTGATCCGACCGGCGTCGTAGCCGTTGCGCAGCACGTTGTCCTCGCCGAAGAAGGGCGCGGTGAAGTTGTCGGCGTCGGGGTAGTCGGGCACCCAGCCCTTGACGTACACCCCGTACTCGCCCGCGTCGATGTCCTTCTCGTACTGGTCCAGCTCCACGCTCTTGACGTCGACCTCGAACAGACCGCTGGCGTTGAGCTGCTGGGCGATCTCCTCCAGCTCCCGGATCTTGGCGGGGCCGTAGCGCACCGGGGTGCCCCACAGGGTCAGCCTCACCTTCTCGGTGATGCCCTCGGCCCGCAGGGCGGCCTTGGCCTTCTCCGGCTGCGGACGCTCGCCGTAGGTGTCGAAGAAGGCCGTGTTGTGGCCGGTGATTCCGGCGGGGACGATGGAGTACAGCGGCTCGGCGGTGCGCCGGTAGACGTCGCGGACCAGCGCGGAGCGGTCCAGCAGGTAGGCGAAGGCCTGGCGGACGCCCTTCTTCCCGGCGACCGGGTGGTCCATGTTGAACACCAGGTGGTGCACCTCGGCTCCGGTGCCCTGGACGACCTCGATGCCGTTCTCGCCGCCGGCCGCCTCCAGGTCGGCGATGTCGTCCATGGCCAGACCGCGGTAGGCGAGGTCGACCTCGCCGTTCTGCAGGGCCTTCTTCAGCGCCGCCTGGTCCCCGTGGAAGAACTTCATGGTCATCCCGGAGTTGTCGACCTCGGCGGGCCCCTTGTAGTCCGGGTTGACGGAGAAGACGGCCTCCTCCTCGCCGTAGGAGTCCAGCCGGTAGACGCCCGAACCGACGGCCTCGCCGTCGGTGCGCAGCTCGTCGGCCGGGTAGGCGCGGTGATCGACGATCGAGCCGGCGCCGGAGGCGATCTTCTGCGGGAAGGTGGCGTCGGGCCGGTCGAGGTGGAAGACCACGGTCCGCTCGTCGGGGGTGTCGATCCTCTCGATGCTGGAGAGCATCACGGCCGGCCCGTCGGGGTCGTTGATGCGCAGGGTCCGCTCGAAGGAGAACTTCACGTCCTGCGAGGTGAGCGGGTTGCCGTTGGTGAACTTCAGCCCCTCCTGGAGGGTGCAGCGGAAGACCCGGCTCCTGGAGTCGGTGAACTCGCACTCCTCGGCGGCCTCGGGCTGCGGCGTGGTCCCGTCCTTGGGGAAGCTGAGCAGCGACTGGAAGACGTTGTTGAAGACCAGCCAGGAGCCGGGGTCGTACCCGGACGCGGGATCGACGGCCAGGACCTCGTCGGTCATGCCCATCACGATCCGCTCGCCCTCGCCGGCGCCCGCGCCCTTCTCCTCACCGCATCCGGTCAGCAGCGCGGCCGTCAGGCCCACACCGACCGGAAGCGCCCCCCAACGAGCCCTTTTCCTCACGTGTCCATCCCCATCCGTGACCTGTTTCCGTGCTGCTCCTGCCCCCGTTGCGCGCGGCGACCGCGCGGCCCGGAACCGTCCCCGGGCCACCGCGGCCGCCGCCCTCACGCCTGCACGCCGCGTCCCAGTTCCCACAGTTGGAGGACCGAGGCGGAGTTGAGCGCCCATTCCACGCCCGTGATGTCCTCACGGGCCGCGACGTACTGCTTGCCCTGCCACAGCGGCAGCAGGGGAACCTCCTTGGCGACGATGTCCTGGGCGCGGACGAAGTCCTCGACCGCGGTGTCGCGCTGGTCCTTCACCCGGGTCCGCGGGATGAGCTGCTCGCGGATCTCGTCGTTCTCGTACGGGGACCCCAGGAAGTTGTCCTCGCCGAAGAAGGGCGCGACGAAGTTGTCCGGGTCGGGGAAGTCGGGGAACCAGCCCATGCCGTAGATCTCGTACTGCTGCTTCCTGGCGGTGGGCAGGTACGTCTTCCACGGCACGCCCTCGACGGTCGCCTTGAACAGCCCCGTCTCGTTGAGCTGCCGGGCCAGCGTCTCGAACTCCTCCTCGGTGGCCGGGCCGTAGTGGTCGACGGTGTAGGTGAGCTTGATGTCGACCGGGGTGTGGACGCCGGCGCGTTCCAGGATGGCGCGCGCGGCCTTCGCGTCCGGCTCGCCGTAGGTGTTGAAGAAGGAGTTGTGGTGCCCGGTCAGGCCGCTGGGCACGATGGAGTACAGCGGCTCGGCGGTGCGGTCGTACACGTCGCGCACCAGCTCGCCGCGGTCCACGACCTGGGCGATGGCGCGACGCACGGCGGTGTCGCCGACGGTCTCGTCCTCGGTGGCGAAGACGAGGTAGCGGATCTCCTGTCCGGACATCTCGGCGACCTCGACGCCGTCGTCGCGGTCGCTCTCCAGCCGGCCGATCTGTTCGGGTGACAGGGTGCGGTTCACCACGTCGACGCGGCCGTCGAGCAGGGCCTTCTCCAGGTCCCCGGAGTCCTCGAAGAAGCGCAGCTCGACCCGGCCGTTCGCCGGTTCCAGCCCGCCGCGGTACTTCTGGTTGCGGGCCAACACCACCTTGCCGCTGTCGGCGTCGAAGGACTCCAGCACGTACGGGCCCGATCCGGTGAGCTCGTAGCCCTCCAGGAGGTCGTCGGCCGGGTAGACCTCGCTGTCGACGATCGCCGCGGCCGGGGTGGCGAGCTTGTAGGGGAAGGTGGCGTCGGGCTTCTTGAGGTGGAAGACCACCTCCCGCTCGGAGGGGGCCTCGACGCGGTCGAGGTTGTCCAGCAGCGACGCCGGTCCGGCCGGGTCGTCGATGCCGGTCATCCGCTCGACGGAGAACACCACGTCCTCGGCGGTCAGGTCGTGACCGTTGGAGAACGTCAGGCCCTCCCTAAGGGTGCAGCGGTACCGCGCGCTGCGCTTGTCGGTGAAGCCGCACTCCTCGGCGGCCTCCGCCTCCGGCTGGTTGCCCGCGCGGGGCATCCTCAGCAGGGTCTGGAAGGTGTTGCGGAAGACGTTCCAGGTACTGACGTCGTAGACCGCCGCGGGATCCAACGGAGCGGGTGCCTCCGCCGTGGCCGCGATGCGGTCGGTGGTACCGACAACGATCGTTCCACCGTTCCCTCCGCCGTCTCCGTCGCCGCAGGCGGCAAGGAGGGGAGCGAGCAGGCCCACCACGGCGGGCAGTACCAGCGTCTTACGGTTCATCGGTGACGGTCTCCTCGTCCGGCCGGGTTGTTGCCGAATTTCTGGCCGGGGCACAGACATTAGTCGCCGTGAACTCCGCCACTTGTCCCGGGAGCCGCCGAGGAATTATCACGCTCCGATAGCGAGATCACACGGTCCGATAACCGGACACGGGAGCGATGAACCCATGCGCGAACAAAACCAGACAAAGAGAATTACGCGAAACGGACAAAAAGCATTCGGTGTTCCAGGGAGCCCCACCCACCCACCGCAACCGGCGTGACAAACGTCACGCATTCAACTGCTGGATGAAAAGCAGGAATTCGGCCACCACTTTCGTCACCGATAATGAACACGCCACTGCTCACGGTTCCAAGCGCATTCATCATGCAGCGACATCCGCACGCTCAGTGCGCGACCGTCACCAACGAGCGCAGAAAAGCCAGGTCGACCTCCTCCAGGGACGGCACCACCGTGCGCCCCGCGGCCGACTCGATCGGCGCCACCGACGGCACCGCCACCACCGGGCATCCCGCCGCCTCCGCCGAGGCCACCCCCGTGACCGTGTCCTCCACCACCACGCAACGCGCCGGATCCGCCCCCAACCGGGACGCGGCCACCACATAGGGATCCGGGTGGGGCTTGGTCCGCTCCACCTCGTCACCGGCCACCGACAGGGCGAAGTGCTCCGCCCCCAACGACACCAACACCCGGTCGATCACCTCCCGGTGCGAGGCCGACACCAACGCCGCCGGCACCCCGTGCGCGGCCAGCTCCGTCAACAGCCGCCGGGCACCGGGCATCAGCTCCACACCCCGTCCGACACGCTCGATGAACCGGGAGTTGAGCAGAACCGTCAACTCCGCCAGGGAGATGTCCGCCCCGGTGGCCTGAATCAGATACGTCGCACTGCGGGACATCGGCCCACCGACCACCACCTCCCGGTGCTCCTCGGCCAACTCGTGCCCCAACTCGGCGAACACCTCGACCTCGGTCTCCCACCAGACTCCCTCGGTGTCCACCAAAGTGCCGTCCATGTCCAACAACACCGCCTGGAGCGCACCGGCCGGAGCCCGAACCCCGCGGACCGCCGTACGCTCCGCCGTCCGTCTGCCGAGGGCCGGCACGGCCCCCGCGCCGGCGGCCCCGCCGTCGTAGGCGGGAACGGGGGCGCCGGCGCCGACAGCGGGGGAAACATCGACACGGGAACGAGGACGAGTCATCCGTGGGCCTCCTGAAAGGGACACGAAGGCCGGTCGCCCTCCCCGAGGAGACGGGCGACCGGCCTGTACCGGACAGATCAGTTTACGACGGACAACCGACTACCGCGCGTTGAAGTACTTGGCCTCGGGGTGATGGACGACGATCGCGTCGGTGGACTGCTCGGGGTGGAGCTGGAACTCCTCGCTCAGCTTCACCCCGATCCGCTCGGGCCGGAGCAGCTCGGCGATCTTGCCGCGATCCTCCAGGTCGGGGCAGGCTCCGTACCCCAACGAGAAACGGGCCCCGCGGTACTTCAGGGCGAACATGTCCTCGATCGCGTCGGGGTCCTGCCCGGCGAACCCCAGCTCGGAACGCACCCGGGCGTGCCAGTACTCGGCCAGCGCCTCGGCGAGCTGCACCGACAGCCCGTGCAGCTCCAGGTAGTCGCGGTAGGCGTCGGCGGCGAACAACTCGGCGGTCGCCTCACCGATGCGGGAGCCGACGGTGACCACCTGCAGCCCGACCACGTCCGTCTCGCCCGACCGCGCCGGACGGAAGAAGTCGGCCAGGCACAGCCGGCGCCCACGGCGCTGCCGGGGGAAGGTGAAGCGGCACCGCTCGCCGCCGTCCTCGTCCAGCACCACCAGGTCGTCCCCCTCGGAGTGGCAGGGGAAGTAGCCGTAGACCACCGCCGCCTCCAGCAGGTTCTCGGTGTGCAACCGCTCCAGCCAACCGCGCAGCCTCGGGCGCCCCTCGGACTCCACCAGCTCCCGGTAGGAGGGACCGTCCCCGGTGCGAGGGGCCTTGAGCCCCCACTGGCCCTTGAACAGCGCGCCCTCGTCCAGCCAGGCGGCGTACTCCTTGAGCGGGATGCCCTTGACCACCCTGGTGCCCCAGAAGGGAGGGGTGGGCACGGGATTGTCCACGGCCACGTCCGAGCGCACCGGCCCGGACTCGGTCCGCTCCTCGACCACCGTCGCCGTGCCGCGCACCCGCCGCTGCCGCAGCTCCGGCAACTTCGCGCCGGGCACCCCGCGCTTGACGGCGATCAGGGCGTCCATCAGCCGCAGCCCCTCGAAGGCGTCCCGCGCGTAGCGGACCTCACCGGCGTAGATCTCGTGCAGGTCCTGCTCGACATAGGCACGGGTCAGGGCCGCACCGCCGAGGATGACCGGATACTTCGCCGCCAGGCCGCGGGCGTTGAGCTCCTGAAGGTTCTCCTTCATGATCACGGTGGACTTCACCAACAGCCCGGACATCCCGATCACGTCCGCCTTGTGCCGCTCGGCGGCCTCCACGATCGCGGACACCGGCTGCTTGATCCCGAGGTTGACCACCGTGTAGCCGTTGTTGGACAGGATGATGTCCACCAGGTTCTTGCCGATGTCGTGCACGTCGCCGCGCACGGTGGCCAGCACGATCGTGCCCTTGCCCTCGGCCCCCTCCACCTTCTCCATGTGCGGCTCCAGGTACGCCACCGCCGCCTTCATCACCTCGGCCGAGGTCAGCACGAACGGCAACTGCATCTGCCCGGAACCGAACAGCTCGCCGACGACCTTCATGCCCTCCAGCAGCACCTCGTTGACGATCTCCAGCGCCGAACGCGTCCGCAGCGCGGCGTCCAGGTCCGCCTCCAGACCGCCTCGCTCACCGTCGATGATCCGCCGCTTGAGCCGCTCCTCCAACGGCAGCGCCGCCAGCTCCTCGGCCCGGGAGGCCTTCACGCTCCTGGTGTCCACGCCCTCGAACAGTTCCAGGAACCGCTGGAGGGGGTCGTACCCCTCCCGCCGCCGGTCGTGGATCAGATCCAGGGCGACCTCGACCTGCTCGGCCGGAATCCGCGCGATCGGCAGGATCTTCGCCGCGTGCACGATCGCCGAATCCAGCCCGGCCTTGACGCACTCGTGGAGGAAGACCGAGTTGAGTACCATCCGCGCGGCCGGGTTGAGGCCGAAGGAGATGTTCGACAGCCCCAACGTGGTCTGGACCTCCGGGTGGCGGCGCTTGAGCTCGCCGATCGCCTCGATCGTGGCCAGGCCGTCCCCGCGGGACTCCTCGGTGCCGGTGCAGATGGTGAACGTCAGACAGTCGATGATGATGTCCGACTCGCGGATCCCCCAGTTGCCCGTCAGGTCCGCGATCAACCGCTCGGCGACGGCGACCTTGCGTTCGGCGGTGCGGGCCTGGCCGTCCTCGTCGATGGTCAGCGCGATCAGCGCCGCACCGTGCTCCTTGGCCAGCGCCGTGATCCTCGCGAACCGCGAGTCGGGACCGTCGCCGTCCTCGTAGTTCACCGAGTTGATCACCGCACGGCCGCCCAGCTTCTCCAGGCCGGCCGCGATGACGGCCGGCTCGGTGGAGTCCAGCACGATCGGCAGCGTGGAGGCCGTCGCCAACCGACCGGCCAACTCGGCCATGTCCGCCACCCCGTCGCGGCCCACGTAGTCCACGCACACGTCCAGCATGTGCGCGCCCTCGCGGATCTGCTCGCGCGCCACCTCCACGCAGTCGTCCCACCGCCCGGCCAGCATGGCCTCGCGGAACTTCTTCGACCCGTTGGCGTTCGTCCGCTCCCCGATCGCCAGGTACGCGGTGTCCTGCCGGAACGGCACCGCCTGGTACAACGAGGCCGCCCCCGGCTCCGGACGCGGATCACGCTCGGCCGGAACCAGACCGCGCACCCGCTCCACCACCTGCCGCAGATGCTCCGGCGTGGTGCCACAGCAACCGCCCACCAGGGACAGCCCGTAGTCGGCCACGAACGTCTCCTGCGCCTCGGCCAACCCCTCGGGGTCCAACGGGAAGTGCGCACCGTCCTTGGTCAGCACCGGCAGCCCCGCGTTGGGCATGCACAGCAGCGGAACGCGCGAGTGGCGGGACAGGTGACGCAGGTGCTCGCTCATCTCCGCCGGACCGGTCGAGCAGTTCAGACCGATCATGTCGATGCCCAGCGGCTCCAACGCCGCCAACGCGGCCCCGATCTCACTGCCCAGCAGCATCGTGCCGGTCGTCTCGAACGCCAGCGAGCACAACACCGGCACGTCCACGCCCAGCGCGTCCAGCGCCCGCCGCGCACCCAGCACCGCCGCCTTGGTCTGCAACAGGTCCTGGGTGGTCTCCACCAACAGCGCGTCCGCCCCACCGGCGACCAGCCCCTCGGCGTTCGCCTGGAAACCGTCCCGCACGGTGGCGTACCCGATGTGCCCGAGCGTGGGCAGCTTGGTGCCCGGCCCCATCGAGCCCAGCACCCACCGCATCCGACCGTCGGAGTCGGTGAAGGAGTCCGCCACCTCACGGGCGATCCGCGCCCCGGCCTCGGACAGCTCCCCGATCCGGTCGGCGATCTCGTACTCCGAGAGCGCCGCGTGGTTGGCGCCGAAGGTGTTGGTCTCCACACAGTCCACACCCACCGCGAAGTACGCCTCGTGCACCGAGGCCACGATGTCCGGACGGGTGACGTTCAACACCTCGTTGCAGCCCTCCAGCTGCTGGAAGTCCTCCAGCGTGGGCTCGGCCGCCTGCAACATCGTGCCCATCGCCCCGTCGGCGACCACCACCCGCGAGGCGAACGCCTCACGCAGAGCGGCGACACGGGCTCGGGTGGTCTCCGGCGCGTTCGCGGGCTCGGGGCCGGCGGTGGGCGTCCGGTCGGAGGCGTGCGGGGTCGGCGAGGCTGCCATGAGGGGCTCCCAGAGGTGCGACGGCTGTCGGCTTTGCGTCTTCCATCGGAAGGCGCACCCGGCCAGGGTATCTGTCGACGCCCCGCGGGGCGCGGGTGTTCCGAGGCGTGGACTCCCCAGGCGGACGGCTACCACGACATCGGCATGATCCGATAGCGTTCGACATTGTCGAATGCTGTTTCATGTCCAGCGGAGAACCGAACACGAGGAGAGGGGCGCCGATGGCCCGGACCATCCAGTCGCTGGAGCGGGCGGCGGCCGTGCTGCGGCTGCTCGCCGGGGGCGAGCGGCGCCTCGGCCTGTCCGACATCGCCTCCGCCCTGGACCTGGCCAAGGGCACCGCCCACGGCCTGCTGCGCACCCTCCAGCGGGAGGGCTTCGTCGAGCAGGACCCCGCTTCCGGCAAGTACCAACTGGGCGCGGAGCTGCTGCGGCTGGGCAACAGCTACCTGGACGTCCACGAGCTGCGCGCCCGCGCCCTGGTGTGGACCGACGACCTGGCCCGCTCCAGCGGCGAGAGCGTCTACCTGGGGGTGCTCCACCAGCAGGGCGTGCTGATCGTGCACCACGTCTTCCGTCCCGACGACAGTCGTCAGGTGCTGGAGGTGGGGGCGATGCAGCCGTTGCACAGCACCGCGCTGGGCAAGGTGCTGGCGGCGTACGACCCGGTGGCGCACAGCGAGGCCATGGACGCGGAGCGCACGGCGCTGACGTCCCGCACCGTCACCGAACCGGAGGCGTTCGAGGAGGTCCTGGAGCTGACCCGGGCCCGCGGCTGGGGCTCGGACGTGGAGGAGACCTGGGAGGGCGTGGCCTCCATCGCCGCGCCCGTCCACGACCGCCGGCGGATGCCGGTGGGCGCCGTGGCCGTCACGGGGGCGGTGGAACGGGTGTGCGTCGACGGGACGATCCGGCCGCGCCTGGTGGCGGCCGTACGGGACTGCGCCCGGGCCGTCTCCCGCGACCTGGGCGCGGGACGCTTCTGACGCCCACCCCCTCCCCTCCTCTCCGCCCCCGGCGCTCCGGCTCGCTTCCGAGCCGCCCGCCCCCTCTTCGCGTCTCCCTCCGCCACGGCGTGGTCTTTTTTTCTGCTTGGCATACTTTTACCTCCTCTCCGAGGCCGCTTGCGTTGTTCCTTCGGACACCCTCCCGGGCGTTTTGGTACGTCTTGCCCTGTCCCTGGCGTTCACGGAGCGACAGGCCGCAGCCCACACCCTTGACGAGGTGTTCGCCGGGCATAAAACTGCCGTTCGGCGGTCGACAATGTCGAACACCGAACGGAATCGGCTCGCCTTCCCCACGTCCTCCATCTGGCTCCCTCCGGACACGAACTAAGGAGTCGCGGGTGTCCAGCTCCGACATATTCCTGGGCGAGACCATCGGTACCGCCGTGCTCATCCTGCTCGGCGGAGGCGTCTGCGCCGCCGTCACCCTCAAGCGCTCCAAGGCGGTGGGAGCCGGCTGGGTCGCCATCGCCTTCGGCTGGGGCTTCGCCGTCCTCACCGCCGCCTACATCGCCCTGGGCCCCTCCGGAGCCCACCTCAACCCGGCCGTCACCGTCGGGGTGGCCGTGCAGAGCGGCGAGTGGAACCGGGTCCCCGTCTACTTCGCCGGCCAGATGCTCGGCGCCATGCTCGGCGCCGTGCTGGTGTGGGTGTGCTACTACGGTCAGTTCACGGCGCACCTGACCGACCGCGAGATCACCGGCGGCCCCGGCGCCCAGGCGACCGCCGCGGCCGACAGGCAGCGCTCCGACGAGCCCGGACCGGTGCTCGGGATCTTCTCCACCGCCCCCGAGATCCGCAGCCCCGCGCAGAACCTGGCCACCGAGACCATCGCCACCACCGTCCTCGTCCTGGCGATCCTCACCCAGGGCCTCACCGAGGGACTGGCCCTGTCTGGCACCGGCGTGCTGATCACCGCCCTGGTCGTCGTCGGGATCGGCCTCTCGCTGGGCGGCCCGACCGGGTACGCCATCAACCCGGCCCGCGACCTGGGACCGCGTATCGTGCACGCCCTGCTGCCGCTGCCCAACAAGGGAGGCTCGGACTGGGGCTACGCCTGGGTGCCGGTGGTCGGCCCCCTGTTGGGCGGAGCCGTGGCGGGCGGCATCTACCGGCTCGCGTTCGCCTGACCCCGGCCCCCGGACGGACCGCCGACCAGGCGCCGCCGGGCACCCGCCTCCCTGCCCGCGCAACCACTCGCCCACCCCATGGAGCACTCCGACATGAGCGACACCCGCCGCGAGTTCATCGCCGCCATCGACCAGGGCACCACCTCCAGCCGCTGCATCGTCTTCGACCGGGACGGTCGCGTGGTCTCCGTCGGCCAGAAGGAGCACCGACAGATCTTCCCCGAGCCGGGCTGGGTCGAGCACGACGCCGCCGAGATCTGGACCAACGTCCGGGAGGTCGTCTCCGAGGCCCTGCGCAAGGCCGAGATCACCCGCCGGGACGTGCGGGCCCTGGGCATCACCAACCAGCGCGAGACGACCCTGCTGTGGGACCGGACCACCGGCGAACCGGTCCACAACGCCATCGTCTGGCAGGACACCCGCACCGACGCCCTCTGCAAGGAACTGGCCCGCAACGTCGGTCAGGACCGCTTCCGCCGTGAGACCGGCCTGCCGCTGGCCTCCTACTTCGCGGGCCCGAAGATCCGCTGGCTGCTGGAGAACGTCGCCGGTCTGCGCGAGCGCGCCGAGGCCGGCGAGATCCTCTTCGGCACCATGGACTCCTGGGTGATCTGGAACCTCACCGGCGGTCCCGACGGCGGCGTGCACGTCACCGACGTCACCAACGCCTCCCGCACCCTGCTGATGAACCTGCGCACCCTGGACTGGGACCCGCGCATCTGCGAGTCGATGGGCGTGCCCACCGCGATGCTGCCCGAGATCCGCTCCTCGGCCGAGGTGTACGGCGAGGCCCGGGGCGAGTTGGCGGGCGTGCCGGTGGCCTCCGCGCTCGGCGACCAGCAGGCCGCGCTGTTCGGCCAGACCTGCTTCTCGTCGGGCGAGGCGAAGTCGACCTACGGCACCGGCACCTTCCTGCTGCTCAACACCGGCTCCGAGGCCGTCAACTCCTACAACGGGCTACTGACCACCGTCGGCTACCGCATCGGCGACCAGGCCCCGGTGTACGCGCTGGAGGGCTCGATCGCCGTCACCGGCTCCCTGGTGCAGTGGATGCGCGACCAGATGGGCCTGATCAACAGCGCCGCCGAGATCGAGACGCTGGCCGGCTCGGTCGAGGACAACGGCGGCGCCTACTTCGTCCCCGCCTTCTCGGGACTGTTCGCCCCCTACTGGCGTTCCGACGCCCGGGGTGTCATCGCGGGTCTGACCCGGTACGTCACCAAGGCCCATCTCGCCCGCGCGGTGTTGGAGGCGACCGCCTGGCAGACCCGCGAGATCGTCGACGCGATGGAGAAGGACTCCGGCGTCGAGCTGACCGCCCTGAAGGTGGACGGCGGCATGACCAGCAACAACCTGCTGATGCAGCAGATCTCGGACGTCCTGGACGCTCCGGTGGTGCGGCCGATGGTCGCCGAGACCACCTGTCTGGGGGCCGCCTACGCCGCCGGCCTGGCCGTCGGCTTCTGGCCCGACACCGACGCGCTGCGCGCCAACTGGCGCCGGGCCGCGGAGTGGACCCCCCGGATGGAACAGGACGTGCGGGAACGCGAGTACCGGAACTGGCTCAAGGCCGTGGAGCGGTCCATGGGCTGGATCGAAGAGGAGAAGTGACCCGATGAACAGCACCATGCGAGGCGTTCCCACCCTCGGGACGCGCCCGGCGGCGGGCCCCGGCCCCGGCCGCGCCGAGACCAGGGAGGTGCTGGCCGGCGCCGTCTTCGACCTGCTGGTCGTCGGCGGCGGCATCCTGGGCACCTCCGTGGCCTGGCACGCGGCGCAGTCCGGACTGAGGGTGGCGATGGTGGACGCCGGCGACTTCGCCGGCGCCACCTCCTCGGCCTCCTCCAAGCTCGTCCACGGCGGGCTGCGCTACCTGCAGACCGGCGCGGTGAAGCTGGTCGCCGAGAACCACCACGAGCGGCGGGTGCTGGCCAAGGACGTGGCCCCGCACCTGGTCAACCCGCTCACCTTCCACCTGCCGGTCTACCGGGGCGGTCCGCACGGCGCGGCCAAGCTGGGCGCGGGCGTCTTCGCCTACTCCGCCCTGTCCGCCTTCGGCGACGGGGTGGGGCGGCTGATCTCCCCGTCGCGGGCCGCGGCCGACAACCCGGCGCTGCGCACCGAGGGCCTCAAGGCCGTCGCGGTCTACGGCGACCACCAGATGAACGACTCCCGGGTCGCGGTGATGACCGTCCGCGCCGCCGTCGAGTCGGGTGCCGTGGTCCTCAACCACGCCGAGGTCACGGGCCTGCGCTTCACCGATGGCCGGGTGACCGGCGCCGAGCTGCGGGACCGGCTGGACGGCACCGAGTTCGGCGTCGACGCCCGGCTGGTGCTCAACGCCACCGGCCCGTGGGTGGACCACCTGCGGCGGATGGAAAACCCGGGCGCGGCCCCCGGTATCCGGCTCTCCAAGGGCGCCCACCTGGTGCTGAAGCGGACGGCCCCGTGGCGGGCCGCGATGGCCACGCCCGTCGACAAGTACCGCATCACCTTCGCCCTCCCCTGGGAGGACCACCTGCTGCTGGGCACCACCGACGAGGAGTACGAGGGCGACCCGGCCGAGGTGTCGGCCACCGACGCCGACGTCCGGCAGATCCTGGACGAGGCCGCGTTCTCCGTCCGGGACGAGCAGCTCTCGCCCGACCTGGTGACGTACGCCTTCGCGGGCCTGCGGGTGCTGCCCGGCGGTCCCGGGGGCGTGGAGTCGGCCAGGCGGGAGACGGTCGTCACCGAGGGGCGCGGCGGGATGCTCTCGGTCGCGGGCGGCAAGTGGACCACCTACCGGCACATCGGCCGCACGGTGCTGCGGAAGCTGGCGACGCTGCCGGGAACCGCGCGGAGCGGGTTCACCGAGGACACCGTGCCGGTCTCCCAACTGGTGCGGCGGGTGCCGCTGCCGGGCGTGGCCAACCCGAACGCGGTCGCCCACCGACTGCTGGTGGACCGCGAGCCGGGCACCCGGCTCGACCCGCTGACCGCCCGCCACCTGGCCACCCACTACGGCGCGCTGGCCTTCGACATCGCCCGTCTGGTGCACGAGGACCCGGCGCTGGGCGAGCGCGTCCACCCGGACGCCCCGGAGATCTGGGCGCAGGTGGTCTACGCGCGGGACCACGAGTGGGCCGCCACGGCGGACGACGTGCTGCGCCGCCGCACCACGCTCACCATCCGCGGTCTGGACACCGAGGAGGTCCGCCGGAGGGTCGAGGAGGTGCTGGCGAAGCGCCGGAGTTGAGCCGTCTCCGCCCCGGGGCGGCCCCGGGGCGGAGACGGGACGGCCCCGGGACGGCGATGGCGCCCCCGCCGTCCCCCGCCGTCCCGGGGCCGTTCCCGCGGCGGACCGCGCCACCCGGCCCGCCGCCGGGCCGCCCCGTCATCCCGGCAGGGGGAGGTCGTCCCGCAGCAGACCGCGCTCGACCAGCGCCGACCACATCTCCGCCGGGATCTCGTGGGCGAACATCCGCGCGTTGTCCCGCACCTCCTCCTCGGCGGAGCAGCCGACGACCACCGAGGCCACCGCCGGGTGACCGAAGGGGAAGCGCAGCGCGGCCGCCCGCAGCGGCACCCCGAACTCCCCGCACGCCTCCCGGATCCGCCGCGCCCGCTCCAGCATCTCCGGCGGCGCCTCCCGGTAGTCGTAGTGGGCTCCGGGCCGGGGGTCGGCGAGCAGCCCGGAGTTGTAGACGCCGCCGACGACGACCGAGGTGCCGCGCCGGGCGCACACCGGCAGCAGGTCGTCGGCCGCCCGGTGGTCCAGCAGGGTCCACCGGCCGGCGCACAGCACCACGTCGACGTCGAGGTCGGCGACGAAGCGGGCGAGGTGGTCGCTGTGGTTCATGCCGAAGCCGATCGCCCCCACCAGCCCCTCGGCCCGCAGTTCGGCCAGCGCGGGGAAGCCCGTCTCGTACACCTCGCGGACGTGCCGTTCCACGTCGTGCAGCAGCACGATCTCCACCCGGTCGGTGCCCAGCCGCTCCAGGGACGCCTCGATCGTGGCGCGGACGCCGTCCCGGGTCAGGTCCCACTCGCGCACGCGCGGCGGGGTCTCCACGAAGCCCTCGCCGTCGGGCGGTGCCTCGCCCGGGCGGAGCGGACGCAGCCGCCGTCCGACCTTGGTGGAGATCACGTACGAGGCGCGGTCGCGGCCGGCCAGGGCTCGGCCGAGGCGCTCCTCGGACAGGCCCACGCCGTAGTGCGGCGCGGTGTCCAGGTAGGTCCAGCCCTCCTCCAGGGCGGCCTTAACCACCGCGCGGGCCCGCTCCTCGCCGACGGGGCGGCGGAAGTTGCCGATGGGCGCGCACCCCAGGCCCAGCGGCGGGAGCCGCACCCCGGTGCGGCCGATCTCCCGCTCTCGTGTTCCGGTGTGTCCCGTCATCCTCGTCCCCTCCCGCGGCGCTCCCCGGCTGTCCGGGATCCTCCGGTGATCCTCCGACGTCCCCGCCCACACCGCAATACACCGGTTCAGCGGCGGTCGGATGAGGTGCCGGCACCGATCCCCCACGGGCGTCCCCGACCGACGGTCCCTTCGGACACCCGCGCCCTTATCCGGACGCATCCGCACCTCCTCACCCCGAAAGCCTCCGGGGAGGAATGCGGGGGCTGCGGCGCGGGCACGGTCACGCCGTAGGCTGGGCCCGCACGGTAGAGGAACGTCAGCCGGTACGGAGCAGGCGCTCCGGTCGGCCGGAAGGAGGCACTGGGTGATCGAGCTCGAGGGAGTTCCCGAGCTGGTCGACCCGGTCATGGTGGCCGCGTTCGAAGGCTGGAACGACGCCGGTGACGCCGCCTCCGCCGCGGTCGCCCATCTGGAGCGGGAGTGGAAGGGCGAGGTGTTCGCCGCGCTGGACGCCGAGGACTACTACGACTTCCAGGTCAACCGCCCCCAGGTGTGGCTGGAGGGCGGTGTGCGCAGGATCACCTGGCCGACGACCCGCCTGTCGGTGGTGCGCGTCGGCGACGCCGACGGCCGGGGGCGCGCCCGCGACCTCGTGCTGGTGCGCGGCATCGAGCCGAGCATGCGTTGGCGGTCCTTCTGCAACGAGATCCTGGGGTTCGCCCACGAACTGGGCGTGGAGATGGTCGTCGTGCTCGGCGCGCTGCTCGGTGACACTCCGCACACCCGCCCGGTGCCGGTCACCGGCGTCACATCCGATCCCGACCTGGCTCGCACGATGGACCTGGAGGAGTCCCGCTACGAGGGCCCCACCGGCATCGTCGGCATCCTCCAGGAGGCGTGCACGCACGCGGGCGTGCCGGCCGTGAGCCTGTGGGCCGCGGTGCCGCACTACGTCTCGCAGCCGCCCAACCCCAAGGCGACGCTCGCCCTGCTCAACCGGCTGGAGGACCTGCTGGACGTGCGGATCCCGCTGGGCGAGCTGCCGGAGGACGCCCGCGCCTGGCAGTTGGGCGTGGACCAGCTCGCCGCCGAGGACAACGAGGTCGCCGAGTACGTGCAGTCGCTGGAGGAGGCCCGCGACACCGCGGACCTGCCGGAGGCGTCGGGCGAGGCGATCGCCAAGGAGTTCGAGCGCTACCTGCGACGGCGGGACGGCCAGCCCGGCGGCGGCCACGCCACCGGCGGCGGTGCGACGGCGTCCGAGGGCGGCTCGTACCTGCGCGACCCCTCCAGGGGGTTGGGCCGTCCGTCGAAGGCGTCCGACGAGGACCCCAAAGGGCCCGGGAGCGCCGGGAGGGCCGAGGGATCAGGTGACGGCGGCGCCGGTGGCGAGGATGGCGGAACGTCCGGGAACGAGGAGGACGGGGGGTCGTCCGAGAAGGACGACTGACCGGCCGGTCGACGAGGTCGCGGGGCCGGGGCGGGACGTGCGGCGTCCGCTCCGGGGCGTCCGGCTCCGGCCGGGCGCGCCCACCGGAGCGTGCCCGTCCCCCGCGCCCGTCGGGCACGGGGGACGGGGGACGTCCGGCTAGAGCGCGACGCCCAACAGGGCGTCCACGGCCCGCGACACCAGGCCGGGCGCGCCGGTGTCCGTGCCGCCCTCCGTCCGCTGGCGTTCGGCCCACCGGTCGACGGCGGTCAGCGCGGCGGGGGCGTCCAGGTCGTCGGCGAGGGCCTCGCGGATCTCCTCCAGCAGCGCCCCGGCCGGAGGACCGTCCGGGCGGGAGACGGCGGCGCGCCAGCGGCTCAGCCGCGCGACCGCCTCGTCCAGGACGGTGTCCGTCCACTCCCAGTCGGAGCGGTAGTGGTGGGCCAGCAGTGCCAGGCGGATCGCGACCGGGTCCACCCCGTCGCCCCGCAGCCGGCTGACGAAGACCAGGTTCCCCTTGGACTTCGACATCTTCTCGCCGTCCAGGGCGACCATCCCGGCGTGCACGTACGCCGTGGCCATCGGGTACTCGCCGGTGAGGACCTGGGCGTGCGAGGCCCCCATCTCGTGGTGCGGGAAGGCCAGGTCGGAACCGCCTCCCTGGACGTCGAAGCCCATGCCGAGGTGTTCCAGCGCGATGGCGACGCACTCGATGTGCCAGCCGGGGCGGCCCCGGCCGAGCGAGCCGCCGTCCCAGGCCGGCTCACCCTCGCGGGCGGCCACCCACAACAGCGGGTCCAGCGGGTTCTTCTTGCCGGGGCGGTCGGGGTCGCCGCCGCGCTCCGCCGACAGGTGGCGCATCGTTTCGACGTCCAGTCGGGAGACCGAACCGAAGCGGGCGTCGGAGGAGACCGAGAAGTAGATGTCACCGTCGAGCTCGTAGGTGGCGCCGGTCTCGCGCAGTCGTTCGACGATCGGCACGATCCGGGGTATGGCCTCGACGGCGCCGACGTAGTGCCGCGGGGGGAGCATCCGCAGGGCGGTCATGTCCTCGCGGAAGAGCGCGGTCTCCCGCTCGGCGAGGGCCGTCCAGTCCTCACCGGTGGCGGCGGCCCGTTCCAGCAGCGGGTCGTCGACGTCGGTGACGTTCTGCACGTAGTGAACCTGCCGCTTGGTGTCGAGCCACACGCGCTGCACCAGGTCGAACGCGTTGTAGGTCGCCGCGTGTCCGATGTGGGTGGCGTCGTAGGGCGTGATGCCGCAGACGTAGATGCGGGCGACGGGACCGGGGGTGAGGGTCACCCGTCCCCCGGTCGAGGTGTCGTGGAGGCTGAGGTCGCGGCCCTGACCTGGCAGGGCGGGCACCTCGGAAGCGGGCCAGGCATGCATGGTCATGAGCGTAACCGGCGATTGGTGGTGCCCACGAGTGGGATCCGAGCCACCGGCCGGTCCGTCTCGGGCCGGTGCCGGGCCGGTGCCGGGGCGGAACGCGGTCAGATGGGCGGCCAGGGAACGGCCGGCCAGTCCCCGCCGGGCACCGGGTGGCGTCCGGTCTCCAGCAGCCCGCGGACCCGTCCGCGCAGGGCGTCCAGCTCCGCGGGGGTGATCAGCTCGCCCATCCGGACGGCCAGGGGGCCGTCGTCCAGCGCCGCGAGCAACCTCCGCAACGGTTCCAGGACCTCGGCGGGCAGCGGCTCACCGGCCCACCCCCACAGCAGCGTGCGCAGCTTGTCGTCGGTGTGGAAGGTCACGCCGTGGTCGATGCCGTACAGCCGCCCGTCGGGGGTGGTCAGCAGGTGTCCGCCCTTGCGGTCGGCGTTGTTGATCACCGCGTCGAGGACGGCGAGACGGCGCAGCCGCGGGTCGTCGGCGTGCACCAGCAGGGCGGTGCGTCCCTCCCCCACGTCGACGAGGCCGATGGGCTTCCACCCCTCTTCGGGCTCCGCGTCCTCCACCAGCGCGAGGAGTCCGCCGCCCGGTCCATCGGACTCCTCCGCTCCTTCGGCGGCGCCCTCGGGCCCGCCCGGCCCGTCCGGAGGAGCGGCCCCGTCCGGACGGGGACCGATCCACAGTTGGCACATGCCCTCGCCGTACGGACCGTCGCGCAGCACGGTCGGCGGCACCAGGTGCCAGCCGAGCGCCTCGGAGATCTCGTACGCCGCCACCTCGCGCCGCGCCAGGTTGCCGTCGGGGAAATCCCACAGCGGACGCTCCCCGCGCACCGGCTTGTAGACACAGGGCACTGCGCGGCCGTCGCCCTCCACCGTGCAGTACAGCACCGCGTTGGACGCCTCGCGGAGCCGTCCGCGCACCGTCAGCTCGCCCTCGGCCAACACCCGGGCCGGCGGGGCGGTCGGTTCCGGTGGCCCCGAACACCTCGACGGTTTCGCGGGCCCCGGTGTTCCGGTTCCGGTTCCGGTCCGCGTCACGGCTGTCGGCGGTATCCGTTCTGGCGCGGGCACACGTGTCCCTCCGGGTCGAGCGGCAGACTGCACAGCGGGCACGGCGGGCGCCCCGCCCGGACGACCTCCATGGCGCGCTTGGCGAAGGCACGGGCCATGGCCCCGCTGATCCGCACCCGCAACACCGGTGGTCCGTTCTCGTCGTCCCTCAGCAACATCTCCTCGGCCTCGGCGAGTTCCTCGTCCGAGTCGGCCTCCAGCTCCACCAGGGCCTGGGCCTCGACGACGACGCACTCGTCCTCGCCGTCCCAGGCCAGCGCCATCGTGCCGACCCGGAACTCCTCCTCCACCGGGGTCGTCAGGGGCGCGTTGTCGGCCGTCTCGGCGGGGGCGACGGCCGGGACCGGGGCGCTGCCCCCGGTACGCCGCACGACCTCGTCGAGGAGCTCGTCGATGCGCTCGGCCAACGCTTCGACCTGCGCCTTCTCCAAGGCGACACTGGTGGTGCGGCCGGCCGCGGACGCCTGGAGGTAGAACGTCCGGCGGCCAGGCAGCCCGACCGTGCCGGCCACGAAGCGTTCCGGGGGGTCGTAGAGGAACACCTGACGGGACACGTCCTGCTCCATCGGCTCGACTGCTGGGTCACTGGCACCCTACTGCGCGCGGCGATCACCGTGCCTTCCGCCGGGCCCGTACGCGGTGCCCGTACGCCGTACCCGCGCGGTTCGCGCCTACGCTCCGCCTCCGACCGCCGCGTTGCCGTCGCCACCGGCCGGTCGGCCGGCCGCGGCCCCGTCCGGCTCGCGGTCCGGCTCGCGGGGGGCGAGGGAGGCGAGGTCGCCGGTGTCGCCCAGGCGCAGCAGGAAGGGGCGCACGGGGGTGTAGCGGATGGCGGTGACCGAGCAGGGCTCGACGTGGATGCGCTGGAAGAGGTCGAGGTGCAGACCGAGCGCGTCGGCCACCAGCGACTTGATGACGTCGCCGTGGGAGCACATCAGGTAGGTGGCGTCGGCGCCGTGCTCCCGCTCGATCCGCTCGTTCCACTCCCGCACGGCCTCCACCGCGCGGGACTGCATGCCGCGCATCGTCTCCCCGCCGGGGAAGGCCACGGAGGAGGGGTGCTGCTGGACGGCCGTCATCAGCGGTTCGTCGTTCAGCTCGGCGAGCTTGCGGCCCGTCCAGTCCCCGTAGTCGCACTCGCCGATGCGCTCCTCGGTGTGCAGCGGCAGCTCCGGCCGGGCCCGCGACAGCGGATCCAGGGTCTGGCGACAGCGTTCCAGGGGGCTGTGGACGGCGGCGGCCAGCGGCAGCGCGGCCAGGCGCCCGGGGAGCGCGGCGGCCTGGGCGGTGCCCAGGTCGTCCAGGGCGACGCCGGGAGTGCGTCCGGCGAGCAGCCCCGAGGTGTTGGCGGTGGACCGGCCGTGCCGGACGAGGAGCAGCGTGGGCATGGCTGCCAGCGTAGGCGAGGCGCGCGGCGGCCCGACAGGCGGTGTGGACAACCGCCGGTGCGGACGGCGGTACGGCCGCCGCGCGCACCGGTTCCGTCTGCGACACGGGCAGAATGGCGGGGTGATAGTCGACTGCGCGGTCTACCGGGACGGACGGCGCGCCGAGGAGCCCGCCGGCCTCACCGAGGCGCTCCGGACGGCCCGGGATTCCGGTGACACCTTCCTGTGGATCGGGCTGCACGAGCCCACCGACGACGAGCTCGCCCGCCTCTCCGAGGAGTTCGGGCTGCACCCGCTGGCGGTGGAGGACGTGCTGACGGCGCGCCAGCGCCCCAAACTGGAGCTCTACCGGGACTCGCTGTTCCTGGTGCTCAGGCCGGTCGACTACGACCCGTCGTCGGGGCGGGTGAGCACCGGGGAGCTGATGCTGCTCGTCGGCGACTCCTTCGTGATCTCCGTGCGGCACGGCGACATCAACCCGTTGGGCGAGGTGCGCGAACGGTTGGAGCACCGGCCCGAGGTGCTCCAACACGGCCCGACCGCGGTGATGTACGCGGTGAGCGACGCGGTCGTCGACCAGTACATGGAGGTGGCCGCGCGGCTCCAGGCCGACCTGGAGGAGCTGGAGGAGGCGGTCTTCACCCCGGACGGTCCGGCCGGGGGCGACACCGCGGGCCGCGTCTACGCCTTCAAGCGCCAGGTGCTGGAGTTCCGCCGCTCCACCGGACCGCTGACCGATCCGGTGGAGCGGCTGGCCGGCACCCGGGTGCCGTTCGTGCCCGAGAGTTCACGCCCGTTCTTCCGGGACGTCGCCGACCACCTGACCCGTGCCAACGACCAGGTCGAGACGTTGGACCGGTTGCTGTCGGACGTCCTGTCGGCCTATCTGGCGCAGGTGGGCGTCCGGCAGAACGACGACATGCGCAGGATCTCCGCCTGGGCGGCCATGGCGGCCGTCCCCACGATGATCGCCGGGGTCTACGGCATGAACTTCGACCACATGCCCGAGCTGCACCATCCGCTGGGCTATCCGGCGGTGATGGCGCTGACGGTCGCCGCGAGCCTCGGCCTGTACCGGTTCTTCAGGCGCCGCGGCTGGCTGTAGCGGCCCCGGCGGGCCCGGCGGCCTCCTCGGGCGGGGCGTCGGGCGGGTTTCCGGACGGGGTGAGCGCCTCGGGTGCCCGGGGGCGTCGGGAGCGGTCCGTCCGCTCGGGGGGCGGGGGCGGCAGGAGGTCCACCGTGCGACGCCGGCCGACCAGCCGCTCGTACGCGTACCCCGCCTGGACCCGCGCCTCCAGGGCCACCGACCGGGTCACGCGCCACCCCGACAGTCGGCCCACACGGGCCAGTACGGCGAGGACCACGTCGCGGTGGACGCCGACCTCGGCCGACGCGTTCTCCCGCAGCGCCAACCGGACGGCGGCGCCGTGCCCGGCCCGCGCGAAGCGCAGCAGCTCCTCGCGACAGTGGGCCAGGCGGTCCCGTTCGGCCGAGGCGATCTCCGCGGCGGCGTCGGCGACCTCCGGGCGGTCGGCGAGCCGGTCGGCGGCCAGGTCCAGCCAGGCGGTCGTCCGGACGGCGGTGACGTACCCGTGGGCGAGGTGGGCGACGACGTCCCGTTCGCTGATCGGCTCGCCACGGCGCACCCTGACGTGTACCGGGCAGCCGCCCCGCCGCTCCAGGAGCCGGGCGTGGTCCGCCTCCGGGGGGATCTCGGCCGGTTCCAGACCACGGGCCGCGAGCAGCGCGCCCAGCAGCCGGGCGTGCCGTTCCTGCTCGGCGCCGTGCCGGGCCACTCCGGGTGCCAGGTCGCGCAGCCCCTCGGGGACGAGCGCGGCGATCCGGCAGGTCTCGCGTCCTTCGCGGGCCAGCGTGGCGGCGACCAGCGAGCAGAGCAGCCGAAACGTCTCGTCGTCGCCGAGGATCTCCTTCGACAGGCCCCTCGTCCAGAACATGACCCGGCACCTCCGTGGACGTATCCGCAGGAGTCGAGTCAAACGGCGCGAACGGTCGGGGGCAACAGCTCACCGCGCCGCCTGGGCCGAACGGAGGTGCCGCGGGGTGCCGGGCGTAACCCGACGGAGGCCGGGCCGTTGTGCCGGTAGACGGCCGTGGCGGGGAGACCCCGAGCCCCCACCACGGCCGTGGAGCACACCGGGCGGGGCCGGACGCGGCGGCGTCCGGCCCCGCCCGTGTCGGTGCCGATGCCGGTGTGCGCGCCAGGACGCCGGGGCGCCGGACCGCCGGGGCGTCAGGCGACGCCGGAGCGCTCCAGCGCCTCCACCCCGGCCCGCAGCGCGGCGATCCGCTCCTCCAGCGTGAAGCCGGCCGGCGCGAGGGACAGAGTGGTCGCCCCCGCCTCGGCGTAGGCCCGCATCCGATCGGCGATCCGGTCCACGGAGCCGAGCAGCGTGGTGGAGTCGATCAACTGCCGGGGCACGGCGGCCGCGGCGCCGTCCTTGTCGCCGGACAGGTACCTGTCCTGGATCTCGGCGGCCTCCTTCTCGTACCCCATCCGCTGGGCGAGCTTGTTGTAGAAGTTCTGCTTGCGGCTGCCCATGCCGCCGACGTACAGCGCGGTGTAGGGACGGAAGGTGTCGGCCAGGGCATCGACGTCGTCGCCGACGGCCAGCGGCACGGTGGGCACCACGTCGAAGCCCTCCAGGGTCCTGCCCGCCTTCTCCCGTCCGGCGCGCAGCGCGCCGAGGGTGGTCTCCTCGGCGTGCTCGGGCGAGAAGAAGATCAGCAGGGCGCCGTCGGCGATCTCGCCGGTCTGCTCCAGGTTCTTCGGCCCGATGGCGGCGATGTAGAGCGGGATGTGCTCGCGGACCGGGTGCACGGTCAGCTTCAGCGGCTTGCCGGGGCCGTCGGGCAGCGGCAGCGTCCAGTGCGCGCCGGAGTGGGACAGACGCTCGCGGGACATCGCCTTGCGGATGATCTCCACGTACTCGCGGGTGCGGGCGAGCGGCTTGTCGAACCGCACCCCGTACCACCCCTCGGAGACCTGCGGGCCGGAGACGCCCAGGCCCAGCCGGAAGCGGCCGCCGGAGAGCGTGTCGAGGGTGGCGGCGGTCATGGCCGTCATGGCGGGGGTGCGGGCGGGGATCTGGAAGATGGCCGAGCCCACGTCGATCCGCTCGGTCTGGGCCGCGACCCAGGCCAGTACGGTGGCGGCGTCCGAGCCGTAGGCCTCCGCGGCCCAGCAGACGGAGTAGCCGAGGCGGTCGGCCTCCTGGGCGACCGCGAGATTGTCCGCGTCCATCCCGGCTCCCCAGTAGCCGAGGTTGATCCCGAGCCGCATCCGCGCTCCCCTTACCGATCAGTAACGTGCCTGTCCCCGGGACTCTAGCGCGCGTCCGCAAGTACGCTCAACGCCCATGGAGCACAGGCACGTGGGCCGCACCGGTCTCCGCGTATCCCGGATCGGGCTCGGCACCCTCACCTGGGGGCGGGACACCGGGGAGCGGGAGGCAGCCGACCTGCTGAAGGCCTTCTGGGAGGCCGGCGGCACCCTGGTGGACACCGCCGACGTGTACGCCGACGGCGGTGCCGAGTACCTGCTGGGACGGCTGATGGCGGACCTGGTGCCGCGCCGGGAGGTGGTGATCGCCACCAAGGCGGGCGGCGTGCCCGACCCCGACCGCCGCTTCGACTGCTCGCGCGGCCATCTGCTGTCGGCCCTGGACGCCTCCCTGGAGCGGTTGGGCACCGACCACGTGGATCTGTGGCAGGTCCACGCCTACGACCCCCTCACTCCGTTGGAGGAGACCCTCCAGGCCCTCGACACCGCGGTGAGCAGTGGCCGCGCCCGCTACGCGGGGGTGGCGGGCTTCTGCGGCTGGCAGTTGGCCAAGGCCGCCTCGTGGCAGCTCGCCGCGCCCGGATCGCGCACCCGACTGGCCGGTGCCCAGATGGAGTACTCGCTGCTCCAGCGCGGTGTGGAGCGCGAGGTGCTGCCGGCCGCGCTGGACCTGGGGGTCGGGCTGCTGCCGTCCTCACCGCTGGGGCGGGGGGTGCTCACCGGCAAGTACCGCGGCGGGCCGCCGCCCGGGTCCCGTGGCGCCTCGGAACACCTGGCGCCCTTCGTCGCGCCCTACCTGGACGAGACGGCGGCGCGGATCGTGGACGCGGTCGCCATAGCGGCCGACGGCCTGGCCGTCACCCCGCTCCAGGTGGCACTGGCCTGGGTGCGGGACCGGCCCGGTGTGGTCGCGCCGGTCGTCGGCGCACGGACGGCGCGGCAGCTCCAGGAATCGTTGTCAGTGGAGAGCCTTACGCTTCCCGACGAGATCTGCCGGGCGCTGGACGACGTGTCGGCGCCGGTGCACCGCTATCCCGATCACGACTGGAGCACACTGTGACCGCGTCCAGCGCCGACCCCTCCGACCGCCCGGACGGCACGGACCACAGCGACACACACCGCACGGACCCCACCGATCCCGGGGGCCGGCCGGCCGCGGCCGGAGACAAGACCGCCGCGGCCGGGGACAAGGCGGCCGAGCTGATGGCCGCCGTGCGGGCCGTGGAGAGCGGTGAGCGCTCCGCCGCCGAGTTCTTCGCCGAGCCCCGCCCCGCCCCGCGCGCCCGGCGTCCCGCTCCCCGTCCCGCCCCCGCTCCCGGCGGGGCGCCGGCGGCGGAGGGGCCGGTCGCCGTACCGGAGGGGGTCGTCGCGCTGCTCGCCGAGGCCGGGGCGCCCCCCTCGCTGGGCGCCCGGGTGGTCAGGGCCCTGGGCGAGGGGGCCGAGGAGGTCCTGCGCGCGGATCCGTGGCAGTTGCTGTCCGTCCCCGGGGTGCGGCCGGAGCAGGCGGACGGCTTCGCCCGCGCGGTACGGGGACCGGAGTGCGGCCCGGACGACGAGCTCCGGACTCGTGCCCTGACGGTGTGGCTGCTGGAGCGGGCCGCGCTGTCCGGACACACCGTCCTGCCGTCGGCCTCCCTCGCCGCGGAGCTGGCCCGGTACGCCGTGTCCGATCCGGACGGTGCCGTGGCGGCGGCCCTCGACGAGGGGGCGGTACTGGCGTTCGAGGACGAGACGGAGGGGGGCGGCGTCGCGGGGGCCGGGGGTTCCGAGGGCCCCGATGCCACCGAGGCCGCCGAGGCCGCCGAGGGCCTCGGTGCGGACGGCGACGGACGACCGGTACGGCTGTTGCTCGGTCTGGAGCGGTACGCCCTCGCCGAGGAGGGGCTGGCCGAGGGCCTGGCCCGGCTCGGCTCCACCTTCGTCCCGCCCGACGAGGCGGAGACCGAGGGCTGGGAGAAGGCCGCGGCGGCCGCCCCCACCCCCTCGGCGGCCGAGTTGGTCCGGGCCGTCGCGCGCAGCGGGCTGGTGGTGCACACCGGCGGCGAGGCCGCCCGTGCCGAGCCCGCGGCACTGGTGGCCGCGGCCCGTTCCCTGGGGCTGCGGGCGTGTGCCGTGACCCACGGGGAGGACGGCAGGCGGCGGCTGGCGGAGCTGCTCGCCTCCCCCGACGGTACCGCCGGGGGAGGCGAGGGCGGCGGGGAGCCGGCCCCGGCGGCTCTCACCGTCGACGGTCTGTTGACCGACCGCGAGGGCCCCGGACGGGACGAGGAGGGCGCGTACGCGCTCGACCTGCTCGTCGTACTGGACGCGCCCCAGCTCGACACCGAACGGGCGGCGGCCCTGGTGGAGTCGCTGCCGGACGGGGCACGGCTGGTGCTCAGCGGCGACCCCCACCTGCTCGGCGCCGCCGGTCCCGGGCAGGTGCTGACCGACCTGCTCGCCGCGCGCGTCTGCCCGCAGGTGGTCTCCCGCACCCCCGATCCCGGCCCGGTCGGCGAGCTGGTGTCGGGCATCGGCGTCGGCGAGCTGAACCGGGTGGAGGCGCCCGGCCGGGAAGTGGTGATCGTCCCCGTGCACGACGCCGGGGAGGCGGTGCACCGCACCGTGCAGCTGGTCTCCGACTCGGTGCCGAGGGCGATCGGGGTGCCCGCCGAGCGGACCCAGGTGATCACGCCCGGCCACGGGGGCGCGGCGGGCACCCGGGTGCTCAACGCCGCGCTCAAGGAACGGCTCAACCCCGGTCCGGGCCGGTTCGGCGGTTTCGACCCGGGCGACCGGGTGGTCCACGCCCCCGCCCCCGGCCGCGCGGTGCCGGGCACGGTGGTCTCCGGCGACGCGGAGGGGCTGCGGCTGGAGTGCGCCGGCCGTACGGTCGTCGTTCCGCGCGACCGGGTGGCGGACACCGTGCGGCACGGCTGGGCGCTCACCGCCCACCAGGCGGTGGGCACGCGCTGGCCCGCGGCCGTGGTGGTGCTGCCCGGGGACGCGGCTCGGGCCCTGGACCGCGCCTGGGTGTACACGGCCTTCGGCCGGGGCGAGCGGCACCTGTCCGTGGTGCACGGGGTCGATCAGGCGCTGCAGCGGGCGGTGGCCCAGGTACCCGCACCGGAACGCACGACCCGTCTGCGCGCGTTGCTGCGCGCACAGGCGGCCGCGGCCCGGCCTGCGGAGCGGGCGGACTGACCGCGCCCTCCGGTCCCGAACACGGGGTTCCGCGGGCGCGCCCGCGGAACCCCGATCGGGTCACCGGCCTCCGGGCCCGCCCCCGCCGTCCTCGTCGTAGAGGTCCTCCTCCTCGTCGAAGACGGCGCTGACGTCGAAGCGGCAGACGACCCGCTCGGGGTCGGCCGCCTCGAAGGGCGAGGCCAGCCACTCCCCCGGCTCGGCGGGTTCCTCGCCCGCGATCACCCACAGGGTGGAGTCGCCCTCCTCCAGGCCGAACTCCCCGTGTCGGGTGGCGATCTCGTCGGGCTCGTACTCGCCGAAGAGCACGCTGAGCGCGGCGTGCACACCGCTCCCGGCGAAAGGTCCCTCCAGCGCCTCCTCGTCGGCGTCCGCGGAGTCCGGGTCGAGCGCGGTGACGCGCTGGGCCTGGGCCATCAGCCGCTGCGGTTCGACGACCGTGTAATCGCGGCGGACGAGAACGCTGAGGGAGCCGGGCTCCTCCGGTCCGGCGTAGGGGGGCATGCTGTCACCGCCCGGGATCTCGAAGGGGGTGACCTCGTCGTAGACGTCGTACAACACCTCGTCGTACGCCTCTCCCGCCGCGGCGAGTTCGTCGAACGCGGCGTGGACCGCGGCCTCGGCCCGGGCGGCGTCGGCGGCGTCGCCCACCTCGGCAGACCGTCGTTCGACGGCTTCGAGGTGACGGTCCAGCGCGTTCTTCAGGGCTTCGGCGGCGGCTCGTACCTCGGCAGCACCGGGCTGCGCAGCATCAGACATAGTGCAGACGCTATCCGTACCGGGCCCCTGCCCGCACAATAGATGTGATGCCGGAATACGAATTTCGCGATGTCCACGTCCCGCGCGGGGTGTCCCGCAAGGCTGCCACGCGCCTTTTGACCGACCACGCCGAGTACGGACACTGGGAGCTGGATCGGCTGAGGCTCAACTCCGACGGCAGCCGTCAGGTCAGGCTGCGCCGACGGATCATCCGCCAGCTGCGCGCCACCTGGTGATGTGACGCACGGCACGACGGGAGCGGGCCCACCCCGATGGTCGGGGCGGACCCGCTCCTTGTCGTGCCCTGCCGCGGGGAGGGTCGGCGGCAGAGGGGGTCAGCGACGCGCGAGCCGTGCGCGCCGGTAGAGCAGGGCACCGCCGAGCAGCGCGCCGGCGCCGACCGGGACGATGGTGCCCAGACCGGTGTTCCCGGTCTCGGCCAGGGCGCCGCCCATGGCCTTGGGAGCGGGCGCGTCGGCCTCGCGCTCGGGGGCCTCGGTGCGGGGCTTGTCCTCGTCCTTCGCCTGCTCCGGCTTGTCGGGCTTGCCGGGCTTGTTCGGCTCCTTCGGCTCGTCCGGCTTGTTCGGCTCCTTCGGCTCGTCCGGCCGCTTCGGCTCGTCCGGCCGCTCGGGGGCGGGCTCGGAGTCGTTGACGCAGGTGTTGCCGATGGCCGGGTTGAGGACGCCGACCACGTTCACGGAGTTGCCGCAGACGTTCACCGGCGCGTGCACCGGAACCTGGACGGTGTTGCCGGACAGCACGCCCGGCGAGCCCTGGGAGACGCCTTCGGCCCGGGCGCCGCCGTCGCCACCGGCGTGCCGGTGGGGCCCGTCGGCGGGCCGGTGGGCGTCGGGGGACCGGTGACCGCCGTGGTAGCCGCCCTCCCGGTCCTTGCCGTGGTCCCCGCCGTGGTCACCTCGGTGGTGACCGCCGTGGTCACCTTGGTGGTGACCACCGTGGCCGCCCTCCTGGTGTCCGCCGTGGCCGCCCTCGTGGTGGCCGTCCGTCCGGGAGCCCTGGTTGGCGCAGTGGTTGCCGAAGGCGGGGTTGAGGCCGCCACCGGCCGTCACGGTGTTGCCGCAGGCGTTCACCGGCGCGTGCACGGGAGCCTGGACGGTGTTGCCGGACAGCACGCCCGGCGAGCCGACGGCCGCGCCCTGGGCGTCGGCGTCGGCGTGGGCGTGGCCGCCCGAGATGGCCAGCACACCGCCGGCCGCGGCGATGGTGATCAGGCCCTTCCTGGTGACCTGTCGCATGTGTACTTCCCCTTGCCCTTACTGTGCGGGTGCCTTGCGTTCTACGGGTGCGACGCGGACGGGGAGCACTCCTCGGTCTTCCCGTCCGCCGCGCCTCGGGCACTCAGGGGCCCGGGCGCAACGTCAGCCGTTGACGCAGGCGTTGCCGAAGGCGGGGTTCAGCAGACCGATCACGCTGACCGTGTTGCCGCACACGTTCACCGGGATGTGGATCGGCACCTGAACGACGTTGCCGGAGATCACGCCGGGGGAACCGACAGCGGCGCCCTGGGCACCGGAGTCGGCGGCGGCGACGCCCGCGCCCGCGAGCACGAGACCGCCGGTGGCGGCCGCGACAGCGACAACCTTCTTGATCATTGTTCCTCCTAGTTGGCAATGCGATCCCAGCCGCGGACCGCACTCCCTGTAACGACAAGGGAGGAACCGGGCTACGGCCCCTGGCCGCTTTCACCCGTCCTGGTGACGGACGCACACAAGGACGAATTCCGGGGGTCGGCGCGGATCCGCGCCGACCCCGGAGGGCTCAGCACCGGTCGAGGAACCGGTCCAGCACCCGGACGCCGAACTTCAGGCCGTCCACCGGCACCCGCTCGTCCACGCCGTGGAACATCCCTGCGAAGTCCAGCTCCGGCGGCAGCTTCAGCGGGGCGAAGCCGAAGCAGCGGATGCCCAGGTCGTCGAAGGACTTGGCGTCGGTGCCCCCGGAGAGCATGTACGGCACGGCGCGGGCGATCGGGTCCTCGGCCCGCAGCGCGACCTGCATGGCGTCCACCAGGGCGCCGTCGAAGGTGGTCTCCACCGCCTTGTCGGCGTGCACGTCCTCGCGCTTCACGCGCGGGCCCAGGATCCGGTCGAGGTCGGCCAGGAACTCCTCCTCGTGCCCGGGCAGGAACCGTCCGTCGACGTGGGCGGTGGCCTGGCCGGGGATGACGTTGACCTTGTAGCCCGCGCCGAGCATCGTCGGGGCGGCGGTGTTGCGCAGGGTCGCCCCGACGAGTTTGGCGATGCCGCCCAGCTTCTCCAGCGTCTCGTCCATGTCCTCGGGGTCCAGTTCGACGCCGAGGGCGTCGGAGAGCTCGTCGAGGAAGGAACGGACGGTCTTGGTGACCCGCACGGGGAACCGGTGCCGGCCCAGCCGTCCGACGGCCTCGCACAGTTCGGTGATCGCGTTGTCCGTGTTGGTCATCGAGCCGTGCCCGGCGGTGCCCTCCACCGTCAGCCGCATCCAGTGCATGCCCTTCTCGGCGGTCTCCACCAGGTACAGGCGCAGCTTCTCGTTGACGGTGAAGGAGAAGCCGCCGACCTCGCCGATCGCCTCCGTCACTCCCTCGAACAGCTCGGGGTGCCGCTCCACCAGGTAACGGGCCCCATAGGTGCCGCCGGCCTCCTCGTCGGCGAGGAAGGCCAGCACGATGTCGCGCGGGGGTTTGCGGCCGGCGCGCAGCCGGTCGCGGACGACCGCCAGCGTCATCGCGTCCATGTCCTTCATGTCCACCGCGCCCCGGCCCCACACGCAGCCGTCGGCGATCTCCCCGGAGAACGGGTGGTGGGTCCAGGCGTCGGCGTCGGCGGGCACGACGTCGGTGTGGCCGTGGATCAGAAGGGCGGGCCGCGAGGGGTCCTCCCCCTCGATCCGGGCGACGGTCGAGGCCCGACCCGGATGGGACTCGACGATCCTCGGTTCCAGGCCCACCTCCGCGAGCTTCTCGGCCACGTACTCGGCCGCGGCCCGCTCGCCCGGCCCGGAGTGGTCGCCGTAGTTGCTGGTGTCGATCCGGATGAGGTCGCGGCACAGGTCCACGACCTCGTCCTCACCCCTGACGGTGTCCGTCCCGGTCGTGGTCGCGCTCGGCTCGCTCACACTGCCTCCTCCTGTTGCGGGGTCCGGCCCCATCCTCCCGCTTCCGGTCCTCGCCGCACAGGACCGGGCACGGTACGGGGCCGGGGCCGGGCGGGGCGGGGGTGATCGCCCCGGTCCGTTCCAGTGCTATGGTTTACACGTCGCGACCGCAGCGGTCGGCGGCCTTCACCTGTCCGGGTGGCGGAATGGCAGACGCGCTAGCTTGAGGTGCTAGTGCCCTTTATCGGGCGTGGGGGTTCAAGTCCCCCTCCGGACACCGACACGACATCCCCCGTGGGTCTCCCCGGGGGATGTCGCTTTCGCGGGGGCACGCCCCGGAGCCGGCCGTCAGCCCACGGCCTCCGCCGCCGCGCGCCCGGCGGTGCGGCCCGAGAACAGACAGCCGCCCAGGAAGGTGCCCTCCAGGGAGCGGTAGCCGTGCATGCCACCGCCGCCGAACCCGGCGGCCTCCCCGACCGCGTAGACGCCGGGCAGCGGCTCGCCGCCGTCGGTGAGGACGCGGGCGGACAGATCGGTCTCCAGGCCGCCGAGGGTCTTGCGGGTGAGGATGTTCAGGCGCACGGCGATCAGCGGGCCCGCACCGGGGTCCAGCAGGCGGTGCGGCGGGGCGACCCGGATCAGCTTGTCGCCCAGATAGGCGCGGGCGCCGCGGACGGCGGTGATCTGGAGGTCCTTGGTGAAGGGATGGGCGACCTCGCGGTCGCGGGCGACGATCTCGTCCCGCAGGGCGTCCTCCTCGATCAGGTCCCGACCGGTGAGGGCGTTCATGCCGCGCACCAGGTCGGACAGGTCGCGCTCGACGACGAAGTCGACGCCCTTCTCCAGGAAGGCGCGCACCGGCCCGGGGGCGCCGGAGCGTGCGCGGCCGAGGACCCGGCGAACGCTGCGGCCGGTGAGGTCGGGGTTCTGTTCGGAGCCGGAGAGCGCGAACTCCTTCTCGACGATCCTCCGGGTGAGGACGAACCAGGTGTACTCGTGGCCGGTGCGCATGATGTGTTCGAGGGTGCCGAGGGTGTCGAAGCCGGGGAAGAACGGCACCGGCAGCCGCTTCCCGGTGGCGTCGAGCCACAGCGAGGAGGGGCCGGGCAGGATGCGGATGCCGTGCCGGTCCCAGACGGGGTTCCAGTTCTCGATGCCCTCGGTGTAGTGCCACATCCGGTCGCTGTTGACGATCCGGCCGCCGGCCCGCTCCGTGACGCCGAGCATCGCGCCGTCGACGTGGGCGGGGACGCCGGAGAGCATCCGCCCGGGCGGGGTGCCCAGTCGCTTCGGCCAGTTGGCGCGGACCAGGTCGTGGTTGCCGCCGATGCCGCCGGAGGCGACGATCACGGCCTGGGCGCGCAGTTCGAAGCCGCCGACCGCCTCGCGGCCGCTCGCGGTGCCGCGCGCGGCACCGCTGGGGGCCAGCACCTCGCCGGCGACGGTGTCCACGGCGCCCGCGCTGCGGGTCAGGGAGGTGACGCGGTGCCGGAACCGCAACTCCACCAGCCCGTTCTCGACCCCCTGCCGCACGCGCCGCTCGAAGGGTTCGACCACGCCCGGCCCGGTGCCCCAGGTGATGTGGAAGCGCGGCACGGAGTTGCCGTGGCCGGTCGCGCCGTGGCCGCCGCGCTCGGCCCAGCCGACGACGGGGAACAGCCGCAGGCCCTGGGCGTGCAACCAGGCCCGCTTCTCGCCGGCGGCGAAGTCGACGTACGCCTCGGCCCAGCGGCGCGGCCAGCGGTCCTCGGCCCGGTCGAAGCCGGCCGTACCGAGCCAGTCCTGCCAGGCCAGCTCACGGCTGTCGTGGACGCGCAGCCGGCGCTGCTCCGGCGAGTCCACGAGGAACAGTCCGCCGAAGGACCAGTGCGCCTGGCCGCCGAGCGACGCCTCGGGCTCCTGGTCGAGCAGGATCACCCTGCGCCCGGCGTCGGCCAACTCGGCGGTGGCCGCGAGCCCGGCCAGTCCCGCTCCGATCACGATCACGTCGGCGTCGTACGCCATCGGCCCACCCGTTCCCCGGTCCGTCCCCACTGGTGAACCGGAGGGTAACCCCCGGCTCCCGGTGCGCGGCACCCCTCGCGGAGTTCCCGCCGGCCGGACGACCGACGGGACGGCGGGCGGGGACGCGGACGAACCACCGGAATCGACGCGGCGCCCGACGGCCGGGGCGCCACCGACGGCCGCGGGAGTGGCGCCGGAGGCGCGGGGGCACCGGGCGCGTCTAGGGTCGAGAGCATGATCGACGGTTTCCGGACGACGGCGCGGCTGTGGTGGACGCCCAAGCGGTTGCGGGCCGAGGGCGAGACCCCGGACTACCGCTTCTCCCTGGCCAACGAGCGGACGTTCCTGGCGTGGATCCGCACCTCGCTGGCGCTGGTCGCCGGCGGGTTGGCCGTGGACCAGTTCCTGACCGGGATGCGGGCCGGGGCACGGGTGGCGATCGCGGTGGTGCTGTTGGCGGGGGGAGCGCTGTGCGCGGTGCGGGCGGTGAACCACTGGCTGCGCACCGAGCGGGCGATGCGGCGCGGCGAGGACCTGCCGCTGTCGCGCTTCCCGGTGTTGCTGGCGCTGGGGACGGCGCTGGCCGCGCTGTTGGTGGGGGCCGGGGTGCTGGTGGGCGGGTTCGGTCGGTGAGCCGGGCGCGGCCGGGATCGCCGGAGGTGGACGGCGGCGCGGCGGGGGGCGGCCCGCCGGGCGGTGTCGCCGCCGTGCGCGATCCGGCCGCGCAGCCCGAGCGCACCCGGCTGGCGTGGCGGCGCACGGTGCTGGCCTTCGCCGTGGTGACGGTCCTGGCGGTCCGCCACGCGGCGCACGGCTCGGGGGCCTCGGCGTGGTGGGCGGCCGTGGCGGCGGCGGCCGCGTGGGTGGGGCTGGTGGCCGTGGCGGCCCGTCGGGTCCGGGCGCTGACCGACCCCCGTCCGACACCGCTGGGCGTTTCCGGGGCACTGTTCGCGGTCATCTGTACGCTGGCGGTGCCGATCTCTGGAGTGGTGGTGTTGTTGTGGTGAGCCCGCTCGTCGTGGTGATGGGTGTGTCCGGTTCCGGCAAGACGACGGTGGGCACGGCCCTGGCCGAGTCGCTGGGCGTGCCGTACGCGGACGCCGACGACTTCCACCCGCCCTCGAACGTGGAGAAGATGACCTCGGGCGTGCCGTTGACCGACGAGGACCGTCGGCCCTGGCTGGACGCGATCGCCGCGTGGCTGCGGGAACGGGGCGGGCGCGGCGGCGTGGTGACCTGTTCCGCCCTCAAGCGGCGCTACCGCGACCGGCTCCGCGAGGCCGCTCCGGAACTGTTCTTCGTCCACCTGAACGGTTCCGCGGAGTTGATCGCCTCCCGCATGTCGGCGCGCAAGGGCCACTTCATGCCGCCGGAACTGCTGAAGTCCCAGATCGACACGTTGGAGGCCCTGGAGGAGGACGAGGCGGGCGCCGTCGTCCCCATCGACGGGACGGTCGAGGAGACCGTCGCCCTGGCCCGCGAGTCCCTGCCCCGCTGAGACGCCTCCCCGGCACCTCGCCGCGTCTTCCGCACCCCGGCGCCCCGTCCTCCGCGGTCCCGGCGGGACGGGGCACCGGGCCGGACGGGGACGCCCCGTCCCGAGGGTCTCCCGCACCCCGCCTCTGGACTCCATACCGACTGGTCGGCATCATGGCTCGGTACCGTACGACACCCTCTCCCGCGAGGAGCCTTCCGATGACCGAGCACCACCCACCGGGCCTCGATCCCGCGCGGCTGCGCGCGTACCTGGACCGCGAGCGTCCCGAACTCGTCCGGGGGCCCCTGAGCGCGGAGCTGATCGAGGGCGGCCGGTCGAACCTGACGTACCAGGTGACCGACGGCACCTCCCGGTGGGTCGTGCGGCGCCCGCCGCTGGGCCACGTCCTGGCCACCGCCCACGACATGGCCCGCGAGCACCGGGTGATCGACGCGCTGGGCCCCACCGACGTGCCCGTGCCCGACGCGGTGCTGCTGTGCGAGGACGAGTCCGTCCTCGGGGCGCCCTTCTACGTGATGGAGTACGTGGAGGGCACCCCGTACCGCACCGCCGAGCAGCTCGCCCCGCTCGGCCCGGAACGCACCCGCGCACTGGTGCTCGGCCTGGCGGACACCCTGGTGACGCTGCACTCGGTCGACCCGGCCGCCGTCGGCCTGGGCGACTTCGGACGCCCCCAGGGCTTCCTGGAGCGACAACTGCGGCGCTGGGGCAAGCAGCTGGACGCCTCCCGCAACCGCGACCTGCCCGGCATCGACGAACTGCACGCCACCCTCGGCGGCCGACTGCCCCACTCCCCCGCGCCCACGATCGTCCACGGCGACTACCGGCTGGACAACGTGCTGGTCGGCGCGGACGACCGGATCGCCGCCGTCCTCGACTGGGAGATGTCCACGCTCGGCGACCCGCTGACCGACCTCGGCCTGCTGGTGATGTACAGCAGCCAGCGGCACATCCCCGGCGCGCCCATCGCCACCACCCGCGAGGCCCCCGGCCACCCCGACGCGCGCGAACTGATCGAGCGGTACGCGACACTGTCGGGCCGCGACGTCTCCGACATCGCCTGGTACACGGCGTTCGCCTACTTCAAGCTCGCCGTGATCCTGGAGGGCATCCACTACCGCTACACCCTCGGACGGACCGTCGGCGCGGGCTTCGACCGCATCGGCGGCCTCGTACCCCTCTTCGTCGACAGCGGCCTCACCACCCTTCAGGAGGGCTGACCCACCATGGACTTCGCATTCGACGCCCGCACCGAGGAGCTGCGCGAGCGGCTGTCGACCTTCATGGACGAGCACGTCCACCCGGCGGAGGCGGTGGCCGACGAGCAGCGCGCGGCGCTGGACTCCCCGTGGCGGACCCCGCCGGTGGTCGAGGAGCTGAAGGCCGCGGCCCGCGAGCGGGGCCTGTGGAACCTCTTCCTGCCCGACGCCGAGCACGGCGCCGGGCTGACCAACCTCCAGTACGCGCCGCTGGCGGAGATCACCGGCCGCTCCCCGCAGCTCGCCCCGACCGCGACCAACTGCGCCGCGCCCGACACCGGCAACATGGAGGTGCTGGCCCAGTTCGGCAGCGCCGAGCAGCGCGAGCGGTGGCTGAAGCCGCTGCTGGCGGGCGAGATCCGCTCCGCCTTCGCCATGACCGAACCGGAGGTGGCCTCCTCGGACGCCACCAACATCGAGACGCGGATCCGGCGCGAGGGCGACGAGTACGTCATCACCGGCCGCAAGTGGTACATCTCCGGGGCGATGAACCCCGACTGCGCGGTCTTCATCGTGATGGGCAAGACCGACCCGGACGGCGACGACATCCGCCGCCGGCAGTCGATGGTGCTGGTGCCGCGCGACACCCCGGGCGTCGAGGTGCGCCGCGCGATGACGGTCTACGGCTACGAGGACCACTGGCACGGCGGCCACGCCGAGATCCTCTTCCACGACGTGCGCGTCCCCGTCGCCAACCTGATCGGCGAGGAGGGCGGCGGTTTCGCCATCGCCCAGGCCCGGCTGGGACCGGGCCGCATCCACCACTGCATGCGGCTGATCGGCATGGCCGAGCGGGCGATCGAGCTGATGTGCCGCCGCGCGGGCACCCGTACCGCCTTCGGCAAGCCGCTGGCCGCGCAGGGCGTGGTGCGGGAGTGGATCGCCGACGCGCGGGTGTCGGTGGAGCAGCTTCGGCTGCTGGTGCTCAAGACGGCGTGGCTGATGGACACCGTCGGCAACCGGGGCGCGCACACCGAGATCCAGGCCATCAAGATCGCGGTGCCGCGCACGGTGGTGGGCATCCTGGACCGCGCGGTACAGCTGCACGGCGCGGGCGGGGTCAGCCAGGACTTCCCGCTGGCGGAGCTGTGGGCCTCGGCCCGCACCCTCCAACTCGCCGACGGCCCCGACGAGGTCCACCAGCGCTCGCTGGCCCGCCGCGAGCTGAAGCGCTTCGCGCCTGCTCAGGCCTGAGTCCCACGCCCGGAGGGCGCGCGAAAGGTGTCAGGACTCCACTCCTTGGGAGCGGAGCCCTGACACCGGGAGCGAGATGCCCGCCCGACAGGGCAGGCGCTGTCACCCGGCGCGGTTCCTCAGCGCGGCGGTGGTCTCCCCGACCAGCGCCCGCGCCTCGGCCACCGTCGCCGCCAGCGACTCCGGGGTCTCGCCGGGCGCCCCCAGCAGGCGGCGGACCCGCGGGCCGAAGCCGGCCGGCGCGGCCGGCAGTGTCTCGGCGACGGCCAGCGCGCCCTTCTCGTTGAGGCACCAGCGTCGGTCCTCGGCGAACACCGCCTGCACCAGCACACCGACCGCGCGGGACAGGCAGAGCGAGACGTAGAGCGTGTCCGCCCCTGCCGCGCCCTTCGCCGCGGCGTCGACCAGGAACTCCGCCTCCCAGGCTGCCGCGGTCAGCGCCTCCCGCAAGGACTCGGGGTAGACCGCGGTCCTGCGCCGAAGGCCCGTCAACGCTCCGGACGGATCGGCCAGTACCCGGCCGAGCGCCACCTCGCCCGCGTAGCACGGCGACCAGAATCCGAGTGGATGCCCGGCCTGTACGCCCACCTCGTACCGGCCCTCCCGGCAGTCCGCCCACACCCGCTCGACCCGGTCCAGGTCCCGCAGGATCCAGTCCACCGCCACACCGTCCACCCGCAGCCACGCACCACCGTTCACCCAGGGCCCCCAGCCGCCCGGACCGGCCACCTCCACCCCGGGACCGGCCAGCGCGCGCAACGCGGCGAGATCCAGATCGCCCCGGTAGTAGACGCCGAGGTCCCAGTCCGATCCGGGCCGGTGCTCGCCGCGCGCCCGGCTGCCGCCGAGCATCACTCCGACCACGCCCGGCACCTCGGCCAGGCGGCCGGCCATGTCCTCGATGATCCTCCACATGGAGCGAGTCTGGCAGCCGGCGACGTGCCGGGCCTGCGGATGACGCTCCTCACGTGGCCGGTGTCTCCTGCCGGGCTCCGCCCTTGACCTCGATCTCGCTTGAAGTAAGACACTCAAGCGCATGGACACCACGAGCAGCGGCACCGTTCTCTTCCGCAACACCATGCGCATCGCCGACGGCCACCTCGACGGCTTCCGCCGCGCCATCGCGCAGGCGGTGGCATTCGCCCAGGAGCACGGACCCCAGCTCATGGTCGAGGTCTTCATCGACGAGGAACGGATGCCGGCGCACAGCTTCCAGCTCTACCGCGACTCGGACGCCGTCCGCACCCACTGGCGGCTGTCGGACCCGTACATCCGCGAGGTGATGGAGCACTGCACCGTGCAGCACTTCGAGGTGTTCGGCGAACCGGACCACGACATCGTCGCCGCCCTCAAGACCCCCGGCGGCGAGTCCTTCCCCTTCACCGTCTCGCCCCGCCTCGCCGGCTTCAACCGCCTTGCGGAGTCCGGGCGGGGGTGAGGCACCCGCTGAGACGGTCGGTACCGTGCCGCCCGGCAGCGTCACACCGACCGGCGCCGGAAAACCGTCGGTTTCACGGTCGGCGTGGGCTGAGGCGCACAAAGGGCAGTCGCCGTCCGACCGCACGGTGGTCCTCCGGTGCGCCGTCGGCGGAGAAGCCCATGACACGCACGAGTCTGCGTGCGGCCCGGGGGCGGCCGGATGCGTAGCGGGCCATGAAGTCGCCGCCTTCCTCCCCGTCGAGCGGGTGTGCGGTGACGGGGAGGGTGCGCAGGCCGACCTGGGTATCGGCCCCGGGTGTGGCGAGGAGGTTCCGGTACCAGGCGGCTTTGGGGCCGAAGCCGGAGCAGACCGCATAGCTGCCGTCGGTCCAGTCGTGTTCGATGACCTCGATGACGACCTGACGGTGCTTGCCCGGGATGCGTCCGGTGTGGTTCAACAGCAGCAGTCGGCCGCCGAAGACCCACCCCAGGCGCAGTCGGTAGAGGTGGATGGGGGCCCGGAACAGCAGGCGGCGGATGCCGGTGGGCGGGGTGGGGAACTGCAGGTTTCCGGCGAAGCGCTTGACCTTGCGGGAGTACTGCAGGTCGTTGCCCCGCTCGGTGGCGCCGGCCACGCGATCGCAGAAAATGAGCGTGCCGTCCAGCGGCATATGGCTCAGACCCCGCTCGCGGCAGCGCTCCAGCACCTGGTGCAGGTCCGGTGCCTCCTCGGCAAGGACGTCGATGTCCTCGTGGAGGTACTCCTCCGGCCTTCGGCCGGGTGGTGCCCCAGTAGCCGGTGGCCTGGGAGACCCCGGCGTCGCGAGCCAGGCGGTGCACGCAGGTGCGGTGGCGGAACCAGCGCAGCACCTTCCGCCGCCTGCCGGAACGGGCCCAGCGCCCGCGCTCCGCGCGGAGTGCCGATGCGCCGCCGGCGGGCGGCCGGCAGGCGGGCGAGGAAGACCACCACCGGGCAGGGGCGTCGAGCACGGCAGGACAGGGGACCAACGTGAAGCCTCTGGTGTCGCAGGACGATCTTGTGAGAGAGGGGACCGTCCTACCAGAGGCTTTACGTCTGCCCGCCACCGGGGCAGAACCATCCGGTCCACCCCGATACCGAAACTTCGCCCGGCTTCGCGCAGACCGTTTCGCTGAGAAAATCCCACTGCACCACTGCTCGCCATCGGGACCGAGTAGGGTTCCTCCCGATCCACCGCCAGGTGCTCTCGTCCGTCGGGGCGGAGCACATGAATCCGTCCAGGAAAGTGAGTGCGAATTGAACAGCCAGTTATCGCTGCGGATCCGTACGACGACGGCAGTTCTCCGAAGCAGGCTCGCCGCGACATTCGGAGTGGTCGTGATACTCGCGGCCGTCCTCACCGGCACGACCACCACCGCGGCAAGCGCCGCCGAAACCGGCACCGCGAAGGCCGCAGCGAGTGGATGGAGCTGCTCCGGGGAACCGGTTCCCGCCGGGTACGTCATCACCGCGCACGATCGCAATGGCTGCAACGGCAGGGGATCCTGGTATCAGCAACCCGTCCGTGACGGCATCTGGACCTGTTCGGGCTCGCCGATCGTGTCCGGATACGTCATCACCGGCCACGACAAGTACGGGTGCAGCGGCATCGGTTCCTGGTACCACAAGCTCGCCCGCGACGGCATCTGGACCTGCGCCGGCTCGCCGATCGTGTCCGGATACGTCATCACCGGCCACGACAAGTACGGGTGCGGCGGCATCGGTTCCTGGTACCACAAGCTCGCCCGCGACGGCATCTGGACCTGCGCCGGCTCGCCGATCGTGTCCGGGTACGTCGTGACCGGCCACGACAAGTACGGGTGCGGCGGCATCGGTTCCTGGTACCACAAGCTCGCCCGTGCCGGTCTCTGGGTGTGCCCCACCTCGCCCGTCCCGGCGGGGTACCGCGCCACCACCTACAACGCGTACCAGTGCAGCGGCCTCGGCGGGAGGTACCTCGAGCGCGCCTGACCCCGCCGGTCACGCACACAGCACGCTCGCCGTAAGCGCGTCGAAGGCACCACGTACCGCGTGGTGCCTTCGACGCGTTTACGGCGCGTGCCGTCCGAGCAGGCCTGGCGGGCGTTCGTCCTGCGTCCGTGCCCGCACAGGTCCGCACCATCCTGGACGGGCATCCGCCGGTGTCGTCCATACCCCACCACGGTGGGTTCCCCCGAAGAGCGTACGGCCCGGGAGGGCGGTCCGGATCATGCAGGGTTCCGCGGACGATCCTGTGAGAGAACCGTCCTGCCAGGGGCTTCATATCTGCCTACCACCGGGGCAGAACCACCTGGTCCACCCCGACGCCGAAGCCTCGCCCGACTTCCCGCAGACCATTTCGCCGAGAAAACCTCACTGAGCAACCGTGACAGCCCGTAACGCGCCCCCGACACATCGGGGCACGGATCGCCTTCCGTCATCCCCGGACGCCCAGAAGCCCTCGTTTCCGTCAACCACCTCTTCTGGGCGCTGTGCCGAATCCACGAGCTGAGAAGCACCACGGTAAGTCCCGGCACGAATGCCGCCCACGGACACAGGGCGGCATTCATAAAATTCACCACTCCCAGTGCCGCGACGATCGGAATCGACACCCTGACCGGATCCGTGAGGGTGTGACGCAGCACGTATCCGGCCGGAGGATCGGACGGCACGGTTTCCCGTACCACGGTGATGTCCTGCTCGGGCTCCATGATGCGGCCGTATCGCCGGTGTACGGCCGTTGTCGCCGAAGGAGCACCTCCCAGGTGAAGCACCCTGCCCCATCCCACTCGTGTGTCCGAACACGGGTGGCACGGAACGGGCCGAGCGGTTCGTACGTCCTGACGGTTCCACAGGGAGGCGCCGAGCAGTGGCTCCGAGGGCGTGACCGGTCGCACCGTGGAGCGTCCTACAGCTTCGCCGTCGCGGCTTCCGAAGCACCCCGTTGCGGCCGTCGTCGGGGGTGTGGGCGATGGCCTCGCACCGGTAGGAGCGGGTGGCGGGCACGAGGGGGCGGAGTCCGGTGACGGCCGTGACGTCTCGCGGTGGCTGGCGTACGTCCTGGTGGCGGAACGGCTCGGATACGTGCGTCTCGCGGAGGAGCCATGGCCGGTTCACAGGGGCCGCCCGGTGTGGAGGTCGACCGGGGTGCAGCCGTTGAGAGTGCGGGCGGCCTGGGCGGCCGGCGTCCAGCGGACCTCGGGCTGTTCGTAGAAGACGACGGTCTGCCGGTCGGGGACGAGGCGGCCGTTGTGGAGGCGGTAGGTCTGGCCGTGGACGCCGTCGAGTACGGAGTCGCGGACGCGGACCGCCACCGCTCCGGTGCCGCGCAAGTGGGGGCAGAGCCCGGCGGCCTTCGGGGCACAGGGCAGGCAGACGGGCGGATGGACGGTGACCAGGCCCTCCGGCCAACCGGCCCAGTCGGCGCGGTCGTCCTCCAGCAGCCACAGCACCCCGTACTCGTCGCGGTCGGCCGGAGACCCGCAGATCTGGCACAGCAGCCGGGCCATCGCCCGGCGCTGCCGCTGGGGATGAACGCGGGAGTAGCGCGGCCTGCCCCGGCCCGGATGCAGGGCGCGGCGTACCCACAGCGCGCCGGCGGCGTCGCGGTCGTGGGGCACCTCGTCGGAGTAGGCGATGCCTCGCGCGGTGGCGATCACCGCAGGCGTGAGGCGCTGCTCACCGCTCCAGGCGGTGATGTACGGCACCACGTCCGGCCGGCTCTGGGGCTGTGCGTTCACGGCCACCGCACCTCCCCGGCCGGCGCGGCGGCGGTACGTGGCCGGCAGTGGTCGGTGCACGGCCGCCCGCCGTTGACCGCCGCCAGGTGCAGGAACCGCACCGGGTGGGCCCGCCAGGTCAGCCGGTGCCCGTTCCGGTAGACGGTCAGCGCGTAGGGGCGGCCCCGGCGCAGCCGGACGTAATCCTGGAGCGAGCCGGGCCCGTGCACCCAGTGGTCCAGCACGTACCCGGCCTGCAACGGTCCCAGCGACGACGCCACCGCCCGCGCCCCGACCCGCAGCCACCGGATCGCCGCCTCCGGCGACGCGGCGGCGTACGCGCCGCGCCGCTCCTCCGTGCCCGGTTCGCTCTCGGCGGCGGTGACCGCCTCGCACCACACACCCGACCGGACGAGAGCGGCACGGGGCAACACCTCCCGCATCTGCGCGGAGGAACAGACGAGGAGACGCCGCGCTTTGGTCGTACTCCAAACCGTCGTGCGAGCGATGTCGAGGTGTGGACGCACTGTTTCCTGCCTTCGTCGGAGAACCGCACTCCTGCTCGCCTCCCCTGGGGAAGTGCATCGCCCGGGGCGAAACCTCCGTATTTCCGGCGAGGCGAGGTGCGTCAGGTTCGCCATGACGGCAGGGGGCGAACAACCTGGAGAAAACACGGATGGTGCCCAACCCGCGGCTTTTCTCGGTCGGCCGGGGCAAACCCGTGAGAAGTCACGGATCTCCGTCACGGACCGTGGAGTTGATCACTACGCTCGATGACTGTCCGGGTGAAACGGAGGTGGGAGTTTGTCGGAACAACACCGCCCTTCCTGCGCCAAGCGCTGGCGGGAGCACGCGACCGCCGAACAGTGGGCTGTCGAGCGGACGGTGGACGCCATCCACGGCTGCTGCGGAGTGAGCAGGCTGCGGGCGCACCGGCTGGCCCGTGGCTGGACGCTGGGCACCGCCGTGGCCGAGTTCCACCGCATGTGCTCCGAATCGGGCGTGACCTCGCCACCGAAAGCGGACGAGGACCAGCTCGCCCTGTGGGAGAAACGTCCGGACCGCCGTCCCAGAGCAGCGACGGTGGATCTTCTCTGCCGTCTGTACCGGACCGACTCCCAGGGCATCGGTCTGGTCGGGGATTACCGCCGCTCCTCTGAGTTGGAAGCTCCGACTCCCCGTCCCTCATCGGGGTACGTTCGGGAGAACTCGGCGAGGGGGCCTTTCGCCGCCGCCCGTTCGGAGGGCGACACGATCACCGATCTCCCGGCCGATCCCATCGAACGCATGGCGGGGTCGGTACGCCGGTCCGTCGACGGAACGCTGGCGTCCACCAGTGTGAGTACCGGCCAACTCGACCTGTTGGACGAGCGGTTGCTGTGGCTGCGTACGCAGTACATCTCCACGCCGCCGGAGGCGATGCTGGGGGTGCTGCTCGCGGACCTCGAAGAAGTCCGGACGCTGGCGGCCGAGCGGCAACCGGCCGCAGCGCAGGTGCGGCTGTCGGAGACGATCGCGCTCCTGGCGACCCTCGTCGCCGACTGCCTGATGAAGCTCGGCCGCCTCAGGCAGTCTCGCGCCTGGTACGCCACGGCCCGCACGGCGGCGGACGACAGCGGGAACATCGAGATCCGCGCCAGGGTGCGCGCTCAGGCGGCGATGCTGCCCTACTACTACGGCCCGTTGGAGTCCGCGATCTCGCTGGCCCGGGAAGCCCGTCTGCTACTGCGCCACCGCTTCAGCGCCACGGGTGCCTTCGCCGCAGCCGCCGAGGCACGCGCACTCGCCAGGCAGGGCGATGCCTCGGGAGCGGAAGAGGCGCTTCACAACGCGCGTAGTGTGTTCGAGAAGTGCGAGCACGGACCGGTGGAGGACGCCTTCGCCTTCCCCGAGCGCCGACTGTTGCTCTACCTCAGCGGTGTACACACCTTCCTCGGCCGCAGCCGCCAGGCCCGTGAGGTCCAGCAACGGGCACTGTCCCTGTATCCGAGCCACAGCGGTATCGACCCCGCACTGCTCAGACTGGAGCAGGCCATCTGCCTCGCCCGGGAAAGGAACCTGACCGAAGCGTGCAGACTGGCGGGTGCGGCCTACCTTCAGGCATCCCCGGCCCATCGGACGACGATTCTGGGAGCACGGGCACGGCACGTCATCGAGGCGCTGCCACCCTCGGCCAGGTCCGCCCGAGCCGTGCGGGAACTGGGCGAGATCCTGGCGCTTCCTCCGGGGACGGTGTGACAGGCATGCGCACCCTCGGCCAGCCTTGGTCCATGACTGCACCGCTGCCCCGCCACGGTGGGTTCGCCGAATCCGAGCTGCGACACGTGTTGGAACGCGCCTGCGAGACGGCCGGGCTGGACGGCACCGGCGCGGTGCTGCTGCGCGGCCACACCAATGCCGTCGTACGCCTCACCCACGTGCCCGTCGTCGTCAAGATCGCCCGGCGGGGTTCGCACCCGGCCGGGGTCGAGCGCACCGTCCGCTTCGTCCGGTGGCTGATGGAGCGGGACTTCCCGACCGTCCCGCTGTATCCGGGCCCGGATCAGCCGGTCGTCATCGACGGCCACCCGGTCACCTTCTGGACGTACCTCCCCCAGCCCGACAAGCCGATGACCGCAGGCAGCATCGCCGGGCCGCTGCGTGCCCTGCACCGGCTGCCCGCCCCGCCGTTCCGGCTCAGGCCGCTGGACAACGTGTCGGCGATCCGGGCCTCCCTCGCGGCGATCACCTCGCTGCCTCAGGAGTCGGTCCGCTTCCTCTCCCGGTGTGTGGACAGGTTGGAGAAGCAACTCACCGACCTCATGTACGAACTGCCCGAGGCCGTTCTCCAAGGTGACCCTCAGCACCGCAACGCCCTGTACGACGGCGATCGCGCCGTGCTGTGCGACTGGGACACCGTGGCCTGGGGTCAGCCGGAGTGGGACCTGACGACCATCGAGATCCACTGCCGCCGCTTCGGCCACGGCACCGAACACTACGAGCGGTTCGCCCGGTCCTATGGCTACGACGTCACGGGCTGGTCCGGTTATCCGGTCCTGCGTGACATCCGTGAATTGAGGATGATCACCACCAACGCCCGCAAGGCGGCCCACACCCCCGGTTCCCTGGCGGAGGTGGAACGCCGCATCGTGGGATTGCGGGCATCGGACACCCGGCTGCGCTGGAACATACTCTGATGCCGTATCCGCCCCTTCCCATCACATACAGGAATACCGGGCGCGATGCCGGCGGTGCACGGGACAACGGCCCATGCGCCGAAAGGCGGGGAAAGAGTGCTCGTCGCGCACGACGCCGACAAGCTGGAATGCGTGATTCAGGGGCTGGAGTACCTGGAACAGGGCTATACCAACGCCCGGGAGTGGGTGGACACCACCCGGGCGAAGCTGAAGACGCCCTCCGCGCAGGCACTCGCCGAAGCGGCGGAAGGCATGTCCATCACCGAGTGGCAGCGCACCTACCTGCGCTGAAGCCGCATCCTGCGAAGGAGACCCATGCGCGTGGGAATCACCGGGCACCGCGGGCTGCCCGAGCCGGTCGCCGAGCGGGTGCGGGCCATGCTGGAGGCAGAGGTGCGGCAGTACCCGCCGGGTGAGCTGGTAGGGGTGTCTTGCCTGGCGGACGGACCGGACGCGTGGTTCGCCGAGTATGTGCTCGACCATGGCGGGCGTGTCGAGGCCGTCCTGCCCGCTGAGCAATACCGCGACGATCTGCCCGAGTGGCACCACCCGACGTACGACGGCCTGCTGGAGAACGCGGTCGAGGTGCACCGCACCGGGCTGGTCGAGTCCGGCTCCCACGCCCACCAAGCAGGCAGCGAGGTCCTTGTCCGCCTGGTCGACCGGCTGTTCGCCGTCTGGGACGGGAAACCGGCGCGCGGCTACGGCGGCACGGCGGATGTGGTGGCCTACGCCCGCCGCACCGGCGTCCCCGTCCGGGTGCTGTGGCCCGAGGGCGCCTCCCGGGACTGACGGCGTTGCCGCCTCGCCCGGTCCGGCGGGAGAATCCGGGGAATGCGTGATCGACTGTGGCTACCGGCCGGGTTGTGCCTGCGCCCGTGGGCGCTGTCCGGCATCTCCGCCGTACCGGAGGCGTTCGCGGAACCGGTGATGGAGCGGCAGGCCGACACGCCCGTCACCACGGCAGCGGAGGCCGAGCAGTGGCTCCGGCGGCGGCGGGACCAGTGGCACCGTGGAGTGGCCTACGGCTTCGCAGTCGCCGACGGCAGCGACACGGCTCTGGGCGGTGTCGCGGTCGGCGGCGTCAACACGCAGCACGGCACCGGATGGGTCTCCTACTGGACCACCGCCGCCGCCCGTGGCAGGGGCGTGGCGGCCCACGGCTGCCGGGCGCCGGCCGACTGGTGCTTCACCGACCTCGGCCTGTTCCGCCTCGAGTTGGGGCACCGCACCGACAACCCGGCCTCCTGCCGCGTGGCCCGCGCGGCGGGGTTCGCACCCGAGGGTCTGCAACGGCAGAAGCTCGCCTACAACGGCGTCCGCTACGACGTCGAGCTGCACGCACGGCCGGCGACGGACTCGCCACCCGAGGTAGTCGGGCCGAAGCGCGTTAGCTGTCACCAGCAGGATCGGACGAACCAGGAAAAGGGACCGGACGAAGCGTCCCGGTTGTCACAGTCGAGGTATCCGACTCGTCACACACGCTCAATCAGCGGTCCTTCTGTCACCAGAAGCAAAGACCGAGAACCTGCGGTTCTCTGCCCGGATCTTCTCCTCTGCCCGTACCTGCGGCCCGCACGACGCTAACGTCAAGTCCATGATCGTATGGCTCAACGGCACCCACGGCGCGGGCAAGACGACGACCAGCACACTCGTGCAGCAGCTCATCCCGGACTCACGGGTGTTCGACGCCGAGAAAGTCGGCGAGACACTCATGGACATCACGCCAGGACTGCCCGCGACGGACAACTTCCAGCACTGGCCGCCATGGCGGCCGCTCGTGGTCGAGACCGCCCGACGCGTCCTCGACTACACCGGCGGAACCTTGGTGATGCCCATGACCGTCCTGGTCGAGCGGTACTGGCGCGAGATCGGCTCGGGTCTTGCCCAGCACGCCATTCCGGTCCGGCACTTCGTCCTCCACGCCGACCAGGACACCCTCCGTGCGCGCATCGCGGGCGACACCGTTCTCGGCCCCAACTCCCCGTTCCGTCTCCAGTACCTTGAGCCCTACGCCGAGGCAGCCCGCACGTGGCTGCACGCCGAGGCCGAGGTCGTGGACACCACGCACATCACGCCCGGCCAGGCCGCCCAGCAGATCGCAGAGGCCGTCAAGAGTTGAGACGACCTTCCGGCGCTGTACCTCGCAGGTGACAACAGGCCTGCCTATGTGACAACTGTCGCGCTTCGGCTCAAGCGCTCGGCCGTCCTCCGGCTCGCCGGTGCCGTGTGTCCCCGAACCGCTGGGCGGTCCGGAGTCCGGGGACACACGGCGTCGGCCGGTGGGCCGGAGGGGCTCAGGGGTGGATGACGACGCGGCCGGTGGTGGTGCCGTCGGCGACGCGCTGGACGGCGTCCGCCGCGCCCTCCATCGGCACCCGCTCGCTCACCAGGGGCTTGATCGCGCCCTGTTCGGCGAGCTTGGTCAGCTCCTCGTGGCAGGCGCGGACGGCGGCCGGGTCGTGGGTGTTGTACAGGCCCCAGTGGAGGCCGAGGATGGCGTAGTTCTTCACCAGGGCGTGGTTGAGGCCGGGGCTGGGGATGGTGCCGCCGGCGAAGCCGACGACCACGATCCGGCCCTCGAAGGCGACGCACTTGGTGGAGGCGGTGTACGCGTCGCCGCCGACGGGGTCGTAGACCACGTCCGCGCCGTGCCCGTCGGTGGCCTCCTTGACCGCCTCGGCCAGGCCCTTGGCACCGTCGACCGCGCGCCGGTCGATCACCGCGTCGCAGCCCAGCTCCCGGGCCGTGGCGGCCTTCGCCGGGCCGCCGACGACGCCGATCACCTTCGCGCCCGCCGCCTTGCCGAGCTGGACGGCGGCGCTGCCCACTCCCCCCGCGGCGGCGTGGACCAGCAGGGTCTCGCCGGCCTGGAGGCGGGCACGGCGGTGGAGGCCGAACCAGCCGGTCTGGTAGCCGATGTGGAGGGCGGCGGCCTCGGCGTCGTCCAGCGCCCCGGGGGCGGGGGCACAGCGGGCCTCGTCGACCGCCACCAGTTCGGCGAAGGCACCGTGGGGCAGGTCGGGCTGGGCGATGACGCGGGTGCCGGTGGCGGTGGCGGTGCCCTCACCGGCCGCCACCACCTCGCCGCACAGCTCCACGCCGGGGGTGAAGGGCAGCGGGGGCCGTACCTGGTAGTGGCCGCGGCACAGCAGCGCGTCGGGGAAGTTGACGTTCGCCGCCCTCACCCGCAGCAGGAGGCGGCCGGGGCCGGGCTCGGGGTCCGGGACCTCCTCCAGCCGCATCACCTCGCGCGGTTCGCCATTGCCGTGGACGCGCCATGCCTTCACCGGGACCTCCGCCCTGGTCGTTCCGTCGTGTTCGTCGGGTGGTTCGGGGCACCGGGCCCGCGGGGCCCTACGGCCGCAGGGCTCGCAGCAGCAGGTCCGCCAGGTGGTCGGCGACCTCCCGCGGGGTCATGCGACCGCCGGGCCGGTACCAGGTGCTGAGGTGGTGGACGGAGCCGAAGTGGTAGTCCACCACCAGGTCGGCCGGGGTGGCGGTGGAGAACACCCCCGCCTTCTGCCCCTCCTCGATCAGGGCGCGGAACCGCTCGTGGTAGCGGCGCCTCTCGGCCCTGACCTGCTTCTGCTTCTCCTCGCCGAGCTGGTGCATCGAACGGAAGAAGATCGACGCGTCGTCGAGGTTCTCGATGGTGGTGACGACGACGTCGGCGGCCGCGTCGCGCAGTCGCCGCTCCACGGGGGCGTCGGCGTCCGCGAAGGCGTCCAGCCGCTCCTGCTGGAGCCGCAGCACCCGGCCGTAGATCTCGTGGAGCAGGTCGTCCTTGGAGCCGAAGTAGTGGTAGAGGGCGCCCTTGGTGACGCCCGCCGCCTCCACGATCTCCTGCACCGAGGTGCGGTCGTAGCCGCGGTCGGCGAACAGCCGGGTGGCGGCGGCCAGCAGCCGCTGCGGGACCGGCTGCTCGGTGGTGTCCCGCCGCTGGGTCGCCGGGCTCGTCATGGCGCTTCCTCCTGGTCCTCGTGGCCGTGCCGGACCTACTGGTCCCGCTGGATTGTCTCCAGCTTCCGCTGCACATGATTCATGCCGGCGATCCACTTGTCGGTGTCGGAGGCCCGCGCCACGGCGTAGCGACCGACCTCGGGGTGCGGGAGGACCAGGAAGCGCCCCGCGTCGACCGCCTCCAGCACGGCCCGGGCGACGTCCTCCGGCTCGATGGCCGTCGGCTCCAACACCAGTTCGCCGGCGGTGGAGGCGGAGGCGAGCATGTCGGTGCGCACGCCCTGCGGGCAGACGGCGTGGACGTCGATGCCGCGGTGCCGGTAGGTGACCGACAGCCACTCGGCGAAGGCGAGGGCGGCGTGCTTGGAGACGCTGTAGGGCGCGGAGCCGACCATGGTCAGCATCCCGGCGGCCGAGACGGTGGCGACGAACCGGCCCCGACCGCGCTCCAGCCACTCGGGCAGCAGCTCACGGGCGGCGCGGACGTGGGCCATCACGTTGACGTCCCAGGCCGCCTCCCAGACGTCGTCGGCGGCCTCGGGGCCGCCGGAGGGGGCGATGCCGGCGTTGGCGCAGAAGACGTCGATCGTGCCGCCGAGCGCCCGGCGGGCGGCGGGGACGATCTGCGAGGCGTCGCCGGGAACGGCGACGCCTCCGACCTCCTCGGCGACCGTCCGCGCGCGGTCGGCGTCGAGGTCGTTGACGGCGACCCGGGCGCCGCGCGCGGCGAAGGCGCGGGCGAGGGCCGCTCCGATGCCGCCACCGGCTCCGGTCACCACGACCGTCGTGCCCCGCATGTCCGCCATGCCCGCTCCTCGACTCGTCCCGCGCCGCGTCGGCGGCCTTCCGGCGACCCGCCCGCCGAATCCGAACAGACTAACCAGTCGGTATGTGGCTTGGGAAGATTCCGGGGCACACGGATCCCACAGAGGGTCCGGTACGTCCCAACGATGACGATCGGCGACTCCGTCGGAGGTGGTACGCGTTGGCCGGTTTCAATGCCCTGGCCGAACAGGTCCGTGATCCTGACAGAGATCCCTCCCAGCGCCGACAGGCGTTGCGCAAGTGCCTGGAGCGCTTCGCGCCGTACGGGCACCGTGCCACCTGGCACCACCTGTGCGCCCGGGCGGGCATCTCCCCCGACGACCGTTCCCCCGACCCGGAGCGACTGGTCTCCGCGCTGGAGGAGTTGGAGGAGGCCCGGGAGGTCTGGCTGGCGTACGAGCGTGACTTCGCGCGGCGGCGCAGACAGCAGAAGTACGACGGCATCCGGCAGCCGCCGGGCCACGACGACTGGCACCGTCGCTGCTGGGGCGGTCGCATGCTGCTGCCCGTCGAGGACCCCGAGGCCGCACCGCCCGCCCCGCTGGCGGAGGTGCTGCGCCGCCTGGTCCGAGAGGCGGAGGCACGCGAGGCGCGGTGCGCGGCGCAGGCGATGCACGGCATCCGGCAGGCGACGGCCGAGCGCCGTCCGGTCGGGAAGGTGCCCGTGACCCACTGAACGGTCCGCGGGCCCGCGGGGGCCGGTGGAGCCGGTGGGGCACGACGGGAGGCTCCGAAGGGGCAGGACACCGAGAGCACAGGGACACGAGGACACAGGGACACGAGGACACACGGAACGAACACGTCCGCGCGCACGGGGACGACGTGCGCGCGGACGACGAGAGGACGCGCGGGGGCGGGCGCCGCCACGGTGGCCCCCGCTCCCACGCGCCGACGGCGGCCCACCCGGTGGGCCGCCGTTGACATGTTCGGAGCTCCCCAGCATCCTGAGCAAGCGCTTAGTCGTAGATCGGACCAAGAACACCACGGTTGGGGAGGCGAACGTCCATGGCGGAGCCCAGGGTTTTCACGTCGGTCGAGGAACTGCGGGCGGCGGTCGGCGAGGAATTGGGCACCAGTGACTGGCTGGAGGTGGACCAGAAGCGGATCGACCTGTTCGCGGACGCCACCGGCGACCACCAGTGGATCCACGTCGACCCCGAGAAGGCCGCCGCCGGCCCGTTCGGCACCACCATCGCGCACGGCTACCTGACGCTCTCGCTGCTGCCGGTGCTCGTGCCGCAGTTGATCCGGGTCGAGGGCGTGCGCATGGGCATCAACTACGGCGTCAACAAGGTCCGTTTCCCCGCCCCCCTGCCGGTCGGCTCGCGGGTGCGCGCCGGCGCGCGGATCACCGAGGTGACCGAGGTGTCGGAGGAGTGCGCCCAGCTCACGACGGTGGTGACGGTCGAACGCGAGGGTGGACAGAAGCCGGTGTGCGTGGCGGAGAGCGTCGTCCGCTACTACCTGTGACGGTCCCCGGCCCCGGTCGTGGGACCTACCGCTCCGGCCGGTCGTCCCCCCGCTCGGGGGTGCCGGCCGGGGCGGTGGGCCCCGTGGCCGGGGCCTCGGTGCGGGCACCGACCATCCTCAGCACCAGGTCGGCGTAGAGCGCGCCGATCTGCTCGGGGGTGCGCGAGCCTCCCGAGCGGAACCAGCGGGCGACGTCGATGCAGAGCGAGAGCACCGCCAGGGCGGTGCCCCGGATGTCGGCGACGGTGAACTCCCCGGCGGCCACCCCGTCCGCCAGGATGCCGCGCAGGATCTCCTCACTGCGCCTGCGGAGGGCGACGATCTCGGTGTAGTGCTCCTCGGCCAGCGCGTTCAGCTCGTACTGCACCACCCGGGCCGTGGTGTGGCGCTCGGCGTGCCAGCGCACGAAGGCGTGCACGGCGGCGGCCAGCCGTCCGGCGGACCCGGTGGCGCTGTCGGCGGCCTCGGTGAGGATGCGCACCGACCGCTCGTGGCCGACCCGGCTGATCTGGTAGAGGAGTTCCTCCTTGGTCCGGTAGTGGATGTAGAGCGCGGCGGGGCTCATCCCGGCGCGCGAGGCGATGTCGCGGGTGGTGGTGGCGTGGAAGCCCCGTTCGGCGAACGCCTCGACCGCCGCCAGCAGCAGCCGTCGGGCCGCGTCGGGCTCGACCCCGCCCCAGGAGTCGTCCGCGTCGGCCGCACCGTCCGCGCCGTTCGCGTCGGCGGCGCCGGTCGCCCCGACCGCGCCCTCCGCGCCCTCCGTGTCCTTCGTGCTCCCGGCACCGGCCGCGCCGTTCGCCGCCGCGCCGTCCCCGGGCCCGCCCGCGGCCCCGGGCTCCGTCTCCGCCGTCATGCGCACCTCGCCCCGTATGGATCGACCGGGCGAACACGATACATCGACGGTCCGGCGTCGCTGAGCAGCCGCTTAGGGAACGTCTCCGGGGACGACGGGGAGGCGGTCGGGCCTCAGAAGGCGGACACCCCGGTCAGCGAGCGACCGACGAGCAGCTTGTGGATCTGACTGGTGCCCTCGTACAGCGTCATCACCCGCGCGTCGCGCAGCAGCTTGCCGACCGGGTACTCGTCGATGTAGCCGTAGCCGCCGAAGACCTGGAGTGCGTTGTTGGCGGCCCGTACGGCGGCCTCGGAGGCGTAGAGCTTGGCGACGGAGGACTCGGTGGCGAAGGGCAGGCCCCGGTCGATGTGGTCGGCCACCCGCCAGGTCAGCAGCCGGGCGGCGTCGACGTCCACGGCGATGTCGCTGATCAGCTCCTGGACGAGCTGGTGGTGGGCGATGGTCTTGCCGAACTGCTCGCGCTCGCCCGCGTAGGCCACCGCCGCGTCCAGCGCCGCCTGTGCGATGCCGACGCAGCCGGCCGCCACCGACATGCGGCCCTTGGCAAGGGCGGACATGGCGACGGAGAATCCCTTGCCCTCGGGGGCGATCCGGCAGCCGTCCGGGACGCGGACGCCGTCGAGCACCAGTTCGGCGGTGGCCTGCCCCCGCAGGCCGAGCTTGCCGTGGATCTCCCGGCGGGTCAGGCCGGGGGTGTCGGTGGGGACGAGGAAGGCGGTGACGCCCTGGTGGCCGGGCTCGGGACCCGTGCGGGCGAAGAGGAGCACCACGTCGGCCCAGGTGCCGTTGGTGATGAACATCTTGGTGCCGTCGATCACCCAGTCGTCGCCGTCGCGGCGAGCGCGGGTGGCGAGGTGGGCGGCGTCGGAGCCGGTGCCCGGCTCGGTGAGGCCGAAGCAGCCGATCGCCTCGCCGGAGCAGAGCCGGGGCAGCCAGTGGTTCTTCTGCTCCTCGCTCCCCCAGGCCGCGATCGACTTGGCGACCAGGCCGAGGGAGACGGAGAGGATGCCGCGCACGGCGGAGTCGCCGCGCCCCAGCTCCTCGGTGACCAGGCAGTACGCCAGGTGGTCGCCGCCACAGCCGCCGTACTCCTCCGGGATCGTCAACCCCAGGAACCCCAGATCGCCCAGGGACCGCACCACCGACCGGTCGACGCTCTCGACGCGGTCCCACTCGGCCGCGTGCGGGACGATCTCGCGGTCGACGAACTCCTTGGCCAGCCGCCGTACGGCGACCTGCTCCTCCGACAGCTCCAGATCCATGCCCATTAAACTAGCACCGCTAGTTACCGAGTCGTAGACCCCGTACGAGACATCGAGGATGTGATCCGTGGCACGCCCGCGCACCCCCCTGCTCAGCCGCGAGCGGATCGTGGCGGCGGCCCTCGCCCTGGTGGACGCCGAGGGCCTGCCGGCGGTCTCCACCCGCCGGCTCGCCGCCGAACTGGGCGTCAGCGGCCCGTCCCTGTACAACCACTTCCGCACCAAGGACGAGATCCTGGACGCGGTCGCCGACGCCGTGTGCGCCGACGTCGACCTGTCGATGTTCGACGACGGCACCGACTGGCGCGCGGCGCTGGTGGCGTGGGCCCGCTCCTACCGGGCGGCGCTCGCCGCCCACCCGAACATCGTTCCGCACCTGGCCCAGGGCCCCGGCCGCCGTCCGAGCCAACTGCGGATGGCCGACGCCGTCTACGGCGCGATGCTCGACGCCGGTTGGTCCCGTGCCCAGGCCACCCGCATCGGCGCGATGATGCGGTACTTCGTGGCCGGTTCGGCGCTGGGCTCCTTCGCCCGCGGCTTCGTCGACGACGCCGCGCTCTACGAACGGGACTACCCCCACCTGGACCAGGCCCACCTGCTGGCCGAACACCAACAGCGGGTCGACGAGGGAGCGTTCGAGACGGGCCTGCGCGCCCTCGTCGACGGGCTCGCGCTGCGGTTCCCCGCGGGGGACGCCGGGACGGCCCGGGACGCCCCGGACGCCTGAGCCGCCGGGCGCCGACCGGCACCCCCCGAGGGGGCGCAAGCCCCATCGCACCTCCTCACGCCCCCTCGCGCTTCCTCACTCCTCGTCGAACATCACCAGCGCCCGGCCGCCGCGCCCGGCGAGCATGGCCTCGAAGGCCGCCGGCACCTCGTCCAGGCCGATCCGGTCGGTGACCAGCGTGCCCAGGTCCAGCGCGCCGGAGCGGACGTGCTCGGCGAGCACCGGCAGATCGCGGACGGGGTCGCAGTCGCCGTAGACGCAGCCGGACAGGGTCCGGGCGAAGTGGAAGATCTCCAGCGGTGAGAAGGAGACCCGCGTGTCCTTGCCGCCGATGCCGACGACCGAAGTGCGGCCGCCACGCCGGGTGGAGGACCAGGCCGCCCGGATGGTCTCCGCGCGCCCCACGCACTCGATGGCGGCGTCGGCGCCCAGGCCACCGGTGATCCCGCGGACCTCCTTGGCGGTGGTGTCGGAGGCGATCAGGAAGTCGGTGGCCCCGGCGCGACGCGCCAACTCCTCCTTCTGCGGGGAGACGTCCACGGCGACGATCCGGTCCGCGCCCGCGATCCGCGCCGACTGGATCACCGCCAGGCCGACCCCGCCGACGCCGAAGACGGCCAGCGACTCGCCCTCGCGCAGGCGGACGCTGTGGTTGACCGCCCCGTAGCCGGTCAGGACCGCGCAGCCCAGCAGGGCCGCGTCGGCCGGCGGCACGCCGGCGGGCAGCGGCAGCACGCCGCGCTCGGCGACGACCGTCTCCTGGGCGAACGCGGCCGTGCCCAGCCCCGGGTACAGGTCGCGGCCGTCGGCGGCGCGGGCGTAGGGGACGCCGCCGGCCGCGTTGGCCTCGGTGCACAGCCAGGGCTCGCCCAGCCTCGCGCAGAAGTGGCAGCTCCCGCAGGAGGGCGCCCAGTTGAGGACGACCCGCTGCCCCGGCGAGACGGAGGTCACGCCCTCTCCCACGGCGGTCACGGTGCCCGAGCCCTCGTGGCCGAGGACGGCGGGTACGGGCTGGCGCAGGGTGCCGTTGGACAGCGACAGATCGGAGTGGCAGACCCCGGCGGCGGTGAGGCGGATCCTCACCCGGCCGGGGCCGGGCTCCGGCAGGTCGATCTCCCCGATCTCCAGTGGGGCATGGACGGCGGGCAGGACTACGGCGCGGACCACGTGGCGTTTCCTCTCGTGTCCTCGGCGGACGTGCGGCTTCTCGCGGGGCCTGATCGGAACTGCTCCGAACTGCTCCGAACTGCTCTGAACTGTTCTGGACTGTTCTGGACTGCTCTGGACCGTTCTGGACTGCCGGGAACTGCTCTGGACCGCTCAGAGCTGCAGGGACTTGGTCTGGAGGTACTCGGCCAGACCGTGCGGCCCCAGTTCGCGCCCCACACCGGACCTCTTGTACCCGCCGAAGGGCGCCAGCGGGTTGAAGCGGCCGCCGTTGATGTCCACCTGGCCGGTCTCCAGGCGGCGCGCGAAGGCCACGGCCTCCTCGTCGTCCGCCGCCCACACGGCGCCGGCCAGACCGTACTCGGAGTCGTTGGCGATGCGCACCGCCTCCTCGGTGTCCTCGTACCGCATGACGCTCAGCACGGGGCCGAAGATCTCCTCCCGGGCGACGGTCATCTCCGGTGTGACACCGGCCAGCACGGTGGGCCGCACGTAGTAGCCGCGCTCCACGCCCTCGGGCGCCTCGGGGCCGCCCGCGACGAGGGTGGCGCCCTCCTCGACGCCGGTGCGGATGTAGCCGGTGACGCGCTCCCGCTGCCCCGCGTTGACCACCGGCCCCAGGCGGGTGGCGGGGTCGGTGGGGTCCCCGGGGGCGTACTTGGCGGCGGCCGCCGCGGCGATCTCCACGGCCTCGTCGTAGACGTCGGCGTGGACCAGCATCCGGGTCCAGGCGCTGCACGTCTGGCCGGAGTTGGCCATCACGTTGCCCACCCCGATCTTCACGGCCTTCACCAGGTCGGCGCCGGGCAGGAGGACGTTGGCGGACTTGCCGCCCAGTTCCAGGGCGACCCGCTTGACCGCGCCGCCCACGATGGCGCCGACGCGGCGGCCGACGGCGGTGGAGCCGGTGAAGGAGACCATGTCCACGCCCGCGTGCTCGACCAGCGCCTGGCCGGCGACCGGGCCGAGTCCGGTGACGAGGTTGAACGTCCCGGCGGGCAGCCCCGCCTCGGCCACGGCCTCGGCGAAGAGCCGCGCCACCAGCGGGGTGTCCTCGGCGGGCTTGAGGACCACGGTGCAGCCGGCGGCGAGCGCCGGGGCGACCTTGGCGACGATCTGGTGCAGCGGGTAGTTCCAGGGCGTGACGGCGCCCACCACGCCCACCGGCTCGTGCAGCACCCGGGAGGTGCCCAGCTCCTCCTCGAAGGGGTGCTCGGCGGCGAGCCGGGCATACGTCCCGGCGACCGTGACGGGCAGGTCCGCGTGGACGGCCCGCGCGAAGGAGACGGGGGCGCCCAGCTCCGCGGTGACGGTGGCCGCGATCGTCTCGCGCCGGGCGGCCAGCGCGTCGTGGAGGGCGCCGATCCGCGCCGCGCGGTCGGCGGGTGGTGTGGCGGCCCAGCCGGGCAGGGCCGCGCGGGCGGCGCGCACGGCCGCGTCGACGTCCTCGGCGGTGCCCGCCGGCACGGTGCCGATGATCTCTTCGGTGGCCGGGTTGACGACCTCGATGGTCCCGTCGCTCGCGGCGGGACGCCACTCCCCGTCGATGTACATGCCGTTGTGTGCCTGCATGACTCTAAACTAGCGGCGCTAGTTTGAGGTGTCAGCAGGACGCCGCGTGCCGTGGGTCACGTGGGGCCGCGCCGCCCCTCCCGAAGGGCCCGCCGGCGCGCCGGCGGGCATCACCTCCACCGGGAAGCCGTTGAGCACGGCCGTCCCGGAGAGCGGGTCGAGCAGCCGGCCGTCCAGCAGTTGGTTGACGTTGACGCCGGGGTCGGCGGCGGCCACCGGCGTCCGGGTGCCGGGACGGTCGTGGCCCCAGCCGTGCGGCAGGCTGACGACCCCGGGCAGCACCGCGTCGGTCACCTCCACCGGCACCTCCACCTCCCCTCCGGCGCCGACCACGCGGGCGAGGCCGCCCTCGAACAGACCCAGCCGGGCGGCGTCGTCGGGATGCACGTGGAGGGTGCAGCGGTTGCCGCCGCCCCGCAGTCCGGGGATGTTGTGCATCCAACTGTTGTTGGAACGCAGGTGGCGTCGGCCGACGAGCACCGGCGCCCCGGCGGGCCCCCGACGCTCCGCCAGGGAGCGACGCAGTCGGGAGACGTCGGCGACGATCGGCTCCGGGCACAGCTCCACGGTGCCGGAGGGGGTGCGCAGCACCTCGGGCAGCCGGGGCCGCAGCGGGCCGAGATCGACGCCGTGCGGGTGCGTCAGCAGCCGGGCCAGGGTGAGCCCGTCGGGGTTCGCGCCGAAGCCGTCGCCGTAGGGGCCCAGGCGCAGCATCAGGTCCAACCGGCGTTCGACCCCGTCCTCGCCGGTCAACAGGCCCGCCAACTCCGCCGGTTCGCGGCCGTGGACCGGGGAGCGGGAGTCGGCGACGGCGGCGGCCAGGGTGCGCTCGATCACCGCGGCGTCGACGGAGCTCGGGTCCCCGCCCGGCGCGCCGGAGGCGCACAGCACCAGTCGGGCCAGGATCTCGCCCTCGCCCATCTCCCCCTCGCCGAGGGGGATCACGGGACGGGTGAGGCGCACCTGGTTGCGGACGGCCAGGCCGTTGAGGGAGAAGTCGAAGTGCGGGCTGCGGGAGGGCCGGGGCGGCGGCAGCACGACGTGGGCGTGGCGGGAGGTCTCGTTGAGGTAGGGATCGACGCTCACCATGAAGTCCAGACCGGCCAGCGCCCGTTCGAGTCGGTCGCCGTTCGGGGCGGAGAGCACGGGGTTGCCGGCGACGCAGACCAGCGCGCGGACCCGTCCCTCGCCCGGGGTGTCGATCTCCTCGGCCAGCGCGGCGGCCGGAAACTCCCCCTTGACCTCCGGGTACCCGCTCACCCGGCTGTGCCGGCGGCCGGTGACGAAGCCCCGGCCCGCAGCGGGGGGCCGGGGCGCGCGGGCGGTGGCCGACAACGGGAACAGCACGCCGCCGGCCCGGTCGAGGTTGCCGGTGAGGGCGTTGAGGACGTCGACCAGCCAACTGGTCAGGGTGCCGAACTCCACCGCCGTGCTGCCGATCCGTCCGTAGACCGCGGCGCGCTCGGCGGCGGCCAGCTCGCGGGCGAGGGCGCGGACGACATCGGGCTCGACGCCGCACGCGTCGGCGACGGCCTCGGGGGTGAAGTCCGCGGCGAGCCGCGCCACGTCCTCCACCCCGCTCAGGTGCGGCGCGGCCGCGCCGGGGTCGACCAGGTCCTCCGCGAAGAGGACCTGGACCATCGCCATCAGCAGCAGGGCGTCGCCGCCGGGGCGCACCGCCACGTGCCGGTCGGCCAGGCGCGCGGTGCGGGTGCGGCGCGGGTCGACCACGGTGAGGGTGCCGCCGCGTTTCCGCAACGCCCGCAGCCGGCCGGGGAAGTCGGGCGCGGTGCACAGGCTCCCGTTGGACTCCACCGGGTTGGCGCCGACGACCAACAGGTGGTCGGCGCGGTCCGGATCGGGCACGGGGATGGCCGACGGATCGCCGTACAGCAGCCCGCAGGAGACGTGCTTGGGCATCTGGTCGAGGGTGGAGGCGGTGAAGAGGTTGGGAGTGCGCAGCGCCTTGATCAGCAAGGGGGGATAGAGGGCTCCGGCGACGGTGTGGACGTTGGGGTTGCCCAGGAAGAGGGCCACCGCCCGGGGGTCGCCGGCCGCCAGGACGCCGCCGAGCCCTTCGGCGACCGCGGCGAACGCCTCCTCCCAACTCGCCTCCCGCAGCGCGCCGTCGCGGCGGACCAGGGGACGGGCGAGTCGGTGGGGGTCGCCGTCCAGTTCCCCGAAGAGGGCACCCTTGGGACAGACGTAGCCCCGGCTGAAGACGTCGTCGCGGTCGCCGCGCGCGGCGGTGATCCGCTCCTGACCGTCCCCGACCGCGGCGACGGTGACGGTCAGACCGCAGGTGGCCTCGCACAGCGGACAGATCCGCAGGGCCGCGCGGGTGCGCTCGCCGTCCCCCGGGCCCATACCGGCCGCTCCCGTGCCCGTGCCCGTGGCCGTGCTGACGCTCTCCGACATCGATCCCCCTCGCAGGCGGTGTCCGGTGAGTAGGACGGCACCGGCGGCCACGCCATACCGACCAGACGGTAAGCGCACCTTAGCCCCGGCACCCTCGTCCTGCCCAGAGGCGGGAGCCGAAACGGCGGCACGCCCGTCACACCCTCGCCGTTGACGTGCACCCCCCTGATTCCTATGGTTTCCAACAGGAAACCCTGAGCACCGGGAGCGTTGCGATGAGTGGCACCACAAGCGGTTTCGAGCAGGCGCGGAAGGCCGCCGAAGGACTGGCGTACTCCTCCGGCTTCGGGAACGAGCACGCGAGCGAAGCCGTTCCGGGAGCGCTCCCGGTCGGCCGGAACTCCCCCCAGCGCGCTCCCCTGGGCCTCTACGCCGAGCAGCTCAGCGGAACCGCCTTCACCGAGCCGCGCGCCCACAACCGCCGCTCCTGGCTGTACCGCATCCGCCCCTCGGCCGCCCACCCGCGCTTCGTCCGCGCGGACGCCACCACCGGGGCCGCCCTGCGCGGCGCCCCCTTCACCGAGACCGAGCCCGACCCCAACCGGTTCCGCTGGGACCCGCTGCCCGACCCCGCCCCCGGCACCGACTTCCTCGACGGCCTGTGGACCCTGGGCGGCAACGGCGACGCCGCCCGGCGCGAGGGCGTGTCCATCCACCTCTACGCCGCCAACGCCCCCATGGAGCGGCGGGTGTTCGGCGACTCCGACGGCGAGCTGCTGATCGTCCCCGAGCGCGGCGGGCTGCTGCTGCGCACCGAGTTCGGACCGCTGCGCGCCGAACCGGGCCACATCGCGCTGATCCCGCGCGGGGTGCGCTTCCGCGTCGAGCCGCTGGACCCGGTGGTGCGCGGCTACGTGTGCGAGAACCACGGTCGTCCCCTCACCCTCCCCGACCTCGGTCCCATCGGCGCCAACGGCCTGGCCAACCCGCGGGACTTCCTCGCGCCCACCGCGGCGTACGAGGACGTCGAGGGCCCGGTGGAGGTGGTCAACAAGTTCTGCGGCGCCCTGTGGACGGCCACCTGGGACCACTCGCCGCTGGACGTCGTCGCCTGGCACGGCAACCTGGTGCCCTACGTCTACGACCTGCGTCGCTTCAACGTGATCGGCAGCATCAGCTACGACCACCCCGATCCGTCGATCTTCACCGTCCTCACCTCGCCGACCGACACCCCGGGCCTGGCGAACGTGGACTTCGTGGTCTTCGCCCCGCGCTGGCTGGTCGGCGAGGACACCTTCCGACCGCCCTACTTCCACCGCAACGTGATGAGCGAGTACATGGGCCTGATCGAGGGCGCCTACGACGCCAAGACGGCCGGCCCGGGGGGCTTCGTGCCCGGTGGCGGCTCGCTGCACAACATGATGTCGGCGCACGGACCGGACCGGGAGACGTTCGAGCGGGCGAGCGCGGCCGAACTGGTTCCGCAGAAGGTGGACGACGGCCTGGCCTTCATGTTCGAGACCCGCTGGCCGGTGACGCTCACCGCGCGAGCGCGCGACGCCGGTCATCTGCAGCGCGACTACGACGAGGTGTGGCAGGGTCTGGAGCGCCACTTCGGGTCGTGACGCGCCGGGCCGGACCGTGGCGCGTACCGTGAACGTCCGCCGATCCCGCGTCGCCGCCCGTACCGCCGTACCGCCACAGGCCGCCGGCCTGGCCGTCCTCGGAAGTCGCCGTGACCACCTTCGCTCCCGACTCGCTCGCGCTCAACCGCAAGCTGCCGCTGTGGTACCAGGTCTCGCAGTCGCTGCGGGCCTCGATACTCGGCCGCTCCCCCGACGCGCCCCTGCGCCTGCCGACCGAGGAGCGACTCGCCGAGCACTACGGCGTCAGCGTCCTGACCATGCGGCAGGCGCTCAAGGAGCTGGAGAACGAAGGGCTGATCACCCGACACCGCAGACGCGGCACCTTCATCGAGCCCAGCGCCCGCAGCGGGTCCCCGGTGCGGCTGCTCGGCTCGGTGGACGCCATCGTGGCCCAGCAGTCGGGCGAGGAGACCGAACTGCTGGGCCACGGCACCCAGTCCGTACCGGGGGATCTGGCCGAGTACTTCCCCGACCGTCCCGAGGCCGTCTCCTACCGACGGCTGCGCCGGGACCGGGGGAGCGGCGAGCCGACCAACTGGGTGGAGAACCTGGTCCTGCCGGAGATCGCCGACCGCATCGACCTGGAGGACCTGGTCCGCTGGCCGATGACGAAGGTGCTGCGCGACGCGGTGGGGGTGCGGATCAGCCGCATCACCGACACCGTCCAGGCCCGGCTCGCCGACCCGGAGACCGCGGAGCTGCTCGACGTGCCGCTGCTCAGCCCGATCCTGCACTACACCGGCGTCAGCTACGACGAGGACGGCCGGGTGGTGGACGTCGCCCGCATCCACTACCGCGGCGACCGCTTCTCCTTCTCCGTGACCGTGGAGGCGGACTGATCCACCGTCGGCCCGGCCCCGTGCCGCGCGGATTCCGTAGCATGCGGACGGTGAGCGGTGTGGTGGACGACGGGGACCGCGGCGGCGGAAGGGACCGCGCGGTCGGCTCCGGAGCCGACCGCGGCCGGGGCGGAGGAGGACGTGACGCGGTGGACGGCGGAGCACTCGCGCTGGACGACCTGATGCCCTGGTCGGTGCGGCCGCTGCGACTGGGCCGCGCCTGGGTGATGGCCCCCGACGCGGCGTCCCTGCGAGCCCGCTGGAACGCGCTGCTGCGGGCCGGGGCGAAGGAGCGCGAGGCGCTGTTCGGCCCGACCCGCGCCCGCACCCCGCGCACCCCCGTCCCCCGGCTTCCCGGGCCGGCCGGGAGCACCGCCGCCACCGTCCGTCTGGAACGGGAGGACGGACCGTGCCCCGAACCGGTGCGGGTGCTCCACTCCCTCCACGACCACCAGTGGCTCATACCGGACCACCGCCTCATCGACGCCGCCCGCCCGGAGCTGTGGCGGGTCTGGGACGAGCACCAGATCCACCTGGTGGAGCCCGGCCCCGCGCCCCGGTCCCCCGCCCCGGAGCCCTCCTTCACCGCCCTGCTGCCCGACGGGCACTCCCCCACGGGCCGGCCGGGCCGGATACGCCCCCTCTACCGGCGCCCCGGCGGCCGCGAACCCAACCTCGCCCCGGGGCTGCGGGAGCACCTGGCCCGCCGGCTGGGCACGCCGGTGGAGGCCGAGGACCTCCTGGCCTGGACCGCCGCGGCGGTGCGTCCGGGCCCCGCCGGACTCGCCGTGCCGCTCACCGCGGACCCGCGGGTGTGGCGCGACGGGGTGGAGTTGGGCCGCCGGGTGCTGTGGGTCCACACCCGGGGCGCCCGCTGCGGCGACGGCTCCCGCCCGCGCCTGCCCGGCGGGCGCCGCCCCTACGTACGGGCCACGCTGCCCGAACGACCCGCGCCGGGGTGGCTGCGCCACGACGCCGAGGAGGAGGCCCTGTGGGTGGGAGAGGGCCGGATAGCGCCCGTGGAACGCGGCGCCTGGGAGTTCGAGGCGGGCGGGGTACGGGTGGTGGAGGAGTGGTTCGAGCGGCGCACGGCCCCCGCCGAGCCCGGCACCTTGGAGGCGGTGCGCCCGAGGAAATGGCCGCGGGAGTGGACCTCGGAGCTGCTGGAGCTGATCACCGTGCTCACCCTCGTCGACCGGCTCCGGGGCCCACGGGCGGAGCTCGCCGAACGGCTGGCGCGGGGGCCGTCGGTCGGCACCGACGAGTTGCGCGGGGCCGGAGTGCTCCCGGTGCCGCCGGGCGCGCGCCGTCCGGCGTCCGTCCTGGACCACCGCGAGGAGGGCCCGGAGGGACAGCTCGCGCTGCTGTGAACCGGCGGCGCCGCCCCGGGCGGGACGGGCGGCTCCCCTCCCCCGGCCCTGCCGACCGGTGTCCGGGCACGCCGGAGGGCCGGGCGGCCTCGCCCGGCCCTCGGTGGAGCGGTCGCGGGGGGTGTCGGCCGGAACGCGGCCGTCAGGCGTGTCCGCCGAAGAGGGAGCGCCGCAGCCGGCGCAGCGGTGCGAACAGCGAGACCCGCGCGCCCCGGTTCTCCGTCCGGGGGTGCGTCCTGTCACGCGTGGTCAGCTCGCGCATCAGCGTCATCGCCTCCGCGGTGTCGTCCCGGGAGACGGCCGGCCCGGCCAGCACGCTCAGGTGCCGGTCGAGGCGAGCGCCGGCCGCGCCGCTCCCGCACTGGATCGCAGGGATCCTCGCCCTGCTGCGCACCGTTATCTGTTCCATGACACTCCCCACCCAAACGAGGGCTCCCGGCCCGGGCAGGGTAACCCTATCTCCCGACCGTGACCCACGGGTATTCCGGTCACTCGATTCACCTTCCCCGCAAGGGGGTTGACGAACACCGTACGAGACGGAGGCGTTCCGCCGGCCGCCCGGCGACCGGCTCGGGGCCGGTCACCGGGCATCGTGACGGAACCGGTACGGAAGCGCCCCGGGGGCGGGCACCGGACGGCCCGTCGGGAGGCGGAAAACCGGATGCGCGCGGAAACCGGCCCGCCGATCATGGGGATGTCGTGCGCGGGCGCCGCGCCACCACGGGAACACGGACGGAGTGACGGAGCGTGACGAGCGAGGGGGCGCCGGACGACCGGGTGGCCGCGTTGGTGGAACGCCGGGCGCGCGGCGAACGGCTCCGCCCCGTGTACTTCTGGGGCCATCGCCCTCGGCACGGCGCCGCCGTCGGCCCGTGGTTCCTCAGCCAGTGGTGGCCGGCGCCGTTCGCCGTGGACGGGGTCGTGTACGCCACCGCCGAGCACTGGATGATGGCCGCCAAGGCACGGCTGTTCGGCGACGCGGAGGCCGAGCGGGCGGTGCTCGCCGGCACGGAGCCGGGGGCGGCCAAGGCGGCGGGCCGCACGGTGCGCGGCTTCGACGAGGAGGTCTGGGCGCGGCACCGTTTCGGGATCGTGGTCGACGGCAACGTCCACAAGTTCGGACAGCACGACGAGCTGCGCGCGTACCTCCTGGCCACGGGGGAGCGCGTCCTGGTGGAGGCCAGTCCGCTGGATCGGACCTGGGGCATCGGAATGACGGCGGACGACGAACGCGCGGGCGATCCGGCGCGTTGGCGCGGCCTGAACCTGTTGGGCTTCGCCCTGATGGAGGCGAGGGCGCGGCTGTCGGGGGCCGGCGGCGCGTCGGGAGGCGGTCAGCCGTCGCGGCCGTAGGCGACCTTCAACGCCTCCTCGACGGCGGTCAGCGCGGCGGCCCGGTCCAGGCCCAGCCGGCGGGCCCGCTGGGCGTACGCCCGCGCCGCCGCGGCGGCCTCCCGTGCGGCCGCGTCCCCGGCGGCGGCGACGAAGGTGCCGTGCCGGCCCCGGGTCTCGATCACCCCGTCGGACTCCAGCGCGCGGTAGGCCTTGGCCACCGTGTTGACCGCCAGCCCCAGCTCCCCGGCGAGGGCCCGCACGGTCGGCAGTCGGTGGCCGGCCGGGAGCGTTCCGCCGCGGGCCTGTTCGGCGATCTGCGCGTACACCTGCTCGTAGGGGGCGGTGGGGGCGTCGGGGTCGATGACGAGGCTCAGCGGCACGTGGTCTCCTGCGGCGGTGCGGGCGGCGGGGTGCGTCCCGATTGTGGCACCGGCCGCGCCCGGCGCGGGGGCACGGGGCGGACGGCCGGGCCGCCGGGCGGCGCTCCCGCCGGATCGGTGCCGCGCGCTCCGGAACCGGTCAGGCGCGGCGCAGCCGGCGGCCGACCTCGCCGAGCGCCTCGGCGAGCACGGCGAGCTGGTCGCGGTCGAGGACGTCGACGAGCGTCTCGCGCACCGCCGCCACGTGACCGGGCGCGGCGGCGCGCAGCAGCGCGCGGCCCTCCTCGGTGAGGGCGGCGAAGACACCGCGGACGTCGGTGGGACACGCCCGGCGCCGCACCAGTCCGCGCCGCTCCAACTGGCCGACCTGGTAGGTGAGGCCGCTCTTGGAGGTGATCAGCCGGTCGGCCAGCTCGGTCATGCGGAGCTCGCCGCCCGGGACGGAGGAGAGGTGGACCAGGATTTCGTACTGCGGGTGGGACAGGCCCGCGTCGTCCTTGAGCTGCTGTTCCAGCCGCCGGGCGACGCGGTGGCCGGCCTCCAGGAAGCCCTGCCAGGCCGCCATCTCCAGCTCGTCCAGCCATCGGGGCTCGTTCATGGCTCCATCCTACGCGGTTGTTCAAATTCGAACCGAGTTGTACGCTCACCACGACCGAGTAGTTCGAATTTGAATCACCTGGACCAGGAGGCCCCATGACCGCCCCCGCCGGCACGCTCCCCCACACCGACACCGCCGCCGGCCCCGACGGCATCCCGCCGTCCCCGCCCGCCCACGACGCCGGGCTCCTGGTGCTGCGGCTGGCCCTCGGCCTGACGATGGCCGTGCACGGCACGCAGAAGCTCTTCGGCTGGTTCGACGGCGGAGGCATCGAGGGGACCGGGATGTTCTTCGCCTCGCTGGGCTACCCCTCCCCGGAGGCGTTCGCCCTGGTGGCGGCCCTCACCGAGACCCTGGGCGGCCTCGGGCTCGCGCTCGGGCTGCTCACCCCGCTGGCCGGGGCGGCGGTACTGGGAACGATGGTCAACGCGGTGGCGGTGAAGTGGGGCGGCGGCTTCTTCTCGCCCCAGGGAGTGGAGTACGAACTCCTCCTCGCCGCCGGCGCCGCCGCGCTCGCCCTCTCCGGCCCGGGGCGCTGGGCCGTCGACCGCGCCCTGCCCGTGCTGCGCTCCCACCGGCTCTCCCACGGAGCCGCCGCCGTGGCGCTCGGCCTCGTGGTGGCCGGCGCGACCCTGCTGCTCCGCTCCTGACCCCGTACCGCCGCCGGGATCCCGCGCCGGCCGAGTGGCCCGTGCTCCGTCCGCCCCCGCGCCCCGTCAGTCCCGGGCCGTCGATCCCAGGAACACGGCCCGGGAGGGCGCGGCCGGGTCGTGGGCGACGGAGTCCCCGGGCCGGTGCCAGTGCAGCACGAAGCGCTCACCGGCCCGGTAGGCGTCCAGCCCCGCCCGGCAGTACGCCACCATGTCGTCCGGTGGCGCCTCCAGCGGGTACCAGCCCAGCTCCGAGCACTTGTGGGGCTCGGCGTTGACCGGCTCGCGCCCCTCCCCCGACCACGCCTCGAAGAACCACCCCGTCCGGGGTTCGCCCGTCGGAGAGCGGTGCTGCATCACCAGAGCGACCCTCAACTCCTCCGGCTCCAGCCGCAGCCCGATCTCCTCCTCCGTCTCCCGCAGCATCGCCTCCCGCACGTCCTCGCCGTCCTCGACGTGCCCGGACGGAGCGTGCAACAGCCCGTCGGCGTAGCCGGTGTTCGCCCGGCGTGCGAGCAGCACCTCGTCGCCGCGCCGCAGGATGAGGTGGACGTCGACGACCTCGCTGTGCCGTCCGTCCTTCCGGAACATTCCCATGACGGAGGATCATCGCACCGACCACTGCGCCGTGTTGGGACCTCAAGGGGGCTGTCGGAGGGCGACGGCCGGAACCTCGCCGGGCCGTGGCCGAGGCCGTGGAAGAAGGGGACGCGCCCCGGAGGGAGCCCGACGGAGCGCCGCGGGGGCGAGGACGGAACTCCGCCCTCGCCCCCGCGGCCTCCGAGGCCCCGGGCCCGGCTCCGCTCAGGCCGTCGGCGCCGGCTCCGGCAGGTCCACCAGCCCGGCGAGCGCGGTGCGGTGGCGGTCCGGGGTGCCCAGCGCGATCTGGTCGGCCTTGGCGCGCTTGAGGTACAGGTGCGCCGGGTGCTCCCAGGTCATCCCGATGCCGCCGTGCAGTTGGACGCACTCCTCGGCCGCCCGCACCGCCAGGTCCCCGCAGTGGGAGGCGGCCACCGCGACGGCCACCGGGGCGTCCGGGTCGCCGTCGGCGAGGGTTCCGGCCGCGTACCGGGCGGCGGCCCGCGCCCCCACCACGTCCAGCCAGAGGTCGGCCAGCCGGTGCTTGAGCGCCTGGAAGGAACCGAGCGTCCGCCCGAACTGGCGCCGCTCCCGCAGGTACGCGACCGTGCTCTCCAGACACCACTCGGCGAGGCCGAGCTGTTCGGAGGCGAGCAGTCCGGCGCCGGTGAGCACGGCGCGCTCCAGCGCCGCCGGAGCCCGGTCGGGCCCGGCCAGGCGTCGGGCGGCGGTGCCGGTGAGGGCGATGTCGAACAGCGGTCGGGTGAGGTCGAGCGAGGTGCGCGGAGCGACGGTCAGGGCCGCGGCGCTGATCTCGACGGCGTAGAGCCCCGGCCCGTCCCGGCCCTCCGCGGGGACCAGCAGCACGTCGGCGGTCCCCACGTCCGCGACGGAGGTGACCGTGCCGGTCAGCGTGCCCGCGCTGTCGGCCCGCACGGCGGCCGGGAACCCGGCGCCGCGGGGCGTGCCGGGCGCCGTGGACAGGGGCACCGCCAGGGTGGCGGTGCGCTCGCCGGAGGCGAGGGCGGCCAGCAGTTCGTCCGCCCCCTCGTCGCCGGACAGGGCGAGCAGGGCGGTGCCGGCCAGCACGGAACTGCCCAGGTAGGGGGTGGGCGCGGCGGCGCGGCCCAGTTCCTCCAGCACCACGGCGACCTCGCGCACCGAGGCCCCCGCTCCCCCCGTCTCCTCCGGCACCGCCAGGGAGGCGGCGCCCAGGTCCCGGGCCAGGGTCCGCCACAGCTTCCGGTCGTACGGCTCGGCCGTCTCGCAGCGGGCCAGGACGGCCTGGTGCGGACTGCGGTCGGCCAGCAGCGCGCGGACGCTGGAGCGCAGCTCCTCCTCGATCTCCGAGTACAGCAGGTCGGTCATCGGGCGAGCTCCTTCCAGGGGACGTCCTTGTCGGTGCGGGCCTCGGCGGGCAGTCCCAGGACCCGCTCGGCGATGATGTTGCGCAGGATCTCCGAGGTGCCGCCCTCGATGGAGTTGCCCTTGGCACGCAGGTAGCGGTAGCCCGCCTCCCGGCCGGTGAAGTCCACGGTCTCCGGGCGGCGCATGCTCCAGTCGTCGTAGGACAGGCCCTCCTCGCCCAGCAGCTCGACCTCCAGCCCGCTGAGCTCCTGCGCCAGTCGGGCGAAGGCGAGCTTCGTGCCCGCGCCCTCGGGGCCGGGGTGACCGGCGGTGAGCTGCTGGCGCAGCCGCTCGCCGGTGAGCCGGGCGACCTCGGCGCCCACCCAGCCGGACAGCAGCCGCCGGTGGAGTCCGTGGGTGCGCAGTTCGGGGCGCTCGCGCCAGGTGGTCGCGACCTTGCCGACCATGCCGGCCTCGCGCGGCGCGCGCTGTCCGCCGATGGCGACGCGCTCGTTGTTGAGGGTGGTCTGGGCGATCTTCCAGCCCTCCCCCACTCCGCCCAGGCGGTGGGCGTCGGGGACGCGGACGCCGGTGAGGAAGACCTCGTTGAACTCCGCCTCGCCGGTGATCTGGCGCAGCGGCCGCACCTCGACCCCGGGGTCGGTCATGTCGCAGACGAAGTAGGTGATGCCGCGGTGCTTGGGGAGGTCGGGGTCGGTGCGGGCGATCAGGATGGCCCAACGGGCGTTGTGGGCGCTGGAGGTCCACACCTTCTGGCCGTCGACCACCCAGGTGTCGCCGTCGCGCACCGCGCGGGTGGCGAGCGCGGCCAGGTCGGAACCGGCGCCGGGCTCGCTGAAGAGCTGGCACCACACCTCCTCGCCGGTCCACAGGGGGCGCAGGAAGCGCTCCTTCTGCTCCTCGGTGCCGTATCGCAGGATCGTGGGCGCGGCCATGCCCAGGCCGATGCCGTTGCGCCCGGGGTCGTTGTCGGGGGCGCCGGCCGCGGCCAGCTCGGTGTCGACGACGGCCTGGAGGGCGCGCGGGGCGCCGAGTCCGCCGTGGCCGTGGGGGAAGTGCACCCAGGCGAGCCCGGCGTCGTAGCGGGCGCGCAGGAAGTCGAGCCGGTCGGTGCCGGTCGGGTCGTGCGCGTCGAGCAGCGCGCGGGTGCGGCGGCGCAGCTCGTCCGGATCGGTCACGGGAGCGTTCTCAGGGGGCACGGGTTCTCCTTCGCGGGCCACGACTAAGCGCTTGCTCATCCTCACGGCATACCGACCGGTACGTCAACGGTCCGGCGGCGCCGGCCCCCGAACGCGCCTCCGGGCGGACCCCGGAGACCGGTGATTTCACCGATGCGGAGTTCACCCTTCCGACTCCACGATGGCGCCTGTTCGACCCCCCACAAGGCACCGACCCCCTACACACGGGAGGACACCCTCATGGAGCCGCAGCAGCACGACGCCGCCTCGGCCGCGGGCCGGCGCGCCCGCCCGCGCCGCGCGACGAAGCTGGCCCTGTCCCTGGCCCTGGCCCTCGGCACCGCGGGCGCGGCCCTGCCCACCGCCCAGGCCGCGCAGGACGCCCAGGCCGCCCCCACCGCCGTCCGGGCCGCGGCGGACAACCCCTACGAGCGCGGCCCGGACCCGACCGAGCGCAGCATCGAGGCCGTCCGCGGCCCCTACGCGGTCTCGGAGACCAGGGTCTCCTCCCTGGTGGTCTCCGGTTTCGGCGGCGGGACGATCTACTACCCGACCACCACCGGCGACGGCACCTTCGGCGCCGTGGCGATCGCCCCCGGCTTCACCGCCGACCAGTCCAGCATGTCCTGGTACGGCCCCCGCCTGGCCTCGCAGGGCTTCGTGGTCTTCACCATCGACACCAACACCCGGATGGACCAGCCCGCCAGCCGCGGCGACCAACTGCTGGCCGCGCTGGACTACCTCACCCAGCGCAGCTCGGTCCGCGGTCGGATCGACAGCGACAGACTGGCGGTCATGGGCCACTCCATGGGCGGCGGCGGCAGCCTGGAGGCCGCCAAGGACCGGCCCTCGCTGAAGGCGGCGATCCCGCTCACCCCCTGGAACCTGGACAAGACCTGGCGCGAGATCACCGTGCCGACGTTCATCATCGGCGCCGAGTCGGACAGCGTCGCCTCGGTGCGCTCCCACGCCGAGCCGTTCTACGAGAGCCTGCCCTCCTCCACGGACCGGGCGTACATGGAGCTGAACAACGCGACGCACTTCGCGCCGAACACCCCCGACACCGAGATCGCGAAGTACAGCATCTCCTGGTTGAAGCGCTTCGTGGACGACGACACCCGCTACGAGCAGTTCCTGTGCCCGCTGCCGCGGCCGAGCCTCCAGATCGAGGAGTTCCGCGGCAACTGCCCGCACTGACGGGCTCGCGCCGACGCGTCCGCGCCGGCGCGAACACGACTCCCGGACGGCTTCCCGGGAAAGGTGGCGGTCGCCTTCGGCGGCCGCCACCGCCGTCGTCCGCCCATCGCGCGGCCGTGCCCGCCCGTGTTCGGACGGTGTGACGTACGCCAAAGGGATTGGCCCCCGCGTACCCGACAGTGGCAGGGTAGAAGGCCGACCCAGCGGGACACGCACGAGACGCACACGAGACGGACACGAGACGAAGGAGCCCCATGAGAATCGGCATCGTCGGAGCCACCGGCCAGGTCGGTGGAGTGATGCGCGAGATCCTGGCCGAGCGCGACTTCCCGGTGGAGCGGCTGCGACTGTTCGCCTCGGCGCGCTCGGCCGGTCGGACGCTGCCCTGGAAGGGCGAGGAGGTCACCGTCGAGGACGCCACCACGGCCGACTACACGGGGCTGGACATCGTACTGTTCTCGGCGGGTGGCTCGACCTCCAAGGCGCTGGCTCCGAAGGTCGCCGCCGACGGGGCGGTCGTCATCGACAACTCCTCGGCCTGGCGGCTGGACCCCGAGGTCCCGCTGGTGGTCTCCGAGGTGAACCCGCGGGCCGCCGCCGAGCGCCCCAAGGGCATCATCGCCAACCCGAACTGCACCACCATGGCCGCGATGCCGGTGCTGCGTCCGCTGCACGAGGAGGCGGGGCTGACCGGTCTGGTCGTCTCCACCTACCAGGCGGTCTCCGGCAGTGGTCTGGCCGGCGTCGCCGAGCTGGACGAGCAGGTCCGCAAGGCCGTCGAGGGCGACGCCACCCGGCTGACCTTCGACGGCGCGGCCGTGGAGTTCCCCGAGCCGAACAAGTACGCGCGTCCCATCGCCTTCAACGTGCTGCCGATGGCGGGCTCCGTCGTCGACGACGGCCTGAACGAGACCGACGAGGAGCAGAAGCTCCGCAACGAGAGCCGCAAGATCCTCGACATTCCGGAGCTGAAGGTCTCGGGCACCTGCGTGCGGGTGCCGGTCTTCACCGGCCACTCGCTCCAGATCAACGCCCGCTTCGAGCGCCCGATCAGCCCGCGCCGGGCCGCGGAGCTGCTGGCGGACGCGCCCGGTGTGGCCCTGTCCGACATCCCCACCCCGCAGCAGGCCGCCGGTCGGGACTCGACCTACGTGGGCCGGATCCGCGCCGACGAGACCGTGGAGAACGGTCTGGCCCTGTTCTGCTCCGGCGACAACCTCCGCAAGGGCGCCGCGCTCAACGCCGTCCAGATCGCGGAACTGGTCGCCGCCGAGTCCCGCTGACCGTCTCGGGGCGGTCGGCGGGCTCGGCGGCGACCGCCGGCCGTCCGGCGCCGCCTCGTGCGCCCACCGCACCACCGCGCCACGGCCCCGGCGCCGCTCCTTGGGCGGCGCCGGGGCCGTCGGCGTTCCGTCCGGGGCCGCTCCCCCCCTCCCGGGCGGTTGTGGGCCCGGACGGTCGGGGCGTCAGCCGACCCGGGCCCCGTACTCCTCCAGCACCTCGGTCAGCGGCTGGAAGAAGGTCTCGCCGCCCGAGGAGCAGTCGCCCCGACCGCCGGAGGTCAGCCCGTGGCCGGTGTCACCGGAGAAGAGCGGGCCGCCGCTGTCGCCGGGCTCGGCGCAGACGGTCGTCTGGATCAGGCCGTCGACCCTGCCCTGCGGGTAGGTGACGGAGACGTCCAGCGCCACGACCTTCCCGTCGTGGACGCCCGTGGTGCTGCCGCTGCGCCGGACGGGCTGCCCGACGAGGGGGTCGGCGGCCCGGTTGACGTCCTGGGTGGCGCCGCCCCCGAGGTTCACCTCGCTCGGGTGGTCGACGGGACGGATGTAGCGCACCAGGGCGTGGTCGTCGCCGGGGAAGCTGCCGGCCACGGTGATGCCGACGTCCCGGCCGCGCCGGGTGGCGGACCAACCGTCGAAGAGCCAGGCGCAGTGGCCCGCGGTCACGAAGTACGGCAGACCGTTGCGGGTGACGTTGAAGCCCAGCGAGCAGCGCGCCCCGTCGCCGCGCCAGATCGCGTCGCCACCCGCCAGCATCGGGGTGAACGTGCCCTCGGCCCGCCGCAGGACGGCCTTGTCGCCCAGCCGCTCGACCCGGTCGCGCAGCTCCTCCAGGGCGGTGCCCCGCACCGTCTCGTCCGCCGTGACCACGACCTTGTTGAGCCGGTGGTCGACGGCGCGCGCGGTGCCGGGGACGCTCTCGTCCGCCAGGTCCTTCTGGGCCGCGCTCAACTGGGTCAGGGAGTAGCGCACGAGACGGGGCTCGGCGCCGGCCTGCCGGACCTTCGCCGCCCCCTTCTCGCTGAGGACGTTGACCACCAGCGTGCGGCCCTCGGCGTCGTAGTAGGCGCCCGCCATGTCGTCCTTGAGGTCGCCGGAGAGGGTCGAGGCCAGTTCGGTGGCGGCCGTGGGGGTGAGGGGTCTGGGCGCGGCCGCGGTGTCCGCGTTCGCCGGGGCGAACGGGCCGGCGAGCAGCGCCACCACGCTCGCGCCCGCGACGACCACGCGCCGGGTGAATGTCCGTCGGTTTTTCACCTCTGTGCCTCCCGTGGGGGGAAGGGGCCGCCCGTTACGGGGCGGCTCCGGAAGAATGTCCGGCCACGTCATCCTTCCTCAGCGGACGGGATCACACACGTCGAGTGGTGGTTGCGTCACAGTGGGTGACGGTTCGGGTTGCGCCCGTTCACGCCCCCCGACAGGACGGCACGGGGCGCCGGAAGCACGGCGGAGCCCCCGTCCGGCATGGGGATCGGACGGGGGCTCGACTGCCAGGAGGATCAGTGGACGTTCACGCCGTAAGCGTTCAGCGCCTCGACGACCGGCTGGAAGAAGGTCGTGCCGCCGGTGCGGCAGTTGCCGGAGCCGCCGGAGGTCAGACCGAAGGCGGTGGAGCCGTAGTACAGCGGGCCGCCGCTGTCGCCGGGCTCGGCGCAGACGTTGGTCTGGATGAGGCCGTAGACGATGTCGCCGCCGCCGTAGTTGACGGTGGCGTTCAGGCCGGTGACCCGGCCGCTGTGGGTGCCGGTGGTGCTGCCGCGGCGGTAGACGGTCTGACCCACGGACGGGTTGGCCGCGCGGGTGATGTCCTGACCGCCGACGGTGCCCGGACGGCTGACCGAGCTGGTGTAGCGGACGATGCCGTAGTCGTTGCCCGGGAAGCTGGATCCGGCCGTCGTCCCGAGGGTGGTCGAGCCGTTGTGCCAGCTGGAGGTGCCGTTGGTGCAGTGACCGGCGGTGAGGAAGTAGTCGGTGCCGCTGCTGGAGCGGACGTTGAAGCCCAGCGAGCAGCGTCCGCTGCCGCTGTAGATGGCGTCGCCGCCGGAGATCAGCTTGTTGAACGTGCCCGGGGTGCGCTCGACGCGGATCGCGTCCGCGCCGGCCCCGGCGGTCTTCTTGATCTTGGCTATCTCGGCCTGGCTGACCGTGCTGTCCACCGTGACGACCAGGGTGTTGGTCTCCTGGTCGGTGTACCAGGCGGTGCCGGCCACGTCGGCGGTCTTCATGGCCTTGTCGGCCATGGCCACCTTGGCGACGGGGGAGGGGGCGGGGGCGGCGTTCGCCGAGACCGGCAGGGCCACGGCGGCCGCGGCGGCGACGGCGGAAGCCGCGGCGACGAGACGGACACGGCCTCGTCTGGCCGAATCAGCGTGGGAAGCGGAGGTGCGCTTGATCCTCACTGGCTGTTCCTCCTGTGAAGGAAAATGGGGGGATACCCGTGTAGTGGGGCACGGGCACGCGAGTGTCACGGAGCACGCTGTTCGACGCGTCCCTGACAAGCGCTGGAAGGGAGTATTCACACGTTCGATCTCCACGCGCAAGGGTGTGTCTCGGTCGAGTTCAACGCTGAGCGCACTCGACGACCCACATACCGGACATCCAGCGCGCCGGTCGCAGCACCCACGACCACAGCCGCACCCGTCGCCGCACTCTCGCCCGGAACCGCCGGAACCGCCGGAATCACCCGAACTACCGGAGTCCTTCGAGCGGTTGCCGCGGCAGGGCAGCGGTCCGCACAGTCCGAGCGACCCGGCGCAGACCGCCGGAACCGCCCGTCGGACGCGAAACCTGCGCCTCCGTCAGGGCCGGGACGACGAGCCCGCCGTGGTCGGCGGCCACCCGAACCGCCCGTGGTCACCGCACAGGTGGGCCGTCCGGACCGTGCGCGGTTCCTCCCCCGGGCGGCGCCGGCGAGGCCCGGGGATTCCGAACAAACCACCCCCCAGTACCACGAACGCATGAGTGGCGGCCACGATACCGGGCACCTCACCCGTATGCCTTTGGTGACCACCCGTCCGGCGGGGCCGTCCGGTTCCGCCCGACGTCACCCCTCGGTTACGGTTCCGGACCCCGTGACGGCGTCGCGCCACACGCCGCTTGTGCACCAGAACCGTCACGAATCCCGCGCGGAACGGGTAACTGTTTGGCGCGTTGTCAGCATCATGGACAACCATAGGGGTGCGGGCCCCGAGGCGGAGGCGCTGCCAGACACGGTGGACCGTGCTTGTGAGAGGAGGCGTCCATGGGATCGGTGCGCAGGGCGAGTGCGTGGCTGGGCCTCGTCGACGACAGCGAGATGCGCTACTACGACGACGAGTACACCGAGGGGCCCGAGTCCGAGGACGTCCGCGAGGCGTGGGTCACCGATCCACGGGTGCGCGTGACCGCCGAGACCGCCCAGGGGCAGGGCACCCGGATCGCGACGGTCACCCCCGACGGCTTCCGGGACGCCCGGGGCATCGGCGAGCTGTTCCGCGAGGGTGTTCCGGTGATCGTCAACCTCACGTCCATGGAGCCCGCCGACGCCAAGCGGGTCGTCGACTTCGCCGCCGGCCTGACCTTCGGCCTGCGCGGCTCGATCGAGCGCGTGGCCAACCGCGTCTTCCTGCTCACCCCGCCGGACTACCGGGTGATCAACGGGGAGAACCGCCGGGCCGTCGAGGGCGGCTTCTTCAACCAGAGCTGAGCCGGGCCGGGGCCGCCCCGCGGTCCCGGCCCGGCAGCCCCGCCCGCGAGGGGCTCACCGGAAGGCGTCGACGCCGGTGAGCGCCTTGCCCAGCACGAGCTGGTGCATCTCCACGGTGCCCTCGTAGGTCAGCACCGACTCCAGGTTCGTGGCGTGCCGCATCACCGGGTACTCCAGCGAGATCCCGTTGGCCCCCAGGATCGTCCGCGCGGTGCGGCAGATGTCGATCGCCTCGCGCACGTTGTTGAGCTTGCCGAAGCTGACCTGCTCCGGCCGGAGCCGCCCGGCGTCCATGCGCCGGCCCAGGTGGTGCGCGAGCAGCACGCCCTTGTGGAGTTCGACGGCCATGTCGGCGAGCTTGGCCTGGGTGAGCTGGAAGCCCCCGATCGGCCTGCCGAACTGCTCGCGGGTGCGGGAGTACTCCAGGGCCGCCTCGAAGCAGGAGCGGGCCGCGCCCATCGCGCCCCACACGATCCCGTAGCGGGCGTGGTTGAGGCAGCTCAGCGGCCCGCGCAGCCCGGTGACCTCCGGCAGCACCGCGTCGGCGGGCAGCCGTACGCCGTCCAGCACCAGCTCGCTGGTGACCGAGGCGCGCAGGGACCACTTGTGCCGGATCTCGGGCGCGGCGAAGCCGGGGGTGTCGGTGGGCACGACGAAGCCCCTGACCCCCTCGTCGGTGCGGGCCCAGACGACGGCCACACCGGCCACCGAACCGTTGGTGATCCACATCTTGCGGCCGTCGAGCACCCAGTCGCTCCCGTCGCGCCGGGCGGAGGTGCGCATCCCGGCCGGGTCGGAGCCGTGGTCGGGTTCGGTGAGACCGAAGCAGCCGATGACCTCGCCGGACGCCATCGACGGCAGCCACCGCCGCTTCTGCTCCTCCGATCCGTAGCGGTGGATGGCGTACATCGCCAGCGAGCCCTGCACCGAGACCAGCGAACGGACACCGGAGTCGGCCGCCTCCAGTTCCAGGCAGGCCAGCCCGTACTGGACGGCGGACGCGCCCGCGCAGCCGTAGCCCTCCAGGGACATGCCCAGGGCGCCGATCGAGCCCAGCTCGCGGGCCAGCTCCCGGATGCCGGGCAGCTCCCCGTTCTCGTACCACTCGGCGATGTGCGGCAGCACCCGGTCGGCGGTCCAGGAGCGGACGGTGTCGCGCACCGCCAGGTCCTCCGGAGCGAGCAGGTCGTCCAGGCCGAGCGGATCGGCGGGGTCGAACGGCGGGAGGGCGGAACTGGACACGGTAGGGCCTCCGGCGGGGGATCTTCGAGGGTCGCGCCCGACGTTACGGCCGGGTAATACCGCCGGACAAGAGGGATTCCCCCGGCTGTCCGGCGCCCTCCCCCGGCGTGCCGTCCCGTCGGTGGCCGGAACGGGCCTCCGCGCCGGGCCCCCGCTCCTCGTTCCGCACGCCGCCCCGGGTCCCGTCCCGCTCCTGGGGAACCATCGTGCGCGGCAACCGCAGCGCGGCCAGCGCGCCGAGCAGCAGCAGCCCCGCGCTGACCAGCAGCGCCGTGTGCAGCCCGTGGACGAAGGACTCCCTCGCCGCCGCGCGCAGCGCCTCCCCCTCCGGGCCGCCGAGCCGCCCGGCCACCTCGTACGCCTCGCCCAGCGAGTGGGCGGCGTCGGCCGCGGCGTCCCCGGGCACCCCGGCCACCGCCCGCACCCCGGGGGCGTAGGCGGCGTTCACGACGGTGCCCAGGACCGCGATGCCGATGCCCGCGCCGAGTTGGTACGCGGTCTCTCCGATCGCCGCGGCGCCGCCCGCCCGATCGGCCGGGGCGTCGCTGAGCATCGACTCGTAGGAGCCGAAGAGCGTCGTCTCCAGGCCGAAGCCCAGCAGGACGAAGCCGCCGACCAGCAGGGCGGGCCGGTCCTGCTGCCCGACACCGGTCAGCGCCAGCACGGCGACGGCGGTGGTCAGGAAGCCGAGACAGACCATGGTGCGCGGCCCCAGGCGGCGCAGCAGTCGGGAGCCGACCAGTCCCGCGGCGATCGCGGCGAGGCTGAGCGGCAGCAGTCGCAGTCCGGTCTGCAGGGGGGTGAGACCGAGGACCAGTTGGAGGTACTGGGCGGCGATCAGCGCCAGGCCCACCAGCGCCAACACGGTCAGCACGATGCAGGCCACGGCGGTGCCGAAGGCGGGCCGGGTCAGACCGGCGCAGTCCACCAGGGGATGGCGGCGGCGGCGCTGTCGGCGCACGAACAGGGCCAGCAGCGCCACGCCCAGCAGCGCGGGAAGCAACGTCCCCGGCCCCAGCGGTTCGCCGTCGCCCGCCCGCTTGACGCCCAGGATCACCAGGCACAGCCCGGCGGCGGCCACCAGGGCTCCCACCACGTCCCAGGGGCCCTCCCGGTCGCCGGTGGACTCCGGCAGCAGCCACCGCCCCAGGGGGACGCACAGCAGCATCAGCGGAATGTTGACCAGGAAGACCGAGCCCCACCAGAAGTGCTCCAGCAGCGCCCCGCCGACCAGTGGACCGACGGCGGCGCCGACTGCCGCGACCGCGCTCCACACCCCGATGGCCAGCGCCCGCTCACGGCGGTCGGGGAAGACGTGCCGCAGGATCGACAGGGTGGCGGGCATGATCATCGCGCCGCCCACGCCGAGCAGCGCGCGGGCCACGATCAACACCTGGGGGGTGTGGGCGTAGGCGGCGAACGCCGAGGCGACGCCGAAGGTGGCGTACCCCGCCAGCAACACCCGACGCCGTCCCACCCGGTCGCCGAGGGTGCCGAAGAGGATCAGCAGGGACGCGCAGACCAGCGGGTAGGCGTCCACGATCCACAGCAGTTCGACGGCACCGGGGCGCAGGGACTCGGAGACGGCGGGGACCGCGACGTGCAGCACCGTGGCGTCGACGGCCACGAGGAGCAGACTGGCGCAGAGGACGACGAGTACGGTCCAGCGGTTCGCGGAGCCGTCGGTGAAGCGGCCGTCCCCGTCCGCCGGACCGGCCGGTCCCGTCCGGCGCGGTCTCTGTCGGGGGACGTCCGCCGCCCTGGTGGCTCCGGCCGTGGTCGTCCCGGGCATGTACGCACCTCCTGTTGCGCTCGTCCCTGGGGAAACCTTCCGGGCCGAGGCCGCCGGGGCCGTGGGAAGTGCCGGTACGCGGGCGACGTACGGCCCGGTGTGGAGGGACGAGTCGATCCGCCAGCGTACGCGAGTCCCTCCGGCTCCCACGTGGCCCACCTCACGTCGGCGCCGGGTCGGGACCTGCCCCGCCGGCTCGCCCGACCCGTCGCGCTCCTCGGCCGGGCCCGCGCGGGCCCGGTTAACGACCGGTGTACTGCGCACGACCCCGAAGGAAAAGAAATGCGCCAGATCTCCCCCGGTGACTTCTCCCGGAAGGCGACGGCCGGAATGCCGGAAAATCCACGGCACGCAGGGAAACGAGAACGCCCGGCGACTTCGGGGAAGCGCATTTCACATCACATAGGCATTACGAACCCGGTGGCCGGTTCGGTGCCGACGGTCACCCCCTGTAATCTCGTTTGAGTGCGTACCGACCGGATCTTCGCCCGCCTGGAACAGGAGCCGGCGAGGCCGCTCACTCCCCCACCGGGGATGAGCGGCACCCGCAAAGCGCTCTTCTTCACCACGCTGGGCTTCTACGCCGCCGTCGTGGCCGCGGTGCTGACCACCTCCCGGCTCGTGCGGCTGGACTGGCGGGTCATGCTCTTCCGCCCCTACAAGCAGTGGCCGGAGCTCCACGCCTTCCTCGACTACTTCGTGGTGCTCGGACAGCGCGGCCCCACCGCGGTGCTGGTCGCCGCCTGGCTGGGCTGGCGGTCCTGGCGGCAGCGCACCCTGCGTCCGCTGCTGGCCCTGGGCATCTCCCTGCTGCTGCTGAACGTGACCGTGGGCGCGGCGAAGCTGGGCATGGGACGGGAGGGGCCGCACTACGCCAACCGTGTCGGCGCCAACGAGATGTTCCTGACCGGTGACATATTCCCCTCCGGTCACACGGCCAACGCCGTGGTGACCTGGGGCATCCTGGCCTACCTGGCCACCACACCGCGCGCGCGGCGCCAACTGTCGGTCGTCGCCGCGGTCTTCGCGCTCGGGGTGGGCGCCACCACCGTCTACATCGGCACCCACTGGGTCAGCGACGTGCTGCTGGGCTGGGCGTCCGGGCTGCTCATCCTGCTGGCGCTGCCCTGGTTCGAGCCGCTGTTGGCACGCGTCGAGGCGTACCTGCTGGGCCACTGGTACCGCTTTCGATCGGCGCCGGCGGCGCGACCGCGGTCCGCGGGAGACCGCGTCCCTCCGGTGGCGGGCTCGCCCGGGGCGCCGAAGGCCCGGCCGGTGACCGCGCCGCTGCCGACCGCCGCCTCCCATCCCGGCCGCGCCGGGGACCCCCGCCACCACCCCCCGCACACGGGCCGGCACCCGGCCCGCGCGGACCGCTCCCCCACCGCGCCGGGCGGTGGCCGGCGGCCCTACGGTGAGCGGACGGTGTCGCGCACCGCGCCGCTGGGACCGCGGAAGTGAGCGCGCCGTCGGCGTCGGGGGACGCCGACGCCGACGGCGCGTTCGTGTGACGGGGGCACGGCGGTCCGGGCGAACGGCGCGCGCCCCTCACCGCCCCGCCGGCCGGGCGCGTCGACGCCGCGGCGCGCTCCGCCGCGCCCTCACCCCTTCCAGCTGCGGGTCACGACGCCGTCCTCGACGGTGAAGTTCAGCCGTCCGAAGAGGTACTCCATGGTGATGACCGCGTCCGGCGGCAGGGTCCGCACGGTGCTCCAACCGCGGTCGCGGGCCCGCTGTTCGGCGGTGCGGGCGTCGAGGCCGACGTAGTCCTCGGGATCGTCGTCGGGCGTCTGCGGGTTCGTGGGTGCCGGTGCCATACCGGCCACCGTACGGCGCCGGGTGGGCACGGGGAAGTTCCGGCCGGGTCCCGGCCCCGTCACATCCGCGTCACAACGCCGCGGCGCGTGTCCACCGTCACACCACCGTGCGTATGTGGCGTACGCGCCGTCGCGCACTTCTCTCCCTCCGTCAATTCCGTTTCTCCCGTCGGCTTTCCCGACGTGTCCCGCGCCGACCCGCGCCCGGAACCAAGAGGACAAATTCCGATCGTCTTCCCCAATTCCCTTCGGACAAGCCTACGTTTACGAAAATACTTTCGCGGTATGCGGAGGCGGGAGGAGACATGACAGAGAACAGAAGCGACGACAGCGCGGACGCGACGAAGGACGGCCGCCGTTCCCTCCCGCCCGGCGAGGTGCTGCGCTCGGCCCGGTCGGAGTTCACCGACCTCACGGGCCTGCACGCCGAGGGCGTCTCCCGGTTCGAGCGGACCGGGGACGGGTGGGTCCTGGAGGTGGAGGTCCTGGAACTCGAACGGGTTCCGGACACGATGAGCCTGATGGCCACGTACGAGGTGACCCTCGACGGCGACGGCCGGCTCAGCGGTTACCGCCGGGTCCGCCGCTACGAGCGGGGCCGGGCCGATCCGTCCCGCCGCGGCTGACGGCCGCGACACCGAGAGGAGTGCTCCGTAGATGACTACGGCAGTTCCCGCACAGCGTTCCGGCGGAGGCGGCGGCAGCAGCGGCCTCTACGACGTCCTGGAGCTCATCCTGGACCGCGGACTGGTGATCGACGCGTTCGTCCGCGTCTCGCTGGTCGGCATCGAGATCCTGAAGATAGACATCCGGGTCGTGGTCGCGAGCGTCGACACGTACCTGCGGTTCGCCGAGGCGTGCAACCGCCTCGACCTGGAGGCCGGGCCGAGGAAGTCGCCCGGCCTGCCCGAGGTGCTGGAGAACGCGACCGAGAGCGGAGCGAGCAGCAAGACCAAGGGGGCCCTGGCCGGAGCCGCGGAGAGCATCTCCGACGCCTTCCGCACGGGCCGCTCGGACGAGGAGGAGCCGGAGCCCCGTAGGCGCCGCGCCGCCTCCCGCCGCAAGGAGGAGGGCGAGTGAGCGTCTACGTCTACGGGATAGCGCGCTCGGACCACCCCGCGCTGCCCGAGAAGGCACCCGGCGTCGGCGAACCGCCACGCGAGGTGCGGATCGTACGCGAGGGCGACCTCGCCGCGATCGTCAGCGACTGCCCGGAGAACCTGCGGCCCAAACGGCGCGACCTCCTGGCCCACCAGCGGGTGCTGACCGAGGTCGGCGCCAAGGGACCCGTCCTCCCGCTGCGCTTCGGCAGCCTCTCCGACGACGAGGAGGCCGTGCGCGGAGTCATCACCGGCCACGCCGCCCACTACCTGCGGCAGCTGGAGGAGCTCGACGGCCGGTCCGAGTACAACGTCAAGGCCGCCCACCATGAGGAGGAGGTCCTGCGCCTGGTCCTGGCCGAGGACGACGAGGCGCGCGCCCTGGCCGAGCGCAACCGCGCGTCCGGCGGCGGTTCCCACGAGGACAAGCTGCGGCTCGGCGAGATGCTGGCGAACGCCGTCCGCGAGCGCGAGGCACGGGACGCCCACCTGATCGAGAGCGCCCTGGCGCCCCTGGCGAAGCGGTGCGTGCCCGGCCCGGAAGGGTCCGGCCGACTGGCGAACCTCTCCTTCCTCCTGGACCGCGACGCCTCCGAGGAGTTCGTCGCCGCCGTCGAGGAACTGGCCCGGAACAACCCCCATCTGGACATCCGGGCGACCGGTCCGCTGCCCCCGTACAGCTTCGTGGACCGGCCCGCGCAGGACGAGGCGGAACAGCCCGTCGCGTCGCCCGCCGGCTGACGGAAGCGGGGCGGAGATGGGTCTGATCGGCGGAATCCTGATGTTGCCCACCGCCCCCCTGCGCGGCGCCGGGTGGGTGCTGCGACAGGTGGTGGCGGAGGCGGAGCGGCAGTACTACGACCCGTCGGCGATCCAGCGCGAACTCCGGGAGCTGTCGCGGCACCTGGACGAAGGGCTGATCGACGAGGAGGAGTTCGACCGCCGTGAGGACGAACTGCTCGACCGGCTCCAGGCCGTGCAGGAGCAGCGACGGCGAGACCAAGGAGAGTACTGAGATGACGAACCGGTCGACGAACCGGTCGGCACTGGCCCTGGCCTTTGCCACGGGGTACGTGGTGGGCAGCACGAGGAAGCTGAGACTGCCCCTCGGCGCGGCCGGCGCGGTGGTGAGCAGGCGGCTGGGCGTGGATCCGGCCCGACTCGGCGAGCAGCTCAAGGAGAAGGCCCCCGGACTCGCCGGGACCACCGACAGGCTGCGCGAGAACGCCAAGCGGGTCGGCAGGGCCGCGACCGGTGCGCCGACCTCTCCGCTCTCCGGCGCCTCGGTCGAGGGGATGCGCGAACGGCTCGGCGATGCGCTCCGGAGGAAGGACGACGACGCCGACGGGGAGGCGTCCGCGGACCCGGACACCGACGGCAGCGAGGACGCCCCGGCCGGCACCGACACCGCCGGCTCCCAGGACGGCGGGAAGGGGACCGGCCGGGCCGGGGCCGGGAACGGTACGGCCGCCGGCCGCTCCCGGCGGGCCCCCGGTGGGTCGAAGGCGGCCGGCGCCGCCGGGAAGACCACCGGGAAAACCGCCGGGAAAACCGCCGGGAAGGCCACCGGGAAGACCGCCTCCGGCCGGGCGCCGGCGAGGAAGTCCTCCTCCGGCCCCGCCGGGACGACCTCGTCCCGGAAGGCGTCCTCCGCGCGCAAGACGACGGGCGGTACGGCCGGGAGGACCGCCGGCACCGCCAAGAAGACCACCGGCGGGAACGGACGCGGCGGCCGGGCGGGAGGCGACCGCCGTGACTGACGGCGTCGCCCGCCGCGGCCCGGCCGCCGCTCGCCTCCCCGAGGCGGTCGGCGGCCGGGCCGCGGCACGGGTTCGGCGGCTGCTGTCCGCCGGAGCCCGCGGGATCGGCGGAGCGGGGACGCGCCTCGGTGGCGCGGGGCGGCCCGTGACGGTCGGTGAGTCCGTCGACGTCGGTGTGCCGGTGCGCGAGGCGTACGACCGGTGGCTGGAGTTCCTGGAGGGCGACGGGGCCCGTCGAGCACCGCGCGCCGCGCGGCTGCTGTGGCCCGCGCGCGGCCGGGAGGTGCGCGTCACCGAGCGGATCACCGACGACCTCGTCGTCTGGAGCGCCCGGGCCGCCCGGGAGACCGTCAGGGGCACGGCGACCTTCCACGAGGTGGCCGAGAACCTGACCCGCGTGCTGTTGGTCCTGGAGTGCCGGCCGCGCTCCGCGGGTCCGCCCGTGGCGGGGTCCGGGCTCCTGCGGGGCCTCCGGTCCCACCGCGCGCGCCGGGACCTGGCGGACTTCCGGCACGCCGTGACGATGGGCATCGAGATCGACGGCGGTTCGGCCTCCGGTCACCGCGCGGAGACCGAGGAGATCGAGGAGACCGAGAGGACCGAAGAGGTCGAGACCGGAACCGGAACCGAGGGGACCGAGGACGGCCGGGCGGACGCCGACGGGCTCCCGCGCGCGAGCTGACCCCTCCCGCTCCCCGACCGGGCCGCCCTCAGCTCCCGCCCCGCAGGCTCCGGCCCTCCGAAGCGGCCCGCGCCAGGCGTTCGGCCAGCACCTCGACGTGGCGCACCAGCGCGGGGGGCGAGCGCACCTCGAAGTCGAACCCCAGCGCCAGGAGGTGGAAGACCAGCTCCTGCAACGAGTTGGCCCCGGTGCGCAGCAGGCAGGAGCGCTCGTCGACCGGCTCCAGCACCCCCGTGGCGGGCGTGACCCGCTCGGCCGCCCGCTCGATCGGCACGCGCAGCAGCACGGTGGCCCGCTCCGGGTACACCGAGGTGGAGATGCCCTCGGAGACGTAGGCGCCCCAGTCGTCGGTGGGTGGCTCGCGGGGTTCGAAGCGCGGCCCGTGGGGCGGGGCGAGGACGACGCGGTCCACACGGAAGGTGCGCCAGTCGGCGCGGTCGGTGTCCCAGGCCGCCAGGTACCAGCGTCGACCGCTGTACACCAGTCGGTAGGGTTCGACGTCCCGCCGCGAGGACGTCCCGTCGTGCCCCTGGTAGGCGAAGCGGATCCGCCGGTGGTCGCGGCAGGCGGCCACCAGCTCGGTGATGGTGTCCACCGCCACGGTCGGGCCCCGGTGGCCGCCGATGGGGTCGGTGAAGGCGGCGACCGCGCCCATCCTCCGCCGCAACCGGTGCGGCAGCACCTGCTCCAGTTTCGCCAGGGCCCGCACCGAGGACTCCTCGATGCCCCGCACCGCGCCTCCCGCCGCGGCGGTGCGCAGGCCGACGCCGACGGCCACCGCCTCGTCGTCGTCCAGGAGCAGGGGCGGCAACCGCGCGCCCGCGCCGAGCCGGTAACCGCCGGCCGTCCCGGTGGTGGAGTGCACCGGGTAGCCCAGCGTCCGCAGCCGTCCCACGTCGCGGCGGACCGTCCGCGGCGTCACCTCCAGGCGCTCGGCCAATTCCGCCCCGGTCCACTCCCGTTGGGTCTGGAGCAGCGAGAGCAGGCGCAGCAGTCGTGCCGATGTCTCCAGCATGCGGCCGAGTCTGCCATCCCGGCGGGGAAGGCTCCCGCAGCGCCCGGACGGTCGCGGGCGCCGCGGGAGCGCGCCCCGTCGGGCCCGGGCCTCAGCCGGACGTCGACGGGGAGCGCTCCAGGCGCAGCGACAGGTCGTTGGCGCCGGTGTAGTACGGGCGGACCCACACCGTCCCGTTCCCGTCCGCGGCGTTCGTGGTGTCCACGGCGTTCGTGGTGTCCGCGCCGTCCTCCGCGGCCTCCTCCCCCGGCCGTGCTCCGTCGCCGGCCACGGCCAACGCCGGGTAGCGCAGCACCTTCGCCTTGTCGACGATGTCGTCGAGGACGCGGGCGACGCGCACCGGGTCGGCCTCCCCGCCGGGGCGCAGCCACACCCCCCAGTCGTCCGTCCCCTCCCCCGCCGCACGGCACAGGTCCCCGTACTCCAACCGCGCCGTGAAGCCGTGTCCCCCGCTCCGCTCCTCTTGCGGTTCGAGCGTTCCGAGGACGACCGGGGCGTCCGGTTCCGTGCGTCCCCGGGGCCGGGCCTCCAGTCGGGCGTCCGGGGCGAGGTCGGCCCCGTACAACCGCCCGTGCACCGTCAGGCCGCCGTCGGCCGGCCACACCTCCCCCGCCTCGGCGTGCGGCCAGCGCAGCCACGAGCGGACCGAGAGGTTGCCGTACTTGGTGGCGTACGGGATGCGCACGCCCAGCCAGGTGCGGTCGGTGCGCGGCACCCGGTCCACCAGGGAGCGCAGGTCGTTGCATCCGGGCAGCAGACGCTGCGGCTCCCCCTCGCCCAGCGCCAGGTACACGTCCCAGCGTCCCTCGGCCAGCGGCACCGTGCTGGGCAGGGTGGCGCGCAGCACGGACCCGCCGGACCCGTCGGACCCGTCGGACAGCGGCACCAACGGCAGCCGCACCGACTCCTCGGGCTCCGAACCGCGCAGGCGCAGCAGCAGGGCGGCGTCCCACCGCTCGGCGGCGTCGGAGACGGTGACGTCGAAGCTGAGGCCGCCCGCGCTGTCCGCCGTGCAGTCGGCGCACGGCGCCGTCGCCCGGGGGGTGTCGGGCGCGCCGGCGGATCTGCGGGTGGTCGCGGTCATGCGGTCCTTCCTCCTCTCAGGGCGCCCCGACGGGCGCGGGCCAAGGCGTCCTTGGTGGCGTACGCGCCGCCGAGCAGGGCTCCTCGGGTGCGGTGCAGGGACGAGCGCAGTCGCCCGACGCCACTCCCCCCGCCGCGTGCGACGAGTTCGGCGCAGAGCGAGGAGTACATCTCCCCGATCCGTGAGGGGTCGTAGCGGGCGGCGTCCACGATGGCGGCGCGTCCCATCCGCTGCCTCGCCTCGTCGTCGTTGATCAACTCCAGCAGGGCCCCGGCGATGGCGTCGACGTCGCCGGTGGGCACCAGCCGTCCGTCGACCCCGTCGGCGATGATCTCGCCCGGTCCGTGCGGGCAGGCGGTGGCCACCACGGGCAGTCCGCAGCGCATCGCCTCCACGATCGTCATGCCGAAGGACTCCAGGCTGGAGGTGACGGCGGCGACCGAGCCCTTGACCCACTCGGCCTCGATGGGGTGGGCGGGCCCCATCAGGAACGCGTGGTTGTACAGGCCGAGCTCCTCCACCAGGGCGCGCAGCTTCGCCTCCTCGCGCCCTCCGCCGTAGAGCCTCAGCCGCCAGTCGGGCCGTTCCTCGGCGACCTTGGCGAAGGCTCTCAGCAACACGTCGTAGCGCTTGGCCGGGGCCAGCCGTCCGGCGGCCACCACCCACTTGCCGGTGCCGTCGGTGGGGGGCACCTTGGGGGCCGGCACCCCGTTGGGCACCGCCTGCACCCGCACGCCCGGCAGGCGCATCATGCGGCGGTAGTCGCGGGCGTCGGCCTCGGTGACGGTGGTCAGGGCGTCCAGGCGCGGATAGACGCCGCGCAGGGTCAGCCGCAGGGCGCGCGAGTGGGTGGCGAGCGTCAGGTGCTCCTGGCCCAGGCGCACCGGGCCGGGCCGGGTCCGCGTGGCGAGCATCGTGTTGAGACCGGGACGGGTGCCGATGACCACGTCGGCCTCGGTCTCCGTCAGGTGCCGGACGATCCGGCGGTCGGTGAGCGCGCTGTACTTGCGGTAGTTGCCGTCGGCGCGCGGGAACAGTCGGGAGGGGCGGGCGTGTTCGGGGTCCTCCCCGTCGTAGTCCGGGCTGTGCTTGCGCATGTCCACCAGGTGCCTCAGGCGCACACCGGGAGCCAGGTCGAAGACGGGACGGTCACGGTGCCGGAACACCGAGACGATCTCGACGTCGTGCTGCTCCGCGAGCGCGCACGCGAGGTTGAACGTGGTGCGGATCGTTCCACCGATTCCGTACCCGTGATGCAGCAGGAAAGAGATATGCATCCGTCTCCATGTTCCACGGAAGCGCGCGGGCACACCGGGCCCGGCACCGCGTCTCCCGGCGTCGCTCTCCACCCGGAAGGACCGGCGGCGGCAGCCGCCGGTTGACTCCTTGACCACCTCGTGCCCGAACGGTTCGCCCATCGTGAGCGTCTTCGGGGAACTCGGTGGACCTTCGGGGCGTTCGCGGTGGTTCCGGGCCCGCTCGGCGGGGCCGGGCAGGGCGGTTCGGGCGCGTCCTCCGTTCGTCTTCGCCGGTGCGCGCACCGTCCCGTCCCGGGTCCGCGCCCCGCCTCGGCGGCGGAGTGCGCGGGGGACCGGACGGGACGGTGGCGCCCCTTGGGTTCAGTGCGTGGTCGTCGGGGACGCCCGCCGGCGGCGCCGGCCGCCCCGCGCCCCCGGTGGTGCGGGTCTTCGGAGCGGGGAGCCCCGCCCCCGCCCCCGATCACGGACGCGTTTCCCGGTCCCCACGGGGCTGTCGGACCTCCCCCTCGGCCGTCTCCGTGTCATCGGACGCGCCGGCGCGGTGCCCTCCGGCGGCGTCGACGGACCGTACCGCGTCCGCGCCCGTCTCCGGACGCCCGCCCGGCCCGCCACCCACCCGGTCGGGGCCCGGAGGGCGGCGCGGCACGGAGCGGGCGGGTCCCCGCTCGGGGGGTGGAGAGGCATGTGCGACACCGTCCCACGCTAGCCCCGGCCCACCGTCCCACCGACACGAACGCGCCGGTGGCGGACCCGGCGCCCACCCGGTCGGCGGGTTCCCGCCGCACGCCGCGCTCCCCCTTGTCGGACCACCGGGTTCCGCGCCCCGGCTCCGTGGGCGGACGGTGGCACGCACCCGGCGCGTGTCCCGCTCCACACTTCCTGAAGCACCACCCCGCTCCCCCTGGCACGTGACCGAGGCTCCGCTCCCCCGTTGTGCATGTGAACCGGAACCGAACGCCAGGAGTTCACCCTTGTCCCCCATGCTCGATGTCAGCGACGCCGTCCGCGCCGAGATCGGCGAGGAGGAGGCCGCCCGGCTGCTCGCCGGCGACAACGCCCCCGGCAGCTACGACTGCACCTCCTGTCGCGCCCCCGGCGACCCGGAGCAGGAGCCCACCAGCACCGTGCTCTTCGTCGGCGAGGAGACGGCCGTGCTCGCCTTCGCGCACGCGAACTGTCTGTCGTCGCAGGTCGTCCAGGTCTCCGAGGAACAGCTCCAGGACGCCGTGCGGACCATCACCGGCACCGGCGAGCGGTCCGACGTCCACGTGCCGCCCCTCGGCGTCCCGACGCAGGCCGGTCCCCCGGCCCCCGTCGGTGCCGCGCCCCGCCAGGCGATCCTGGGGGTGACCTGCGGCCAGATCCTCGTCGACGACCAGCTCCACCCCGCGCTCGTGGTCGAACCCACCGCGCCGATCGCCCGGCCCGGTTCCGAGGGGACGACGGACGAGTTCCTGACCCTCCTGGTCGAGCAGGGCTTCGCCCCGGTCGACGACATCGACCGGGCCCCCCTGCCGATCGCCGGCTGGTCCGTCCTGCTCGCCGTGGGGAAGCTCCACGCCATCCTCCAGCCGGGCCCGGCGGGCGGACCGTCGACGTCCTGGTGGCGGGCGCACCAGCCGCTCCCGGTCACCGAGGACTGGCGCAAGGCCGCCAACCGCACGCACACCGTCCGCGTCTACGCCGCCCCGGTCGGCGCCATCGGCCAGCAGCCGCGCGAGGACCTGCTCCGCGAGGCGCTGGAGAAGGCCGCGGCGAGCGGTGTCCTGGTGGGCGCCACCATGCCGCTGGCGGGCACCTCCTGAACGCTCCTCCCGCTCCCGTTTCCCCCGCCCGGGCCCGCATCCGCCGGGCGGCGTGATCGTTGGCACTGACGTGCAGCCTTACGAACCTTCCCGCACCCACGACGCGCACCTCAACCGGGGCCGGATCCCGGGGATGCGCGTCCCGCACGAGCCCATGTCGGACCAGGGCCACTTCTCGGCCACTCCGATCTACGACTCGCTGTACGCCGAGTACAGGCGGCTGTTCCGGGCCCTTCCCGGGGACCGGACCGGCGAGGAGGAGCTGCGGTTCACGGGCTTCGGCACCGGGACCGCCCAGTGGAACGGCGCGCGGCGGGGCGGTGACTTCCTCCCCGCCGCGCTCCCGGCCGTCCTCCCACCCGCCCGGCGCGACGGCCGCTCCTACGACCGGTGAGGCCGCGGCGTCCTTCTCCTCCCCCGGGCGCGTCCCCACCGCCCCGATCCGTGCCCCGGCCCACCCCGGCCGCGGCGCGGGCCGGGGCGAACCGTGCCGCGGCCGGCCGCCGTCCGACGGCCGGCGCTACTTCTTACGGCCGCGCTTCTCGCGCACCCGCACCGACATGTGGATCGGGGTCCCCTCGAACCCGAACTCCTCCCGCAACCGTCGCTCGATGAAGCGGCGGTACCCCGCCTCCAGGAAGCCGGAGGCGAACAGCACGAAGCGCGGCGGGCGGGTGCCGGCCTGGGTGCCGAAGAGGATCCTGGGCTGCTTCCCTCCCCTGATGGGGTGCGGGTGGGCGGCGACCAGCTCGCCGAGGAAGGCGTTGAGCCGCCCGGTGGGCACCCGGGTCTCCCATCCCGCCAGGGCCGTCTCGATGGCCGGCACCAGCTTCTCCACGTGGCGGCCGGTGCGCGCCGAGACGTTGACCCGCGGCGCCCACTTCACCTGGCCGAGGTCGGTCTCGATCTCGCGCTCGAGGTAGTAACGGCGCTCCTCGTCGAGGGTGTCCCACTTGTTGTAGGCCAGGACCAGCGCGCGCCCGGCGTCGACCGCCATCGTGATGATGCGGGTGTCCTGCACGCTGATCGGTTCGCTGACGTCGATGAGGACGATCGCGACCTCGGCCTTCTCCAGGGCGGCGGCCGTCCGCAGCGAGGCGTAGTAGTCGGCGCCCTCGGTCAGGTGGACCCGGCGCCGGATACCGGCGGTGTCGACGAACTTCCAGGTCTTCCCGCCGAGTTCGATCAGCTCGTCGACGGGGTCGCGGGTGGTGCCCGCCAACGCGTCGACGACCACCCGCTCCTCGCCCGCCACCTTGTTCAACAGGGAGGACTTGCCGACGTTCGGGCGGCCGATCAGCGCCACGCGGCGGGGACCGCCGATCCCGGCGCCGAAGGTCTGCGGCGGGGCCTCGGGCAGCACCTTCAGCACCTCGTCCAGCAGGTCGCCGGTGCCCCGGCCGTGCAGGGCGGAGACCGGATGCGGCTCGCCCAGGCCCAGCGACCACAGCGCGGCGGCGTCGGCCTCGCCGGAGGGCCCGTCCACCTTGTTGGCGCACAGCACCACGGGCTTGCCCGACTTGCGCAGCAGCCGCACCACGGCCTCGTCGGTGTCGGTCGCCCCGACGGTGGCGTCCACGACGAAGACCACCCCGTCGGCGGCCTCGATCGCGAACTCGGCCTGGGCCGCCACGGAGGCGTCGATGCCCAGGACGTCCTGCTCCCAGCCTCCGGTGTCGACCACCTTGAAGCGGCGTCCCGCCCACTCGGCCTCGTAGGTGACCCGGTCCCGGGTGACACCGGGGCGGTCCTCCACGACGGCCTCGCGGCGGCCGAGGAAGCGGTTGACCAGGGTCGACTTGCCCACATTGGGGCGTCCGACGACGGCCAGCACCGGGAGCGGGCCGTGCCCGGCCTCGCTCAGCGCCCCCTCGACGTCCTCGGCGTCGAACCCCTCCTGCGCGGCGAGCTCCATGAACTCCGCGTACTCGGCGTCGCCGAGCTCACCGTGCCCGTGCTCGTCGCCGACGTGGTCCTGCTCGTTCATGAAGTCCTGTCCTCGTGTGTCCGTGTGTGGGTGTGTCCGCGTGCGCGGCGTCCGTGCGTCCGTCGCTCGTCCGCGGCCCGCGCGGGGCGTGGGCCCCCGCGGGTTCCGTGCGCGCCGCGCGGCCCCGACCCCTCGTGGTGCCGGGGCCGGACGGCGGCCGGCGCGCGGGCGCGGGGTTCCAGTGTCGCCTAATCGCGCCCGGTCGTGCGTCGGGCGTCGGCCAGGTGCGCCGTCAGCCGCTTGCCGATCCGCACCGTCGCCTCGTCCAGTGCCGCCCTGGTCCGCCTGCCGCTGCCGTCGCCGGCCTCGAAGGGCTCGCCGAAGACGACGTCGACGCGGCTGCGCAGCGGGGGCAGCGCGGGTATCGCCCGGCCCCGGGTCCCCGCGGTGCCCAGGACCGCCACGGGAACGACGGGCGCCCCCGAGCGCAGGGCGAAGTAGGCCAGCCCCGAGCGCAGGGAGGCGAAGTCGCCCTCGCCCCGGGTGCCCTCGGGGAAGATCCCCAGCGCTCCGCCGTGCTCCAGGACCGCCAGCGCCCTGGTGATCGCGGAGCGGTCGGCCGTCGTCCGGTCCACGGCGACCTGACCGATGCCGTGCAGGAAGGGAGCGAGCGGCCCGACGAACGCCTCCTTCTTGATCAGGAAGTGCACCGGGCGCGGCGCCGTCCCCATCAGCAACGGGCCGTCCACGGCATGGGTGTGGTTGACGGCGAGGATGACCGGACCGGTGGCCGGAATCCGCCAGGCGCCCAGCACCCTGGGCCGCCACAGCCCGTGCATCAGGGCCAGCCCGATGCGGCGTCCGACCGCGGCGCCGCGCGCGCTGGGCACCTCCGGAGCACCGGAGCCGGCCTGGGAGCCGGGGGCGCGGTCACGGCCAAAAGCGCCGTTTCCGTCCGTTCCGCTCACCTGACCTGCTGCTTCTCTTCGACCAGGGTGACGACGCACTCGACCACCTGCTCCAGGGTGAGCTCGGTGGTGTCCACCTCGACCGCGTCGTCCGCCTTCTTCAGCGGGGACGTCTTGCGGCCGGCGTCGGCGGCGTCCCGCTTCAGCAACGCCTCGCGGGTGGCGTCCAGGTCGACGGCCTGGTCGCCGTTGCCCTTCAGCTCGCCGCCGCGGCGCGCGGCGCGGGCCTCGGGCGAGGCGGTGAGGAAGATCTTCAGGTCGGCGTCGGGCAGGACGGTGGTGCCGATGTCCCGCCCCTCGACGACGATGCCGGTGGGCGCGCCGGCGGCGATCGCGCGCTGCAGTTCGGTGATCCGGGCGCGCACCTCGGGGACCGCGCTGACGGCGCTGACCGCGGCGGTGACCTCCTGGGTGCGGATCGGGCCGGAGGCGTCGGTGCCGTCCACGGTGATGGTGGGGTCGGTCGGGTCGGTGCCGGAGAGGATCTCGGGCCGGTCGGCGACGGCGGCCACGGCCGCGGCGTCCTCGACGTCGACGCCGTGGGTGAGCATCCACCAGGTGATCGCGCGGTACTGCGCGCCGGTGTCCAAGTAGCTCAGGCCGAGCTTCGTCGCGACGGCACGCGAGGTGCTCGACTTGCCCGTGCCGGAGGGGCCGTCGATGGCGACGATGACGGGAGCCGGAGCGTCCGGGGACACGGAGGACGCCTGCCGGGAGGTTGCTGCCACGGTGTCGGGCACCTTTCTCGTACTGCTCGGAACGCGGATGTCGTCACGGGCGTGCGGCGAGTGCCGCGCGGGACGCCGGACGCGGGGGACCGCCGGTGCGGTCGCCCGCCCGGCACCAGGCTACCGCCGGCCGCCGCCCCCTACTGCTGCCGGATGGCCCAACCCCTCTCGCGCAGCGCCGCCGACAGGACGGGAGCGGCGCTCGGCTCGACCATGAGCTGGACGTGGCCCGCCTGTTGGCCGGTGGCGTGCTCGATGCGGACGTCCTCGACGTTGACCCCGGCGTGCCCGGCGTCGGCGAAGATCCGGGCCAACTCGCCGGGCCGGTCGCTGATGAGCACGGCGACGGTCTCGTACGCGGTGGGGGCCTGACCGTGCTTGCCCGGGATCCGGGCCCGCCCGCTGTTGCCGCGGCGCAGCACGCCCTCGATGCCCGCCGCGCCGTCGGTGCGCTTGGCGTCGTCGGCGGACTGGAGCGCGCGCAGCGAGCTGACCGTCTCCGCCAGGTCCTCGGCCACGGCGGCCAGCACGTCGGCCACGGGCCCGGGGTTGGCGGAGAGGATGTCGATCCACATGCCCGGGTCGGAGGCGGCGATCCGCGTCACGTCGCGGATGCCCTGCCCGCACAGGCGCACCGCCGTCTCGTCCGCGCCCTCCAGGCGGGCGGCGACCAGGCTGGACAGCAGCTGGGGGGTGTGCGAGACCAACGCGACGGCCCGGTCGTGGGCGTCGGCGTCCATCACCACGGGCACCGCCCGGCACAGCGAGACCAGCTCCAACGCCAGGTTGAGCACCTCGGTGTCGGTCTCGGAGGTGGGGGTGAGCACCCAGGGGCGTCCCTCGAAGAGATCGGCGGTGGCGGCCAGCGGCCCCGAGGTCTCCCGGCCGGCCATCGGATGGGTGCCCAGGTAGGTGCTCAGGTCACAGCCCAACGCCTCGATCTCCCGGCGCGGCCCGCCCTTGACGCTGCCGACGTCGAGGTAGCCCCGGGCGCGTCCCCGACCGTCCCGGCGCTGCGCCTCGGCGACGGTGGCGGGGATGTGGGCGGGCGGCACGGCCACCACGGCCAGGTCCACCGGTCCCTCGGGGCTGCGGTCGGTACCGGCGCCCAGCGAGGCGGCGGTACGGGCCTGGGTCGGGTCGTGGTCCTCCAGGTACACCCGCACTCCGCGCCCGGACAGGGCCAGCGCGATGGACGTCCCGATCAGCCCGGTGCCGATGACCAGCGCCGTCCTCACTGCGCGATGTCCTTGCGCAGGGCCGCGGCGGCACCGAGGTAGACGTGGGAGATCTCGGCCCGGGGCAGGTCGGTCTCGACGTGGGCGAGGACGCGGACCACGCGCGGCATGGCGCCGGCGACGTCCAGCTCCTGTGCGCAGATCAGCGGCACGTCCACGATGCCGAGCTTGCGGGCCGCGGCGGCCGGGAAGTCGCTGTGCAGGTCGGGGGTGGCGGTGAACCAGACGCTGATCAGGTCGTCGGCCGTCAGCGCGTTGCGTTCCAGGACGGTGGTGAGCAGCTCCGCCACCTTCTCGTTCATGTGGTCGGCCTCGTCCCGGTCCAACTGGACGGCGCCCCGCACCGCTCGTACCGCCACCTGCTCGCTCCCTGCCTCCGCGGGTTCGCCCGCTCCCGTTCTTCCGTCCTGACCAGCGTAGAGGCGCCGGGGAGGGCCTCGCGCCCGCCGCTCGTTCTGCGAGACGGCCGTGCGGGCCGCCGCCGGGTGCCGGCGGGGCCCGGCAGGGGCGGGCGTCGCGGCGGGGACGGTCAGCGACCGTCCCAGAGGGCGCCGAACGCCGACAGTTCTTCCCGGTGTTCGACGCGTTCGACCCACTCCCGCGGCCAGGCGTCCGCGCCCAGGTGGGCTCCGGCGAACGCGCCCGCCAGACAGGCGATGGAGTCCGAGTCGCCCGAGGTGCAGGCGGCCCGTCGCAGCGCCGTCAGCGGCTCGTCGGGGAAGAGGAGGAAGCACAGCAGGCCGGTGGCCAGGGCCTCCTCGGCGATCCAGCCCGCCCCCGTGGCCAGGCACGGGTCGGTCTCCGGATCGGGGGCGCGCAGCGCGGCGTCCAGCCGGTCCAGCACGGCCAGGCACTCGTCCCAGCCGCGCGCGGTGAAGGACTCGGCGGACGGGTCGTGCGCGTGGCGCCACAGGTCGCCGAGCCACTCCTCGTGGTAGGTGGTGCGCTGTGCGTGGGCGTACGCGCGCAACGCGCCGACCAGCTCGCCGGGCTCCGTCCCCCGGGCCAGCAGGTGCACCGCGTGGGCGGTCAGGTCGCCGGCGGCGAGGGCGGTGGGGTGTCCGTGGGTGAGGGCCGCCTGGAGTCGGGCGGCCCCGGCGCGCCGGTCGTCGTCCAGGTCGGGCACGAGCCCGAGGGGCGCCACGCGCATGTTGGCGCCGCACCCCTTGGAGGCGACCTGACTCGCCTCCTGCCAGGGGAGCTCCCGCCGGCTCAGCAGCTCGCAGGCGACCAGGCAGGTGCGCCCGGGGGCCCGGTTGTTCTCGGGCGAGCCCCACCAGGCCACGTACTCCTCGCGCACCGGAGGCAGCAGGCGCGCGGGCGTGAGCGGGCCGTGTTCCAGGGCCGCCCGCAGGCCGCGCGCGAGGGCGAGGGTCATCTGGGTGTCGTCGGTGACGAAGGCGGGGCGGGGCAGCTCCATCGAGCGCCAGGGGCCGCACTTGGCCAGGATCGAGGGAACGTCGTTGAATTCCGTGGGGAACCCCAGGGCGTCGCCGAGTGCGAGACCGAGCAGGGCGCCGGCGGCCGGGCGCTTCGTGGCGGAGGTCGTCATGCCGACCATTCTGGAGGGCGGCCGACGGCCCCGGCCGGGGTTTCCCCCACCGGGGCCGTCGGGGTCCGCTCGCGACCGGCCCGGTGCCGGCCGCGAGCGGTCTACAGACCGACCTCCCGCATCAACATGCCGACCTCGGTGTTGGTCAGCCGGCGCAGCCAGCCGGACTTCTGGTCGCCGAGCGCGATGGGGCCGAAGCGGGTGCGGACCAGCTTGTCCACGGGGAAGCCGGCCTCCGCGAGCATCCGGCGGACGATGTGCTTGCGGCCCTCGTGGAGGGAGACCTCGACGAGGTAGTTCTTGCCGGTGTTCTCCACGACCTTGAAGTGGTCGGCGCGGGCGTAGCCGTCCTCCAACTGCACGCCCTCCTTGAGCCGCTTGCCCAGGTCGCGCGGGATGGGGCCCTGGATCGCGGCCAGGTAGGTCTTCGTCACGCCGTAGCGGGGGTGGGTGAGCCGGTGGGCCAGCTCGCCGTGGTTGGTGAGCAGGATCAGGCCCTCGGTCTCGGTGTCCAGCCGGCCCACGTGGAACAGCCGCGTCTCGCGGTTGGTCACGTAGTCGCCCAGGCACTGCCGGCCCTCGGGGTCCTCCATGGAGGAGACGACGCCGGCGGGCTTGTTGAGCGCGAAGAACAGGTAGGACTGGGTGGCGATCGTCAGGCCGTCGACCTTGATCTCGTCCTTCTCCGGGTCCACCCGCAGGCCCTGCTCGGCGACGATCTTCCCGTTGACCTCCACACGGCGCTGGTCGACCAGTTCCTCACAGGCGCGGCGCGAGCCCAGCCCGGCGCGGGCCAGGACCTTCTGGAGGCGCTCGCCCTCCGGCTCGCCGAAGGTCTTGGGGAGCTTCAGCGGCGGCTTGCCGTGCCGGGCGCGGTTGCGCTCCTCGATCTGCGCGTCGTACTCGCGGGGACGCGCCGGTGCGGAACGGCCGCGGGCGCCGCTCCTGCCGCCGCCCTTGCCGCCGGCGGCCTTGGGGCCCGCCGCGGTCCCGGTCCGGCCCTTGGCCGGTCCCTTGGGCTTGCCGGGCCGGTCGGCCCGGTCGGCCCGGTCGGCCCGGTCGGGCTTGCCGCCGGTGCCCACGTCGTACCGACGCTCCTCGGGGCGGGGGCGTCCCGCGCGCTTCTGCCTGTCGTCGCGGCTGTTGCCCGCGCCCCGGTGGTTCCGGTTGCTGTTCCTGCCGCTGCTTCGCATCAAGGTTTCCGTCTAACTGTCTCTAGGGCTGGGATCCGCCGCTGTCGCCGCTGTCGTTGTCGTCCACGTCGAACGACGGCACGCCCTCCTGGCTCTCGGCCTCGACGGCGTCCGCTTCGGGGAGGAAGGGCGCCAGTTCCGGAAGCTCGTCCAGGCCGCGCAGGCCCATCCGCTCCAGGAAGTGGTTCGTCGTCCTGTACAGGATCGCACCTGTCTCGGGTTCCGTGCCCGCCTCCTCGATCAGACCGCGCTGGAGGAGGGTGCGCATGACCCCGTCGCAGTTCACGCCGCGCACGGCCGAGACCCGCGAACGGCTCACCGGTTGACGGTACGCGACCACGGCCAGGGTCTCCAGCGCGGCCTGGGTGAGCCGGGCCTGCTGCCCGTCCAGGACGAAGCCCTCGACGGCGTCGGCGTACTCGGGGCGGGTGTAGAACCGCCAGCCGCCCGCGACCGGCCGCAGGTCGAAGCCGCGGCCTTGGCGGGCGTACTCCTCGGACAGCTCGCGCAACGCCACGGCGACCGCGCGGCGGGGGCGTCGGAGGACCTTGGCCAGGTGTTCCTCGGTGGCGGGCTCGTCCACCACCATCAGGACGGCTTCCAGGGCGGGTTTGAGATCGAGTTCGGCGACCGTGGAGGCGCCGGCGGGCGGGCCGACGCCCTCGTCCGTGCCGGTGCCGGCGCCGTCCCGCGCCGCGGGGTCGTCCTGGGGAGCCGTGGGGCCCGGGGGGTTCGCGTTCATCCGCTGCCGTCCTTTCCTCTCGCGTCTCCTCCGCCGTCGTTCGCGTCGAACTCGTCGGTGACCGGCGGCTCCGTCCCCTCCCCGCCGATCCAGCGCACGGTGAGGGCGCCCAGGGCCTCGGGTTGGTCGAGGACGACGGCCCGTTCCCGGTACAGCTCCAGCAGGGCCAGGAAGCGGGCGACCACGGTGAGGGTGTCGGGGGCGTCCTCGGTGAGCGCCGCGAAGCTCGCCTCGCCCAGTTCCCTCAGCCGCGCCACCACGATCCCGGCCTGCTCGCGCACGCTGACCAGCGGGGCGTGGATGTGATCGACGTACAGCCGCGGCTCCGGTTTGGGCTGCATCGCCTTGACGGCGAGGCGGGCGAAGCCCTCGGGGCCGACACCGAGGACGACCTCGGGCAGCAGGTCGGCGTGGTGCGGTTCCAGGCCCACCGTACGGGGGTGGCGGCGGCCCTCGGTGTCCAGGCGCTCCTGGAAGATCGCGGCGACCCGCTTGTACGCGCGGTACTGCAGCAGTCGGGCGAAGAGCAGGTCGCGCGCCTCCAGCAGGGCGAGGTCGGCCTCGTCCTCCACGTCGGCGGCGGGCAGCAGCCGAGCCGCCTTGAGGTCGAGCAGGGTGGCGGCGACGACCAGGAACTCGGTGGTCTGGTCGAGGTCCCAGTCGGGGCCCATGGCGTGGATGTGGGCCATGAACTCGTCGGTGACCTTCGACAGCGCCACCTCGGTGACGTCCAGTTTGTGCCTGGAGATCAGTTGGAGGAGGAGGTCGAAGGGACCCTCGAAGTTGTCCAGGACGACCGTGAAGCGGCCGTCGTCCGGCTTCTCCTCGGCCTCCCGCGCCTCCTCGCCGCCCGAGGGCTTCGGGGCCTCTCCGGCGCCTTCGGTGTCGCGGCCCTCGGCCGCCGGCTCCCGGATCGCGGGGGCCGGGGTGGGGACGGGCTCCGGGGCCGGCTCGGGCCCGGGAACGGCCCCGGGCGTCGGTTCGGGCGTCGGTTCGGGTGTCGACGGCGCGACCGGGGCGGACGGCGCCGCCCCCGGCCCCCGGCCCAGCGGGCGGCGGAGGCGGCGGGGGGGCGGCGCGGGTTCGTCGGCGGTCGGCATCGCCGGCAGGCTACCGCCCCGCGGTTCAGTGCCCGCGCAGGCGGCGTACCAGGATGCTCGCGTCGCCGCGCGACTCGAGGTCGGCGAGGACCACCGCGACCGCCTCGCGGACGATCCGGCCGCGGTCCACGGCCAGACCGTGCTCGCCGCGGAGCACCAGCCGGGCGTGTTCGAGGTCCATCAACTCCTCGGCGGAGACGTAGACCGTGATCTTCTCGTCATGGCGCTCGCGTCCGCTGGGACGGCGGGTGGTGCGGCCGCGCCGGGGCGCGGCGCCCATCGCCGCACGCCCCCTGGTGGTCTGACTCCGGGGGGCGCCCCCGGCGGGGGGTCGCTCCGCGACCTCCTTCCCGCCTCGCCCGGGCACCTGGCCGGGCACCGGCTTCGGCCGGGGTTCCCGGCCCCCGTGGCCGGCCCCGCCGCCGGCCGGGGGCGCGGTGGTCTCCATCGGGCCCTCCGGGCCGTCGCCCGCCGGGGCGTGCTCGTCCGGAAGGCCCTGCCCGCCCGCACCGGAGGGTCGGGCGGCGGTGTCACCACCGTCGTGCTGCTGGGGGGTCGACGGTTGGACCGGGGACCCCCCGGTGGAGCGGAACAGTTCGTCTGCTGCCGGGAGACTCACTCGGCGTGGCACCGGGCGAGCACCTCCCTGGCGAGCTGGCGGTAGGCGGCGGCGCCGACGGAGTTGGAGGCGTAGGTGGTGATCGGCTCTCCGGCGACCGTCGTCTCCGGGAAGCGGACCGTGCGCCCGATGACCGTGTGGTACACGTTGTCGTCGAAGGCCTCGACGACGCGCGCGAGCACCTCGCGGCTGTGCACGGTGCGCGAGTCGTACATCGTCGCCAGGATGCCGTCGAGCTGCAGCTCCGGGTTGAGCCGCTCCTGGACCTTCTCGATCGTCTCGGTCAGCAGCGCCACACCGCGCAGCGCGAAGAACTCGCACTCCAGCGGCACGATCACCTTGTGCGCCGCGGTGAGCGCGTTGACGGTGAGCAGGCCGAGGGACGGCTGGCAGTCGATGACGATGAAGTCGTAGTCGGGCAGCAGCGGCGTCAGGGCGCGCTGGAGCGTCGACTCCCGGGCGACCTCGCTGACGAGCTGAACCTCGGCGGCGGACAGGTCGATGTTGCTGGGCAGCAGGTCCATGCCCGCCACCGCCGTCTTCAGCAGGACCTCGTCCGCCGACATGCCCCGCTCCATGAGCAGGTTGTAGACGGTCAGGTCCAGCTCCATCGGGTTGACGCCGAGACCGACGGAGAGGGCGCCCTGCGGGTCGAAGTCGACCAGCAGCACCCGACGGCCGTACTCGGCGAGCGCGGCGCCCAGGTTGATGGTCGAGGTGGTCTTGCCCACCCCGCCCTTCTGGTTGCACATCGCGATGATCTTCGCCGGGCCGTGCTCGGTGACCGGCCCGGGGATCGGGAAGTACGGCAGCGGACGTCCGGTCGGGCCGACGCGCTCACGGCGCTGCCGGGCGGCGTCGGGCGCGAGGGTCGCCGCGTACTCGGGGTCGGGTTCGTACTCCGCGTCGGGGTCGTAGAAGTGCCCCTCGGGGAGTTCGTCGTAGTGGGGGTCCGCGTGGTCGTCCGGCCGGCCGGTTGCGCCGCCCGTGTGATCGGAGGCCGTGGCGTTCGCGTGGTGGCCGTCCATGCTCTGGTGGGCTGTCATGCTCGCCTGGTTCTGGTGGGCTGCGAAAGTCTGGACAGCGACGGAGCCGACGGCCTTGAGTCCCGAGGGGCCTTGGCCCCGCGAAGGCATTCCTGGTTGACCACCCCCGGGAGTAAATGTCGACTCATTCACAAGTCGTCCTACCTCCTTGGTGACCAGGAAACTTCTAGACAGGTCAGCGTGGCACCATGCCGATGATTGGCGACTCTATGGCGTGTCGGCGGTCCACAGCAACACAATCCGCCGCAGACGACGGGATGTGTCGGAGGCCAAGTACCCGTCTGTCAAGGGCGTAACGGCCACAAGGAGGAGCCCGAACTGGGGCGCGAAAAGGTCAAAGGGCGACGATCGCGGCGAGTTGACGTCGGGCTGACCGGGGACGTCGCTCCCTCGCACGGGTCACCGCCGACCTCCGGGACGTCCGGAAGCCGGCGGTGACACGAAGTGGTCATGTCGACCAATGGTGTTGACGTGAACGGTTGACCGGTCGTCCGCTGTTTCCATGACGACTTGTCAACCCGGTCGTCAACCGATCAGCGTGCCCGGATCGCGCATCGGCAGCCCGTGCGCCTCGGCGACCGGCCCGTAGACGACCTCCCCGTCGTGGACGTTGAGCCCCCGGGCGAGCACCGGATCGCGGCGCAGGGCCTCGCGCCAGCCGTGGTTGGCCAGCTCCACGATGTACGGCAGCGTGGCGTTGGTGAGCGCGTGCGTGGAGGTGCTCGGCACCGCGCCGGGCATGTTGGCGACGCAGTAGAAGACCGAGTCGTGGACGGTGAAGGTCGGCTCGGCGTGGGTGGTGGGCCGCGAGTCCTCGAAGCAGCCGCCCTGGTCGATCGCGATGTCGACGAGGACGCTGCCCGGCTTCATCCGCGACACCAGCTCGTTGGAGACCAGCTTGGGCGCCCTGGCACCGGGGATCAGCACCGCGCCGATGACCAGGTCGGCGTCGAGGACGGCCTTCTCCAGCTCGTAGGCGTTGGAGGTGATCGTCCGCACCCGGGTGCCGAAGATCCGGTCGGCCTCGCGCAGCTTGCGCACGTCCTTGTCGAGCAGGGTGACGTGGAAGCCCATGCCGACGGCGATCTGGGTGGCGTTCCACCCGGAGACACCACCGCCGATGACGACCGCCCGGCCGGCGGCGACGCCCGGCACACCGCCGGGCAGCACGCCCCGGCCGCCGGCCGAGCGCATCAGGTGGTACGCGCCGACCTGGGGGGCGATCCGCCCCGCGACCTCGGACATCGGCGCCAGCAGGGGCAGGGTGCGGTCGGCGTTCTCCACCGTCTCGTAGGCGATGGCGGTGGTGCCCGAGCGCAGCAGCGCGTCGGTGCACTCGCGGGAGGCGGCGAGGTGGAGGTAGGTGAACAGCGTCTGGTCCTTGCGCAGCCGGTGGTACTCCTCGGCTATCGGCTCCTTGACCTTCAGCAGCAGATCGGCGCCGGCCCACACCTCGTCGGCCGTGTCCAGGATGACGGCGCCGGCCTCGGTGTACTCCCGATCGGGGATGGCGGAGCCCTCTCCGGCGCTCCGCTCCACGTAGACCTGGTGCCCGTTGCGTACGAGCTCGTGCACACCGGCCGGGGTGATGGCCACGCGGAACTCGTTGTTCTTGACTTCGCGGGGGATACCGACCTTCACGTCGATCACGGTCCTTGTCTGAGGGGTTGCGAATTGGACCGGGGCATACTCCACCGGACCGGCACAATCGGTAGATGTCCGGACGCAGGGGAACAGCCGCAGCTCGGCCAGTTTAATGAAGGGTTTCGCCCTGTCCAGCCTTGCAAAGGGTTGATTTTCTCGCGGATCGCCGACTGTTTCGTAGGCCACTCCGATCGGTGTCCGGTGCGCTTCCGGTATGTTTCCGGTTCGCTTCCGGCCCGGCGCCGTCCCCGACCGCGTCCGGGCCCGACACGGCGCCGCTCCGGCCGGACCGCACCCCGTCCCGCACCACCTCGCTCCCGGCTCAGCCGGCGGGGTCCGGTCCCTCCTCCAGCATCCGACGGACCGGTCCGGTCCGCGAACCGACCGGCCCACCCGCTCCGCGCCCCGCCCACCGGCGGGCCTCGCGGCGGGTGCGCAGCGCGTCCTCGACGCGGCCCGCGTACTCCTGGACGGCCGCGACCTCCTCCAGCGCCCGGGCGTACGCCTCCCCGTCCCGCAGCCGACGGCAGGCGGCCGCCGCGGCGCGACGCGCCCGCAGCGCCGCCTCCCAGTCGCCCGCGCGCAGGTGCTCGGCGCCGATCCGGCCGTGCAGCCGGGCCTCGCCCGCCAGGTCGCCGCGGGTCTGGCACAGGGCCAGGGCCCGTCCGTACCAGTCGATCGACCGTTGCCGGTCGCCCAGGTGCGCGTAGGTCTCCCCGAGGGACTCCAGGGCCCGCGCCGCCGTCGCCTCCGCCCACTCGCCCCGCCTGCCGCCGCGTCCGCCGTCGGCACGGGCGCCGTCGGCCCGGGCGGCCTCCAGCGCGGCCCGGTAGCGCGCCAGGGCCCGGTGGGGGCGGGAGGCGTCGGCGTCGAGGTCGCCGAGGTCGAGCAGGGCCGCGGCACGCTCGGTGTGCAGTCCGCGCCGCTCAGTGACGGGCAGCAGCAGTTCGTAGAGCCGGTACAGCTCGGGGGCGGCCGCCTCGGGACCGCGATGGACGGTCAGGGCCCGGGCCAGGGCCGCTGCCAGCCGCCGGGTGAGGGTGTCCAGCTCGCCGTCGCGGGCGGCGGTACGGACGGCGGCGCGCAGGGCGGGCAGCCGGGTGTCCAACCAGGTCGCCGCGGCGGAGGCGGTGGCGAAGCGCAGCGCGCGCGGCAACTCCTCCGCCCTCCTGCGCGCCGGCGAGCCCGGCGGTTCGGCGACCGCCCGGCAGGACCCCAGCAGCCGTACCAGCCGCTCCAGCATCCGGGCCCGCGCCAACCGCAGGTCGGCGGGGCGCTCGCCGTCCGCCGCCGCGGCCGCCAGCATCGGCGCCAGACAACGGGGGACGGAGTACAGCCCCGGGGTGACGGTGGTGCGCAGCAGTCCGAGCCGTGCGAAGCCCTCCAGGGTCGCCCCGGCGCTCTCCGGCGGACAGCCGCACAGGGCCGCGGCCGTGTGGGCGTCGACGAGTCCGGCGGGAGCGAGGGCCAGCAGGCGCAGGGCGCGGGCCGCGGTGGCCGGCAACGAGTCGTGGACCAGTCGGAACGCCCTCACCAGCGGCCGGGCGACCGCCGTGCGGCGCGCGCGGGGGCGGGGGACCCCGGTGCGGACGGCGCTCGGCACGGAACCCGCCGAACCGCCCGAGGAGCCCGACACGGAGCCGGGGGCCGCCCCGGGGAAGCGCCCCGCGGCGTCGTCGGCGTCCCCGACCGGTTCGGCGTCGGCGGCGTCGTCCTCCTCCACGGCACCGGGCAGCCGGTCGGGCTGGGCCTCGAACCGCCGGGCCGCCTCGGCGACGGAGGCGGCGGGGTGGGCCGCCAGCCAGCCGCCGACCAGGACCAGGGCCGCGGGCCGCCCCCCGCACGCCTCGGCCAGGGACTCGGCGGCGCGCGGATCGACGGTGACGCGTGGGGTGTCCCCGGCCCACCGGTCCAGCAGCGCGACGGCCGAGGCGGTGTCGAGGCCACCGAGCGCGCAGGGGCGCACGTCCGGCACCCCGGTCGGCGGCGTACGGGAGACCACCAGGGCGAGACACTCCCGGTTGTCGGGCAGCAGGCTCGACAGCCGCCCGGGGTCGGCCGGCTCGTCCAGGAGCAGCAGGGCGCGCCGGCCGGCCAGGGCGGCGCGCAGCGCCCCGGTCAACTCCTCCTCCCCCGCTCCGGCCGGCACCGCGGGCACCGGGCCGGTGAGCGCGCCGAGCAGGTCGCGGACGGTGTGCTCGACGGGGACGGGGGTGCCGTCCGGTTCGGTGAGCCGGGCGCGGAGGACTCCGTCGGGATAGTCGGCGGCCACCTGCCGCACCAGTTCCTCGGCCACGGCGGTGCGCCCCGATCCGGGGCGTCCCGTGATCGACAGCACGGGGCAACGGGGGGCCGGGCGGCCGGAGCGGACGTCCGGTCCGGCGCGTCCGACCTCCGCGCGCAGTCGCTCCAGCTCGCGTCGCCGTCCGGTGGGGCCGTCCGTCGCGGCGGTTCCGGGCACGGCGTCGGCGGCGGGGGCCGACCCGCCGGTGTGCACCGCCTGATCCGTCACGGCACGAGGGTAGTTCACCCCGGCCGCCCGTTCCGGGCAACGACGGCCCGGAGGCGGCGGGCCGGAACCGCGCGCGTGCCGCCTCGGGCCGTCGTGTCCGGGGCGCGACCGGGCCCGTCCGGCACCCGGGCCCGTCCGCCCGGGTGCCGGAGCGCGCTCAGGCCTCGAACGGCCGCGCGGGCCAGGGAGCCTGGGCCGGACGCAGCGCCCGGAGCCCCTCCGGACCGGCGGCGCGCGCGGCGGTCAGCGCCAGGACACCGATCGCCAGGCAGTTGTTGTGCAGGTCGCCCGCGAGGACACCGCGGACCAGTTCGGCCAGCGGCACCCGGGTCACCTCCATGTCGGCCTCCTCCTCGGCGACCGCGAAGCGCTCGCCCTCCGCCTCGGAGAGTCCTCGGGCCAGGAAGATCCGCAGCGCCTCGTCACAGCCGCCGGGCGAGGTGTAGACGTCGGTCAGCACCCGCCAGTCCTCGGCCTTGACGTGCGCCTCCTCGTACAACTCGCGCTGCGCGGCGCGCAGCGGGTTCTCGCCGGGGACGTCCAGCAGTCCGGCGGGAATCTCCCACAGCTTGTGCCGCACCGGGTGGCGGTACTGGTTGACGACCAGCACCCGGTCCCGCTCGTCCACCGCGAGGACGGCCACCGAGCCGGGGTGCACCTGGTAGTCGCGGCTGACGACGGAGCCGTCCGGCATCACCACCCGATCGGTGCGCACGCTGGTCTTGTTCCCGGTGAACGGCGTCTCGGAGGCGGTGGTGCGCCACTCCTGCGGAACGTCCCGCAGACGTCCTTCCGTCCGTGCCACGGTTCAGACCTCCTCGGAGCCGGCGCCGACGGCGGCGGCGGTGTCGGCGGCGGCGGCCTGCCGCCGCTCGACGGCGGCCTTGACCAGACCGGCGAAGAGGGGGTGCGGACGGGTGGGCCGGGAGCGCAGCTCGGGGTGGGCCTGGGTGGCCACCAGGTAGGGGTGGGTCTCGCGCGGGTACTCCACGAACTCCACCAGCTTGTTGTCCGGGGAGGTGCCCGAGAACACCAGTCCGGTCTTCTCCAGCTCGGCGCGGTAGTGGTTGTTCACCTCGTAGCGGTGCCGGTGGCGTTCCTCCACGTAGGGCTCGCCGCCGTAGACCTCGCGCACGATGGAGCCCTCGGCGAGCTTGGCCGGGTACAGGCCCAGCCGCATGGTGCCGCCCAGGTCGCCCTCGCCTGCGACGATGTCGAGCTGCTCCTCCATGGTGGAGATCACGGGGGCGGCGGCGGCCTGGTCGAACTCGGTGGAGTTGGCGCCCTCGATGCCGGCCAGGTTGCGGGCGGCCTCGATCACGATGCACTGCAGGCCCAGGCAGAGGCCCAGCAGCGGGATGCGGTTCTCACGGGCGTAGGTGATGGCCGCCACCTTGCCCTCCACGCCGCGCTCGCCGAAGCCGCCGGGGATGCAGATCGCGTCCACGTCGCCGAGCTGCCTGCGCGCCCCGCCGGGCACCCGGCAGTCGTCGGAGGTGACCCACTTGATCTTCACCCGGGCGTTGTTGGCGAAGCCGCCCGCGCGCAGCGCCTCGGTGACCGACAGGTAGGCGTCGGGCAGGTCGATGTACTTGCCGACCAGCGCGACCGTCACCTCGTGCTCGGGCTGGTGCACGCGGCGCAGCAGCTCGTCCCACTGGGTCCAGTCCACGTCGCGGAAGGGCAGACCCAGGCGGCGCACCACGTAGGCGTCCAGACCCTCGGTGTGCAGCACCTTGGGGATGTCGTAGATGGACGGGGCGTCCTTGCAGGCCACCACCGCCTCGTCGTCCACGTCGCACATCAGCGAGATCTTGCGCTTGATGGAGACGGGAACGTCACGGTCGGCGCGCAGCACGATCGCGTCGGGCTGGATGCCGATGTTGCGCAGCGCGGCCACCGAGTGCTGGGTGGGCTTGGTCTTCAGCTCACCGGAGGGACCGATGTAGGGCAGCAGGGAGATGTGGACCACGAAGACGTTGTCGCGGCCGACCTCGTGCCGCACCTGGCGCACGGCCTCCAGGAAGGGCAGCGACTCGATGTCGCCGACCGTGCCGCCGACCTCGGTGATCACCACGTCCACGTCGTCGGTGGCCATCCGGCGGATGCGGTGCTTGATCTCGTTGGTGATGTGCGGGATGACCTGCACGGTGTCGCCCAGGTACTCGCCGCGCCGCTCCTTGGCGATGACGGTGGAGTACACCTGGCCGGTGGTGACGTTGGCCGAGCCGTCGAGGTCGACGTCGAGGAAACGCTCGTAGTGGCCGATGTCCAGATCGGTCTCGGCGCCGTCGCCTGTGACGAACACCTCACCGTGCTGGAAGGGGTTCATCGTGCCGGGGTCGACGTTGAGGTAGGGGTCGAGCTTCTGCATGGTGACCCGCAGCCCCCGTGCCTTGAGCAGGGCGCCCAGGCTGGAGGCGGTCAACCCCTTGCCGAGCGAGGAGGCGACACCCCCGGTGACGAAGAGGTGCTTGGTCGTCATGGATTTGGGCGGCATGGCCAAGAGGGGGCTCCCGTGGTCGCGAGGTGACGTGCGCTTCGGCGGCCCGGCCGGTCGGCGGGGGCGCCGTCGCTGCGGTTCGGGGGTTCTGGTGCCCTCCGCTCCACGGGCTACCAGGGTATCAGCGGCGCGTCGGGGGTGCCGAGCCGCGGCGCCACCGCGGCGCCGGACGTGGCACAGTTACCGGGGCGGGGTTCCGTGGGCGCGCCCCGCGGGCGGGTCCGCGACCGTCGATCCCCGCGAAAGTTGTCCCCCGGAAGGGGTCATCCCCCTAAGGTGACCTCGGCGCGGTACACCGAACCGCGTCGTATCCTGCTCAGACTGTCCACGTGTCCTGTCGCGCACGGCCGCATGCCACCGTGCGCGGTGGCCGCGTGGCAGGACGGAAGACCGCACGTCCCACGGGGCGTACCGCAGTTCGACTGGAGATGCTCGTGGCCGGGCGCATCGAGGATTACGCACTCATCGGGGACATGCAGACCGCCGCCCTGGTCTGCCGGGACGGCTCGGTCGACTGGCTGTGCCTGCCCCGGTTCGACTCCCACGCCGTCTTCGCCGGGCTCCTCGGCACCGAGGACAACGGCTTCTGGCGGCTGGGCCCGGCACACCCCGCCGGGCAGGAGCCGCCGACCGCCACCCGGCGCCGCTACCGGGGCGACTCCCTGGTGCTGGAGTCGGAGTGGGACACCCCGCGCGGCACGGTGCGCGTGATCGACTTCATGCCGCCGCGCGAACACCACGCCCCGCAGTTGGTGCGCATCGTGGAGGGCGTCAGCGGACGGGTGCCGATGCGTTCGGCCCTGCGGATGCGGTTCTCCTACGGCTGGGTGGTGCCGTGGGTGCACAAGGTGGACGGCCGCACCGTCGCCGTCGCCGGCCCCGACTCCGTATGGGTGGACTCCGACGCCGACACCTACGGCAAGGACCTGACCACCTACGCCGACTTCACCGTCGCGCCGGGCGACCGGGTGGCGATGACCATCAGTTGGCAGCCCTCGCACCAGCAACCGCCGCAGCCCGCCGAGCCGGAGACGGCGCTGGCGACGACCGAGGAGTTCTGGCGCGGCTGGGTGGCCCAGTGCACGTACCACGGGCCCTACCGGGAGGCGGTGGTGCGCTCCCTGATCACCCTCAAGGCCCTCACCTACGCGCCCACCGGCGGCATCGTGGCGGCTCCCACCACCTCGCTGCCCGAGGAGATCGGCGGCGTGCGCAACTGGGACTACCGCTTCACCTGGCTGCGCGACGCGGCGATCACCCTGTCGTCGCTGCTGCGCACCGGTTACCGCGAGGAGGCGTTGGCCTGGCGCGAGTGGCTGCTGCGGGCGGTCGCCGGGGACCCGGAGAACCTCCAGATCATGTACGGCATCGCCGGCGAGCGCGAGCTGGGCGAGACGGAGCTGTCCTGGCTGTCGGGCTACGAGGGCTCCCAGCCGGTGCGGGTCGGCAACGGCGCCGCCTCCCAGCTCCAGCTCGACGTCTACGGCGAGGTCATCGAGGCCCTGCACCTGGCCCACATGACCGGCCTGGCCCGCAACGACTACGCCAGCCTCCTCCAGATCAAGCTGATCGGCTACCTCGAAGGCCACTGGACGGAGCCCGACGAGGGGATATGGGAGGTGCGCGGCCCGCGCCGGCACTTCGTCCACTCCAAGGTCATGGCCTGGACCGCGGTGGACCGCACGATCCGCCTGATCGAGTCCGGCGAGGTCGACGGGCCGCTGGAGCGCTGGAAGCGGCTGCGCGACGACATCCACCGCGACGTGTGCGAGAAGGGCTACGACCCCGAGCGCAACACCTTCACCCAGTCCTACGGGTCCAAGGAGCTGGACGCCTCCCTGCTGCTGATCCCGCAGGTGGGCTTCCTGCCGCCGGACGACAAGCGGGTCATCGGCACCATCGAGGCCATCCAGCGCGAGCTGTCCACACCGGACGGCTTCGTGATGCGCTACCCGACCTCGAGCGAAGCGGAGAACCTGGACGGGTTGGCCGGCGACGAGGGCGCCTTCCTGGCCTGTTCGTTCTGGCTGGCCGACGACCTGGCGATGATCGGCCGGGTGGACGAGGCGCGCCGGCTGTTCGAGAAGCTGCTGTCGCTCCGCAACGACCTGGGCCTGCTCGCGGAGGAGTGGGACCCCAGGCTCCAGCGGCAGGTGGGCAACTTCCCGCAGGCGTTCAGCCACGTCCCCCTGATCGACACCGCCCTGCGGCTGACGGCCTCGGGCGCCTACGGCGGCTGACCGGCCGCGCCGGGCCCGGCCCCGCTCCTCCTTCGGGGGCGGGGCCGGGCCCGTACCCGGAGGGGGACGACAGCGGTGGGAGCGCTCTCATGGACGTCTCCGCAGATCGTTTCCCACCGGGGGTAGCGTCAGGAACCCGCGAGAGAAGGAGTTGCGTCGTGCACGGTCCCAGACCCACCCTCGAAGCGGTCGCCGCCCACGCCGGGGTGTCCCGGGCCACCGTGTCGCGCGTGGTCAACGGGGGCGCCGGCGTCCGCAAGGCCCTGCGCGACCGGGTCCAGGCGGCCGTGGCCGAACTCGGCTACGTGCCCAACAGCGCGGCCCGCAGCCTGGTCACGCGCCGCACGGGGGCGGTCGCCGTGGTGATCGCCGAACCGGAGACCCGGGTGTTCTCCGACCCCTTCTTCGCCCAGCAGCTGCGCGGCATCAGCCGCGAGCTGTCCGCCTGCGACACGCAGCTGCTGCTCCTGCTGCTGGAGGGCCGCACCGACTACGACCGCATCGGCCGCTACCTGGCGGGCGGGCACGTGGACGGCGCGCTGATGTTCTCGCTGCACCGCGACGATCCGCTGCCGTCGATGGCCGCCGTCTCCGGACTGCCGACGGTCTTCGGCGGACGGCCGGGCTGGCCCGGCGCCGAGACCGACCCCGATCTGCTGTACGTGGACACCGACAACCGCGGCGGCGCCCGACAGGCGGTGGAGCACCTGCTGGAGCGCGGACGGCGACGGATCGCCGTGATCACCGGCCCGCTGGACCAGACCTCCGCCCAGGACCGGCTCGACGGCTACCTCGACGCCCTGGGCGTCACCGAGGCGGACCCCGCGCTGGTCGCCCACGGGGACTTCACCGCCGAGGGCGGCGAACGCGCCATGGCCGAACTGCTGGACCGCTCCCCCGACCTGGACGCCGTGTTCGCCGGCAGCGACCTGATGGCCTCGGGCGCGCTGCGGACACTGCGCGCCCGAGGCCGTCGGGTGCCCGAGGACATCGCGGTCGTCGGCTACGACGACCTGGAGCCGGCCGCCTGGGCCGATCCCGCGCTGACCACCGTGCGTCAGGACGTCCAGGAGATGGGCCGGATGATGGCGGGCCTGCTGCTGCGGCGGCTGGGACTGGGCGCCGACGGAGCCCCGCGCGAGGAACCGCCGGCCCCGGTGGTCACCCCGGCCCGGCTGATCGTGCGCGACTCCAGCTGACCCGACCCCGGGCGCGGCCCGCCCGACCGGTGGCGGCGCGTCAGGGCCGTCAGGACCGTCAGGAGCCCTGCACCAGCTCGTCGTACAGGCTCAACGTCTGGGCCACGGTCTCGTCCTCACTGGGCCAGGTGGCCGCCTGGGCACGCCCGGCCCGGGCCAACCGGCGCCGCAGTCGGGAATCGGCCAGCAATCCGGCCACCGCGTCCGCCAGCGCGTCCGCGTCGCCATAGGGCACCAACAACGCCGCGTCGCCCACCAGTTCGGGCACGCCGCCCACCGCGGTCGCCACCAGCGGCACCCCCGCCCGCAACGCCTCCTGCGCCACCAGCGCCCGGCCCTCCCAGCGCGCGGGCAGCACCACGACGTCGGCGATCGCCGGCAGCTCCAGCGCGTCCTCGCGTCGCCCCAGCAACCGTACGGGCAGGTCCTCGGCCTCGATGCGGCGCTGCAGCACCGGACGCTCGGGCCCCTCCCCGACGACGGCCAGCAGCGGTGGCGGGTCGAGCCGGCGCCAGGCGCGGGAGGCGGTCAGCAGCGTGGAGTGGCCCTGTCGGGGCACGAGACGGCCGACGGAGACGACCAACGGGCGTCCGGTGACACCGAGTTCGGCGCGCTTCTTCTCCCGCTCCACCTCCGCCCCGTCCGCCGGCCCCCGACCACGCGCGGGGAGGGGCGCGGGGAGGGGGAGGTCCGGCGGGCCGCCGGAGCCGGCGCGCGGCACGGCCGGCGACACCGGAGTCAGCCGGGCGTCGCGGGCACCGTGGCGACGGGCCCGGTCCACCAGGTCGGAGGTGGTGCCGAGCACCACCCGGGCGGACCGCACCACCCGGCGTTCCACCAGCCGCGTCAACCGGGCCCGCACCCCCACGGACTGGGCCCGGGCGTGCCAGGTGACCACCAACGGCGCCCGGTGCCGTCCGCACAGCGCCAGGACGGTGGGCGCACCGCCCCGCAACCCGTGGGCGTGCACCACGTCGGCGTCCGCGCACACCGCGCGCAACACCGTGACCGTCTCCGCGTCCGTGCGGCCGGTCAGGGCCACGAAGCGAGCGCCGGCGGCGGTGAAGCCGTGGTCCCGGTCGGTGCCGCTCGGGGCACAGACGGTCACCCGCAGCCCGCGCGCGGTCATTCCGGCCGCCAGGGAACGCACATGGGCCAGGACACGGGCGCTGCGGCCGCCGATCACCTGCACCACGTGCAGGGACGGTCGGCCGCGCGGCGGGGCCGGTGGACTGCTCACGGGGGCGTCGGGCTCCTGGGTCGAAACTCGTGGACGGCCCGGGACGGCCCGGGCCGCGGGGGGCACGGTGTGCCGCGTCCAGGATGCCACTCGCGGCCCCCGCGCCACGCCGTTCGCGCCGTGAAAACCCCGGCGGACCCCGGCGGACCCCGGCGGGGCTCCCGGCTCCCCGGCCCGAGGGACCTCAGATACCGGCCCGCGCCGTCTCCAGCAGTTCCTCGGCGTGGGCGCGGGCGAGTTCGGAGTCCTCCTGCCCGGCCAGCATCCGGGACAGCTCCCGCACCCGCTCGTCGTCCCGGAGCGTCTTCACCCCGCTGCGCGTCACCGAGCCGTCGGAGGTCTTCTCCACCACCAGATGACGGTCGGCGAACGCGGCGACCTGCGGAAGATGGGTGACCACCACGACCTGAGCCGACTTCGCCAGCCGCGCCAGACGCCGGCCGACCTCGACGGCCGCCTTGCCGCCGACGCCGGCGTCCACCTCGTCGAAGAGGTACGTCGGCACCGGGGCGGTGCCCGCGAAGACGACCTCCACCGCGAGCATCACCCTGGACAGCTCACCGCCCGAGGCACCCTTGGCGATCGGACGGGGCGGGGCGCCGGGGTGCGGGGCGAGCAGCAGCTCGACGTCGTCCACCCCGTGCGGACCGAAGGTGACCGACCGACCGTCCACCTCGATCCCCGCGTCCTCGTCGGCGGTCTCGTGCTGCCGCAGTTCCACGGTGACGCGGGCGTACGGCATGGCCAGCTCGGCCAGCTCGGCGGTGACGGCGTCGGCGAACCGCTTGGCCGCCTCCTTCCGCGCGTCCGTCAGCCGCTGTGCGAGGCCGGAGAGCCGGGCCCGCAATTCGTCGCGCTCGGCGGCCAGGGCGTCGATCCGCTCGTCGTCGCCCTCCAGCTCCGTCAACCGCGTGGCGCTCTCCTCGGCCCAGGCCAGCACGGCGGTGACGTCCTCGCCGTACTTGCGGGTCAGGTGGGCCAGGGCGGCCCGCCGCTCCTCGACCGCCGCCAGCCGCAGCGGGTCGGCGTCCAGGTCGTCGGCGTAACCGGCCAGTTCACCGGCGACGTCCGCGAGCAGGATGCCCACCTCGCCCAGCCGGTCGGCCAACGCCGCCAGCGCCGGGTCGTGCGACCGCACGGCCTCCAGGGCCCGCTGGGCGCCCGCGACCAGCGCGGTGGCGTCCACGGCCTCGGGGTCGGCCGGATCGCCGACCAGGGCGCCGTGGGCGGTGGCGGCGGCCGATGCCAGGGCCTCGGCGTGTCCCAGACGCTCGGCCTCGGCGGCCAGCTCGGCGTCCTCGCCGGGCCGGGGCTCGGTGGCGGCGATCTCCTCCAGCCCAAAGCGCAGCAGATCGGCCTCCTGGGCGCGCTCACGGGCGCGGGTCGTCAGCTCCTCCAGCCGGGCGCGGACCTCGCGCAGCCGCCGGTACGCCTCGGTGTACTCCGCGAGGGGGACGGAGACCGCCTCGCCCGCGTACCGGTCCAGCGCCTCGCGCTGCCGGGCCGGGCGCAGCAGCCCCTGCTGGTCGGTCTGCCCGTGCACGGCCACCAGGTCCTCGCCCAGCTCCGCCAGCAGCCCGACGGGCGCCGAGCGGCCGCCGACGTGGGCGCGCGAGCGCCCCTCGGCCGAGACCGTCCGGCTGACCAGCAGCGCCCCGTCGTCCAGCTCCGCGCCGGCTTCCTCGGCCCGCCGCAGCGCCGGGGCTCCGGGTGGGAGCTGGATCCGGCCCTCCACCACGGCGGCCCTCGCACCGGCCCGCACCAGGGCGGCGTCCGCGCGGCCGCCGAGCAGCAGCCCCAGACTGGTGACGACCATGGTCTTGCCCGCGCCGGTCTCGCCGGTCACCGCGGTGAAGCCGGGGGACAGCTCGACGACGGCGTCATCGATCACGCCCAGGGCCCGAATCCGCATCTCCTCCAACACGGATACGACCATACGAGGTTCCGCCGCCGGATCCCCACTCGCGGTGCGGGCCCGGGCCCCGTCCCGGAGGCACGCTACCGGGGCGCTCCGCGCCAACCGGCCACCGGGAGGGCGAACTTGGCCACCAGGCGGTCGGTGAACGACGCGTGGTGCAGCCGGGCCAACCTCACCGGCACCTTGCCGCGTCGCACCTCCACCCGGGCCCCGGCCGGCAGCTCCACGGTGCGTCGTCCGTCGCACCACAGGACGCCGTTCGGGGTCTGCGGCTGCACCTCCACGGCCAGCACCGATTCGGGGGTGGTCACCAGCGGCTTGGCGAACAGCGCGTGGGCGCTGATGGGCACCATCAGCAGCGCCTCGACCTCCGGCCAGACCACCGGGCCGCCGGCGGAGAAGGCGTAGGCGGTGGAACCGGTCGGCGTGGCACACACGACGCCGTCGCAGCCGAAGCGGGAGACGGGACGGCCGTCGACCTCCGCGACGACCTCCAGCATCCGCTCGCGGGCGGCCTTCTCCACCGACGCCTCGTTCAGCGCCCAGTCACGGTGCACGACGGCCCCGTTGTTGCGGACGAGGACGTCCAGGGTCATCCGCTCCTCGACCTCGTAGGAGCGCGTGGCGACCCGACGCACCACCTTGTCCAGATCGTCGCGCTCGGCCTCGGCGAGGAAACCGACCCGGCCGAGATTGACGCCCAGCATCGGCACGCCCGAGGCACGGGCGAACTCGGCGCCGCGCAACAGCGTCCCGTCGCCGCCGAGCACCACGATCAGCTCGCAGCCCTCGACCACGTCCCCGTGGCCCTCGTCGGCGGCCTCGACCGTCTCCACCGACGACGGCAGCGACAGGTCGGCCGCCTCGTCCACCGGCACCCGAGCGCCGATGCCGTTGCGCAGCAGCCCCTGGACGACGAGTTCGGCGCTGCGGATCGCGGCGGGACGGCCGGTGTGGGTGAGCAGCAGGACGGTCCGCTCGGCACCGGACGCGTCACCGGTGCGGGCGGCGTTCCCGCCGAGCCGGGCGTTCTGCCGCCCGTTCCGTGCGCTGTGCGTGCTCCGTGTCGTCACTGGGGACCCTCCGCCACGGCTCGGTCGACATCGGCTGGGTCGAGCTCGGGCGCCCCGGCCCGCAGCCACAGGAAGTACTCGACGTTACCCGAGGGGCCCGGGAGCGGACTGGCGGTCACCCCGAGCACGCCGAACCCCAGCCCGAAGGCCTGGCCGGCGACGGTGCGGACCGCCTCGGCGCGCAGCGCCGGGCTGCGGACCACGCCCCCGCTGCCCAGCCGCTCCCGGCCCACCTCGAACTGTGGCTTGACCATCAGCACCAGGTCGGCGCCGGGCGCGGCACAGCGCGCCAGGGCGGGCAGCACCAGGCCGAGCGGGATGAAGGACAGGTCGCCGACGACGAGGTCCACCGGTTCGCCGCCGATCTCCTCCAAGGTCAGGTCCCGCACGTTGGTGCGGTCCTTCACCACCACCCGCTCGTCGCTCCGCAGCGACCAGGCCAACTGCCCGTAGCCGACGTCGACCGCGACGACCCGCGCGGCACCGGCGCGCAGCAGGACGTCGGTGAAGCCGCCGGTGGAGGCCCCGGCGTCCAACGCCCGCCGCCCGGCCACGGTCAGACCGCGCGGGGTGAACGCCTCCAGGGCGCCGGCCAGCTTGTGTCCGCCGCGCGAGACGTAGTCCGGGTCGCCGACGTCCTCGGTCACCACGATGGCCGCACCGGTCTCCACCTGGGTGGCGGGTTTGGACGCGGTGGCGCCGCCGACGGCGACCCGCCCCGCGGCTATCAGCCGGCCCGCGTGCTCACGCGAGCGGGCCAGGTTGCGGCGCACCAGTTCGGCGTCGAGCCGGCTGCGCCGGCCGCGCTGGTTTCGTGACGCTGCCACGTACGGTTCAGCTCCCGGGGTCGTGCGGTGCGCCGGGCTCGGGGGGCCCGGGTCGCCGGTCGAGCGCGGTCAGGATGTCACGCAGACCGCGGTGCACATCCTCGTACACCTCCAGGTGACCGGAGACGGCGAGGTGGTCGGCGTCCGCCAGGCGGCGCAGCCCGGCGTCGACCCCGGCGTGCCCGGTGGGGGTCACCTCCACCCCCAGGGGGCGGGGCCCGTCACCGGGCGCGGTGCCCCCCGGTCCCGAAGGCCTCGGGACCTCCGCGACCGACCCGCTCTCCGCTCCGGGCCGCACCGCCGTCCGCGGCCGTGGTCCCGTCTCCGGCGTCCTGCCGGACATCGGCTCGTCCATGCCCCCGACGCTACCCGAGCGGCACCCTCCACGGCGGCGGGCACTCCCTTCTTGGACACCCCCTCCTGCGGTACCGTCGTAAGGCGATGGCGACCACGGAGCAGTGCCGCAAGGCCCTCGAACGACTGGCGAGGAACCTCGCCGAGGCGAACGACGACGTGCGCGGGGCCACCGCCCTGGAACGCTCGATCAGCTGCCACCTCACCGATCTGGACACCACCTTCACCGGTCGGCTCGTCCACGGACGCATCGAGGACATGGCCGTCGAACCCGGACCGCCCTCCGAACGCGCCCAGGTCAGGCTGGCGATGGCCGGCGACGACCTCGTCTCCCTGGTGGAGGGCAGGCTGGAGTTCGCCCGTGCCTGGGCCCGGGGCAGGGTGCGGTTGGAGGCGGGACTGCGGGACCTGATGAGGCTCCGCTCGCTGCTCTGACGCCCACTGCTCCGACGCCCGCCGCCACGGCCCCGGGCCTCGGGGGCACCCGGGCGGAGCGGACCGCGGGACACCCGGAACCGGTGCGGACCGGACGGCACCGGACGATGATGGCCGCATGACGACCACTTCCCGCGCCCGCTCGTTCGACAGGGCCGCCGCCCTCTACGCCGCGAACCGCCCCTCCTACCCGGCCGGCCTGCTGGACGCCGTCGAGGAGCTGTCCGGCCGCCCCCTCGCCGGCGCTCGGATCGCGGACGTCGGCGCCGGTACCGGCATCCTCACCGCCCTGCTGCGCGCCCGCGGCGCCCGCGTCGTCGCCGTGGAGCCGGGGGCCGGCATGGCCGCCGAGTTCCGCCGTGCTCTGCCCGACGTCCCGCTCGTGCACGGCGACGGCGACCGACTCCCCCTGGCCGCCGCCTCCGTCGACCTGGTCACCTACGCCCAGGCCTGGCACTGGACCGACCCGGACCGGTCGGTGCCCGAGGCCCTGCGCGTCCTGCGTCCCGGCGGCGCCCTGGCCGTGCTGCGCAACGACTCCGACGAGTCCGTTCCCTGGATCGCCGACCAGGCCGACCGACTGCGCCGCTCCCTCGGCATCGACGAGGACACGGCGCGGGAGGAGCGCGTGCGGTCCCTGCCCTCCGGGCCGGACTTCGCCGTGCGGCGGGTCCGCTGGTCCCGTCGGGTGCCCCTGGAGACCCACCTGGCCAACCTCGCCAGCCAGTCCCACCTCCTCGTGCTCGGTCGGGAGCGCGCCGCCGCCGTCCTCGACGAGGAGCGGGAACGACTGGCGCGGCTCTTCCCGGACGGGACGGTCGAGGAGGCCTACGTCGCCGCCGCGAGCGTCACCGTCCGCTGACGCGACCGCCGGTCCGGGCACGTGCCCGCACCGGCCCGGACGGTACCGACCGGAGCCGCCGGAAGCCGTCTCACAGTCCGAGCGCCGAGAGTGCCCTGTCCGTCTCGGCGCGGCACGTGCCCGCCCCGGCCTCGGTCCACGCCGCCGCGCACAGCGCCCGCAGCCCGTCCACCGGGTCGGGGCCCCCGCCCGCCAGCACCAGGGCGGCGCCGCGTACCGAGGCCGTCCAGCCGCCGCACGCGAACCCGCCGTCCCCGTCCCCCGCCACCTCGGGCTGCGGCCGGTGCAGCGCCCGCAGATCGGCCGCCACGTACGTCGGCCGGTGCTCGGGGCGGGCCCGGAGCAGCTGCGCCGCGTCCGTCACCCCGGTGAGCACCAGCAGCGAGTCCACGCCGCCCGCGTGGGCGCCCTCGATGTCGGTGTCCAGCCGGTCCCCGACCACCAGCGGCCGCCGCGCGCCCGTCCGCAGGATGGTCTCCCGGTGCATCGGCGGCAGCGGCTTGCCGGCCACCCTCGGCTCGGGCGCCGGACGCATCCACCGCGTCGCGATCCGCACCACCTCGACGGCCGCGCCGTTGCCCGGGGCGATGCCTCGACCGCTGGGGATGGTCAGGTCCGTGTTGGACGCGAACCACGGCAGTCCGCGCCCCACCGCGATGGCCGCCTCCGCCAACCGTCCCCAGGGCATCTCCGGGCCGCCGTACCCCTGTACGACCGCCACCGGGTCGTCGTCCGCCGACTCCACCGGTTCCAGACCGCGCTCGCGCAGCGCCACCACCAGGCCCTCGGCGCCCACGCACAGCACCCGCGCCCCCGGCGGCAGCTCCTCGGCGATCATCCGTGCCACCGCCTGAGCCGAGGTGACCACCTCCTCCGGGTCCGCAGGCACCCCGAGCCGGGTGAGGTGCTCGGCGACGGTGACGGGGGTGCGCGCGGCGTTGTTCGTCACGTACGCCGACCGCATCCCGGCCTCCCGGGCCGCCGCCAGCGCCCCGACCGCGTGCTCCACGGCCTCGCCGCCCGCGTAGACCACCCCGTCCAGATCCAGCAGTGCGGTGTCGTACACCCCGCTCAACGGGCTCCCGCAGCCCTCGGGCCGGGTGCGTATCGGGCGGTGGGATCCTGCCGTCGTCATCGTCTTGCCGCTCCTCGCGCCGGTCGTGCTCCCCCGATCATCCCCCACTCCGCACCGGGGACATAACATGCACCAATGCTGCGTACCCCGGGCCCCGACCACCCCTCCGGTGGCCTCCGTCTCGTCCCCTTCCGCGGCCTGCGCTACGCCCCCGACCGGGTCGGCAGCCTCGCCGCCGTGACCTCGCCCCCGTACGACGTCGTCGTGCGCCCCGACGGCCTGCGCCACCTCCGAACCGCCGACCCGTACAACATCGTCCGGCTGATCCTCCCGGAGTCCGCCGACCCCACGACCCGCCACCGCCAGGCGGCGGAGACCCTGCGCGGTTGGGAGGCCGAGGGCGTCCTCGTCCGCGATCTCCGCCCGGCCCTGTACGTGTACGAGCAGCGCCGCGGCGACGTCCTCCAGCGCGGCCTGATCGGCGCCCTGCGGCTGACCCCGCCGGAGGAGGGCGTCGTCCTGCCGCACGAGGACGTGATGCCGGAGGTCGTCGAGGACCGCGCGGCCCTGATGCGCGAGACCGCCGCCAACCTCGAACCGCTGCTGCTCTCCTACCGCGGCGACGGCACCGCGACCGGCGCCACCGCCGTCGTCGAGCGCGCCACCGCCGGCCCTCCGCTGCTCTCCACGACCACCGAGGACGGCTTCTCGCACCGGCTCTGGGCGGTCACCGACCCCGACGAGCTCGCCGAGGCCGACCGCGACCTCTCCCGCCGTCAGGCCCTCATCGCCGACGGGCACCACCGCTGGGCCACCTATCTGCGGCTGAGGGCCGAGCACGGCGAACCCGGACGCGACGGGGCCGGCGGCGACTTCTGGGACCACGGCCTGGTGCTGCTGGTCGACACCGCCCGTCACCCGCTGCGGGTACAGCCCATCCACCGGGTGCTGTACGGCATACCGCCGTCCGACGCACTCGCCCGGCTGGGCGGCGCCTTCCGCGTCCGCACGGTCGACGGCCCCCTGCCGCGCGCCCTGCGGGCCCTGGAGTCCGTGCCCGGCAACGCCTTCCTGCTGGCCGGCGACGGCACCTTCCGCCTGCTCCACGCCCCCGACCCCGCCCTGCTCGCCCGCACCGTCCGCGACGACCGGCCGGAGCGGTGGCGGCGGCTGGACGCCACGGTGCTCCACTCCACCCTGCTGGGCGCCGTCTGGCGGGTGCCGGACCGTCCTTCGGAGATCGGCTACCTCCACGACGCGGACGCGGCCGTGGAACAGGCCGAGCGGCGAGGCGGTTCGGCGGTGCTGATGCGCGCGGTCGCCGAGGACACCGTCCGCGAACTGGCCCGGCTGGGCGTCACCATGCCGCGCAAGTCGACGTCCTTCGGCCCCAAACCGGCCACCGGGCTGGTGCTGCGCGCGCTGGAGGACGGCCACCGGGGCGCGGGGACGGGCGGCTGAACAGCCGACGGCCCGGGGCCGCCCGCCCCGGAGAGCCGAGGAGGGCGGGCCCGCCGTGTCGACGGGCCCGCCCTCCTGGTCACATCACGCCGTCCTTGGCACCTCGGGGGAACGTCCTCGGCGGTCGCGTCCTCAGCGGTTGTCGTCCGCCTCGTCCGCACCGCCCACGCGCCCATCGGAATCCTCGGCTTCGGCCGGGGCCGTCGCCCCACCGAGCGGAGGCTCCTGCGGACCGCCCTTCCGGGCCTCCCCGTCGCCGTCGCCGGGGTCTTCCGCCGGCGCGTCGTTGACCGGCAGGTCGGTGTCCTCCGCGTCCGGGTCGAGCGCGTCCACGAACTCCACCCCGTCCAGTTGGGCCAGCCGGTCCGAGGCGTCGGTCATCCCACCCTGGTCGGACTCGAGAGCCCTGGCGAACCACTCGCGGGCCTCCTCCTCACGTCCCACGGCGAGCAGGGCGTCGGCGTACGCGTACCGCAGGCGCGCCGTCCACGGCTGGGCGGAGTTCGAGGCCAGCTCGGGGCTCTGGAGGGTGACCACGGCGGCTTCGGCCTGCCCCATGTCGCGACGCGCTCCGGCCGCGACCAGCCGCATCTCCACCTGGCCCGCCTTGTCGAGCCTCTGCACCTCGGGTTCGCCCGCCATGGCGAGGGCCTTCTCCGGACGGCCCAGGCCCCGCTCGCAGTCGGCCATCACGGGCCACAGGTGAGAGGAGCCGGTCATCCGACGGGCCGCGCGGAACTCGGCCAGTGCCTCGGCGTACTTGCCGACGCCGTAGGCGGCGAACCCGGCGGCCTCGCGCACCGCGGCGACCCGGGACGCCAACCGCAGCGCGACCTTCGCGTAGCCGTACGCCTGCTCCGGGTCCTCGTCCAGCAGCTTCGCCACCATGACGAGGTTCCTGGCGACGTCCACGGCGAGCGTCTTGGGCAGGCTCATCAGTTCCTGCCGCACGTCCTTGTCCAGCTCGTCCCCGGTGATGTCCTCCGGGATCGGCAGACGCTTCAGCGCCTCCCGTTCCTGACCTCGGTCACGCCGGCGGTCGTCCTGCCGGTGGCCGGCACGGCCGCCGTCCCGCTGCCCGCGGTAGCCACCCCGGTCGTCGCGGCCCCGGCCGCCGCCCTGACCGTAGGGGCGCCGCCCTCGGTCGTCGTCCCTACGCGGCCCCCTCGACCGATCGTCCCGCCGGTCGTCACGCCGGTCGTCCCGACGATCGTCACGCCGGTAGGAGGGCCGGTCGTCCCGCCGGAAACCACCCCGCTCGTCATCACGGCGGAAGTCCCGCCGCTCACCACGTCCCTGCCCCGGACCACGATCCCGGTCATCCCGCCGGTACGAGGGCCGGTCATCCCGCCGGTACGAGGAGCGATCATCCCGCCGGAAACCACCCCGCTCACCACGCTCGTCATCACGACGGAACCCACGCGGACGATCCCCACGGTCCCCCCGCTCGTCACGACGGTCATCACGCCGGTCGTCGCGGCCCCGGCCGCCGCCCTGACCGTAGGGGCGCCGCCCTCGGTCGTCGTCCCTACGCGGCCCCCTCGACCGATCGTCCCGCCGGTCGTCACGCCGGTCATCCCGACGATCGTCACGCCGGTAGGAGGGCCGGTCGTCCCGCCGGAAACCACCCCGCTCGTCATCACGGCGGAAGTCCCGCCGCTCACCACGTCCCTGCCCCGGACCACGATCCCGGTCATCCCGCCGGTACGAGGGCCGGTCATCCCGCCGGTACGAGGGCCGGTCGTCCCGCCGGTACGAGGAGCGATCATCCCGCCGGAAACCACCCCGCTCACCACGCTCGTCATCACGACGGAACCCACGCGGACGATCCCCACGGTCCCCCCGCTCGTCACGACGGTCATCACGCCGGTACGGGGACCGGTCCCCACGACGGTCGCCTCGATGCTCGTCGCGACGGAAGCCGTCTCGCCTCCCGCCACTGCCCTGGTGTCGCGGCCTGTCGGGCCTGCCGGACTGTTCCTCGGGTGGATTGGGCATCGCTGTGGCTCCTGTCATGGGGTGGTACACGTTCATTGTCGAATGCGGAGATTCTCGGACACAAAAGCAAAAGGGCCCTTGGTCCCAGCATGTACGCTGGGACCAAGGGCCCTTCAAAAATTGTTCGGCGGCGTCCTACTCTCCCACACGGTCCCCCATGCAGTACCATCGGCGCTGAAAGGCTTAGCTTCCGGGTTCGGAATGTAACCGGGCGTTTCCCTCTCGCCATGACCACCGAAACACCATCCGAGTGTTCCTAGCGAACAAGCACACTGTTCAATTGGAAACCTCGAAAATCCGGAGAAACCGGTCGTGGTCTCAGAACCCACACAGTGGACGCGAGCATCTACGGTCAAGCCCTCGGCCTATTAGTACCGGTCGACTCCACCCCTCACGAAGCTTCCATCTCCGGCCTATCAACCCGGTCGTCTCCCGGGAGCCTTACCCCCTGAAACGGGGTGGGAGTCCTCATCTCGAAGCAGGCTTCCCGCTTAGATGCTTTCAGCGGTTATCCCTCCCGAACGTAGCCAACCAGCCATGCCCTTGGCAGAACAACTGGCACACCAGAGGTTCGTCCGTCCCGGTCCTCTCGTACTAGGGACAGCCCTTCTCAAGACTCCTACGCGCACAGCGGATAGGGACCGAACTGTCTCACGACGTTCTAAACCCAGCTCGCGTACCGCTTTAATGGGCGAACAGCCCAACCCTTGGGACCGACTCCAGCCCCAGGATGCGACGAGCCGACATCGAGGTGCCAAACCATCCCGTCGATATGGACTCTTGGGGAAGATCAGCCTGTTATCCCCGGGGTACCTTTTATCCGTTGAGCGACGGCGCTTCCACAAGCCACCGCCGGATCACTAGTCCCTGCTTTCGCACCTGCTCGACCCGTCAGTCTCACAGTCAAGCTCCCTTGTGCACTTACACTCACCACCTGATGACCAACCAGGCTGAGGGAACCTTTGGGCGCCTCCGTTACCCTTTGGGAGGCAACCGCCCCAGTTAAACTACCCACCAGACACTGTCCCCGATCCGGATCACGGACCCGGGTTAGACATCCAGCACGACCAGAGTGGTATTTCAACAACGCCTCCACACACACTGGCGTGCATGCTTCACCGGCTCCCACCTATCCTACACAAGCCGAACCGAACACCAATATCAAGCTGTAGTAAAGGTCCCGGGGTCTTTCCGTCCTGCTGCGCGAAACGAGCATCTTTACTCGTAGTGCAATTTCACCGGGCCTATGGTTGAGACAGTCGAGAAGTCGTTACGCCATTCGTGCAGGTCGGAACTTACCCGACAAGGAATTTCGCTACCTTAGGATGGTTATAGTTACCACCGCCGTTTACTGGCGCTTAAGTTCTCAGCTTCGCGGTACCGAAGCACCACTAACCGGTCCCCTTAACGTTCCAGCACCGGGCAGGCGTCAGTCCGTATACCTCGCCTTACGGCTTCGCACGGACCTGTGTTTTTAGTAAACAGTCGCTTCTCGCTGGTCTCTGCGGCCACACCCGGCTCGGAGTGCAAGACTCGTCACCAGACATGGCCCCCCTTCTCCCGAAGTTACGGGGGCATTTTGCCGAGTTCCTTAACCATAGTTCACCCGAACGCCTCGGTATTCTCTACCAGACCACCTGAGTCGGTTTGGGGTACGGGCCGCCGTGCAACTCGCTAGAGGCTTTTCTCGACAGCATAGGATCATCCACTTCGCCACCATCGGCTCGGCATCGGGTCTCACCCCTACACGAGGGACGGATTTACCTACCCCTCGGGCTACACCCTTACCCCGGGACAACCACCGCCCGGGCTGGACTACCTTCCTGCGTCACCCCATCACTCACCTACTACCGGATCGGACCGTCGGCTCCACCACACCCCGCACCCGAAGGCACGAGAGGGCTTCACGGACTTAGCATCACCGGGCTCGGCCCTTGCGCTCCACAGCGGGTACCGGAATATCAACCGGTTGTCCATCGACTACGCCTGTCGGCCTCGCCTTAGGTCCCGACTTACCCTGGGCAGATCAGCTTGACCCAGGAACCCTTGGTCAATCGGCGCAGGAGTTTCCCACTCCTGTATCGCTACTCATGCCTGCATTCTCACTCGTGTACCGTCCACAACTCGCTTCCACGGCTGCTTCACCCGGCACACGACGCTCCCCTACCCATCGACACCCTCGTTGGAGGTTACTGTGCCGATGACACGACGTCGGCGGTGTGCTTGAGCCCCGCTACATTGTCGGCGCGGAATCACTTGACCAGTGAGCTATTACGCACTCTTTCAAGGATGGCTGCTTCTAAGCCAACCTCCTGGTTGTCTCTGCGACTCCACATCCTTTCCCACTTAGCACACGCTTGGGGGCCTTAGTCGATGCTCTGGGCTGTTTCCCTCTCGACCATGGAGCTTATCCCCCACAGTCTCACTGCCGCGCTTACCACTTACCGGCATTCGGAGTTTGGCTAAGGTCAGTAACCCGGTAGGGCCCATCGCCTATCCAGTGCTCTACCTCCGGCAAGCAACACACGACGCTGCACCTAAATGCATTTCGGGGAGAACCAGCTATCACGGAGTTTGATTGGCCTTTCACCCCTAACCACAGGTCATCCCCCAGGTTTTCAACCCTGGTGGGTTCGGGCCTCCACGACCTCTTACAGCCGCTTCACCCTGCCCATGGCTAGATCACTCCGCTTCGGGTCTTGGGCACGCTACTCAATCGCCCTGTTCGGACTCGCTTTCGCTACGGCTCCCCCACACGGGTTAACCTCGCAACATACCGCAAACTCGCAGGCTCATTCTTCAAAAGGCACGCAGTCACGACCGCAAGTGCAAGCACTCACGGCGACGCTCCCACGGCTTGTAGGCACACGGTTTCAGGTACTATTTCACTCCGCTCCCGCGGTACTTTTCACCATTCCCTCACGGTACTATCCGCTATCGGTCACCAGGGAATATTTAGGCTTGACGGGTGGTCCCGCCGGATTCACACGGGATTTCTCGGGCCCCGTGCTACTTGGGTGGTCCTCAAACGAGCCGCACAGATTTCGACTACGGGGGTCTTACCCTCTACGCCGGGCCTTTCGCATGCCCTTCGCCTATCCATACGGTTTCTGACTCGTCCGGCCGCCGGCAGACGACCGAAGAGAACTCCCACAACCCCGCACACGCAACCCCTGCCGGGTCTCACACGTGAACGGTTTGGCCTCATCCGGTTTCGCTCGCCACTACTCCCGGAATCACGGTTGTCTTCTCTTCCTGCGGGTACTGAGATGTTTCACTTCCCCGCGTTCCCTCCACACTGCCTATGTGTTCAGCAGCGGGTGACAGCCCATGACGACTGCCGGGTTTCCCCATTCGGACACCCCCGGATCACAGCTCGGTTGACAGCTCCCCGGGGCCTATCGCGGCCTCCCACGTCCTTCATCGGTTCCTGGTGCCAAGGCATCCACCGTGCGCCCTTAAAAACTTGGCCACAGATGCTCGCGTCCACTGTGCAGTTCTCAAACAACGACCGGCCCACTGTCACCCCACCCCACGGGCGAGTACACCGGGTCCGGAACCCAAGGGAACCACGACCTCACGGCCGCACCCTCAGACACCCAACAGCGCGCCCGACACCCACGGCCGCCCACCTCTCCGTTCCACGCCCACCCCTCCGAAGAGAGACCGAGCAGTACTGGAAGAGACGAACCCACCACGAGCACCGACTAGTCAACGTTCCACCCACGAGCAACCACCGCAGAACACGCGTCTGCGCAGTGGCCTCTGGACCGGCGCCCGAAGACGACCGGCCGAGAATGCTCCTTAGAAAGGAGGTGATCCAGCCGCACCTTCCGGTACGGCTACCTTGTTACGACTTCGTCCCAATCGCCAGTCCCACCTTCGACGATTCCCTCCCACAAGGGGTTGGGCCACCGGCTTCGGGTGTTACCGACTTTCGTGACGTGACGGGCGGTGTGTACAAGGCCCGGGAACGTATTCACCGCAGCAATGCTGATCTGCGATTACTAGCGACTCCGACTTCATGGGGTCGAGTTGCAGACCCCAATCCGAACTGAGACCGGCTTTTTGAGATTCGCTCCACCTCACGGCATCGCAGCTCATTGTACCGGCCATTGTAGCACGTGTGCAGCCCAAGACATAAGGGGCATGATGACTTGACGTCGTCCCCACCTTCCTCCGAGTTGACCCCGGCAGTCTCCTGTGAGTCCCCATCACCCCGAAAGGCATGCTGGCAACACAGAACAAGGGTTGCGCTCGTTGCGGGACTTAACCCAACATCTCACGACACGAGCTGACGACAGCCATGCACCACCTGTACACCGACCACAAGGGGGGCTCTGTCTCCAGAGCTTTCCGATGTATGTCAAGCCTTGGTAAGGTTCTTCGCGTTGCGTCGAATTAAGCCACATGCTCCGCCGCTTGTGCGGGCCCCCGTCAATTCCTTTGAGTTTTAGCCTTGCGGCCGTACTCCCCAGGCGGGGCACTTAATGCGTTAGCTGCGGCACGGACGACGTGGAATGCCGCCCACACCTAGTGCCCAACGTTTACGGCGTGGACTACCAGGGTATCTAATCCTGTTCGCTCCCCACGCTTTCGCTCCTCAGCGTCAGTATCGGCCCAGAGATCCGCCTTCGCCACCGGTGTTCCTCCTGATATCTGCGCATTTCACCGCTACACCAGGAATTCCGATCTCCCCTACCGAACTCTAGCCTGCCCGTATCGAATGCAGACCCGGAGTTAAGCCCCGGGCTTTCACATCCGACGCGACAGGCCGCCTACGAGCTCTTTACGCCCAATAATTCCGGACAACGCTCGCACCCTACGTATTACCGCGGCTGCTGGCACGTAGTTAGCCGGTGCTTCTTCTGCAGGTACCGTCACTCGCGCTTCTTCCCTGCTGAAAGAGGTTTACAACCCGAAGGCCGTCATCCCTCACGCGGCGTCGCTGCATCAGGCTTGCGCCCATTGTGCAATATTCCCCACTGCTGCCTCCCGTAGGAGTCTGGGCCGTGTCTCAGTCCCAGTGTGGCCGGTCGCCCTCTCAGGCCGGCTACCCGTCGTCGCCTTGGTGGGCCGTCACCCCACCAACCAGCTGATAGGCCGCGGGCTCATCCTGCACCGCCGGAGCTTTCCACCACCACGGATGCCCGCGATGGTCGTATCCGGTATTAGCTCCGGTTTCCCGGAGTTATCCCAGAGTGCAGGGCAGATTGCCCACGTGTTACTCACCCGTTCGCCACTAATCCCCTCCCGAAGGAGGTTCATCGTTCGACTTGCATGTGTTAAGCACGCCGCCAGCGTTCGTCCTGAGCCAGGATCAAACTCTCCGTGAATGCTTCCCGGTACTCCGGGGGTCACATCCGCGGGGAGCGGCGCCACCGGGAGGAATGATCCCGGGGCGCACAGCGTCCTCGCTGTGTGTTTCAAAGGAACCACATCACCGGAACCGACCGGTTCCGACGACGGGGTATCAACATATCTGGCGTTGACTTTTGGCACGCTGTTGAGTTCTCAAGGAACGGACGCTTCCATCGGCACCCCTTCCCGGGGCCCCTCCGGGCGCTTCCCTTCGGTGTGTCCACCACTTTAGCGGATGTTTCCGGCGGCTCATAATCGAGCCATTCGAGTCGGTTTCCCAGCAGTTCTCATGCGACGGAAACGACCCCCGACCGGGGAGTCCGTGAGTGGTGTTGTCCGCTCCGGGCCTCTCTCACGCGACCTGTGCGGTCGCCGTGGATCTCGTCCCGTTCCAGCGGCTCGTCCCACGTTAGACGTCGGACGCCCCCGCGTCAAGCGTGGTCTTGCGTCGACGTGGTTGGTGTGCTCGGTACGGGCTCACGGAGGGATCACCGGTGATCCAGTAGCGCCACGGGTGGAGCGCTCCCTCGCCTCCCACCCCCGTGCGCGGCCCCGCACTCACGCGGTCCGCCGGCACGGGAGCGCCGGCCAGGACCCGGAGAGGGGCACCGGGGTCGTCCCCACAGACGTCGATCCCGTTGAGAATCCGGTCCACCCCCAGGGCCGTGGCCAGACGGGCGGGTCCCTTGGCGAGTTCACTGTCCTTCCGTGCCTTGGGGCGACGTCTGCGCGCGTGCTCGTGGCCGCTCAGCACCTCACCGGCGCGCAACAGCACACCGCTCGCGGTGCCCTCCTCGTCACAGACCAGGTTCAGGCAGTGCCACATGCCGTAGGTGAAGTAGACGTAGGCGTGACCGGGCGGGCCGAACATGACGGCGTTGCGTTCGGTGCGCCCCCGATAGGCGTGCGATCCGGGGTCGATCCGCCCCGCGTACGCCTCGACCTCGGTCAGACGCAGTTCGATCGGCCCGTCGTCGGTCGCGCGGACCAGGACACGTCCGAGCAGGTCCGGCGCGACCTCCAGGACAGGCCGGTCGAAGAAGTCGCGCGGCAGGGGCTTACGGTCTTGGTCGGCCATCACGCCGATCGAGCGTAGTGCAACCGTCGGACGGCGACCGGCGGCAAGCGGCCTCCGTCGCACGGAACCGTCCGGCGGACCGCGTGCGTTTTCAGACATCGACGTCACACACAGGCCGATGCCGGGCCTGGGGGAGGAAGAAGATGGGTTTCAAGAAGCTGTTCGCGAGCGTGGGCATCGGCGGTGCGTCAGTGGAGACGGTGCTGACCGAACCGAACGTGGTGCCGGGCGGTGTCGTCCAGGGCGAGGTCCGCATCCAGGGCGGATCGGTGGCCCAGGAGATCCAGGGCCTGTCGGTCGGCCTCCAGGCCAAGGTCGAGGTCGAGAGCGGCGAGGAGGAGTACACCCGGAACGTCGAGTTCCACCGCATGCCGCTCGGTGGCGCCTTCGAACTCCAGCCGGGAGCGGTGCACACGGTGCCGTTCGGCCTGGAGGTGCCGTGGGAGACCCCGATCACGATGTTCATGGGACGGCACCTGACCGGGATGAACATCGGTGTGACGACGGAGCTGGCCATCGCGAAGGCCGTGGACTCCGGTGACCTCGACCCGGTGAACGTCCACCCTCTCCCCGCTCAGCAGGCGATCCTCGACGCCTTCGGCGCCCTCGGGTTCCGTTTCAAGAGCGCGGACATGGAACAGGGGCACATCCGCGGCACGCGGCAGAAGCTGCCCTTCTACCAGGAGATCGAGTTCCTCGCCCCGCAGCAGTACCGCGGGCTCAACCAGGTGGAGTTGAGCTTCGTCGCGGGCGAGCACGAGATGGACGTCGTGCTGGAGATGGACAAGAAGCCGGGACTGTTCTCCGAGGGCAGCGACACCTACCGCTCCTTCACCGTGGGGCTGTCGAACTTCCGGCAGACCGACTGGGTCGCCTACCTCAACCAGTGGCTGGCCGAGGTCGGCGGCAAGCGGAACTGGTTCTGAGCGACGGCCTCCGCCCCTCCGACGCGCGGGACGGCGTGTCGGGTGGGCGGAGCGGACGACGGACGGGACGGGGAGGGGGATCGTTAGGCTGGCCCGTGCAGCGATGTCACGCTACCGAGGAGGTTTTCCGACGTGACCGAGGAGAAGCGGCCCCCTCTCCCCCACGCCTTCCACCCGCCGGTGCCGTCCTTCACGGTCGTCAGCGACGACGTGTCCGAAGGCGCTCGACTCAAGCCCGACCAGGTGCACGCCGAGGGCAACACCTCCCCGCACCTGCGGTGGGAGGGGTTCCCGGAGGGGACGAAGAGCTTCGCCGTCACCTGCTTCGACCCGGACGCGCCGACCGGCAGCGGTTTCTGGCACTGGTCGGTGTTCGACATCCCGGCGGCCGTGACGGAGTTGCCCGCCGGCGCCGGCACCGGCGAGATGAGGGGGCTGCCCGAGGGCGCGGTACACGTGCGCAACGACTACGGCACCCGGGACTTCGGCGGTGCGGCCCCGCCGCCCGGGGACGGCCCGCACCGCTACGTCTTCACGGTGTACGCCGTGGACACCGAGAAGCTGGGGGTGGACACGGACGCGTCACCCGCCGTGGTGGGGTTCAACCTGCGGTTCCACACGTTGGCGCGTGCCCAGCTGATCGGCGTGTACGAGGTGCCCGCGCAGGGTTGAGCACGGACGGGCACCGAGGTCCGTCCGTCCCGCGCCGTCCGGTGGGGGGTTTCGTCCCGTTGCCCGCCGGACGGCCGCCTCGTACACGCGCCCCGCCCACTCTCCCCTTCCTCCCCCGCCCCCTTCCCCGGCGCCACCCCGGTTCGCGAGGTCTTCCGCGGGCCGTCATCCGGCCGTACGCCCCGCGGCACCCGCCGTACAGGCCGGGGAAATTGCGTTGTTCACCCAGTCGGGCAGCGGCACAGTGGTGCCACCTCGCCGCGGGGGCGGGGCCTGGTCGTCCGGAGGTGGGCGGAATGCGTCGGACGTTGGTGCTCAACGCCGGTTTCGAGCCGCTGTCGACGGTGTCGCTGCGGCGTGCGGTGGTGCTGGTCATGCGGGGCAAGGCCGTTGTGGAGCAGTCGCATCCCGGGTTGCGCGTGCGCGCGGCGCAGGTGGACCTCCCGGTACCGCAGGTGATCAGGCTCCGCAGGTTCGTGCGGGTGCCGTTCCGACAACGGGCGCCGTGGTCGCGGCGCGGTGTGCTCGTGCGGGACGGGTACCGGTGCGCCTACTGCGGGCGGCGCGCGACCACGGTGGACCACATCGTTCCGCGCTCGCACGGGGGCGGCGACACCTGGCTGAACACGGTCGCGGCGTGTGCGCAGGACAATCACCGCAAGGCCGACCGCACTCCCGCGCAGGCCGGGATGCGACTGCTCGTGCAGCCGTTCGAGCCGACTCCGGCGGACGCGTTGGTGCTGGCGCTGGAGCTGCGGGACGGTGAGGCGTTGCCGGAGTGGCTCTCGCCGGCCGTCCCGGCGGGGCCGGCGACCTCGGGGGTGTCGGTTCCCTCGGCGGCCTGAACGGGTCGGCGCGGTGGTCGGTCGGTGTCCGCGGCGGGTCTTCGACGGCCTCAGCCCAGTACGAGCTGGAGGATCGCCACCGTTCCGACCCCCACGATGACCGCGCGGAGGGCGGCCGGCGGCAGCTTGCGTCCCAGTCGGGCGCCGAGCTGGCCCCCGATCGTCGAACCGATCGCGATGAGCAGGACGGCCGTCCAGTCGAAGTCGGCGACGAAGAGGAAGAACACGGCGGCGGTGCCGTTGACGACGGCGCCGAGGATGTTCTTGACGGCGTTGATGCGTTGCAGGTCGTCGCGGATGAGCAACCCCATCAGGGCCAGGTAGATCACGCCCTGGGCGGCGCCGAAGTAGCCACCGTACGCGCTGGCCACGGTCATCCCGCCGAGGAGGACGGGCCCGCCATGGGGGTGTCCGGCGGTCCCGTTGCGTTCGCGGCGACGCTGGACGGCCCGGGACAGGCGGGGCTGGACGATGACGAGCACCAGGGCCAGTCCGATGAGAACGGGGACGATCATGTCGAACGCCGAGGACGGCAGCATGATCAGCAGGGCGGCTCCGACCAGCGCCCCGACGAGGGCCGCGCCGCTCAGCCGCAGCACGCGGTCGCGTTGACCGCGCAGTTCGCGGCGGTAGCCGATGGCACCGCTGATGGAACCGGGCACCAGGCCCAGCGCGTTGGAGACGTTCGCGGTCACCGGGGACAGTCCGACCGCGAGGAGGACCGGGAAGGTGATCAGGGTTCCCGATCCGACGATCGTGTTGATGGTGCCCGCGCCTATTCCGGCCGCGCAGACGGCCACTGCTTCCCAGATGTTCATGCGCGACGCCCCTCGCGGCCGGTCGGTGTCCAGTGCACCGATCATGCCCGAGGGGCGTCGGTCGTGTGCGTCCGGGTGCGGTGTCGTACGCGGGTGGCGTCGTGCGCCGCGGCCGGAACGCGGGGGCCGGAGGGCGGGCCGGGTCAGTCGATGGGGGGCTGCTCGCGGCGCTTGGTCAGGTCGGAGCGTCCGTTGCCGCCGTCGCCGGAGGGGGCCGTCGGCGTGGTGGGGACGGTGGAGGCGTTGCCCAGGTTGCCGAACGCGCCGCCGAGGCCCTTGAGGGCGTCGCCGATCTCGCTGGGCACGATCCAGAGCTTGTTGGCGTCGCCCTCGGCGATCTTCGGGAGCATCTGGAGGTACTGGTAGGCCAGCAGCTTCTGGTCGGGGTCGCCCGCGTGGATGGACTCGAAGACGGTGCGGATGGCCTGGGCCTCGCCCTCGGCGCGCAGTGCGGCGGCCTTGGCCTCACCCTCGGCGCGCAGGATGGAGGACTGCTTCTCGCCCTCGGCGGTGAGGATCTGGGACTGCCTGACGCCTTCGGCCTGGAGGATCGCGGCGCGCTTGTCGCGGTCGGCGCGCATCTGCTTCTCCATCGAGTCCTGGATGGAGGTCGGGGGCTCGATCGCCTTGAGTTCGACGCGGTTGACGCGGATGCCCCACTTGCCGGTGGCCTCGTCCAGGACGCCGCGGAGCGCGGCGTTGATCTCCTCACGGGAGGTGAGGGTGCGCTCCAGGTCCATGCCGCCGATGATGTTGCGCAGGGTGGTGACGGTGAGCTGCTCGATGGCCTGGATGTAGCTGGCGACCTCGTAGGTCGCGGCCCGGGCGTCGGTGACCTGGTAGTAGATGACCGTGTCGATGTTCACCACCAGGTTGTCCTGGGTGATCACCGGCTGCGGCGGGAAGGGGACGACCTGTTCACGCAGGTCGATGCGGTTGCGGATGGTGTCGATGAACGGGACCACGATGTTGAGGCCCGCGTTCAGCGTCCGGGTGTAGCGGCCGAAGCGCTCGACGATCGCGGCACTGGCCTGCGGAATGACCTGGATCGTCTTGATGAGTGCGATGAATACCAGCACCACCAGGATGATCAGCACGATGATGATGGCGTCCATCGTGGCTCCCCCTGCGTCCCTAGGATTTCACGCTGACTGGGCGCTGCCCCGGTACGGCCCGTACGGCCGCCCGCGTGACCGCGCGGTTACCGGCTATCACATCACGACGGCGGTCGCTCCGTCGATCTCCACCACGTCGACCTGCTGCCCCGGTTCGTAGGAGGCGTCGGTGTCGAGGGCGCGGGCGGACCAGATCTCGCCGGCGAGCTTGATCCGTCCCCCGTCCCCGTCGACCCTCTCCAGAACGACGGCCTGACGGCCCTTGAGGGCGTCGACGCCCGTCCGGTGTTCGACCCGTTGGCGCTGGGAGCGTCTGGCCACGGGGCGCACGACGAGGACGAGCGCGACCGACACCAGCGCGAAGACCACCACCTGGGCCGCCACTCCCCCGCCCAGCCCCGCGACGACCGCGGCGGCGACGGCCCCCACCGCGAACATGCCGAACTCGGGCATGGCCGTCAGTACGAGCGGGATCCCGAGTCCTACCGCGGCTATCAGCCACCACACCCATGCGTCCACAGGGTCATGGTAGGGCCGTGGTCACCCGAGTGGGAGACCCTGAGCCGTCCAGCGGCCGGCGTTGTACTCCACGACCAGTGGCAGGCCGAAGCAGCGCGAGAGGTTGGCGGAGGTCAGCTCCGTCTCGACCGGCCCGGCGCTGAGCACCTTGCCCTGCCGGATCATCAGCACGTGGGTGAAGCCCGGGGGGATCTCCTCGACGTGGTGGGTCACCATGATCATCGAAGGGGCGTAGGGGTCACGGGCCAGCCGCCCCAGCCGACGGACCAGGTCCTCGCGGCCGCCGAGGTCGAGCCCGGCGGCGGGCTCGTCCAGGAGGAGCAGCTCGGGGTCGGTCATCATCGCGCGGGCGATCTGGGTGCGCTTGCGCTCGCCCTCCGAGAGGGTGCCGAACTTCCGGTCCAGGTAGGCGTTCATGCCGAGCCGGTCCAGGAAGGCCAGGGCGCGCTCCTCGTCGACGGCCTCGTAGTGCTCGCGCCAGCCGGCGGTCATGCCGTAGGCGGCGGTGAGGACCGTCTGCAGGACGGTCTGGTTGCGCGGCAGCTTGTCGGCGAGCGCGCTGCCCGCCATGCCGATGCGGGGGCGCAGTTCGAAGACGTCGACGGCACCGAGCCGCTCGCCGAGGATGGTGGCGGTGCCGGAGGTCGGGAAGAGGTAGCTGGAGGCGATGTTGAGGAGAGTGGTCTTGCCGGCGCCGTTGGGGCCCAGGATCACCCAGCGCTCGCCTTCCTTCACCGACCAGGAGACGTCCTCCACCAGAGCCCGGCCTTCGCGGACCACGGATACGTCCACCAGCTCCAGTACATCGCTCATGGCGCGTCGTCTCCCAATGCAGTCGCAGCGTTCGCCTGTGCCTGTGGGCACAGTCCCCAGGGAAAACCTACGCCACGTCCGGCGCCGCGCTGTCCTTAGGCTGGGGGCATGCTGGACGAACCTCGCTCCGGGCGGCTGACTGCCTGGGGAAACGCCCTATTCGCCGGACTGGTCCCCCCTGACGACGCCGTGTCGCGCATCGTGGACGACGATGCCGTGCACCGGGTGGCGGATCTGCCGGACGAGCCGGGGGAGGTGGGCCTCTCCCTCGCGCTCGGCCGGCTGCGCGCCCTGGGGGCGTACGGACTGCGGCTGGCCCTGCCCGCGCCGGGACATCCGCTGGGGCTCAGCGGGCCGCCGGAGTTCAACGCCCGTGCGCTGGACGTCGGGGAGGCGGTGGTGGCCTCGGGGGCGGCGCTGGGGCTGGTGCCGGAGACGGCCGACCGAGGATCCGGGGAGGGCGGACGGGGACGCGCCGAAGTGGTGTGGCGCTGCCTGCCGGTGCGGGAGGCGCCGCCCGCGGACGTGCCGTCGCTGGGGGAGGCCGAACGGGAGCTGGCGGAGGCGCTGCGCGAGGCGACGGAGGTTCTGACGCGGTTGGACGTGGCCGGATCCGGGCCGGTGGCGGACGCGGCCCTGGCGGCCTACCGGGCGCGCGCGGAGGCGGGCCGCCGGCTGCTGGCGCCGGGATACCCGCCCCGCGCGGTGCGGGTGCTGGAGCTGGCGCAGCGGGTGGCCGCGCTGGTGGAGATCGCGCACGGGTCGGAGCACGGCGGCGCGGTGAGCGCCGCGGCGATGGCGGCGCGGTCGCAGGCGCTGCGTCCGGTGGAGCGGACGGCGCGGCGGGCGAAGGTGGCGGCGTACAACGCGTACGTGGAGGAGCGCGAGCGGCGCTGAGGTCGGTCGCACGGTCGGGACCGGACCGGCCTGTCGCCGGGGCGTCGAGGGCTCGGGAGGGGGCGGGGAGCGGCCCGTGCCCGCGCCGGCGGTTCGGCCGACCCGTCGCGGCCGACACCACGGCCGACGCCACGGCGGGTCCCGGTCAGCCGGTCACGCCGTGCCGGACCGCCCACAGCGCGGCCTGCGTGCGGTCGGCGAGGTCCAGCTTCATCAGGATGTTGGACACGTGTGTCTTGACCGTCTTCTCGGACAGCACCAGGCGCCGTGCGATCTCCCGGTTGGAGCGCCCGTCGGCGATGAGGGCGAGCACCTGGCGTTCCCGCTCGGTCAGGGTGGTGCCCCGCCCCGACCCGCCCGCCTCCTCCTGGGAGAGCAGGGCCCGCGCGATCTCCTCCTGGAGCAGGACGTGACCGGCGTGCACGGAGCGGATCGCCGCGGCCAGCGCGTCGGGGTCGATGTCCTTGTGGAGATAGCCGGCCGCCCCGGCGCGCAGGGCGGGGACGACGGTGCGTCGCTCGGTGAAGCTGGTGACGACCAGCACCCTGGCGGGGTTGCCCGTCTCCCGCAGCGCGCGCAGCGCCTCGACGCCGTCGGTGCCGGGCATCTTCACGTCCATCAGCACGACGTCCGGCCTCAGCTCCTCGGCGCGGGCCACTCCCCCGGCCCCGTCGGCGGCCTCGCCGACCACCTCGATGTCGTCCTGGACCTCCAGGAAGGTGCGCAGGCCCCGGCGCACGACCTGGTGGTCGTCCACCAGCAGGACCCTGATCGTGTCAGTCACCGGGTACCTCCATCTCCACCGCGGTGCCCTTGCCGGGCTCCGACTCCACCGTCAGGGTGCCGCCGACCGCGGCCGCCCGGTCCCGCATCGACACCAGGCCCAGGTGACGTCCGGCGCCGCGGACCGCCGCGGGGTCGAAACCGCGTCCGTCGTCGGCCACTCGCAGGACGACGGCGGTACCGCGTCGGACGAGGGAGACCGCGACACGTTCGGCGCCGGAGTGCCGCAGGGCGTTGTGCAGGGCCTCCTGGGCCACGCGCAGCATCGCCTCCTCCCGGTCCGCGGGCAGTGCCCTCACCTCCTGACTGTCGAAGGTGAGGGAGGCCCCGTGCGCCCGATCCAGCACCCGCACCTGGGAGTGCAGGGCGGCGACCAGGCCGTCGTCCTCCAGCGCCGCCGGGCGCAGGTCGACGACGGTGGACCGCAGCTCGTCGGCGGCCTCGGCGGCCAGTGCCGCCACCTGGCGCAGCTCCTCCTTGGCCCGGGCGGGGTCCCGGTCGACCAGCGTGCCGGCGGCCTGGGCGGTGAGCCGCAGGGAGAACAGCTTCTGCGAGACGGCGTCGTGCAGTTCGTGGGCGATGCGGGCGCGCTCCCCGGCGATGGTCAGTTCGCGGCTGCGCTCGTGGAGGCGGGCGTTGGTCAGCGCGATGGCGGCGTGCTCGGCGAGGACGCGCAGCAGCTCCTCGTCCTCCTCGGTGAAGCCGCACTCGCCCGCCGGATGCCCGTGCGGTCGGTCGGCCGTCCCGCGTTTGTTGGCGAGGAAGAGGGCGCCGAGCACCTCCTCGCCGTCGGCCACCGGCATGCCCAGGAAGTCGGCCAGCTCCGGGTGGGCCGCCGGCCAGCCCTGGAAACGGGGGTCGAGACGGACGTCGGCGAGCCGCTGCGGGGCGGCGTCGCGCAGCATGGCGGCGAGGACGCCGTGCTGACGGGGCAGTGGTCCGATCGCCTTCCACTGCTCGTCGTCGACCCCGGCGACGACGAACCGAGCGAAGCCGCCGCGGTCGTCGGAGACGCCGAGCGCGGCGTACTCGGCGTCCAGGAGGTCGCGGGCGGAGGTGACGATCGTCTGCAGGACGTCACGCACCGTCAGTTGCCGGTTCATGGCCAGCAGCGCGGCGCTGACGGCCGCGAGCCCGGTTCGGGAGCGCATGCGGCCACGGTACCGGCGGGCACCGGGGGCCGGATCGGTCCGCCGGACCCGCCGGCCGGGCGGTGGTCGTAGGACTTCCGGCCCCCGTCGGGGTCGTCGTGCCGCGGGGCGCCGCGGGGGGCCGGGTGGGACGCGTCCGCCCCGCCGGACGGGGCCGACGGGGCGGACGGGGCGGGCCGTGCCGGCCGCGGGGGGCCGGGGTGTGGGGCGACGGTTACTTGCGCATGACCTCCGGCTCGTGGCGACGCAGGAGCCGGGCCACCGCGATGCCGCAGACGACCCCGATCGCGAGCAGGACCGCCATGTCCACGGCCCACACGCCCGCGCTGTGCTCCCACAGCGGGTCGAGGTTGGTGGGGTTCTCCCGGTCCCAGGGGGCCATGGTGTGGGACAGGTCGACGGTGGCACCGAGCACGCCCATCGCCCAGCGCGAGGGCATCAGCCAGGCGATCTGTTCGATGCCGGGCGCGTCGAAGACCTGGAAGAGCACGCCGGTGAAGACCAACTGGACGATCGCGAAGCCCACCAGCAGCGGCATGGTCATCTCGGAGGTCTTCACCAGCGAGGAGATCACCAGGCCGAACATCATCGAGGTGAAGCCGAACGCGATGATCCCCAGGCACAGTTCGACGGCCGTGGGCAGGAACAGGCCCTCGTCGGGCAGTTCGCGCGCCGAGAGGCCGATGGCGCACAGGACCACGCCCTGGAACGCGGTGATCAGCCCCAGGACGATCACCTTGGACATCAGGTACGCGGACCGGGACAGACCGGTGGCCCGCTCGCGTTCGTAGATGACCCGTTCCTTGACCAGCTCGCGCACCGAGTTGGCCGCTCCGGCCAGGCACATGCCGACCGCGAGGACCAGCAGGATCGCGCCCGCGAGCTGGTTGAACCCCGCGGGGTTGGGGTTGGCCCGCAGACCGTGCTCGTTGGGGATCACGGCGCCGACCGCGCCCAGGATCACGGGCAGGATCACCATCAACGCCAGGAAGCCCTTGTCCGAGGCGATGACCGTCGCGTAGCGCCGGGTGAGGGTCCACAGCTGCGAGCCCCAGCTCTGCGGTTTGGGCGGCCTGGACGTCGGCGGGGCGGACGGCCCGCCGGGGAGCGGCCGCGCCTGCGGGGCGGCGGCGTCGAGCTCGGCCGCGTAGAGCCGGTAGTGCTGGGAGCCGAGCCAGCGGCCCTTCCAGTCGTAGTCGCGGTAGTTCTCGAAGGCGGAGAAGACATCGGCCCAGCTCTCGTAGCCGAAGAAGTTCAGGGCCTCCTCCGGCGGGCCGAAGTAGGCCACGCCACCGCCGGGCGCCATCACCAGGACCCGGTCGCACAGCCCCAGCTCGGCCACCGAGTGGGTGACCACCAGCACGGTGCGGCCGTCGTCGGCCAGCTCGCGCAGCAGCTTCATCACGTCGCGGTCCATGCCCGGGTCCAGGCCGGAGGTGGGCTCGTCCAGGAAGATCAGCGACGGCTTGGTGAGCAGTTCCAGGGCGACCGAGACGCGCTTGCGCTGGCCGCCGGAGAGGGAGGTGATCCTCTTGTTCGCGTGGATGTCGAGCTTGAGCTCGGCCAGCACCTCCTCGATCCGCTTGTCGCGCTCGGCCTCGGCGACGTCGCCGGGGAAGCGCAGCCTGGCCGCGTAGCGGAGGGCGGTGCGGATGGTCAGTTCCTTGTGGAGGATGTCGTCCTGCGGGACCAGGCCGATGCGCTGACGCAGCTCGGCGAACTGCTTGTAGAGGTCGCGGTTGTCGTAGAGCACCTCGCCGACGTCGGCCGGACGGTAGCCGGTGAGGGCGCGCAGCAGCGTGGACTTCCCCGAGCCGGACGGGCCGATGACGGCCACCAGGGACTTCTCGGGGACGCCGAAGGTGACGTCGTCGAGGATCACCTTGCCCCCGTCGACCTTCACCGTCAGGTGGCGGGCGGAGAAGGTCACCTCGCCGGTGTCGACGAACTCCTCCAACCGGTCGCCCACCACTCGGAAGGCCGAGTGGCCGATCCCGACGGTGTCGTCGGGGCCGATGAGCGCCGAGCCGGACTTGGGCAGCGGCTGGCCGTTGACGTACGTGCCGTTGTGGCTGCCGAGGTCACGGATCTCGAAACGGCCGTCGGGCGTGGCCCGGAACTCCGCGTGGTGGCGGGACACCTGGAGGTCGGAGACGACCAGGTCGTTCTCCAGCGCACGGCCGATCCGCATCACCCGCCCCAACGAGAGCCGGTGGAAGGTGGTCGGGCTGCGGTGGTCCCCCTGGGCGGGGGCGCCACCCTGCCGGGGCACCGCGCCCTGCGGCTGCGGGGCCGGCTGCCCCCAGCCGGGGCCGGCGTGCCGCGGCCGCGCCACGGGCTCGCCGCCGGACACCTGCGGCGCGGCTGCCGCCCCGGCGGCGGCCGCGGTCGGGCTCGGTGCCTGGGCGGAGAAGACCAGTCGGGGCCCGTCGACGGCGTTGCCCAGGTGCACCACCGAGTCCGCGCCCACCTCCAGCCGTCGGACCCGTTGCCCCCGCGCGTAGGTGCCGTTGGTGCTGCCGTGGTCCTCCAGGACCCAGACACCGCCGTCCCGACTCAGCGTGGCGTGCCGCCAGGAGACCCTGGCATCCTCCACCACGAGGTCGCCCTGCGGATCGCGTCCCAGGGTGTAGGACCTGGACGGGTCGAGCGTCCAGGTCCGTCCGTTCAGTTCCAGTACGAGTTCCGGCACTCCATGCCCCACAAAGTTGTCCCCCGAGCCACCTCCCGACGGCCGGACGGCCCGAGGGGAGGTCTAGGGATGGCGAACGATCGTGGAGGAACTATTCCAGGCGCCCGACCCGCTCAGAAAGTCGCCCCGGCGGACTGTGGCGGTTCCGCGACCGTCCGCTCTCGGCCGGTGGGCGGGGCGCGCGACACCGACGCGGTCGGGCTCCGCCGCCGGGAACGGCCGGGCCTGGACGGGGGTGTCCGGGGTACGGACGTGCGTACGGAACCGCTTCGGTGCTCGATACCGTAGGGATCATCATGAGCGCTTCGCAGACCCCGACGCCCGTCCCCGGCGCCACCGCCGGCGAGGACACCCCCACCCTCCTGGTGAAGATCTTCGGCAAGGACCGGCCGGGCATCACCGCAGGACTCTTCGAGACGCTGGCCGCCCACTCCCTGGACGTCATAGACATCGAGCAGGTCGTCACCCGGGGTCGCATCACCCTGTGCGCCCTGGTCACCACCCCGTCCGGGAGCGGCGCCGAGGGGGAGCTGCGGGCGACCGTGCACACCTGGGCGGAGTCGTTGCGGCTCCAGGCCGAGATCATCTCCGGACGGGGCGACAATCGGCCGCGCGGCACCGGACGCTCCCACGTCACCGTGTTGGGCCACCCGCTGACGGCCGAGGCGACGTCCGCCATCGCCTCCCGGATAACCGGGGTGGGCGGCAACATCGACCGGATCTTCCGGCTCGCGAAGTATCCGGTGACGGCCGTGGAGTTCGCCGTGTCGGGCGCGGAGACCGAGGCGCTGCGCACCGCCCTGGCGCCCGAGTCGGCGGCCCTGGGGGTGGACGTCGCCGTGGTCGCCGCCGGGCTGCACCGCCGGGCGCAGCGCCTGGTGGTGATGGACGTGGACTCCACGCTCATCCAGGACGAGGTGATCGAGCTGTTCGCGGCCCACGCGGGCTGTGCGGAGAAGGTCACCGAGGTGACCGCCGCGGCGATGCGCGGCGAGCTGGACTTCGAGCAGTCGCTGCACGCCCGGGTGGCGCTGTTGGAGGGGCTGGACGAATCGGTCGTGGACAAGGTGCGTTCCGAGGTCAGGCTGACGCCGGGGGCCCGTACCCTCATCCGCACCCTCAAACGCCTCGGCTACCAGGTGGGGGTGGTCTCGGGTGGGTTCACGCAGGTCACCGACGACCTCAAGGAACGGCTGGGGCTGGACTTCGCCTCGGCCAACACCCTGGAGATCGTCGACGGCCGGCTGACCGGCCGGGTCGTGGGCGAGGTGGTGGACCGGGCGGGCAAGGCGCGTCTGTTGCGCCGCTTCGCCGAGGAGGCCGGGGTGCCGCTCGCCCAGACCGTGGCGATCGGCGACGGCGCCAACGACCTGGACATGCTCAACACCGCCGGGCTCGGCGTCGCGTTCAACGCCAAGCCGATGGTGCGGGAGGCGGCGCACACGGCGGTGAACGTGCCCTTCCTGGACACCGTGCTGTACCTGCTGGGCATCACGCGCGAGGAGGTCGAGGCCGCCGACTCCGGCCAGGGATGACCGGGGACGGCCGGGGGGCGATCGACCCGCGCGGGCGACGGGCGCCGCGCCCTCCCCCGTTCCCCCGCTCCGTCCGTCTCCGTCGCCCTACTCGTCGTGCGGCGCCCAGTGGGCCTCCAGGCGGCCGACGCCGAGTTCGACGGACTTCCACGAGCCGGTGAAGGAGATCACCGCTATGGCGGAGGTGGGGAACCCGACGCGGTCCAGGCGGCTCCTGGCCTCTTCCTCGGCCTCGTTCGCCAGGGCGTCGGCCAGCGCGTGCATCCCGGGGTTGTGGCCGATGAGCAGGAGGTCCCGTACGTCGTCCGGCACCTCGTTGACCACCTCGATCAGCTGCCCGAGCACGGCCTCGTAGAGTCGCTCCTCGTACACCGTCCTCGGCCGCTTCGGCAACTCGTGGGCGGCCAGCTTCCACGTCTCGCGGGTGCGGGTGGCGGTGGAGCAGAGGGCGAACTGGGGGAGGATGCCGCTCGCGGCGAGCCAGCGGCCCGCGAGCGGGGCGTCCTTGCGGCCCCGTTCCGCGAGCGGCCTGTCGTGGTCGGGCACCTGCGGGGGCCAGTCGGCTTTGGCGTGTCGGAAGATGACGATCCTGCGGGGCACATCGACGCTCATGCGTCCAGCTTCGCACGAATGGCGGCCTGAGGCGCGGGGAGTTGGGGACCTTCCCCCACCGGGTGACGTGCGGTTGTCCGCTCTTCCCGCGGGCCGCGAGGCCGCCGGCCGGTTCACCCGGACAGCAGGTGCCGGAAGTACTCCAGGAGCCGGCCGAGGTACTGCGGCGACTCGGCGGCCTGCGCCTCGCCGCCGACGAGCAGGGACAGCAGCGCGGCGAAGACGACGGCGGGCAGCGTCAGGGCCCACCAGGGCAGCCGCGCGTCACCACCGTCCGCCGTCCGCCGGGTGGTCCGGGGAGGTGCGTGGGCCGCCATCGGAACTCGCCTCCGTCGTCTTCCGCAGCTCGTGGTCTGTCGCACCTTCGACGCTACGGATCCGGGGGCGGCGTTCCCATCCAGTGATCCACCCATTGCCCCCTGAGTCCCGCCCCCTAGGGGTTGGTGGGGGCAGCCCCACCACGAGGCGGTCGGGGCCGGCGGTCAGGGGGCGATGACGGCGGCGAAGACTCCGATGACGACCGTGATGCCGAGCATCGCTCCGAGGACGACGAGCAGCTTCTTCTGACCGTTGGGCGGGTCGGGTTCGAGCACTGGCATGTGCCCAGTGTCGCACTCAGTCCCCGTCCTCGACGTACCGGTCCCGCCCCGCCAGCAGGCCGGCCGCGAGTTGGGCGACCATCAGGGCCGCCATCAGGGCCAGCGGCGCGTGCCAGCCCCCGGTGTGCTGGTGGAGGGAGCCGACCAGCAGCGGCCCGGGGATGGAGATGAGGTAGCCGGTGCCCTGGGCGAAGGCCGAGAGCCTCGCGACCCCGGCGCCGGTGCGCGCCCGCATGCCGATCAGGGTCAGGACGAGCGGGAAGGCGCAGTTGGAGACGCCCAGCAGCAGGGCCCAGGCCCAGGCGCCCTGCGCCGGCGCGAACCACAGTCCGGCGTATCCGCCCAGCCCGCACAGGGCGAGGGTGGCGGCGAGGGGACCCTGGTGGCCGAGCCGGGCGGCGATCCGGGGCAGAACGAAGGACAGGGGGATGCCCAGGCCCATGGTGACGGCGAGGAGCAACCCCGCGGTGGCGGCGGGGACCCCGGCGTCGCGGAAGATCTGCGGCAGCCAGCCCATGGTGATGTAGGCCGCGGTGGCCTGGAAGCCGAAGAAGATCCCGAGCGCCCAGGCCGTGGCGGAGCGGGTGATGCGGACGCCGGAGGCCGCACCGCCGTCCGCGTCGCTCCGGCCGCCCTCGCTCCCGCCGGGGCCGCCGGGGCCGGGGGCCGTGGTGGGGCGTGCGGCGCGACGGCGGGCCTCGCGCGTGATCGGCAGCCAGACCGACAGCGCGAGCGCCCCGGGCAGCGCCCACATTCCCAGTCCCAGCCGCCAGTCGCCGCCCAGCGTCTCCGTCACCGGGACGGTGAGGGCCGCGGCGGTCGCGGTGCCCAGGGAGAGCGCCATGGAGTACAGGCCGGTCATCGGGCCGGTGCGGTCGGGGAAGCGCTGCTTGACGATCACGGGCAGCAGGACGTTGCAGGCCGCGATGCCCGCCAGGGCGAGCGCGCTGGCGGCCAGGAATCCTCCGGTGCCGCCCGCCAGGGGGCGCAGCGCCAGCCCCGCGGTGACGGCGGCCGTCCCGGCGAGCACGACGGCGGACGGTCCCCGGCTGCGGGCCAGCCGGGGGGCGACGCTGCCGAAGACGGCGAAGCAGAGCGCGGGCGCGGAGGTCAGCAGACCGGCGACGGTGCCGTTCATCCCCAGGGCGGTGCGGACCTCCGCCAGCAGGGGACCGAGTCCGGTGATGGCGGGGCGGAGGTTGAAGGCCACCAGGACGAGGCCCGCGACCGGCAGCCACCGCGCCCACCGGGGGGCCGCCGCGTCCGCGTTCTCGGCGGGGGCGGCGCCTACGCTGTTCGGGGTGTCCCCGCTCGTTCGGCGGCTGGTGGTCACGGGATCGTCGGCCATGGGGACCATCATAGAATCATCGGATGATTAGGGGCGGCCCGCGGTTTCCCCGCTCTTCCGCTCCGTCCGACCGCGCCGCCGTACGACCATGTTCCCGTACCCCCGTACCCCCGTACCCCCGTACCCCCGCGACTCCGCACACCCGCCCCCACGGCGCCCGCCGTGTCCACCGAAGCCGAACAGGGAAGTGCCATGCCCCTGACCTCGCCCCGCCGCTCCGCCCTGGCCGACCAGGTGATCGAGGCGCTGCGCGACCAGATCACCTCCGGCGAGTGGCCGGTGGGCTCCCGCATCCCGACCGAGCCCGAGCTGGTGGAGCAGCTCGGCGTGGCCCGCAACACCGTGCGCGAGGCCGTGCGCGCCCTCGCCCACAACGGGCTGCTGGACATCCGGCAGGGCTCGGGCACCTACGTGGTGGCGACCAGCGAACTGGCCGGAGTGATGCACCGGCGCTTCGCGGACGCCGACCCGCGGCACGTGGCCGAGCTGCGGTCGATGCTGGAGGCGGAGGCCGCCCGCCTGGCGGCGCACCGCCGCACCGAGCAGGACCTGCGCCAGCTGCGGGCCCTGCTGCGGCGCCGTGAGGCCGCCTGGGGCACCGGCGAGGTGGAACGGTTCGTGGAGGCGGACGTCACGCTGCACCTGGCGATCGTGCGGGCCTCCCACAACGAGGTGATCACGGCGCTCTACGCGGACCTGGGCACGGTCCTGCGCGCCTTCCTCCGCCACGGCGTGGGCGAGGAGCTGCGCCCCGAGGAGTACATGGACCACGGACGTCTGGTGGAGGCGATCGCCGTCCACGACGCGGAGACGGCGGCGCGCGAGGCGGGCTCCTACGCTCGAACCTGCAGCGGCGACTCCACGGCGGGCGGGAACCGTACCGGGGCCTCCGGCTGACCCCTCCCCCGGCGCCCCACGAGGACGTCAGGCGACGCACCGGGGCCCGGCAGGACGCCGAGTCCCCCGGCTCCGGCGGTGCGGAACCGGGGGACTCGGCCCGGAAGGCGGGCGATCAGGCGCCCATCATGTGGACGCCGCCGTCCACGTGCACGATCTCGCCCGTCGTCTTGGGGAACCAGTCCGAGAGCAGGGCCACCACACCGCGCGCGGCGGGCTCGGGATCGGTGAGGTCCCAGCCGATGGGAGCACGGGTGTTCCACACGTCCGCCAGCTCCTCGAAGCCGGGGATGGACTTGGCCGCCATGGACTTGATGGGGCCGGCGGACACCAGGTTGCAGCGGATGTTCCTGTGCCCCAGGTCCCGGGCGAGGTAGCGCGAGGTGGACTCCAGGGCGGCCTTGGCCACGCCCATCCAGTCGTACTTGGGCCAGGCCACCTGCGCGTCGAAGTCCATCCCGACGACCGAACCGCCGCGCTGTTCGAGCAGCGGCAGCAGGGCCATCGTCAGCGACTTCAGCGAGTACGCCGAGACCTCGACCGCGGTGGCCACCGACTCCCACTCGGTGTTGAGGAAGTTGCCGCCGAGCGCGTCCTGCGGCGCGAAACCGATGGAGTGCACGACGCCGTCCAGCCCGACCCCTTCGCCGAGGTGCTCGGCGACCTTGTCGGCCAGGGTGTCCAGGTGCTCCTTGTTCTGCACGTCCAGCTCGATCACCGGCGCCTCCTTGGGCAGCCGCCTGGCGATCCGCTGCACCAGTGTCAGCCGCCCGAAACCGGTGAGGACGACCTCGGCACCCTCTTCCTGGGCGAGCCTGGCGACGTGGAAGGCGATGGAGGAGTCGGTGAGCACCCCGGTGACGAGGATGCGCTTTCCGGCGAGAAGTCCACTCATGGCGTTCAGTGACCCATACCCAATCCGCCGTCCACGGGAATGACGGCTCCGGTGATGTACGCGGCCTCCTCCGAGGCCAGGAAACGCACCGAGGAGGCGACCTCCTCGGGCCGGGCGTACCGGCCCAGCGGGACCTGACCGACGATCTTCTCGCGCTGCTCGTCGCCGAGCGCGCGCGTCATGTCGGTGTCCACGAACCCCGGCGCGACCACGTTGCAGGTGATGTTGCGGGAGCCCAGCTCACGGGCGAGGGAGCGGGCGAAACCCACCAGGCCGGCCTTGGAGGCCGCGTAGTTGGCCTGCCCCGCCGACCCCAGCAGGCCGACGACGGAGGAGATCAGCACGATGCGGCCCGTACGGGCGCGGAGCATGCCCCGGGCGGCCCGCTTGACGACCCGGAAGGTGCCGGTGAGGTTGGTCTCCAGCACGGAGCCGAAGTCCTCTTCCGACATCCGCAACAGCAACTGGTCGCGGGTGACACCGGCGTTGGCGACCAGCACCTGGACCGGGCCCTGCCGCTCCTCGACCTCCTTGTACGCCTGCTCCACCTGCTCCGGGTCGGTGATGTCGCACTTGACGGCGCAGAATCCCTCGGGGGGCTCGCCGGAGCGGTAGGTGACGGCGACCTTGTCGCCTGCGTCGGCGAAAGCACGGGCAATGGCGAGGCCGATGCCGCGGTTGCCTCCGGTGACGAGAACCGAGCGGCTCAAGAGGACACCCTTCCGTAGGGAGCAGGTACTCCCGGAAAAGCTATCGCTCGGCTCCCCGTGTCGGAGAACGGGGCCCCGACAGGGGCTCTGCCGGGGCCCTGTGGGATTCCTACAGAAAGCCGCCCCGCTCCACGAGGCGCACTCGCACTCACCGCCCGCCTCCGGCGGCGACCGTACGAGGATCCTCCGATCACACGGCGTTCCGCGGCGCCACGCCCCCTCCTCGCACGTTCTCGCCGTCCTCGGCCGACGGTCCGGCTCCGAGGACGCACGGGACCGCCGGTCGGGGACGGCCGGAGGCGCCCGTCAGCGGTCCGGCGCCCCGGTCAGTCCGGTGTCTCGGTGACGGCGGCCCCACCGGCGCCCCGGTTCACGCTCCCCTCCCCGCCTTCCTCGCCCTCCCCCTCGTCGCCGGGGCGGTCGCGCCGGCTCCCGGCGGGCCGGTCCTCCCTCTCGGAGCGACGTTCCTTCTCCTTCTCGCCGGCGTCGGTCCTCATTTCGGACGGGTCGTGCTGCCTGCCGTCGTAGGGCCCCGAGTAGTCGCTCATGGCGCGCCTCCCTCTCCCGCTCCTCGCGCCGGTCCCGGTCGCGGGCCGGCGCCGCCGCGAGTACCCCGGTCGCCGCGGCGACACACCGGTGCTCGGGTCACTTCCGCCGCTCACGGCGGTCCCGAACGGCCGCGGCGAGGACGAGAACGACTCCGAGGGCGACCGGGGCGAGCACCGCGGCGAACAGCCAGGCGGGCACGTGCGGATCCGGTTCGGTGCGCCACATCACCGCGCACGTCACGGCGAGCGACAGACCGATGCAGAGGGCCAACTGGAGCGTCGCCCTGGCCGTCCGAGCCGCCGAGGCGCGGGTGGACGGGCGGTTGACCAGGGCGGAGGCCCGCTGCCCGGGAGGGATCTCGTCCGCCGGACGCATGCGCAGCGTCGCCGCCGCGACGGCCGCCGTCAGCGCGACGTTCCCGGCGTGGACGAAGACGGGGACGAAGACCGCGCCGACGGACTTTTCCGTCCAGGCGTCGATCCCGTCCGGGCCGATGTGCTGCGGCACCCTCTCGGGCAGTCGCGGATAGATCCCGATCCCCCAGACCGTCAGGCACAGCAGGAGGGCCAGTGACGGCAACAGCCACCGCCAGGGGAAGTCCGGCCGGTCCGCGTCGCTCATCCCCGCCCCCTCGTCCTCGCCCTCGGCTCGGTCGGTGTCCCCGCGCCCCCACAAGGGTAGGTCGGATCCGGCGGTCCGGGTCCGACGGAGCCCGCCTGTGGAAAACCTGCCGCGTCGACGGTGGGACGTGGTTCACTTCGATCATGCATCGACAAGGAGGAGCGTCCGTGGTGCACCAGATCGACGAGTCCTTCCTGGCGCTGCCTCTGCGCGCGCTGGCCGACGCGGCGCTCGCGCGGGCCCGGGCGCTGGGAGCCGAGCACGCCGACTTCCGGTTGGAACGGATCCGCAGCGCGTCCTGGCGGCTGCGGGACGCCAGGCCGTCGGGGGCCTCGGACGTCACCGACGCCGGGTACGCGGTGCGGGTGGTGCACGGTGGCGCCTGGGGGTTCGCCTCCGGGGTGGACATGACGACGGACGCCGCCGCGAAGGTGGCGAGCCAGGCCGTGGAGATGGCGAGGCTCTCGGCGCGGGTGATCGAGGCGGCCGGCTCCGACGAACGGGTGGAGCTGGCCGAAGAGCCGGTGCACGGCGAGCGCACCTGGGTCTCGTCGTACGAGGTGAACCCGTTCTCCGTACCGGACGCCGAGAAGACGGGGCTGCTGACGCGGTGGAGCGAGCGGCTGATGGGCGCCGACGGGGTCTCCCACGTGGACGCCTCGCTGCTGGCCGTCCAGGAGAACAAATTCTACGCGGACACCGCCGGCACCGTCACCACCCAACAGCGGGTGCGGCTGCACCCGGAGCTGACGGCCGTGTCGGTCGCCGACTCCGGCGAGTTCGACTCGATGCGCACCCTGGCTCCGCCGGTCGGTCGGGGCTGGGAGTACCTGACGGGCACCGGTTGGGACTGGGACGGCGAGCTGGAGCGCATCCCGGAGCTGCTGGCGGAGAAGATGCGCGCCCCGAGCGTCGAGCCGGGCACCTACGACCTGGTGATCGACCCGTCCAACCTGTGGCTGACCATCCACGAGTCCATCGGCCACGCCACCGAGCTGGACCGGGCCCTGGGCTACGAGGCGGCGTACGCGGGCACCTCCTTCGCCACCTTCGACAAGCTGGGCTCCCTGAGGTACGGCTCGCCGGTCATGAACGTCACCGGCGACCGCACCGCCGAACACGGGCTGGCGACGGTCGGCTACGACGACGAGGGCGTGGCGGCCCAGTCCTGGGACCTGGTGCGGGACGGCGTCCTGGTCGGTTACCAACTGGACCGACGGATCGCGAAGCTGACCGGGTTGGGCCGCTCCAACGGCTGCGCCTACGCCGACTCGCCCGCCCACGTCCCCGTGCAGCGCATGGCGAACGTCTCGCTCCGACCGGCTCCGGACGGGCCGGACACCGAGGAGCTGATCTCGCGCGTGGAGCGGGGGGTCTACGTGGTCGGCGACCGCTCGTGGTCGATCGACATGCAGCGCCACAACTTCCAGTTCACCGGGCAGCGGTTCTTCCGAATCGAGAACGGACGGCTCGCCGGGCAGTTGCGCGACGTGGCCTACCAGGCGACCACCACCGACTTCTGGGGCTCGATGGAGGCCGTCGGCGGGCCGCGGACGTATGTGCTCGGCGGCGCGTTCAACTGCGGCAAGGCCCAGCCGGGGCAGGTCGCCGCCGTCTCGCACGGCTGCCCCTCCGCTCTCTTCCGCGGCGTCAACATCCTCAACACCGCCCAGGAGGCCGGCCGATGACAGCATCGTCCTCAGCGTCCCCCGCACCCCACGAGATCGTCGAGCGCGCCCTGGAACTGTCGCGGGCCGACGGCTGTGTGGTCATCGCCGACGAGGAGTCCACCGCCAATCTGCGGTGGGCGGGCAACGCCCTGACGACCAACGGCGTCACGCGCGGTCGCACCCTGACCGTCGTCGCCACCGTCGACGGTGCCGAGGGGACGGCGTCGGGCGTGGTCTCCCGCTCGGCCGTCACCGACGCGGACGTCGAGCCGCTGGTGCGGGCCGCGGAGGAGGCCGCCAGGAACGCGGGACCTGCCGAGGACGCGAAGCCGCTGGTGGAGGGCGTGCCCGCCGCCCCCGACTTCTCCGATGCCCCGGACGAGACCTCCTCCTCGGTCTTCTCCTCCTTCGCCCCGGCGCTGGGCGAGGCCTTCGCCCGGGCCCACGCCGAGGGCCGTGAGCTGTACGGCTTCGCCCACCACCAGGTGGTCTCCACCTACCTGGGGACCTCCACCGGGCTGCGGCTCCGCCACGACCAGCCCACCGGCACCCTGGAGGTCAACGCCAAGTCCTTTGACCACGCCCGATCCGCGTGGGCCGGGCGGGCGACCCGCGACTTCGCGGACGTCGATCCGCGGGAGCTGGACGCCGAGCTGGCGTCGCGGCTGGAGTGGGCCGAGCGGCGGGTGGAGCTGCCGGCTGGGCGGTACGAGACGTTGCTGCCACCGAGCGCCGTGGCGGATCTGCTGATCTACCAGTTGTGGTCGTCCGCCGGGCGGGACGCCGCCGAGGGACGCACGGTGTTCAGCCGGCCCGGGGGTGGCACACGGGTCGGCGAGCGGCTGTCGGAGCTGCCGCTGACGCTGCGCAGCGACCCGCACGCACCGGGTCTCCAGGCGGCGCCGTTCGTGATCGCGCACTCCTCCGGCGACGACGCCTCGGTCTTCGACAACGGGCTGCCGTTGTCGGCCACCGACTGGGTGCGCGAGGGCGAGCTGCGGCATCTGTTGACCACCCGGCACTCGGCGGAGCTGACGGGTCTGCCGGTGGCTCCGGGGATCGACAACCTGATCCTGGACGCGGGCGGTACCGCCTCGTTGGAGGAGATGGTCGCCGACGCCGGCCACGACGGCCCGGCCCTGCTGCTGACCTGCCTGTGGTACATCCGCGAGGTGGATCCGGCGACGCTGCTGCTGACCGGACTGACCCGTGACGGGGTCTACCTGGTGGAGAACGGCGAGGTCACCGGCGCGGTGAACAACTTCCGGTTCAACGAGTCGCCGGTGGACCTGCTGGCACGGGCCACCGAGGCCGGGCGCACCGAGCGCACCCTGCCGCGCGAGTGGTCGGACTGGTTCACACGGGCGGCGATGCCGCCGCTGCGGGTGCCGGACTTCAACATGAGCTCCGTCAGCCGGGGAGTGTGAGCGGCGTAGACTCTCCCCGGTAACCGACCACGACCATCGCGTCAGCCCATCATTCGATTCGATCACCGGGAAACGAACGTGACACGCCTCGGCGACTCCGTGCAGCGTGCCGGCGACCTGCTGGCACAGGACCTCTCCTCCGACGAGACCGTCGAGCGGCTGCTCGTGGAGACGGGCGCCCGCCGCTATCTGGACCTGACGGACCTGTCGGCCGGGGAACAGGCGGAGCTGATCGCCGGGCGTGCGGTGGACGTCCTGCCGTCGGTGGAGGGTCTGGCCGAGCGGATCGAGGCCGCCCGGGAGGCCGGGCGCGGCCTCAACGTCAAGCTGGGCATCGACCCGACGGCCGCGGACGTGCACCTGGGCCACACGGTGCCGATGATCGTCCTGAGCCGTTTCCAGCGGATGGGGCACGACGTCACACTGATCATCGGTGACATCACGGCCAAGATCGGCGACCCCTCGGGGCGCTCCTCGGAGCGTCCGCCGCTGACGGACGAGGACATCGCCCGCAACCTGGCCGGTTACCGGGACCAGGTGAAGCCGTTCTTCGACTTCGAGCGGGTGCGCTTCCGGCACAACAGCGAGTGGTTGGCCGGCATCGCCCTGCCGAGGCTGATCGGCATCCTGGCCCAGGTGTCGGCCTCGGCGCTGCTGCAGCGGGAGGACTTCCGCAATCGGCTGGCGGCCGGGCACGGACTGACGATGTCGGAGTTGATCTACCCGGTGGCGATGGCCATCGACTCCGCCGAGATCGAGGCCGACGTCGAGCTGGGCGGTGTGGACCAACTGCTGAACATGCAGATGGGCCGGAGAGTGATGGAGATCTACGGCCAGAAGCCGCAGATGATCGTCACCATGCCGCTGATCGAGGGCACGGACGGCTCGGGCGCGAAGATGTCCAAGTCCAAGGGCAACTACATCGGGCTGAACGCCTCCGCCGACGATGTCTTCGGCAAGATCATGTCGATCCCGGACCGGCTGATGGTGCCGTACCTGCGGGCCTGGACGGAGTGGACCGACACGGAGATCGACCTGGTCACCGACCGGATCGAGAAGGGCTCGCTGCACCCGATGGACCTGAAGAGGGTCCTGGCCGGCGAGGTCGTCTCCGCCCTTCACGGTGTCAAGGCGGCGATGGCGGCCCGGGCGGGCTTCACCGCGCAGTTCTCGCGGAAGTCCTTCGCCGATCTGGAGAGCCTGCCGGTGGTGGACACCGCCGAGCACGGGGGGAAGGGCGTCGCGGCCGTCCTGGCGACCGTACTGGAGTTCACCCCGTCCGCCTCCGCCGCTCGCCGCGTCGCCAAGCAGAAGGGGCTGCGGCTGGTGGTGGAGACCGAAGGGGGTCAAGAGGCGATCGTGCTCTCCGAGGCGGAGGCACTGCGCCCGCTGGGCGAGGTCGTCCCGGAGAAGCTGGCCGACGCCGGACTCTCCGGAACCGTCTACCTCAAGGCCGGCCGCAAGGTCGCCGAGGTCCGCGGACTCTGAGAGAACCCCGGACTCCGGGAGGACCCCGGGAGAGCCCTCAGAGGGCTCCGACGGGTCCGAAGGACTCCACCTGCCCCCGAGCGGGTCCGGTCCGACCGGGCCGTCGGGGGCGGGAGCGGATCCGCGGGCGGTGCCGGCACGCTCACACGACGCCGTCGCCGTGCCGCGTCGGCTCCACCGCCCCTGTCAGGCGGTCCTCCTGCCGCCTCGTCCCCGGATCGCCGCGTACAGCGGGGTGCCCAGAGCGACGATCAGCACGGCTCCGGCGAGCTGGAGCAGGTGCCGGATCCAGTCGATGCCGCCGGTGTCGTCCACTCCGATCCCGCCGGCCACGGCGTTGCCCAGAAGCCCGCCGAGGATGCCGAATATCGCGGTCAGCCACAGGGGGATGTTCTGCTTGCCGGGAAGGATGGCGCGGGCCAGCACACCCAGGACCAGACCCACGATGATCGCCCACAACCAGCTCATGTCGCCTCCTAGTGCGGCGTGCGTTGTGTGCCACGCGTTCGGTTCGTACGGAGGCGCTCCCACCCGTGCGGCCGGGGGTCGTCCGGGTGGAGCCCTCCCGGCGCTCCGGGTGCCCCCTCCCCGGCGTCGTATGCGGGACGGGTGGGCGTAGTGTGGGAAAAGCCGGGAGTCCGGCGGAAACGTCCCCGGACACCGGCCGCACGAGCGGGTGGTGGAGTGTGAGGCGCAAACAGCGCGGTCCGGAGGTCTTCAGGATCACCGGGGCCCGACGGAGTCTGGCCGAGGACGTCCGCGGCCGGGAACGCCGCTACGTGATCTCGATGCTGGTGCGCACCGTGTCCGTCCTGCTCACGGTGGCGCTGTGGAACGTGCAGCGCCCGCTGGCCGTGGTGACGCTGGTGTTGGGCGCGGTCCTGCCGTACGTGGCGGTGGTGATCGCCAACGCCGGGCGGGAGAACGCCCCCTCGCTTCCGGACGCCTACCTCTCCGCACCGCCCCGTGACGCCCTGGAGTCGGCCGGTGACGCAGGGGAAGCCGGCGACGGACGAACGCCGCGGTCCGGTCCCCGGACGATCCGGCAGGTCGTCCGGGAGCCGGCCGATACGCCGCCCGCTCCCGGACCGGAGCGCTCCGGTCCGGGGGACTCCGACTCCGGGGAGTCCGATGCGGGACCGGAGCGCTCGGGTGCCGAGCGAGCGCCCGGTCACGCGCGGTCCGAGCGGCGGGCCTGACACCCGCGAGCCGCTCCCGTGTACCGCCGTCGTACCGGCACCGTACCTGCACCGCGTCGCCGTCGTACCACCGTCGGAGCCGACTCGGCCGGCACGTCGGACCCCCGAGGGGGCGCGGGAAAACCTGCGACCAATCACGCCGTTCCGCTGCCCCGGTGATGGGTGCACGTGCCATACTGCCTACACGCTCCGCATCCCCCGTCGGAGCGACAGACCGACGCCGGGCGGCTCCCCCCGTGGCCGCCCGGCGTCGCCGTGTTTGTATGGGACCCGTGACCGATCCCGTGACCGACTCCCCCGCCCGTTCCGTCCCCGTCTGCTCCGCCAAGGGGTGCCGCACGGCCGCCGTGTGGGTACTGGCCTGGAACAACCCCAAGCTGCACACCCCCGAACGCCGCAAGACCTGGCTGGCCTGCGAGGAGCACCGCGAGCACCTGTCGCGCTTCCTGGGGGTGCGCGGCTTCCTCAAGGACGTGGTGCCCCTGACCGAGTGGGAGGCGGCGGAGGGCCGGGGGGACGACCCCGGCCGCAGGGACGACGGGCGGAGGACCGAGCCGGACGGCAAAGCGGAGCGCGGCGGTTCAGCCGCCGATCGATGACATCGGACGGTCGGGCTGGAGGAAGGACGGGTCGTCCAGTCCCGAGCCCGCCTTCTTCCCCCGCATCGCCGTCCTCCACAGCTCGGCGATCTCCTCGTCGGCGGCTCCCGAGCGCAGCGCGCCGCGCAGGTCCGACTCCTCACGCGCGAACAGGCAGGTGCGGACCTGGCCGTCGGCCGTGAGCCGGGTGCGGTCGCAGGCGCGGCAGAAGGGCCGGGTGACCGACGCGATCACCCCGACGCGGTGCGGTCCGCCGTCGACGAGCCACCGCTCGGCGGGGGCGGAGCCGCGGCTGTCCGCCCCCTCGGGGGTGAGGGAGAAACGGGTGCGCAGCGAGGCCAGGATGTCCCCCGCGGTGACCATGCCCTCGCGTCGCCAGCCGTGTTGGGCGTCGAGCGGCATCTGTTCGATGAACCGCAGCTCGTAGTTCCGCTCGATCGCCCAGGCGAGCAGGTCCGGGGCCTCGTCCTCGTTGAGCCCGGGCATCAGCACGGCGTTGACCTTGACCGGGGCGAGGCCGGCCGCACGGGCCGCCGCCAGGCCCCGTAGGACGTCTCCGTGCCGCTTGCGGCGGGTCATCCTGGCGAACGTCCCCGCGTCGAGGGTGTCGAGGGAGACGTTGACGCGGTCCAGTCCGGCCTCGCGCAGTGCGTCGGCGGTGCGCTCCAGTCCGATGCCGTTGGTGGTCAGCGACAGTTGCGGGCGGGGGTCCAGAGCCGCGCAGCGCTCCACGATGCCCACCAGTCCGGGACGGAGCAGGGGTTCGCCTCCGGTGAAGCGGACCTCCTCCACACCGAGCAGGGTCACGGCGATCCGCACCAGGCGGACCACCTCGTCGTCCGTGAGCAGCTCCGGTTTGGCGAGCCACTGGAGGCCTTCCTCCGGCATGCAGTACGTGCACCGCAGGTTGCACCGGTCGGTGAGCGATACGCGCAGATCGGTGGCGACCCGGCCATAGGTGTCCAGCAGCATGCAGGCGGTCCCTCCCACGGATGGACGTCTCCCGGCCAGCCTACGCGAGAGGCGCGCCGCTCCGCGGGGGACACGAAGCGGGGACGGTGTTCCGGCGGACCGGGCCCTTTCCTGCCGTTGCCCTGTGCCGCCAGGAGCGATAGCTTCCGACGTCATACATCCGTGCGGTCAAATCCGATTACCGAACGGCATGTTGCGATCCTCTCGTGCTCACACAGACATGGAGCTCCCATGGCATCGAGACCCTCCAGCCGACGCCGCGCCGTGGCAGTGCCGGTCGGGTTGGCGCTGACCGCCTCCCTGGCCCTGCTGCCCGGAGTCGGTACGGCGCTGGCGCAGGAAGCCGACGCACCGGCGGTCACGCGCACGGCTGAAGACGGCGAGAAGCTGTCGTACGTGGTCAACACCTCCTCCACCCACCCCGGCACGGTCAACCGGGTGAGGAAGGAGATAGCCAGGGCCGGCGGCACGGTCGTCGTCACGCACCGGAAGATCGGCGTGATCGTCGCCCATTCGGCCGACCCGGGCTTCGCCGAGCGGATGCGCCAGGTGCGCGGCGTGGAGTCCGCCGGTGCCACCCGCACCGCGCCGCTGAGGACCGCGGGCACCACCGAGGTCGGAGCGCCGCAGTACGTGGCGGAGAAGGCCCGCGCGAGCGCGACCGCCGACACGGCCGCCGAGGGCGAGCCGCTGGAGGCCGACCTGTGGGGGCTGCGGGCCATCCGCGCCGACGAGGCCGCCAAGATCAACCCGGGCAGTGACCGGGTCACGGTGGCGGTCATCGACACCGGCGTCGACGACACCCACCCGGACCTGGCCCCGAACTTCTCCGCGGGTCAGTCGGCGAACTGCGTCGGCGGCGTGGCCGACACCAGTGAGGGCGCCTGGCGTCCGTACACCGACGGCGACTACCACGGCACGCACGTCGCGGGCACCATCGCCGCGGCGCGCAACGGCGTCGGTGTGGCGGGGGTCGCGCCGGGCGTGAAGGTCGCCTCCATCAAGGTGAGCGAGCCGGACACCAGCCTCTTCTACCCGGAGGCCGTGATCTGCGCGTTCGTCTTCGCGGCCGACAAGGGCGTGGAGATCACCAACAACAGCTACTACGTCGACCCGTACCTGTACAACTGCAAGGACGACGCCGACCAGGGCGCGGTCGTGGAGGCGCTCGACCGGGCCGCGCGCTACGCCGAGCGCAAGGGCACCCTGCACATCGCCTCGGCGGGCAACTCCAACCACGACCTCGCCTCCGACGAGATCCTGGACGCCTCCAGCCCGAACGACACCACTCCGGTCGAGCGGACCGTCGACCCGTCCGAGTGCCTGAACCTGCCGACCCAGTTGCCGGGCGTGGTCACGGTCACGGCGACGGGCGTGCAGGACCTGAAGTCGTACTACTCCAGCTACGGCCACCGGGTCGCCGACGTCGCCGCGCCGGGCGGCGACCGGTACCAGATCCCGGACACCCCGTCGGGCAACGGCCGGATCCTGTCGACCATGCCCAACGACTCGTACGCCTTCCTGCAGGGCACCTCGATGGCCAGTCCGCACGTCGCGGGCGTGGCCGCGCTGCTGAAGAGCGAACACCCCTGGGCGAGCCCGGCGATGATCCAACTGATGCTCAAGGCGCAGGCGGACAACCCCGGTTGCCCGGAGACCTACGACCCGGACGGCAACGGCGTCGAGGACTCCACCTGCGAGGGCGGGCGGAACGTCAACGGCTTCTACGGCCACGGCATCGTGGACGCCCTGGACGCCGTCAAGTGACGGCGTCCCGCCCCGCCCGCCCCGTGTCCGCCGGCGCGTGGCGGCGGACACGGGGCGGGGCGTGGCGGGCGGCCTGACGCGCCGTCGGCTCCCTCAGGACGCGGACGACAGGGAGGGGTCGGACCCGGCGGGTTCGGCCCCTTCCGCCGTCCGTGCCCGCCCCCTCCCGCCCGGGGCCGGGGATGCGGCGACGGCCGGGGCGGCCGGGCCGCCCGAGGGCTGCCAGCCGGGGCCGCGGAAGAGCCGTCCGGCCCTCTCCCGCCAGTCGCGGGCGGCCCGCAGGTCCCGGGCGATGGCCACGTACTCGTGGGTGGCCACGCGCAGCGGGTTGTAGGTGTCGATGTTCTTGGTCAGGCCATAGACGCACGGCTCGGTCTCGGGCTCGAAGGTCTTGAAGAGGCGGTCCCAGACGATGAGGATCCCGCCGAAGTTGCGGTCCAGGTAGTTGCCCTGCGAGGCGTGGTGGACACGGTGGTGCGAGGGCGTGTTGAGGGCGAACTCGACGGGCCGGGGCAGGCGGCCGATGCGCTCGGTGTGGATCCAGAACTGGTAGACCAGGTTGACCGAGGAACAGAAGGCGAGCGCGGCGGGGTGCACCCCGCAGGCGATCAGCGGCAGGTAGAACGGCCAGACGGTCAGGGACGTCCAGGGCTGGCGCAGCGCGGTGGTGAGGTTGAACTTCCGGCTGGAGTGGTGCACCACGTGGCAGGCCCACAGGACGCGGACGACGTGGTGGCCGCGGTGGGACCAGTAGTAGAAGAAGTCCTGCGCGAGCAGCATCAGCGGCAGCGTCCACCACTCGATCGGGACGCGCAGTGGAGTCAGCGCGTAGACCGCCGAGTAGATCGCCACGGTGGGGATCTTCCACAGGGCGTCGAAGAAGAGGCTGCCCAACCCCATGGCGAGGCTGGTGGCGGAGTCCTTGGCCTCGTACCCGGCGACGGGGCTGTCGGGCTCCTCGGGGTGGAGGTGGTGGCCGACCGCCTCCAGGGCCGTCAGCAGCAGGAAGGCCGGGATGGACCACAGCACGACATCGGGAAGGTTCGGCACGCTCGGCATGCGGGCACCGTAGGGCCGTCGGGGAGGAACGGCCAGACTCTGTTACCGACAAGTATGCGAGACGGTTCGTCAGCGGCTCCGGCCACCGGCACGACCTGCGACGATGTGGAGCTGTCAGTGAGGACCCGTATTCTCTGGAACCATGCTCGATGATCCGTCGGCGGCCGAAACGCTGCCCCCAGCGCACTCCAGCGGCCCGGCATGGCCCACCGAATACCCCGACGGCTATGCCGTGGTGGACGTGGAGACCACGGGACTCGCCCGGGACGACCGGATCGTCTCCGCGGCCGTCTACCGGCTGGACGCCCGGGGGAACGTGATCGACCACTGGTACACCCCGGTCAACCCGCAGCGGGACCCGGGCCCGACCTGGATCCACGGTTTGACGAGCGAGATACTGGCCGACGCCCCGCTCTTCCCCCAGATCGCCGAGGAGTTCGCCGAGCGGCTGCGGGGCAGGGTGCTGGTCGCGCACAACGCCGTCTTCGACTGGTCGATGATCGCCCGCGAGTACGCCCGCGCCCGCCTGGAGGCCCCCGTGCGGCAGCGGCTGTGCACCATCGCCCTCTCCAAGGAGCTGGAGCTGCCCCTGCCCAACCACCGGCTGGAGAGCCTCGCCGCGCACTACGGCGTCGTACAGCGTCGGGCACACCACGCGCTGGACGACGCCCGGGTGCTGGCCGAGGCGTTCCGGCCGAGCCTCCATCTGGCCGCGCGGGACGGCATACGCCTGCCTCTGCTGGCCTGCACACCGCTCACCGAGTGGAACGACAGCGTCACCTCGGCCGGGTCCGCGGGCCGTTCCCGCACCCGCTCCCTGGGGTGGCGCCCCTCGCGCAAGCGGCCCCCGTGCCCGTACCCCAACCCCGGGCGGTATGAGCCGGGCGGGCCCCTCGTCCAGGGCATGCGGGTGGCGATCTCCGGCGACACCTCCGTGGACCGGGAGCTGTTGGAGGACCGGGCGACCGAGGCCGGGCTCCACATCGCGAGCGGTGTCTCCCGCCTCACCAGTCTCCTGGTCACCAACGACCCCGATTCCGGCACCTCCAAGGTCGCCAAGGCACGCGCCTACGGCACCCCGGTGATCGACGAGGCCGCCTTCACCCAACTGCTGAGGGACGTGGCCCCCGCCCCCGAGCGGTGACGGACGGCGGGGTACCGTCGGGAACGTGCCGTTCGTACCGTCCGCGTATCGCTTCCTGCTCTCCCGACAGTGGGTGGTCCTCACCCTCGTCGCGCTCCTGTTGATCCCGGTGATGGTGCGGCTGGGCTTCTGGCAGCTGCACCGGCACGAGGACCGGGTGGCGCGGAACGAGCTGATCGCCGAGAGTCTGGCCACGCCCGCCGTGCCCGTCGACGAGCTGACCGCTCCCGGTCGCGGCCCGGACGACGACGACCGTTACCGCACCGTCCGGGCGACCGGCGTCTACGCCACCGACGACGAGGTCGTCGTGCGCCAGCGGACCGCCGCCGACGGCCGGAGCATCGGCTACCACGTGATCACCCCGCTGGTGCGTGAGGACGGCACGGCCGTGCTGGTCAACCGCGGCTGGGTCCCCACCGGGGAGGACCTGACGGAGTTCCCCGAGGTGCCCGCGCCCCCGTCCGGGGAGGTCACCGTGACCGGGCGGCTGATGGCCGACGAGAGCGAGGGGAGCGGCGTCCGGGACCGGGAAGGGCTGCCGCCCCGCCAGGTGATGCTGATCGACAGCGAGCGGATGGCCAAGGAGTGGGGCCGTCCCGTCCTCGGCGGTTACGTCGCCCTGGAGGAGACCTCCCCGCGTCCCTCGGGCGAGCAGCCCGAACTCGTTCCCGAACCGGACCACAGCGGCATCGGCGCGCACCTGGCCTACGCCTTCCAGTGGTGGCTGTTCGCCGCGGCCGTGCCCGTCGGATGGGTGGTCCTGGTCCGACGGGAGCGGCGGGAACGGACGGCCGGGCCGACCGGGACCGACGGTTCCGGCGCCGGAGACGCTCGGGACGAGGAGGGGCGGCCCTCGGTGGAGGAGGACCGGTCCGCCGTTCCGGCCGCCCCGACTGCCGGCCGGGAGGGCCGGGCGGCAGACTGATCCCCATGGATCTCGGACTGCAGGACAAGGTGTACATCATCACCGGCGCCACCCGGGGGCTGGGCTTCGCCGCCGCCCGCGCGTTGACGGCCGACGGCGCGAAGGTGGTCGTCACCGGCCGCGACGGGGAGGCGGTGGCCGATGCCGCCGCACGGCTGGGTGGGAGCGCATCGGGTGTCGCGGCGGACAACGCCGACCCGACCACGGCCGACCGCCTGGTCACGGCCGCCCTCGAGAGGCACGGGCGCCTCGACGGAATCCTGATCAGCGTCGGCGGCCCGCCGGCCGGTTCCCACGAGGACATCACCGACGACCAGTGGCAGGCGTCGTTCGAGTCGGTCTTCCTCGGTGCGGTCCGCCTGGCCCGCGCCGCTGCCGCCCGACTGGTGGAGGGCGGGGTGATCGGCTTCGTCCTCTCCGGCTCGGTGCACGAGCCGATCGCCGGGCTGACGGTCTCCAACGGACTGCGCCCCGGACTGGCGGGCTTCGCCAAGTCGCTCGCGAACGAGCTGGGACCGCGCGGCGTCCGGGTCGTCGGACTGCTGCCGGGACGCATCGACACCGACCGGGTGCGCACCCTGGACGCGCTCTCGGGGGACGCCGACGCCGCCCGCGAGCGCAGCTCGGCCGCGATCCCGCTGCGTCGCTACGGCACCCCGGAGGAGTTCGGCAGGGCGGCGGCGTTCCTGCTCTCCCCCGCCGCCTCCTACGTCAACGGTGTGATGCTCCCGATCGACGGCGGCGCCCGCCACGGTTTCTGATCCCGTCGAGCGGACGGTCCCGTGCGCGGCTTCCGGAGGCCTCGCGCGGGACCGCTTCCGCGAGTCCGCTACTCGCCGAGACCGGCCAGGTCGCGCAGTCTGCGCGCCTGAGCGGCGCGCTCGGCCGCGCGCTGCTCGTCGTAGGTGCGCTCCGCGGCGCCCCGCAGCAGCGCCTTGGTCTCGACCACCGCGTCGCGCGGGGCGGCGATCAGAGCGGCGGTCAGGTCGGCGGTGGCGTCCTCCAGTTCGGCGGCGGGCACCACCAGGTTGGCCAGGCCGATCCGCTCGGCCTCTTCGGCGTGGACGAAGCGCCCCGTCGCGCAGATCTCCAGGGCGCGGGCGTACCCGACCAGGGAGACGAGCGGGTGCGTCCCGGTGAGGTCGGGGACGAGCCCGAGGCTGGTCTCGCGCATCGCGAACCGTGCGTCGTCGGCGCACACCCGCAGGTCACAGGCGAGGGCGAGCTGGAAGCCGGCGCCGACGGCATGGCCCTGGACGGCGGCGATGCTCACCAGGTCGTTCCGCCGCCACCAGGTGAAGGCCTCCTGGTACCCGGCGATGGCGGCGTCCAGTTCGGCGTCGGAGCCGCGTGCCAGGTCGACGAAGGACGGCTCGCCTTCGAATCCCTCCGGTGTCAGGGCCTGTCGGTCCAGCCCGGCGGAGAAGGACGGCCCCTCGCCACGCAGCACGGCGACGCGGACGTCACCGGGCAGCAGGCTGCCGGCCTCCGCCAGGGCGCGCCACATCGCGAAGGTCTGGGCGTTGCGCTTGTCCGGACGGGCGAGCGTGACCGTCGCCACGGCGCCGTCCACGGCGAGTCGCACGCCGTCCTTGTCGAGCAGGGTCATGAGGTCTCCCGGGGCTCTCCACGGTCAGGAAGTGACTGAAGAGTAACCACCCGGTCGGGCAGGCGGCCGACCGGGTGGTGTGCTCGGGGACCACCTCCGGTCTCAGGACGATGTGGTCTTCTTGCCCCGCGTCGCACCGCCGCGACCGCGCAGGGTCACGCCGGACTCGCTGAGCATCCGGTGCACGAAACCGTAGGAGCGGCCGGTTTCCTCGGCCAGCGCCCTGATGCTCGCACCGGAGTCGTACTTCTTCTTGAGGTCAGCCGCGAGCTTCTCGCGCGCGGCGCCGGTAACCCGGCTGCCCTTCTTCAGAGTCTCGGCCACCCGTGCCTCCTCATGGGAAGTGCGCTCTGGACTCTCATGATCACCCCTTGCCGGTTTTCTGGCCACCCATTCGACAAGGTCCGTGAGGCGACCTCGGCCGCCTCACGGGGACGCCGGCCCTCCGGAACAGGGCGCCGTGCCGGGCCCCGGCACGGCGCACGAACCCGACAACGACGAAAAGCGCAGGTCAGAGAGTTTGGGGTGGTTCATACCTTCCGGGGAGAGGTATGAACCACACCGAGCGCGCTCTCGACACGCGGCCGCGCCGGGGTACCAGTCGATCTCACTCAGATGATGGATCAAGCGTCGGCCGAATGATCCAGAACGGTGTGATCGGATGGGATCACCGCACGGCGGACGGCGCCGCGCGCCTCAGGCGAGCGCCACGAGCTCCGCGTACTCCTCGCCCCACAGGTCCTCCACGCCGTCCGGCAGCAGGATGATCCGTTCGGGCTGGAGGGCGTCCACCGCTCCCTCGTCGTGCGTGACCAGCACCACCGCGCCGGTGAAGGTGCGCAGGGCGCCGAGGATCTCCTCACGGCTGGCGGGGTCGAGGTTGTTGGTGGGCTCGTCCAGCAGCAGCACGTTGGCCGAGGAGACCACCAGTGTGGCCAGCGCCAGTCGGGTCTTCTCCCCGCCGGAGAGCACCCCCGCCGGCTTGTCCACGTCGTCGCCGGAGAACAGGAACGAGCCGAGCACCTTCCGCACCTCGACCATGTCCATGTCGGGTGCGGCCGAGCGCATGTTCTCCAGCACCGTGCGGTCCGGGTCGAGCGTCTCGTGCTCCTGCGCGTAGTAGCCCAGCTTCAGACCGTGCCCGGCGACGACCCGGCCGGTGTCGGGCTTCTCCACCCCGGCCAGCAGGCGCAGCAGCGTGGTCTTGCCGGCGCCGTTGAGGCCGAGGATGACCACCCGGGAGCCCTTGTCGACGGCGAGCGAGAGGTCGGTGAAGATCTCCAGGGAGCCGTAGGACTTGGACAGGCCCTCGGCCATCAGCGGCGTCTTCCCGCAGGGCGCCGGCTCGGGGAAGCGCAGCTTGGCGACCTTGTCGGACTGCCGCTCCTCCTCCAGCCCCGCCAGCAGCCGCTCGGCGCGGCGCGCCATGTTCTGCGCGGCGACGGTCTTGGTGGCCTTGGCGCGCATCTTGTCGGCCTGGGCGTTGAGCGCGGCGGCCTTCTTCTCCGCGTTGGCCCGCTCGCGCTTGCGGCGCTTCTCGTCCGCCTCCCGCTGGGCCAGGTACTGCTTCCAGCCCATGTTGTAGATGTCGATGCGGGCGCGGTTGGCATCGAGGTAGAAGACCTTGTTGACGACCGTCTCGACGAGGTCGACATCGTGGGAGATGACGACGAAGCCGCCCCGGTAGGTCTTCAGGAAGTCGCGCAGCCAGACGATCGAGTCGGCGTCGAGGTGGTTGGTCGGCTCGTCCAGCAGCAGGGTGTCGGCGTCCGAGAAGAGGATGCGGGCCAGCTCCACGCGGCGCCGCTGACCGCCGGAGAGGGTGTGGAGCGGCTGCCCGAGCACACGGTCGGGCAGTCCCAGGCTGGCGGCGATCGTGGCGGCCTCGGCCTCGGCCGCGTAGCCGCCCTTGGTGAGGAACTCCGTCTCCAGCCGCTCGTACTTCCGCATGGCCCGCTCGCGGGTGGCGCCCTGCCCGTTGGCCATCCGGTCCTCGTTCTCGCGCATCCTGCGCAGCACGGTGTCCAGGCCGCGGGCGGAGAGGATGCGGTCGCGGGCGAGGGCGTCGAGGTCGCCGGTGCGCGGGTCCTGGGGCAGGTAGCCGACCTCGCCGGTGCGGGTGATGGTCCCGGCGGCGGGGACGCCCTCCCCCGCCAGGCACCGGGTGAGGGTGGTCTTGCCGGCACCGTTGCGGCCGACGAGGCCGATGCGGTCGCCCCTGGCGACACGGAAGGAAGCGGACTCGAGGAGGACTCGGGCGCCGGCGCGCAGCTCGAGTCCGGTGGCGGTGATCACGGAAACACTCCAGGGCAGGGTGGACGCACGGACGTCGTCGGTCGTGGGGCTGGGGAGACGGTCGTACGCCGCTAATGCACGAGGAGATACGCCATGACGCCAGTCTAACGGCGCCGCGCAACCGGTTTTCCGCCCCGCCCTGATCCCCTCCCGGCCCCCGCCCGTGCCCGCGGCCGGGGCGTGGGACGCGGTCCCGGCGCCCCGCCCGGTGCGGAGCCGGGCCGGGGCGCCGGAGCGTCACACGTCGGTCACGCCTCGCCGGTGTGGACCTGGAAGGCGGCCCGGCGCGCCGCTCTGGCCAGCGCCGGGTCCGGATGGGACGCGGCGAGCGCGACCAGCACCTGGACGGTGCGGGGGTGGCCGGTGGCCCGCACTTCCTCCAGGAGTTCGGGAACGCTGCCCTGCACCGCCGATTCCAGGTGTTCCACCAGCACCCGTCCCTCGCCGTGGTCGGCGACGGCCGCGGCGGTGTCCACCCACAGCCAGGTGGCCTCCTGCCGGGTGAGCACTCCCGGGGCCCCGTCCGCCAGGTCGGCGGGGTCGGCTCCGTCGTGCTCGGCGAGCCAGAGCAGGGCGTAGGGGCGCAGGGTCGGCTCCTGGGCCACCCGGCGGACGGACGGCTCGGCCGGCGCGCCCACGACGCGCAGCGCCTCGAAGGCCAGACCGCGGATGAGGGCGTCCTCCCCACGCGCCGCGTCCAGGAGTTCGGCGACGGCCGGACCGGTGGGTCGGGCGGCCAGCCAGGCGCGGTACTCGGCGCGGGCCTCCCCGGGCGAGAGCCGGGCACAGCCGCGCAGCATGTCCTCGGCGGGCCGTTCGATGTTCCCGGCGGGGCTCTGGGCGGCGACGCAGATCTGCTCCAGCTTCACCCACACCGCCCAGTTGCCCAGCGGGGTGAGCACCGCCTGCCCGGGACGGCCCCTCTCGTCCTCGGCGCAGCGGGTGAGCGCCCCGACGGAGGCGAGTCCGTCCAGCGCCCAGTCCAGCAACGTCGGCAGGTCCCGCGCGGCGCCGGCACCGCCTCCCGCGCCCGGGGGCCTTCCCCCGGCGGAACCCGTGGGGGCCTTCGCGGGGGCCCCCTCCGAACCGTCCGCGGGCGGGTCGGACACCGGGGTGCCGTCGCGTTCGGCGCGGAGCTCCTCGATGCGTCGCCGCAACAGGTCGAGCAGGACCGGTACGGTCACCGGCCCGGAGGACAGGTGCATCACGGACAGGAACTGCGGTGCCGCCACGACGACCTCGCCCACCGCCGCCGGGTCGGCGTCGGCGGGAGCCGGATGGGCCAGCGACCAGGCGTCGAAGAGGGCGACCCAACCGCGCAGCACGGCGGAGTCGTCACGGTCCCAGGCGCGCAGCCGCCAGCCGGGCACGGCGGTGCCGTCGTGCAGCTCGATGAGGCCGGCGAGGCGGGCGCGGTCCCAGTGGAGGGGCACCTGCTCCACCGGTATGCGCAGCTCGGCCGCCGCCCGTTCGGCGTCCGTCACCGGCGACAGACCGGTGCCCTCCGCCCAGCGGGCGAGGCGTACGGCCTCGCTGAGGCAGGCCCGTGCCTGACGGGCCAGTTGGTCACGGGGAGGCACCCCCTCGGGGGGCCGTGGCGCACTCCGCCGGCGGCGCGAGCCCACGGCTCGGCGCGCGGCGGCGAGAGGCTGTCGGGAAACGAGGCGCAGCCGGGTGTCTCGCGGAGTACGGGACGTCACGGGAGCAGTGTTGTTGATGACGGCCCGAAAGCCCAAACGGCCCCGGTCCGACCTCACATGAGCGGCGTCAGGAACCGGCGCAGCGCCTCCTCGTAGCGGCGCGGGTCGGCGTTCCACATGGCGGCGTGCGGGGCTTGTCGGACGATGTGCAACGACACCAGGTCGGGCCGCCGTTCGGCCAGTTCGCGGGAGGGTTCCCAGGGCGCGACGGTGTCGTCGGGGCCGTGGAGGAGGAGCGTGGGAAGCTCCAGCGTCGCGGGGTCGGCCACCTCCGGACGGGGCCGGTGGTCCAACCGTGCGCGGCCCTGTGCGGCGCGCACCGCCAGCGGCAGCAGCGGCCCGGGGACGTGGCGGGCGGCGGCCAGGGAGCGCAGGGTCGCCCGCCAGTCGAGCACGGGCGAGTCCAGGATCAGTCCCCTGACGCGGTCGCGGACCGGGGAGTTCGCCGCGGCGCGCAGCGCCATGGTGGCTCCGGTGGACCAGCCGTACAGGACGACGCCCCTCGCGCCGTGGTCCGCGGCGTGGCGGATCGCGGCGTCCAGGTCGCGCCACTCGGAGTCGCCCAGGTGTCCGGTGCCGTCGGGGGACCGGGGCGCTCCCGGGTCGCCCCGGTAGGCCGGGACGAGCACCGGCAGGCCCAGGTCGTGGAGGAAGGGCAGGACGTTCAGGGGGTGCTCGCGCGTGGCGCCCAGGCCGTGCACGGCGATCACCCAGATGTCGCGGAGGGCCGGCAGGTACCACGCGGGCAGGGCACCGAGTTCGCCGGGGATCTCCACGTCCGTGTGGTCCAGGCCGAGGGCGTCGCGCGGGTTGCCGGTGTGCAACTGCGGGGTCAGGCGCACCCGGTCGCCGGTGGCGAGCCGGCCGCGGTCGACGCGTTCCAGCCGCCGCACCACGGTGTCGGCGGTGGTGGGCAGGTCGAGCACGGGACCGACGACGGCGTGCCGGCCCGGCCCGGTGAGCGCGTAGGTGCCCGGTAGCCGGGTGGCCGGTGAACGGGTCAGGGTGATCCGTCCCGCGGCGGTGGCGTGCACCGTCAGCGACGGACCCTGGAAGCCGGCGGGCAGGGAACGGCCGGAGGACGGCCGGAGGGCGGAGACGGCCGCGTACCGGCCGGCCACGACCGCGGCCGTGCCGGTGCCGAGCAGGGTGGTGGCGGTCAGCATCGCCGTTTTGCGCAGACTCATCCTGCCCAGGATGGCGGGACGACGGCGATCGGGCCAGTGGGGCGCCCCCGGCGCGCCCCCGGCGGGCGGGCGCGGCGGTGCCCTCCCGGACCCGGTGGCGGAGCGCGGTGGCGCGGGCCGCTCAGTCGGGCTGCCCGTAGCCGCGCAGTCGTTCGGCGACGCGGTCCAGTTCCGCGGGCGACAGCAGGGAGGGGGTGTGGTTCGGCACGGAGGCGGCGGCGAGCCAGACCCGGCACGTCCACTCCAGTTGGGCGGTGGCGTCGTACGCCCGGCGGAGGCCGTCGGCGTACACCAGCGTGCCGTGGTTGCGCAGCAGGCAGCCACTGCGGCCGCGCAGGGCCTCCAGGGCTCCCGCGGCCAGCTCCTCGCTGCCGTAGGTGGCGTACGGGGCGACACGCACCGGGCCGCCCAGCGCGGCGATCGCGTAGTGGATCGCGGGGAGTTCGTCGACGAGCGTGGAGACGGCGGTGGCGTGCACCGCGTGGGTGTGGACGATCGCCCTCGCGTCGGTGGCGCGGTAGACCGCCAGGTGCATGGGCAGTTCGCTGGTGGGCAGCAGGTCCCCGGCCACCCGCCGGCCCGCCAGGTCGACCGCGCACAACTCGTCCGGCCCGAGCCGGTCGTAGGGCACTCCGCTGGGTGTGACCAGGACGGTGTCGTCCACCCGCACCGAGACGTTCCCCGAGGTGCCGACGACCAGTCCGTCGACCACCGTCCTGCGGGCCGTCTCCACCAGTTCGTCCCAGGCGTCGCTCCAGGCGTCGCTCCAGGCGTCGGTCCGGGCATCGGTCCGGGTCGGCCGCATCCGTGTCCACCTCCGGCGGAGGACTGTAGCGCGGCGACGGCGGCACGGGGGGGGGCGCCCCGGGCGTTCGAGCGCCGGGTGGGGCGTTCGGGTACCTCATCGCGCGCTCCTGCGCACACAGGTTCCGTGAGACACCATGAATCCGTTCTCAGTTCACCTTGCGTTCACCCGAGGTCCCTACGTTCGCCGAGTACCGCCCCTTCGACTGATTGCCTGGGTGAGATGGAAAACATCACGCTTCTCATCGGGATCGTGATCGTCACAGCCTTGGTGTTCGACTTCACCAACGGCTTCCACGACACGGCCAACGCGATGGCCACCACCATTTCCACCGGGGCTCTCAGGCCCAAGACGGCGGTGGCGATGTCGGCGATCCTCAACCTCGTCGGAGCCTTCGTCTCGGTCGAGGTCGCCGCGACCATTTCCAAGGGTCTCATCAACGAGGACGCCGGAATCGAACCCGCGGTGATCTTCGCCGGACTGGTCGGCGCCATCATCTGGAACCTGCTGACCTGGCTGGCCGGCCTCCCCTCCAGCTCCTCGCACGCCCTCATGGGCGGTCTGATCGGCGCGACGGTCGCCTCCGTCGGCATCGGCGCGGTCTCCTTCGACGCGGTCGTGATGAAGGTCCTGATCCCGGCCGTGGTAGCCCCCCTGGTGGCCGGAATCGCCGCGATGCTCGCCACCCGGCTCACCTACCGCCTCAGCCGGAACAGCGACGAGCAGGAGGTCGCCAAGGGGTACCGGGCCGGACAGATCGCCTCGGCCGCCCTGGTCTCCCTCGCCCACGGCACCAACGACGCGCAGAAGACGATGGGCGTCATCACCCTGGCCCTGATCTCGGGCGGCGTACTCGGCGCCGACGCCGACCCGCCGCTGTGGGTCATCGCCTCGGCGGGCATCGCCATCGCGCTGGGCACCTACCTGGGCGGCTGGCGCATCATCCGCACCATGGGCAAGGGCCTCACCGACATCCGTCCGGCGCAGGGCTTCGCCGCGCAGACCAGCTCGGCCGTCACCATCCTGGCCTCCTCCCACCTGGGCTTCGCCCTCTCCACCACCCAGGTCTGCTCCGGCTCGATCATGGGATGCGGCCTGGGTCGCAAGGGCGGCGCGGTGCGCTGGAGCACCGCGGGCCGCATGGTCGCCGCCTGGGGCCTGACCCTCCCGGCCGCCGGTCTGGTCGCCGCGGGGTCCGCCCTGCTGGCCACCCAGGGCGACTGGGGCGTCACCACGGTCGCGATCCTGGCCGTGCTCGCCGTCGCCGCCATCTGGTTCGCCTCCCGTCGGGAGCCGGTGGACCACACCAACGTCAACGACGTCGAGCCGACCGCCACCGAGCGGCAGGGGACCGAGGACCCGGGCGTGGTCACCGCTGCCCTGCAGGCCGTCGCGCCGCCGCCGACCACCGCCGCCCTGGGGGACGCCGAGGCGACCGACCGGGACGACCGGGCCGGGAAGACCACCGTCTCCGCCCCGTGAGGCACCGACCCGCCACATCCCCCCGTCCCGTACCCACGCGGATCCCGCACGGGTCGTAAGTCGCAAAGGAAGAAGCACCATGGACATCGACTGGGCCGCTCTCGGCCAGGTCTTCGGGGTCAGCCTCGTGATGACGGTCGGCCTGGTGGGCGTGTTCACCCTGGGCATCATCGGCTCCGCCGGCGGACGCAGGGCCTCGGCCGGCACCACGTCCCCGGCCCGTCTCGGCTCCTACGCCTGCTACGCCCTGTGCGCGGCGGCCGTGGCCTACGGCATCTACATCATCGCGGCCTGAGTCCGGGCCCCGCCTCCGCTCCTTCCGCCGCCCACGGGCGGGGTCGGGGCGTCGAGGGGGCTCCCCGGACGGGCAGAGCGCCGAACGGGCGCCCGGCGGACGACGCCGGGCGCCCGTTCGGTGTTCCGGGCGCGCGCCTCGTACCGCGCGCCGACGGGCGCGCACCGCGCACACCGCGTCCGTGTGCGCTTCCGCACAGTGCGCCGTCGCAGGTCATCGCCGAGTTGACGCGTCCCCGTGGGCGTGGTGGACTTCCCGTTGCCCAACGGCGGCAGGAGAGGAAGCCGGTGCGAATCCGGCGCGGTCCCGCCACTGTCACCGGGGAGCGCCCCCCACCCAGCGTCACGGCCCGTACATCGGGTTGGAAGGCCGGGGGAAGCGCCGATCCGGGAGCCAGGAGACTCTCGCCGCCGGTCACGTCGAGCCAGGGCGAGGACCCTGAGTGAGGACACCGCCATGCACGGCAGCCTGCCCGCGTTCACACCCCCACGTTCCCCAGCACACGGAACCCCACGAGGTGTGACGGCCCGCTGACACGATGCGTGCCCACCGCACCCACCACGCGGCAGTCGTCTCCCCGGCCACCGTCACCTCCTCTCCCGACCCGACCGGTTCCACGGAACCCGCCCCACCCGGCCCCGGCGCGGGCCGGGCCTACGGGATGCTGCTGGGACACCTGCTCGACCTGGTCGTCGGCGACCCCCGCCGCGGGCACCCCGTCGCCGCCTTCGGACGTGCCGCCGCAGCGGTCGAGCGCCTGCTGTGGCGCGACCACCGCGGCGCGGGCGCCCTGTACACCGCCGTGTGCGCGGGCGGCGCCACGGCCGCCGCGGCGGTGCTGGAGCGCGCCGCGCGCCGGTCCCCCACCGCCCGCACCACGGTGACGGCCGCCGCCACCTGGTCGGTGCTCGGCGGCAGCGGCCTGGCGCGCGAGGCCCGGACGATCGCCGCCGCGCTGGAGTCGGGCGACGTGGAGGCCGCGCGCGCCCGACTGCCGCACCTGTGCGGCCGGGACCCGCGGGCGCTGGACGCCGACGGCATCGCCCGCGCGGTGGTGGAGTCCGTCGCCGAGAACACCTCCGACGCCGTGGTGGGCGCGCTGGTGTGGGGGGCGGCCGCGGGCGTGCCGGGACTGGTCGGCTTCCGCGCCGTCAACACCCTGGACGCGATGGTGGGCCACCGTTCACCGCGCCATCTGCGCTTCGGCTGGGCCTCGGCCCGGCTGGACGACGTCGCGGGCCGGCCCGGTTCCCGGCTGACCGCGCTGCTGGCCGTCCTCGCCGGTCCGAACCCGCGCGGCGCGGTGGACGCCTGGCGCGCGGACGCCCACCGCCACCCCAGCCCCAACGCGGGTGTGGTGGAGGCCGCGTTCGCGGGCGCGCTGGGCGTGCGGTTGGGCGGGCCGCTGTCGTACGGGGGGCGGGTCGAGCACCGTCCGGTGCTCAACGCCTCCGGCCGCCCGGTGCGCGCGGCGGACATCGAGCGTGCGGTGCGGCTGTCGCGCCGGGTGGGCGCGTTGGCCCTGGTGCTGTGCGCCGGCGCCGGCGCGCTGCGGGAGAGGGGAGCCGCCCGCCGGGCGGCTCGTCGGAAGGCCCCGGGGAGGGCACGGTGACGGACACGGTGACGAGCGGCCCGCGGAGCGCCGCGGCGGGCGTTCCGGCGGGCGGCGGCCTGCTGGTGGCGGGGACGACCTCGGACGCGGGCAAGAGCGTGGTCACGGCCGGCATCTGCCGTTGGCTGGCCCGCGCGGGCGTGAAGGTGGCGCCGTTCAAGGCGCAGAACATGTCGCTGAACTCCTTCGTCACCCGCGACGGCGCCGAGATCGGCCGCGCCCAGGCCATGCAGGCCGCCGCGGCCGGGGTGGAGCCGAGCGCGCTGATGAACCCGGTGCTGCTCAAGCCCGGCGGGGACCGCACCAGCCAGGTGGTGCTGCTGGGAAGACCGGTGGGCGAGCTGAGCGCCCGCGGGTACCACGCGGGGCGGCAGGAGAGGCTGCTGGGCACGGTCACCGAGTGCCTGGCCGAGCTGCGGCGCACCCACGACGCGGTGATCTGCGAGGGCGCCGGCAGCCCGGCCGAGATCAACCTGCGGCGCACCGACATCGTCAACATGGGTCTGGCCCGCGCCGCCCGACTGCCGGTCGTGGTGGTCGGCGACATCGACCGGGGCGGCGTCTTCGCCTCGCTCTTCGGTACCACCGCGCTGCTGTCGGCCGAGGACCAGGCGCTGGTGGCGGGCTACGTCGTCAACAAGTTCCGCGGCGACGTGGCCCTGCTCCGGCCGGGCCTGGAGATGCTGCGGGGCCTGACCGGACGACCGGTGCTGGGCGTCCTTCCGTACGCGCACGGGCTGGGCATCGACGAGGAGGACGGCCTGCGACTGTCGCTGCGCGGCACGGTGCGCGAGTCGTCCGTGGCACCGCCGCACGGCCGGGACGTGCTGCGGGTGGCGGTGGTGCCCGTTCCGTTGATGTCGAACTTCACGGACGTGGACGCGCTGGCGGCCGAGCCGGGCGTGGTGGTGCGCTTCACCGACCGCCCCGAGGAACTGGCCGACGCCGACCTGGTGGTGGTTCCCGGCACCCGGGGCACCGTCAAGGCCCTGGCCTGGTTGCGGGAGCGCGGGCTGGCCGACGCGCTGGCCCGGCGGGCCGCCGAGGGGCGCCCGGTCCTGGGGATCTGCGGCGGCTTCCAGATGCTGGGCGAGTGGATCGAGGACGAGGTGGAGTCCCGGGCCGGGACGGTCCGGGGGACGGGCCTGCTGCCGCTGCGGGTGCGGTTCGCCCCGGAGAAGACTCTGGCCCGGCCCGTCGGCGAGGCCCTGGGCGAGCGCGTGGAGGGCTACGAGATCCACCACGGCGTGGCCGAGGTGACGGGTGGGGACGAGCCGTTCCTGGACGGTTGCCGCAGCGGCTCGGTGTGGGGCACGCACTGGCACGGGTCGCTGGAGAGCGACGGCTTCCGGCGCGCCTTCCTGCGGCGGGTGGCCGCCGACGCCGGGCGGGCGTTCGTCCCGGCTCCCGACACGTCGTTCGCCGCGCTGCGCGAGGAGCAGCTCGACCGGTTGGGCGATCTGGTGGAGGAACACGCCGACACCGCGGCGCTGCTGCGGCTGATCGAGAACGGCGCGCCGGAGGGCCTGCCGTTCGTACCACCGGGGTCGCCGTGAGCGGAGCGAACGATACGACCGCCGTGAGCGGAGCGAACGATACGACCGCCGCAGGCGGAGCGAACGAGACGGACCGAACGACCACGACGAAGGGCCTACGCACCGATGGGGGTTCGATGAGCACGGTACTGCTGCTGTCCACCGCCGACACCGATTTGCTGGCGGCCCGCGCCTCCGGCGCCCCGTACCGCATCGCCAACCCCACCCGCGTCGACGTCACCGAGGAGTTGCCGACGCTCGTCGAGGGCGCGGACATCGCCGTCGTGCGTCTGCTGGGTGGCCGGCGCGCCTGGGAGGAGGGACTGGAGGCGTTGCGGGCCTCCGGTGTCCCGACCGTGCTGCTGGGAGGCGAGTCCGTCCCGGACGCCGAGCTGATGGCGATGTCCACCGTGCCGGCGGGCGTGGTGGCCGAGGCGCTGAAGTACCTGGTGGCGGGCGGGCCGGACAACCTGGCGGAGTTGGTCCGCTTCCTCTCCGACACCGTGCTGCTGACCGGCCACGGCTTCTCCGAGCCGCGGCCGATGCCCGAGTACGGCGTCCACGGCGACCGGAGACACGATCCGTCCCGGCCGACGGTGGGCGTGCTGTTCTACCGGGCCCACGAACTGTCCGGGAACACCGCCTTCGTCGACACCCTGTGCGACGCGATCGAGGAGCGGGGCGCCAACGCGCTCCCCGTCCACTGCGGTTCGCTGCGCGGCGCCGACCCCGGCCTGTACGAGCTGTTGGGCCGGGCCGACGCACTGGTCGCGACCGTCCTGGCCGCCGGTGGCACCCGCGCTGCGGACGCGAGCGCCGGCGGCGACGACGAGGCCTGGGACGTCGGCGCCCTGGCCGCGCTGGACGTGCCCGTGATCCAGGGACTGTGTCTGACCGGCTCCCGCGCCGCCTGGGAGGCGTCGGACGCGGCCCTGTCGCCGATGGACGCCGCGATGCAGGTGGCGATCCCGGAGTTCGACGGGCGGCTGATCACCGTGCCGTTCTCCTTCAAGGAGGAGGGTCCCGAGGGCGTGCCGGTCTACGTCGCCGACCCCGAGCGGGCCCGGCGCGTGGCCGGGATCGCGGTGCGGCACGCCGCCCTGCGGCGCAAGCCGAACGCCGACAAGCGGCTCGCCCTGGTCTTCACCGCCTACCCCACCAAGCACTCGCGGGTGGGCAACGCGGTCGGTCTGGACACCCCCGCCTCGGCGGTGGAGCTGCTGCGGGCGCTGAAGGCCGCCGGCTACGAGACCGGCGAACTGCCCGATACCGGCGACGAGCTGATCCACCGCCTGATCGCCGCCGGCGGCCACGACGTGGAGTGGCTGACGGAGGAGCAGCTCGCCGCCGCCCCGGCCCGGGTGCCGCTGGAGGACTACCGGGCGTGGTTCGCGACGCTCGACCCCGAGCTGCGCGACGCCATGCGCGAGCACTGGGGGGAGCCGCCCGGCTCGCTGTACGTGGCCGGCGAGGGGGAGGACGCCGAGATCGTCCTGGCCTCGCTGCGGTTCGGCAACGTGGTGGTGATGATCCAGCCGCCGCGCGGCTTCGGCGAGAACCCCATCGCGATCTACCACGACCCGGACATGCCGCCCTCCCACCACTATCTGGCGGCCTACCGGTGGATGGAGCGCACCTTCGGCGCCGACGCGGTGGTCCACATGGGCAAGCACGGCACGATGGAGTGGCTGCCGGGCAAGGGGCTGGGTCTGTCGGCCGGCTGCGCTCCGGACGCGGTGCTCGGCGATCTGCCGCTGGTCTACCCGTTCATCGTCAACGACCCCGGCGAGGGCACCCAGGCCAAGCGCCGCGGCCACGCCACGGTCGTGGACCACCTGGTGCCGCCGATGGCGCGGGCCGACTCCTACGGGGACCTGGCCAAGCTGGAGCAGTTGCTGGACGAGTACGCGCTGGTCTGCGACCTGGACCCGGACAAGGCGCCGGCGGTGCGCAGCCAGATCTGGACCCTGGTGCGGGCCGCCGAACTCCACCACGACCTGCGGGTGGAGGAGCAGCCGGACGAGGACGAGTTCGACGAGTTCGTCATGCACATCGACGGCTGGCTGTGCGAGATCAAGGACGTGCAGATCCGCGACGGCCTGCACGTCCTGGGCGGCGGTCCGGCGGGCGAACCGCGCGTCAACCTGGTGCTGGCCGTGCTGCGTTCGGCACAGATGTGGGGCGGTGTCGGCGGCGCCCTGCCGGGCCTGCGGGCCGTGCTGGCCGAGCACGTGGGGCTTCAGGAGGCCGAGCTGCTGGCCGAGCCGGGCGCCCGCGTCGAGGTGCCGAAGGCGCTCACGGCGCTGGCCGAGGGTCCGGCGCGCACCGCCTCCGACGCGATCGACCTGCTGGAGCACCTGGCGCGGCGCCTGGTGGAGGGCATGGAGGCCCGCGGTTGGGCGCGCGCGGCGGTCGGCGAGGTGACCGCCGAGGTGCTGGGCTCCGAGGTGCCGGGCGCGGTGCGGGCGTTGGAGTTCGCCGCGGACGAGGTGGTGCCCCGGTTGGCACGCACCACGGACGAGATCGGCAACGTCCTCCACGCGCTGGACGGCGGCTACGTCCCGGCCGGCCCCTCCGGTTCCCCGACGCGCGGCCTGGTCAACGTCCTGCCGACCGGCCGCAACTTCTACTCCGTGGACCCCAAGGCGGTCCCGTCGCGGCTGTCGTGGGACGTCGGCAGCGCGCTGGCGGACTCGCTGCTGGCCCGGCACCTGGCCGACCACGGCGCGTATCCGACGTCGGTGGGTCTGACGGTGTGGGGCACCTCCTGCATGCGCACCCAGGGCGACGACATCGCGGAGATCCTGGCCCTGCTGGGCTGCCGTCCGGTGTGGGACGACGCCTCCCGGCGGGTGACGGGCTTCGAGATCGTGCCGCTGGAGGAGCTGGGACGTCCGCGCATCGACGTCACGGTCCGCATCTCCGGCTTCTTCCGGGACGCCTTCCCGCACGTGGTGGGTCTGGTGGACGACGCGGTGCGGGCGGTGGCCGAGCTCGACGAGCCCGCCGAGTCCAACTACGTGCGGGCCCACGCCGACGAGGACACCGCCGCGCACGGTGACCGGCGCCGGGCCACGGCACGGATCTTCGGCTCCAAGCCGGGCGCGTACGGGGCCGGCCTGCTGCCGCTGATCGACGCCCGCAACTGGCGCTCGGACGCCGACCTGGCCGAGGTGTACGCGGTGTGGGGCGGCTACGCCTACGGGCGCGGGCTGGACGGTCGTCCGGCGCGCGGCGACATGGAGACGGCGTTCCGCCGCATCCAGGTGGCCGCCAAGAACGTCGACACCCGCGAGCACGACATCGCCGACGCGGACGACTACTTCCAGTACCACGGCGGCATGGTCGCCATGGTGCGCCACCTGACGGGCTCCTCCCCCGAGGCGTACGTCGGCGACTCCGCCGTACCCGACCAGGTGAGGACGCGGACGCTGGGCGAGGAGACCCACCGCGTCTTCCGGGCGCGGGTGGTCAACCCGCGGTGGATGGCGGCGATGCGGCGCCACGGCTACAAGGGCGCCTTCGAGATGGCCGCCACCGTCGACTACCTCTTCGGCTACGACGCCACGGCCGGGGTCGTGGACGACTGGATGTACGAGCGGCTGGCGGCGGAGTACGTCTTCGACGGGACCAACCGGGAGTTCATGGAGCGCTCCAACCCGTGGGCGCTGCGCGGCATCACCGAACGGCTGTTGGAGGCCGCCGACCGCGAGCTGTGGGCGGAACCGGACGCGGAGACCCTGGACCGGCTCCGGCAGGTCTACCTCGATCTCGAAGGCGACCTCGAAGGCGACCTCGAAGGCGATTTCGACGACGACGCGGAGGGCGACGCATGAGCACCCCTGTCACCACCGGCACCGGCACCACCGGCACGGCGGACACCGCCGGGACCGCGGGGTCCCGGACGGGCTTTCCGTTCACCGCGGTCGTCGGAATGGACGACCTGCGGTTGGCGCTGCTGCTGAACGCGGTCTCCCCGGCCGTCGGCGGCGTCCTGGTGCGCGGCGAGAAGGGAACGGCGAAGTCCACGGCCGTACGGGCGCTGGCCGCCCTGATGCCCGAGGTCGAGGTGGTCCCCGGCTGTCGCTTCTCCTGCGACCCGCACCGCCCCGACCCCGCCTGCCCGGACGGGCCGCACGGGGCGGGGCCCGGCGAGAGCCGGCCCGCGCGGATGGTGGAACTGCCGGTGGGCGCCTCGGAGGACCGGCTGGTGGGGGCGCTGGACATCGAGCGGGCCCTGTCGGAGGGCGTGAAGGCCTTCGAGCCGGGGCTGCTGGCCGCCGCGCACCGGGGCGTGCTCTACGTCGACGAGGTCAACCTGCTCCACGACCACCTGGTGGACCTGCTGCTGGACGCCGCCGCGATGGGCGCCTCGTACGTCGAGCGCGAGGGCGTCTCGGTGCGGCACGCCTCCCGCTTCCTCCTGGTCGGAACGATGAACCCCGAGGAGGGGGAGCTGCGTCCGCAGCTGCTGGACCGCTTCGGACTGACCGTGGAGGTCACCGCCTCCCGCGAGCCGGACGAGCGGATGGAGGTCGTGCGGCGGCGCCTGGCGTACGACGAGGACCCGGCCGCCTTCGCCGCCCGTTGGGCCGGTGAGGAGACCGCGCTGCGGGAGCGGATCGCCGCGGCCCGCGCCCTGCTGCCGGCGGTGCGGCTGGGGGACGCCGCGCTGCGGCAGATCGCCGCGACCTGCGCGGCGTTCGAGGTGGACGGCATGCGGGCCGACATCGTGATGGCGCGCACCGCCGGCGCGCTGGCGGCCTGGGCGGGACGCACCGAGGTGCTCGCCGAGGACGTGCGGCAGGCCGCGCTGTTGGCGCTGCCGCACCGTCGGCGTCGCAACCCCTTCGACGCGCCCGGCCTCGACGAGGAGAAGCTGGACGAGACGCTGCGGCAGTACGGCGACGACGGGGAGGGGGACGACCCCGATCCGGACGGTCCCGACGGCGGTCCCGACGGCGGTCCCGGCGGTGGGCGGCCCCCGCGGGGCGGACCGGAGGAGTCCCCCGGCACCCCGGACTCCCCCGCCCCCTCCGATCCTTCCGATCCCTCCGCCTCCTCCGATCCCTCGCAGCCGTCCGAGCCGTCCGAGCCGTCCGTCCCGGAGCAGTCCCGCGGCGGCGGGCCCGGCCGGGAGGACGGCGAGGGGAGCGACCGCCGAGGCGGCACGGCCGGCGAGCGCACCCCCGCCCGCGCGGGCGAGCCGTTCCGCGCCCGCGCCCTGCACGTGCCCGGCGTGGGCGAGGGCGCGGCCGGGCGGCGCTCGCGGGCCCGCACCGCACAGGGCCGCACCACCGGCGCCCGCCGTCCCCGGGGCTCGCTGGGCAGGCTGCACCTGGCCGCGACCGTTCGGGCCGCTGCCCCGCACCAGCGGGCGCGGGGGCGTTCCGGGCCCGGCCTGGTGGTCCGCCGGGACGACCTGCGCGAGGCGGTGCGCGAGGGCCGCGAGTCCAACCTGGTGCTGTTCGTCGTGGACGCCTCCGGTTCGATGGCCGCTCGGCAGCGGATGGGCGCGGTCAAGGGCGCGGTGCTGTCGCTGCTGCTGGACGCCTACCAGCGCCGTGACAAGGTCGGTCTGATCACCTTCCGCGGGCGGGGCGCCGAGGTCGTCCTGCCGCCCACCTCCTCGGTGGACGCCGCGGCGGCGCGCCTGGAGTCGCTGCCCACCGGTGGCCGCACCCCGCTGGCCGCCGGGCTGCTGAAGGCCCGCGACGTGCTGCGGGTCGAGCGGTTGCGCGATCCCGCGCGACGTGCCCTGCTGGTGGCCGTCACCGACGGCCGGGCCACGGAGAAGGGGATGCCGCGAAGCGCGCCGGCCGACGGTGGCCGGGCGACGGGCGGAGCCGGGCCGCCGGCGCGGGCCCGGCAGGCGGCCCGGCTGCTGGCCGCCGACGGCACCGCGTCGGTGGTGGTCGACTGCGAGGCGGGGCCGGTGCGGCTGGGGCTGGCGGGCGCGCTCGCCGCCGAGTTGGGCGGGCCGGCGGTGACCCTGGAGGAGCTGCGCGCCGACACCGTGACCGGACTTGTCCGTTCCGTTCAGAATCCCGACCAGAGCCGCAGGAGGGCCGCGTAGTGCCGCAGGGACAACCGAGCGTCGTACCCGACGACGGACTCACCACGCGCCAGCGCCGCAACCGCCCGTTGTTGGCGGTGCACACGGGCGTCGGCAAGGGCAAGTCGACCGCCGCCTTCGGGCTGGCGCTGCGCGCCTGGAACCAGGGCTGGCCGATCGGGGTGTTCCAGTTCGTGAAGTCCGCCAAGTGGCGGGTCGGCGAGGAGCGTGCGCTGCGCGTGCTGGGCGCGAGCGGCGAGGGCGGCACCGTCGCCTGGCACAAGATGGGCGAGGGCTGGTCGTGGGTCCAGCGCGACATCGAGTCCAGCGAGGAGGCCGCGCGCGAGGGCTGGGAGCAGGTCAGGCGCGACCTGGCGGCCGAGACGTACCGGCTGTACGTGCTGGACGAGTTCACCTATCCGATGCACTGGGGTTGGGTGGACACCGACGAGGTCGTGGAGACGCTGCGGAACCGTCCCGGCACCCAGCACGTGGTGATCACCGGGCGGAACGCGCCGGAGGCGCTGCTCGACGCCGCCGACCTGGTGACCGAGATGGCCAAGGTCAAGCACCCGATGGACACCGGTCAGAAGGGCCAGCGGGGCATCGAGTGGTGAGCACCGGATGAGTACGACCGTTCCCCGGCTGGTGGTCGCCGCGCCCTCCTCGGGCAGCGGCAAGACCACCGTCGCCACCGGGCTGATGGCCGCCTTCTCGGCGGCCGGGCTGACCGTCTCCCCGCACAAGGTGGGTCCGGACTACATCGATCCGGGCTACCACGCGTTGGCCACCGGACGCGTCGGCCGCAACCTCGACGCGTACCTGTGCGGCCCGGAGCTGATCGCGCCGCTGTTCCTGCACGGGGCGGCCGGCGCGGACCTGGCCGTGGTCGAGGGCGTGATGGGCCTGTACGACGGGGCCGCCGGCCAGGGGGACGCCGGACCGGGCGGGCGGGGGGACCTCGGCTCGACCGCGCAGGTGGCCAAGCTGCTGCGGGCGCCGGTGGTGCTGGTGGTGGACGCCTCCTCGCAGTCCCGTTCGGTGGCGGCGCTGGTGCACGGCTTCGCCTCCTGGGACCCCCAGGTGCGCGTCGCCGGAGTGATCCTCAACAAGGTGGCCTCCGACCGCCACGAGGAGCTGCTGCGCGAGGCGCTGGACGCCTCGGGGGTGCCGGTGCTGGGCGTGCTGCGCCGTGCCCGCCAGGTGCGCACTCCCTCCCGTCATCTGGGTCTGGTGCCGGTGGCCGAACGGCGGACGGAGGCCACCGAGTCGGTGGCCGAGCTGGCGGAACGGGTACGGTCCGGCTGCGATCTGGAGGCGCTGCTCGCCCTGGCGCGCTCCGCGCCACCGCTGCCGGAGGAACCGTGGGAGCCCCCGGCCCCCGCCCCCGTGCCGCGCGTGCGACCGGTGGTGGCCGTCGCGGGCGGACCGGCCTTCACCTTCTCCTACGCCGAACACGCCGAGCTGCTGCGGGCGGCCGGCGCGGAGGTGGCCGTCTTCGACCCGCTGCGGGACACCGAACTGCCGGCGGGCACGGCCGGGCTGGTCCTCGGCGGGGGGTTCCCGGAGGTGTACGCGCCGGAGCTGTCGGCGAACGAGCCGCTGCGCCGGGCCGTCGCCGAGCTGGCCGCCTCGGGAGCGCCGATCGCCGCCGAGTGCGCCGGACTGCTGTACCTGGCGCGGGAGCTGGACGGCGCGCCGATGTGCGGGGTGCTGGACGTGACCGCGCGGATGACCGAGCGGCTCACCCTCGGCTACCGCGAGGCCGTCGCCGTCTGCGACAGCGTGCCGGCCGTCGCCGGGACACGGGTGCGCGGTCACGAGTTCCACCGCACGGTGGTGGAACCGGAGGCGGGTGCCTCACCCGCGTGGGGGCTGTCGTGGGGTGGCTCCCGGCCCGGGCGGCGGTTGGAGGGTTTCGTGCGGGGTGCGGTGCACGCGTCGTACCTGCACGTGCACTGGGCCGCCGAGCCCTCCCTCGCCCGGCGGTTCGTCAACGGGTGCGCCGAGGGCGCCCAGAGCGTCGGAAAGGGTGTGCGGCATGAGCGGCAGCGGTGACGGAGGAGCGCCCCGGCTGGTGGGCGTCGGAGTGGGACCGGGCGATCCGGACCTGGTGACCGTCAAGGGCGTCAAGGCGCTGCGCTCGGCGGACGTGGTGGTGGTGCCGGTGATGGAGGACGGCGGTACGGGCCGGGCCGAGGCCACCGTGCTGCACCACGTGTCGCACGAGCGGATCGAGCGGGTGGTCTTCGCGCTCAACGAGCGCAGCGACCGGGCCCGCCGGGAGGCCGCGTGGGACGCGGCCGGCGAGCGCGTCGCCGAGCTGCTGCGCGCCCGCGGCACCGTGGCCTTCGCCACCATCGGGGACCCCAACGTGTACTCCACCTTCACCTACCTCGCGCAGACCGTCGGCGAGCTGGTGCCCGAGACCGTGGTGGAGACCGTGCCCGGCATCACCGCGATGCAGGACCTGGCCGCGCGCGGCGGGGCCGTGCTCACCGAGGGGACGGAACCGCTGACGCTGGTGCCGGTGACGGCCGGAACGGCGGCGCTCCGGCAGGCGCTGGAGGGGCCGGGGACGGTCGTGGCGTACAAGTTCGGGCGGCGGGCCCGCGAGGTCGCCGCCGCGCTGCGCGCCACGGGCCGCACCGAGGGCGCGGTGTGGGGATCGTCGTTGGGGCTGCCGCAGGAGTCGATCCGACCGGCGGCGGAGCTGGAGGCCGAATCGGCCTCACCGGACGCCGAACTGCCTTATCTGTCCACACTGATCGCCCCCGCCCGCCGCGAGAGCCGAGGAGGCAAGCTGTGACCACCGCACCGAGCACCGACACGCACCGCTCCGGCAAGGTGACCATCGTGGGCGCCGGCCCCGGCGCCGCCGATCTGCTCACCTTCCGCGCCGCCCGGGCCATCGCCGAGGCCGACGTGGTGATCTGGGCGGCCAGTCTGGTGCGCGAGGAGGTCCTCGAACACGCCCGGAAGGACGCGGAGATCCTGGACTCGGCGTCGATGTCCCTGGAGGACGTCGTCGCCGTCTACGAACGGGCCGCCCACGAGGGCCTGCGGGTGGCGCGCGTCCACTCCGGCGATCCGGCGCTGTGGGGCGGCACCCAGGAGCAGGTGGACCGCTGCGCGGAGCTGGGCGTCGAGGTGGAGATCGTGCCCGGCGTGTCCTCGTTCTCGGCCGTGGCGGCCATCGCGGGGCGGGAGCTGACGATCCCGGAGGTCGCCCAGTCGGTGATCCTCACCCGGCTCGGCGGCGGCAAGACGCCGATGCCGCCCGGCGAGGAGGTGCGGGAGTTCGCCCGGCACGGCACCACCATGGCCGTCTTCCTGTCGGCGGCGCGCTCGGGACAGTTGGCGGTGGAGCTGTTGGAGGGCGGTTACCCGACCGACACCCCGGTGGTGATCGCGCACCAGGCGACCTGGCCCGACGAGCTGGTGCTGCGCTGCACCGTCGGCACCCTGGAGGAGACCGTCAAGGAGCACCGGCTGTGGAAGCACACGCTGTTCCTGGTCGGCCCCGCGCTGTCCGCCTCCGGCACCCGCTCGCACCTGTACCACCCGGGGCACTTCCACGGCCACCGCCGTGCCGAGCCCGAGGCGCGGCGGGCCCTGCGGGCGGCCCGGCGGGAGGGCCGGGCGGCGAACGCTCCCGTCCCCTCGGAGGCCGGCCGTGGATGAGCGGCCGGCGCCGGGAACGGACCGGGGCCCGGGGAACCCAGCGCGCCGGACTCCGGACGGCGGCCCGCGCCGCGGCACCACACCGGGCCCCGAGCTGCGGGAACCGGACCTGCCGCGGACCGCCAAGCAGCGGCCGAAGGCGTTGCGCACCGGCTGGACGACCGGCACCTGCGCCTCGGCGGCGGCTCGCGCCGCCGCGCTGCACCTGGTCACCGGCGAGCCCCAGCCGTGGGTGGAGGTCGCGCTGCCCTCGGGACGGCGCGTGACGTTCGCGGTGGAGTGCTCGACCGAGCTGCGCCCCGGGCGCACCGAGGCCGTGGTGGTCAAGGACGCCGGCGACGACCCCGACGTCACCCACGGTTCGCGTCTGACCGCCACGGTGAGCCGGCGGGACGAGCCCGGCATCGAGCTGCACGGCGGGGTGGGCGTCGGCGTCGTCACCCGGCCGGGGCTCGGTCTGGAGGTGGGCGGCCCGGCGATCAACCCGGTGCCCCGCGCCATGATCAGCCAGGCGGTGGGCGAGGTCGTCGACGTCACCGAGCACGGCGTGGACGTCACCATCAGCGTGCCGGACGGCGAGAAGCGCGCCCGGAAGACCACCAACGCCAAGCTGGGCATCATCGGCGGCATCTCCATCCTCGGCACGACCGGGATCGTGCGGCCGTTCTCCACCGCCTCCTGGCGGGCCAGCGTGGAGCAGGCGGTGTCGGTGGCGGCCGCGCAGGGCGCGCCGGCCGTGGTGCTGTGCACCGGCGGCCGCACCGAGAAGGGGGCCATGGAGCTGCTGCCGGACCTGCCGGAGGTGTGCTTCGTCGAGGTCGGTGACTTCACGGGCGCCGCGCTGCGGCGGTCCGTCGAGCACGGCATGGGCCGGGTGGTGTTCGTCGGCATGGTGGGGAAGCTGACCAAGCTGGCCTCCGGGGTGTTGATGACCCACTACACGCGGTCGAAGGTGGACACCTCCGTCCTGGCCGACGTCACCCGCGCGGTGGGCGGGCCGGAGTCGGTGGCGGAGGAGGTCGCGGCGGCCAACACCGCCCGCCACGCCTACGAGCTGTGGGACGCGGCGGGACTGCTGCCCGCCGCGGGCGCCGAGCTGTGCCGCCGGGTGGCGGACGTGCTGGAACGCTTCGTCGACCGCCGGGTCACGGCGGAGACGGCCCTGGTGGACTTCACGGGCCGCGCGGTGATCGCCCTCCACTCCGCCGACGGGGGGCTGCTGCCGTGATCACCGTCGTGGGCACGGGCACGGGAGCCACGCCGGCCGGCGGGACCGACTGGCGGGGGGTGTCCCTGGCCGTGGGCGCCCGCCGCCACCTGGAGGCCGCCGGGGTGCCCCCCGGAGTGCGGAGGGTGGTGCTGGGCCCGCTGGCACCGGCCCTGGACGCGGTGGAGGAGTATCTCGCCGCCGGCCGAGTGGTGGTACTCGCCTCCGGCGACCCGGGGTTCTTCGGGATCGTCCGGGCGCTCGCCGAACGCTTCGGCCCCCGCGCCCTGGACGTGCGGCCCACCGTGCCGTCCGTGGCCGCCGCCTTCGCCCGCGCCGGGCTGCCCTGGGACGACGCGGCCGTGGTCAGCGCGCACGGACGCGACCCGCGCACCGCCGTCAACGTCTGCCGCGCCCACCCCAAGACCGCCGTGTTGACCGGACCGGGCGCGGGCCCCGCCGAGCTGGGCGCCGCGCTGACCGGCACCGGTCTGCCGCGCACCCTGGTGGTGGCGAGCGCCCTGGGCACGCCGCACGAACGCGTCGAGCGCCTCTCCCCCGCCGAGGCAGCCGCGCGCGTCTGGCCCGACGCGGTGAACGTGGTGCTGTGCCTGGACGAGTCCCGGGCCCTGGCCCCGGCGCCCCGCGCGCTCGCCGGCCCGTACCGCCCGCCCGCGGGGTGGGCGCTGCCCGAGGAGGCCTTCGAGCACCGCGACTCGATGGTCACCAAGTACGAGGTGCGGGCCCTGGCCCTGGCCCGGCTCGGGCCGCGCCCGGGCGATCTGGTCTGGGACGTCGGCGCGGGCTCCGGTTCGGTCGCGGTGGAGTGCGCGCGGCTGGGGGCGGCTGCCATCGCCGTGGAGCGCGCCGCCGACGGCGCCCGGCGCTGCCGGGCCAACGCCGCCGCCCACGGTGTGGACGTCCAGACCGTGCACGGCTCCGCGCCCGACGTGCTGGCGGATCTGCCCGACCCCGACGCGGTGTTCGTCGGCGGCGGGGGCCGGGACGTGGAGTCGGTCGTCTCCGCCTGCGCCCGCCGCGCCCGTCGGGCCGTCGTCGTCACGCTCGCCGCCCTGGACCGGGTGTCGGCCGTGCGGGCCGCGCTCGACTCGGCCGGACTCGACTGCGACGGCGTGCTGTTGCAGTCCTCCCGTCTGGCTCCCCTGCCCGGCGACGTGCTCCGCCTCGCCGCCCGCAATCCCGTCTTCGTCCTGTGGGGCACTCGCCCCGCCCCCGAAGGAGCGTTCTCGTGAACCCCCCGAAAGGCCCGATCGGTCTCGTCTCCGCCACCGCCGCCGGACGGCGCGCCCGCGATCGGCTGGCCGCCGCCTGGCCCGGTGAGACCCGCGTCTACGACACCACCGGGGACGGCGCCGGCGGTGGCGCGGGGCCCGGCAGCGTACGCGACGCGGTGGCCCGCGCCTTCGCCGAGTGCGACCGGCTCGTCTGCTTCCTGGCCACCGGCGCGACCGTGCGCCTGGTCGCCCCGCTGTTGGGCGACAAGGCGAGCGATCCGGGCGTGGTGTGCGTGGACGAGGCCCAGCGGTACGCGGTGGCCCTGCTGGGCGGCCACGCGGGCGGCGCCAACGAACTGGCGCACGCGGTGGCCGAGGCCCTGCCCGGCTGCCGGCCCGTCGTCACCACCGCCACCGACGCCGTCGGCGTGCCCGGCCTGGACACCCTCGGCATGCCCGTCGAGGGCGCCGTGGCGGCGGTCTCGCGGGCGATCCTGGACGGCGGACCCGTCCGTCTGGTGCGGCACGTCGCCTCCCCCCTTCCGGCAATGCCACCCAACGTAACCGAGGCCACCGACAACGGCACCGAGCGTGACGAGGATGGTCACGTCCTGCTGGTCAGCGACCGTGCCGTGGTGCCGGACGACCGCACGGCCGTGCTGCGGCCCCCCGTCCTCTCCGTCGGGGTGGGGGCCAGCCGGGGCGCACCCGCCGACGAGGTCACCGACCTGGTGGAGCGGTCGCTGGCCGACGCCGGTCTCTCGCCCCGCTGCGTCGCCGAGCTGGCCACCGTCGAGGCCAAGGCGGAGGAGCCGGGCATCGTCGAGGCGGCCCGGCGGCTGGGCGTGCCGGTGCGGACGTATCCCGCCGACGCGCTGGCCGCCGTGCCCGTCCCCCACCCCTCCGACGCGCCGCTGGCCGCCGTGGGCACTCCGAGCGTGGCGGAGGCCGCCGCGCTGCTGGCCTGCGGCGAGGAAGCCGAACTGGTCGTCCCCAAGCGGAAGTCGGAACCGGGGGGACCGGGGGCAAGAGCCGCGATGGCGACCTGCGCCGTGGCGCGGCGCCGGCCGCGCGGCCGCCTGGCGCTCGTCGGCCTCGGGCCGGGCGCCCGCGACCTGCTCACCCCACGCGCCCGCGAGGAGCTGCGCCGCGCCTCGGTGGTCGTCGGCCTCGACCAGTACGTGGACCAGGTCCGCGACCTGCTGCGCCCGGGCACCCGGGTGCTGGAGTCGGGGCTGGGCGCGGAGGAGGAACGCGCCCGCACCGCCGTGGCCGAGGCCCGCGCGGGCCGCGCCGTGGCGCTGATCGGCAGCGGGGACGCCGGGGTGTACGCGATGGCCTCCCCCGCCCTCGCCGAGGCATCGGCGGACATCGACGTGGTGGGCGTCCCCGGGGTCACCGCCGCGCTGGCCGCCGCCGCGCTGCTGGGCGCGCCGCTGGGCCACGACCACGTCTCGATCAGCCTCTCGGACCTGCACACGCCCTGGGAGGTGATCGAGCGCCGGGTGCGGTCGGCGGCCGAGGCGGATCTGGTGGTGACGTTCTACAACCCCCGCAGCCGGGGTCGCGACTGGCAGCTTCCCAAGGCGCTCTCCCTGCTGGCGGAGCACCGCGCCCCCCACACGCCCGTCGGTGTGGTGCGCAACGCCTCGCGCCCCGGGGAGCGGGTCACCGTCACCACGTTGGGCGAGCTCGACCCGGACGTGGTCGACATGATGACCGTGGTGACCGTCGGCAACACCGCCACCCGCGTTGTCGCCGGACGCATGGTCACCCCGCGCGGCTACCGCTGGCAGGAGGGCTCGTGACGCTCCCTCCCGGGCCGGTCGTCACCGCCCCGACCTCCGCCGCCCCCGTGACCGTCACCGCGCGCTGCGCCGGCTGCGGCGCCTGTCTGCTGACCTGTCCGGTCCACGCGATCCGTCCGTCCGGCGGCACGCTGCTGGTGCGGGCGGAGACGTGCACCGGCTGCCTGGAGTGCGTCGAGGTGTGCCCCGTCGATGCCATCGAGGAGACCGCCACACCGGCCCGCGCGGGAGACACCGTGAGCGACGCACGCGCGGCCACCCCACCGCGGACCACCACCCCGCGCCCCCTCGCCGCGCGGGCGGAGAAGCTCACCCAGGAGACACCGTGAGCGACGCACGCGCGGCCACCCCACCGCGGACCACCACCCCGCGCCCCCTCGCCGCGCGGGCGGAGAAGCTCATCGAGGAGGCACCGTGACGTCGCCGACGCCGCCGCCGTCGTCCCGCACCGTCCACCCCATCGAGGAGGAGTCGTACCGCATCCTGCGTTCCCGACTGGACACCTCGCATCTGCCCCCGCTGACCCGGGCCGTGGTGGAGCGGGTGGTCCACTCCAGCGCCGATCCGGCCTACGCCGACGACCTGGTCACCGACGAGGGCGCGCTGCGCGCCGCGCACACCGCCCTGCACGCCGGCGCGCCGGTCGTGGTCGACGTCGAAATGGTCGCCGCCGGGATCACCCGCCGCAGGACGGTGTGCCGGCTGTCCGACGCCTCGGGCGGCCCCGGACTGACCCGCTCGGCGCACGCGGTCCGGCTGGCCCACCAGGAGGTCGGTCCCGGCGCGGTGTGGGTGGTCGGCTGTGCGCCCACCGCCCTGTTCGAACTGCTCGACCTGGGCGTCGATCCCGCCCTGGTCATCGGCCTGCCCGTCGGTTTCGTCGGTGCGGCCGAGAGCAAGGAGGCGCTGCGGGCCAGCGGTCTGCCGGCCATCAGCAACGTCTCGGAGAAGGGCGGCAGCGCGGTGGCCGCCGCCGCCCTCAACGCCCTTCTGTACACGCCCTCGGACGTCCCGCCGCCGACCGCGGCGCGGCCCTCCGTCACCACCAAGGAGATCTCGTGACCACCCCGCCCGCCCTGCTCCTCGTCGGCCATGGCACCCGTGACGACGCCGGCGCCGAGGCGTTCCGTTCCTTCGTGCGCGACCTCGGCCGGCGGCGGCCCGACCTCCCCGTCGCGGGAGGGTTCATCGAGCTGTCTCCGCCGCCGCTCGCGGACGCCGTCTCCGACCTCACGGGCCGGGGCGTGCGGCGCTTCGCCGCCGTTCCGCTGATGCTGGTCTCGGCCGGGCACGCCAAGGGCGACATTCCCGCCGCGCTGGCCCGTGAGAAGCTCCGCCACCCGGGCACCTCCTACGCCTACGGTCGTCCGCTCGGACCGCACCCGTCCCTGCTGGAGGTGCTGGAGCGCCGGGTGGACGAGGCACTGGCCGACCCCGGCCGCGACCTCGGGACGCCGGGCGGAACGGGAAGCTTCCCGGGCGACCGCGCCCGCACGACGGTGCTGTTGGTGGGCCGCGGCTCCACCGACCCCGACGCCAACGCCGAGGTACACAAGGCCGCCCGTCTGCTGTGGGAGGGACGCGGCTACGCGGGCGTGGAGACGGCGTTCGTCTCGCTCGCCGCGCCCGACGTCCCCGCCGGTCTGGAGCGCTGCCGGCGGTTGGGCGCCGACCGGATCGTGGTGCTGCCGTACTTCCTGTTCACCGGGATCCTGCCGGAGCGGGTGCGGCAGCAGGCCGAGGGCTGGGCGAAGGCCCATCCGGAGACCGAGGTCCGCTGCGCCGACGTCATGGGCCCCACCGACGAGTTGGCGGAGCTGGTGTGGGAGCGGTACGAGGAGGCCGTCCGGGGCGACCTGCGGATGAACTGCGACACGTGCGTCTACCGCGTCGCGCTGCCCGGCTTCGAGGACAAGGTCGGCATGCCGCAGCAGCCGCACCACCACCCGGACGACGACGGCCACCACCATCACCATCACGGCGGCCACGCCCATGCGCACTGAGTCGGCGGAGCGCGCCAAGGCGGTTCCGGTTCCGCCCGACGCCGGTGCCCGGCGGCGATCGCCCGAGCTCCGGCACGACCTGCGCCACCACGGTGACGCGGAGCTGCGGGACGCGGGCGCGGACCTGGTGGACCTCGCCGTCAACGTCCGCGCCGGTACGCCCCCCGCGTGGTTGAGGGAGCGGATCGCCACCTCGCTGGGCTCGTTGGCCGCCTACCCCGACGGTCGGGCCGCGCGGCGCGCGGTGGCGGCCCGGCACGGGTTGCCCGAGGAGTGCGTGCTGCTCACCGCGGGCGCGGCGGAGGCCTTCGTGCTGCTCGCCCGTGCCCTGCCCGTCGCGGCCGACGACGCCGAACGTCCGGTCGTGGTGCATCCGCAGTTCACCGAGCCGGAGGCCGCGCTGCGCGACGCGGGCCACGAGGTGCGACGCGTCGTCCTGTCCGAGCGGGACGGCTTCCGGCTCGATCCCGGTCTCGTCCCCGAGGGAGCCCGCGCGGTGGTCGTCGGCAACCCGACGAACCCCACGTCCGTGCTGCATCCCGCCCCCGTCCTGCGGGCACTGGCCCGACCGGGCCGGACACTGGTCGTGGACGAGGCGTTCGTGGACGCGGTGCCGGGCGAGCGCGAGTCGTTGGCCGCGCGGGTCACCGAACTGCCCGGCACCACCGTGGTGTTGCGCAGCCTGACCAAGACCTGGGGACTGGCGGGGCTGCGCGTCGGCTACGTGCTCTCCGACCCGGTCACCGTCGCCCGGTTGGAGCGTCACCAGCCGCTGTGGCCGGTCTCCTCCCCCGCGCTCGTCGCGGCCGAGGCGTGCTGCGCCCCGGCCGCGCTGGCCGAGGCCGAGCGGGCGGCGCGGCAGACGGCCGCGGACCGCGCGTACCTGACGGGCCGGTTGGCGGAGTTCGGCACGCTGCGCCGGGCGACACCGGATCCGCGGGCGTCCTTCGTGCTGGTCCGACACCCCGACGGGGCCGTCCTGCGGGAGCGGCTGCGCGCGGAGGGCATCGCGGTGCGGCGCGGCGACACCTTCCCCGGCCTGGACGGTCGGTGGTTGCGGATGGCCGTACGGGATCGGGCGACGACGGACCGCCTGGTGCGGGCCCTGGCCCGGCTCGGCGTCCGCTGAACGCGAGGGGCGGCGGGGTCCGGGCCCCGCCGCCCCTCGTCCGCCGACGTCGGGCGCGGACGTCAGGCGTCGGTCGCCCCGGCGGCGCGGCGCCGCCGGGCGAGCGTCAGCGCACCGCCCGCGGCGACCAGCGCCAGGGCACCGCCCGCGATGTACGGGGTGGCCGAGCTGCCGCCCGTCTCGGCGAGGTTGCCGGTGGGCTCCGTGTCGGAGGAGTCGTCCGAGCCGGTCTGCGGCTCCGGCTCGTTGGCCCCGCCGGAGGTGCCGGCCGAGTCGGTGTCGCCGCCCGGGGAACCACCGGAGGTGGTGCCGCCCGTGGCAGCGCCCTCGGTGGCCCCGCCGCTCGTGGCACCGCCCTCGGTGGCCCCACCGTCGGAGGAACCGCCACCGGTGGAACCGCCACTCGCGGCACCGCCCTCGGTGGCCCCACCGTCGGAGGAACCGCCACCGGTGGAACCACCGCTCGTGGCACCGCCCTCGGTGGCCCCACCGTCGGAGGAACCGCCACCGGTGCCGCCTCCCTCGCCGGGCGTCCGGCAGGAGGCCTCCACCAGCGAGACCCGTCCCTCCACCTCGGCCACGCCCAGGTCGGCCGGGTCCAGTGCGATGTCCAGCGCGAGCGCGGTGGCGGCGGCCGTGTCGGAGGCGACCGTGGTCTCGGCGAGCCTCAGCTCGACCGTGCCGACGCCGGCCACCCGCACCGTGGTGGTACCGCCGGCCTCGACCGCGACCTTCTTGCCCAACACCGTCACCGTGCCCGGGATCTTCGATTCGGCGACCGGCTCGGCGCCGGCCTCGCACACGGCCCGGGACGTGACCAGATCGGCCCCGAGAAGGGGTCCGAGCAGGCCGGGGACGCGGACCTCGGCCTTCACCAGACGGGAGCGGCCCTCGGTCCTCCCCGCCGTGACCGTGGCCTTCGCTTCCGCGACGTCGGCACGCAGCATCCTGATCGGCTCGTCGCCGTGCGCGCCGTCCAGCGTGACCGTCAGCGCCGTCTTCTTCGCATCGCCGGGCGCTCGGACCGCGTTGAGTTCGGCGTTCAACGGCGTGGTGACCCCGCCCTTGAGCAGTGAGACCTCCAGTCCCGCCCGGAGTACGGCCGCGTTCGCCGCTCCCTCGTCGCCGGCGGCGTGCGCGGGCGCGGCCGCCACGCCCACCAGGGTCGCGGCGGCGAGCAGGCCGAGGACAGATGTGTTCACAGGTGAAACCCCCACGAATTGCATGGCGTCACCGGGGGCCAATAAAGGGGACATCGCCCACACCGGTGACCGAGACCATGCCATTGTTGACTCACCTACCGCCAGGGAGTGGATACCCAGAGTAAGTTCACTCGAAAGAGTCACACCGGTCATGGTTTTCTATCAGCGCATCACGGGTAACACACCGAGTTCCCACGGGACGTTCACGCATCTCATCGCACCATGCGGCCCCTGAGCATCACCCGGCGCGGCGCCGCCAGCACCCGTACGTCGGCGCGCGGGTCCGCCTCGTACACCACCAGGTCCGCTTCGGCGCCCTCCTCCAGCCCCGGCCGCCCCAGCCAGGCACGGGCCGCCCAGGTGGTCGCCGCCAGGGCGGCCACCGGCGGGATGCCCGCGGTCACCAGCTCGGCGACCTCGTCGGCCACCAACCCGTGTGCCAGGGAGCCGCCCGCGTCCGTGCCGACGAAGACCGGGATGCCCGCGTCGTACGCCGCGCGCACGGTGTCGTGGCGGCGCTCGTGCAGCCGCCGCATGTGGTCGGCCCAGCGCGGGAACTTCTTCTCGCCGCCCGCGGCGAGGTCGGGGAAGGTGGCGATGTTGACCAGCGTGGGGACGATGGCGACGCCGTGCTCGACGAAGAGCGGGATGGTCTCCTCGGTCAGTCCGGTGGCGTGCTCGACGCAGTCGATCCCGGCCTCCACCAGGTCCCGCAGCGAGTCCTCGGCGAAACAGTGGGCGGTGACCCGCGCGCCCTCCTCGTGGGCGGCGGCGATGGCGGCCTCCACGGCGTCACGCGGCCAGCAGGCGGCCAGGTCGCCCCTCTCGCGGTCTATCCAGTCGCCGACGAGCTTGACCCAGCCGTCGCCCCGTCGAGCCTCGCGCCGCACGTACGCCACCAGGTCCTCGGGCTCGATCTCGTGGGCGTAGTTGCGGATGTAGCGCCGGGTGCGGGCGATGTGGCGGCCGGCGCGGATGATGCGGGGCAGGTCCTCCCGGTCGTCGATCCAGCGGGTGTCGGCCGCGGAGCCGGCGTCCCGGATCAGCAGCGTCCCGGCGTCGCGGTCGGTGAGCGCCTGTTTCTCGCTGGTGGCCTCGTCGACGGCGCCGTGGGCGTCGAGTCCGACGTGGCAGTGGGCGTCGACCAGGCCGGGCAGCACCCAGCCCTCGACCGTGGTGATCTCCCGCGCCCCGGCGGGGCGTTCGAAGGTGATCCGGCCGTCCACGACCCACATCTCGTCCCGGACGTCCGCCTCGCGGTCCGGTCCGGTCAGGATCCGGCCCCTGATGTGGAAGTTCCCGCGCTCGCTCATATCCCGCACTGTACGAGGCTCCTGCTAGGCTCACGCAGCCACTGGGGGTCGTGGTACCGAACAGCACTGCATCCATCGAGCCCCAAGGAGGCCGCGTGGACGCCCCCACCGAAGAGTTCCACGCCTTCTTCGACCGGTACTACGCCGACCTGTCCCGCCTCGCCTACCTCCTGCTGGGGGACTCCGAGGGCGCGGACGACCTCGCCGCCGACGCGCTGGTCGCGGTGTGGCGGCGGTGGGACCGGGTCCGCGCGACCGGCGACCCGCTCGCGCACGCGCGCGGCGTGGTGGCCGGCATGGCGCGCACCCGGACCCGCAGCCTGATGCGCGAGCGGCGCAGGATCGCCCTGTTCTGGTCGCACCGGCCCGATCGCATCGACGACCCGGACGTACCCGCCGTGCTGGACGTGCGGGACGCGCTGGCGCGGCTGCCGCTGCGGAAGCGCGCGTGCGTGGTGCTGCGGCACGCCTTCGACCTGTCGGAGAAGGAGACCGCCCGCGCCCTGGGCGTCTCGGTCGGTACCGTGAAGAGCCAGACCTCGCGCGGCATCGCCGAGTTGGAGCGGCTGTTGGCGCCGGATCGCCGGTCCGCCCGACACGCGTACGAACACCACACGTACCGGGCCGTGCGGGCGTTGCGTACCGAACCCGCAGGACGGAGCAGTTGGTGGCCGACCGCGTCGACGTGACCGCACGGCTCAGGACGGCCGCCGCGGAGCACCGGCCGGACCGGGCCCGGATGTGGGCCCGGGTGCACGCCGCCCGCGCCGGGACGGAGTCGGGGGGCACCGGGCCCGCGCCGGACGGGGCCGGAGGGTCCGGACCGCTCCGGGCCCGGTTCGGTGCGGCCTGGGCGGCGGGCGGCCTGGTGGCCGTGCTCGTCGCCGCCGCCCTGGTGACCGGCTGGGTCGGGGGCGGCGGGGTGCCGTGGGTGGCCCGACCCGCCGCCGGGCCCGCGCCGGACGGCGCCGGTCCGGGGGTCTCCCCCTCCCCTCCCTCCCGGGGGTCGTCCGCGACGGAATCGGCCGGTCCGCCGGCGTCGTCCACCGCGCCGTCCGTGCCCTCCCCCGACGGTTCCTCCTTACCGGACGGCCCGTCGCCTCGGAACGGCGGCGCGCGACCGCCCTCCGGGGGCCCGTCGTTCCCCGCCGGCGGCACGGCCGCCCCGTCCGGCGCCGGGGACGGCTACCTGGACTCCGCCGGGGTGCCCGGCCCCGGCGGCAACGCCTTCTGGGCACAGAGCGACGTCGTCCTGCGCGCCACCGAGCCGATGACGTCCCTCTCCGTCGAGTTGCGCGTGGCACGGACCGGCGGGGTGCACCCCACCGGCCACTGGTGCACGCTGCCGGCCGACGACTTCGAGGTGACGGTGGGCTCGGAGGGCGGCGCGCTGGTGTACCGCTGGGTGCTGCGGGAGGGGCGCACGGTGCCCGCGGGCGAGCACCGGTTCGCCGGTCAGTACCACCACGCCGAGGGGCGGCGGGACACCGCCGGGGACACGTACGCCGCTTCCGGGGACGGACCGGCGGGCCCGGTGTCGGTCCGCGGCGACTTTCGCCGAACCACCGCGTCGAATCTCACGATCGGGTATCGCCGAGGTATCTTCCGTGAATCGAAGATGAATTCCCGGGCATTTATTCCGAATAGAATCCCATCTTCTCATGCCCACTCTCGGAAACCTTAAACACAAAGATTCGATATCGGCGAACCGCGTATTTCGGACACGTTCCATCCTCGTTATGGATCTGTGACAGACTCAACACCGGCGTCGTTTTGACCGGAAAAAACCGGACGAAACGGACACCACATGGTCGGTACCGTGCGCGGGCGCACCCACGCGTGATATCACAACGCACGCTTGCCCGTAACCCCTCTGCTCGATGTGTTTTAACTTCGGCCTGGGTAAATTGGATTTGCATGACCGCCGCACAAGCCGACCGAGAACGTGCCCATCACAAGACCGTTGGAATGCCGGAGGGACTGAAGCTCGACGCACCTCGCGTGGAGGACGGCGCAGCGATCTGGCGGATCGCGCGCGACTCCCGGACGCTCGACCTGAACTCCTCCTACAGCTACCTCCTGTGGTGCCGGGACTTCGCCGCCACCTCCGCGGTGGCGCGTGACGGCGACGGCGAGCCGGTCGGATTCGTCACCGGCTACGTCCGCCCGCAGCGCCCCCGGACCCTGGTCGTCTGGCAGGTCGCCGTCGACCACGGGCAGCGCGGACGGGGTCTCGCCGCGGCGATGCTCGACGGACTGACCACCCGGGTCGCCGAGGAGCTGGGCATCGACGGGATAGAGACGACGATCACCCCTGACAACACCGCCTCCAACCGACTGTTCACCTCCTACGCGGAGCGCCACGGCGCGCCGGTACGGCGCGAGGTCCTCTTCGACGACGCGCTGTTCCCGGAGGAGGGCCACGAGCCCGAGGTGCTGTACCGCATCGGACCGGTTCCCGCCCTGGCCTCCGCCTCCCCCACCGCCTCCGCGGGCGCGACCGCCCCGACCGGCGACTGACCCCGCCGCGTCGCCGCGCGCCCGACGACACGAACGCACGCACCCGGACTTCTCACTCCCGCAACCACATCTCCCAGGAGATCGCTGTGACCATCACCCAGCCGGACCTGAGCATCTTCCAGAGCCTGGAATCGGAGGTGCGCAGCTACTGCCGTGGCTGGCCCACCGTCTTCGACCGGGCCCAGGGCAGCCACATGTACGACGAGGACGGCCACGCCTACCTCGACTTCTTCGCCGGGGCCGGCTCGTTGAACTACGGCCACAACAACCCGGTCCTCAAACGCGCGCTGCTGGACTACCTGGAGCGCGACGGCGTCACCCACGGCCTGGACATGTCCACCACGGCCAAACGGGCCTTCCTGGAGACCTTCCAGGAGACGATCCTGGCCCCGCGCGGGCTGGACCACAAGGTGATGTTCCCCGGCCCCACCGGCACCAACGCCGTCGAGGCCGCCCTGAAGCTGGCCCGCAAGGTCAAGGGACGGGAGGCGATCGTCTCCTTCACCAACGCCTTCCACGGCATGTCGCTGGGCTCGCTGGCGGTGACCGGCAACGCCTTCAAGCGCGCCGGCGCCGGCGTGCCGCTGGTGCACGGCACCCCGATGCCGTTCGACAACTACCTCGACGGCAAGGTCGAGGACTTCCTGTGGTTCGAGCGGCTGCTGCAGGACTCCGGCTCCGGCCTGAACCGGCCGGCCGCGGTGATCGTGGAGACCGTGCAGGGCGAGGGCGGCATCAACGTCGCCCGCGCCGAGTGGCTGCGCGCCCTGGCCGAGCTGTGCGAGCGGCAGGACATGCTGCTCATCGTCGACGACATCCAGATGGGCTGCGGCCGCACGGGGGCCTTCTTCTCCTTCGAGGAGGCCGGCATCACCCCGGACATCATCACCGTCTCCAAGTCGATCAGCGGCTACGGCCTGCCCATGGCCCTGACGCTGTTCCGTCCCGAGCTGGACGTGTGGGAGCCGGGCGAGCACAACGGCACCTTCCGCGGCAACAACCCCGCCTTCGTCACCGCCGCCGCCGCGCTGGGCACCTACTGGACCGACGGGCAGATGGAGAAGCAGACCCTCGCCCGCGGCGAGCAGGTCGAGTCCGCCCTGCGCGCCATCGCCGCCGAGCACCCCCAGGAGGTGGCCGACGTCCGCGGCCGCGGCCTGGTGTGGGGCCTGGAGTTCCACGACAAGGCCCGCGCAGGCGCCGTCGCCTCCCGCGCCTTCGAGCTCGGCCTGCTCATCGAGACCTCCGGTCCCGAGAGCGAGGTCGTCAAGCTGCTGCCCGCGCTGACCATCTCGCCCGAGGAACTGGACCAGGGCCTGCGCGTCCTGGCCCGCGCGGTCCGCGAGACCGCGTAAAGACGGCCCCCCTGGGATCCACGGTGCCCGTACGCGGACGCCGTGGACCCCCCGGGAGCCGTCCGCACCACCCGAATGGCCCATCCCCGGTCCTCCGGGGATGGGCCACCGACGGAAAGGCACCAAAAACACCGTGATCGTGCGATCCCTGCAGGAAATCGAGGGCACCGACCGCGACGTACGGTCGGCGTCCGGCACCTGGCGCAGCAAGCGCCTGATCCTGGCGAAGGAGCGGGTGGGCTTCTCGCTCCACGAGACCGTCCTGTACGCCGGTACGGAGACCTCGATGTGGTACGCCAACCACGTGGAGGCCGTCCTGTGCGTGGAGGGCGAGGCCGAGCTCACCAACGACGAGACCGGTGAGAAGCACTGGATCACTCCCGGCACCATGTACTTGCTGGACGGCCACGAGAAGCACACACTTCGTCCCAAGACGGATTTCCGTTGCGTCTGCGTCTTCAACCCGCCGGTCACCGGCCGGGAGGACCACGACGAGAACGGTGTCTACCCGCTGCTCACCGAACCCGACGAGGCCTGACACCCCGCACAGGGTGAGCCCGACCCGACCCTCACGCGGGCACCGCTTTCGCGGGGCCGCTGCCACAGGGCCCCGCGAAGTGACCCGCGACGCAGGTCACAGTAATCATCAGGGCCGTACGAGAGGAGAGGAAGGCAACACCATGACCACCGCACCCGAGCGCACCACCGACCTTTACCCGACGCGTGGCACCACCGAGGTGATCACCCCGCGTCAGGACCCGGTGGTGTGGTCCGAGCCCGGAGCGCCGGGGCCGATCGAGGCCGCCGACCTCCAGGCTTACGAGCGGGACGGCTTCCTGGCGATCGACCAGCTCATCACCCCCGAGGAGGTGGAGGTCTACGCCGGAGAGCTGGAGCGGCTGATCTCGGACCCGTTGATCCGCGCGGACGAGCGCTCGATCGTCGAGCCCAAGTCGCAGGAGATCCGGTCCGTCTTCGAGGTACACAAGATCAGCCAGGTCTTCGCGGACCTGGTGCGGGACCCGCGCGTGGTGGGCCGCGCGCGGCAGATCCTCGGCTCCGACGTCTACGTCCACCAGAGCCGGATCAACGTCAAGCCGGGCTTCGGAGCCTCGGGGTTCTACTGGCACTCCGACTTCGAGACCTGGCACGCCGAGGACGGCCTGCCGAACATGCGGACGGTGTCCGTGTCGATCGCGCTGACCGAGAACTACGCGACCAACGGTGGTCTGATGATCATGCCGGGATCGCACAAGACGTTCCTCGGCTGCGCGGGGGCCACCCCGAAGGACAACTACAAGAAGTCGCTGCAGATGCAGGACGCCGGCACCCCCTCGGACGAGGCGCTGACGCAGCTGGCGAGCGAGTACGGCATCCGGCTGTTCACCGGCAAGCCCGGCTCCGCGACCTGGTTCGACTGCAACTGCATGCACGGCTCCGGGGACAACATCACCCCGTACCCGCGGAGCAACGTCTTCATCGTCTTCAACAGTGTGGAGAACACCGCGGTGGAGCCGTTCGCCGCGCCCGTGCGGCGCCCTGAGTTCATCGGCGCCCGGGACTTCACCCCGGTGAGGTGACACGGACCCGCGGCGCGGGCGAAGACCGCCCGCGCCGCGGGTGAGCCGCCGCTCGGACGGCGGGGAACCGGAAGGAAAGCCGGGGAAGGGGCGGGACCGCACGGCGGTCCCGCCCCTTCCTCCGTCCTCCCGGCGCGCTCTCCCGGGGCGGCCTCCCCGGCCGCCCCGGGCGCGGGTCGGTCAGCCGCGGCCCAGTACCTCCAGGGCCGGCAGGGCGCGGCCGTCGTAGTCGAAGAGCGCCTGGTTCTCCCAGCCGTTGCCCGAGGCCGGATCGGCCGGGTCCCAACCGTTGCCGGGCACCGCGGTCCAGGTGGGCTCCCAGTAGAACAGCCCCAGGCCGCGCCCGTGGGGGACGGCGGCCACGACCGCCGTGATGTCCCGCAGCCAGGCCGCCTGTCCGGCGGGGGTCGCGGGGTAGCCGGGAACGAGCTCGGAGGGCAGGTCGACGATGTTCTCCAGGAAGTCCTCGCTGTCCAGCCGGAAGGGGTAGGCGGTCTCGGCGACGACGACGTCCCTGCGGTAGCGGGCGGAGACGTCGTCCAGGTTGGCCTGGAGGTCGGCGAGCGTGCCGTGCCAGTAGCCGTAGAAGGACAGGGCGATGACGTCGAAGGGGACGCCGTGCGCCACCGCGTTGTCGAACCACCAGCGGGTCTCGGCGTTGCGACCGCCCTCGGCCAGGTGGAGGGCGACCCGGATGCCCGGCGAGGCGGCACGCGCGGCCTCCGCGCCCGCGGTGAGCAGGGCGGCGAGGCGGGGCCAGTCGTCGGTGGAGCCGTCGGGCCAGAGCATGCCGCCGTTGATCTCGTTGCCGATCTGGACCATGGCGGCCGGGGTCCCCTGGGCGCGCAGCGCGCCCAGGACGTCGGCGGTGTGCTCCCTCACGGCCTGCTCCAGGGCCGCTCCGTGGAGTTCCTCCCAGGCGGCGGGCTTGTACTGCTTGCCCGGGTCGGCCCAGGTGTCGGAGTAGTGGAAGTCGACCAGGATCCGCATGCCCCGCTCGTGCATCCGCCGGGCGGTGCGCAGGACGTGCGGTGTGGTGTGGTAGCCGTCGGCCGGGTCCACCCAGACCTTCAGCCGTCCCCAGTTGACCCCGGCTCCCGCCAGGATGCGGACGGGATCGTCCCGTCTGCCGTCGGCCCGGTGGTAGGTGCCGCCGAGGTCCTCGCTCTTGGCCAGGGAGGACAGGTCGGCCCCGCGGACGCGGAGCCGCCGCGCGGCGGCGGCCGTGCCGGGCACGGCGGTGGCCAGGGCGGGTGCGGCCAGGGCGGCCGCCCCCAGTCGCAGGGCGGTGCGTCTGCGCATGTCGTGACCCTTTCTTCCGCTTGTTTCGGTCGTTCCGGTCGTTCCGTCGTTCCGGTCGCTTGACGTTCCGACGCCCCGCGGTGCCCCCGTCCCTCCGCCCGCTCGGTGCGTTCCGAGCGGGCGGGGCGTCCGCCCGGCCGTCGCCCGGGCGGCTCAGTCCCGGAGGCGGACCACGCGGACCCCGCCCGCGGGCACCACCAGGCGCCCGGAGACCCGCTCCTCGCCGGGCAGCTCCGCACCGTCGCCCTCCAGCGGCACCTTGACCTCGGCATCGGTGTGGTTGAGGGCGAACAGGTAGGTGCCGCCCTCCCCCGAGCGGCGCACCACCTCGACGTCGCGCGGAAGGTCGTCGCGCGGCGCCAGTCCCGCGTCGTCGCAGGCCGCGTCCAGCACGGCGGCCAGCCCCGCCGGGGCCAGCCGCGCCGAGACGTACCAGGCGGTGCCCCGCCCCAGCCGGTGGCGGGTGACGGCCGGACCGCCGGCGGCGGGCCCGTCGAGGTAGGACCACACCGTCTCGGCGCCGCGCGGCACCACCGTCTCGGCCCACACCTCCGCCTCCAGCGAAGGGCCGTCCGCGCCGGCGATCGTCACCGTCCGTCCGGCCCGCAGCGGCTGGAACTCCTCCACCGTCACCCCCAGGACGTCCCGCAGCGCGCCCGGGTGCGGGCCGGGGTGGACGGCGTCGTACTCGTCGACGATGCCGGAGAAGCAGGAGACGACCAGGGTGCCGCCGTCCTCGACGTAGGCGCGCAGTCTCTCTCCCGTCTCCTTCGTGGCCAGGTACAGGGCGGGCACCACGACCAGCGGGTGGGTCGCCAGGCGCGGGGCGGCGGCGTCGGGCGGGAGGAAGTCGGCGGTCAGATGGCGGTCGAAGAGCGCGGCGTACCAGGCCTCCAGGCGTTCACGGGCGTCGAGGTCGTCGCTGGGCCGCCACTCCAGGCGCTGCGCCCGCCACGACTGCCAGTCCCACACCACCCCGACGTCCGTGACGGTACGAGTGCCGCGGACCTCCTCCAACGCGCCGACCCGGGTGCCCAGCTCGACCACCTCGCGCCAGACGCGGCTGTCGGTGCCGGCGTGCGGGACCATCGCCGAGTGGAACTTCTCCGCGCCGAAGCGGGAGGCCCGCCACTGGAAGAACATCGCCCCCTCCGAGCCGCGGGCGATGTGGGCCAGCGAGTTGCGGGCCATCTCCCCGGGGCGCTTGGCGATGCCGCGCCGCTGCCAGTTGACGCCGCTGGTGGAGTGCTCCAGCAGCAGCCACGGGCCGCCGCCGGCGACCGAGCGGGTCAGATCGGCGGTCATCGAGAGGTTGACGTGGTTGCGGTCGTCCTCGGCCGTCAGGTAGTGGTCGTTGGTGACGATGTCGACCTCGCGCCCCCAGGCCCAGTAGTCGATGGTGTCGCACTGGGCGGGCGAGACCATGAAGTTGGTGGTCACCGGTACGCCCGGCGACAGTTCGTGCAGCAGGTCGCGCTCGCGGCGGAAGTTGGCCAGGGCGCTGTCGTCGGCGAAGCGCGCGTAGTCCAGGCGCTGGGCGGGGTTGCAGACGGTGGGGGTGGCCCGGGGCGGCCGGATCTCCTCCCAGTCGTGGTAGACCTGCCCCCAGAAGGTCGTCCCCCAGGCCTCGTTGAGCGCCTCCAGGGTGGTGTAGCGCTCCCGCAGCCAGGTGCGGAAGGCGGCGGCGGAGGTCTCGCAGTAGCACTCCAGGACGGGGACGCCGTACTCGTTGTGGACATGCCACATCACCACCGCCGGGTGCCTGCCGTAGCGTTCGCCCAGCGCGCGGGTGATCCGGGCGGCCGCCTCCCGGTAGGCGGGCGAGTTGTGGCAGATCGCGCCGCGCGAGCCGATCTCCCAGCGCACTCCCTCCCGGCTGACGGGCAGTGCCTCGGGGTGGGCGCGGTAGAACCAGGCGGGCGGCACCACGGTGGGGGTGGCCAGGTCGACACCGATGCCGGCCTCGTGGAGCAGTTCGACGATCCGGTCCAGCCGGTCGAAGTCGTACTCGCCCTCGCGGGGTTCGATCATCGCCCAGGAGAAGATCCCGACGCTGACCATGGTCACCCCGGCTTCGCGCATCAGCGCGACGTCCTCGTGCCAGACCTCCTCGGGCCACTGCTCGGGGTTGTAGTCGCCGCCGTAGGCGAGGCGCGTCATACGACCTCCTGGGTCGGGACAGGGGCCCTCCGGGCCCCGGTATGGCTGGAAACCGAGCCGATACTGTGAACGTTCACAGTCGCTTGTCGGCCGTGTCACCTAGAAAACAACAGGTTCCCAACCATTGACAAGAGCGATTACGGCTTTTCTACTGTGCACGTTCACAGAACCCTGTCAGGGAGGGACCATGAACAACCGCACCGTCGCGGCATGCACCGCCGCCACCCTGGCGGCCGCCGTCCTCACCGGCTGCGGCTCGTCCGGGGACTCGGCCGGGTCCGGACCGGTCGAGCTGACCTACTGGACCTGGGCGCCGGGCATGGACAAGGTCGTCCGGCTCTGGAACGAGAAGCATCCGGACGTGCGGGTCACGGTGAAGAAGCAGGCCGGTGGCGACGACCTGGTCACCAAGACCATCACCGCGGCGAAGGCGGGCGAGGCCCCCGACCTGATGCAGGCGGAGTACCAGGCGCTGCCCACCCTGGTCGGCAACGACGTCCTGGCCGACGTGTCCGACCACGTGGCCGGGGCGGAGAAGGAGTTCGCCCCCGGTCTGTGGCAGCAGGTCACCCTGGGCACCGACGCGGTCTACGCGCTCCCCCAGGACTCCGGCCCGATGATGCTCTTCTACCGCCAGGACCTCTTCGAGGAGTACGGCCTGTCCGTCCCCGCCACCTGGGAGGAGTTCGCCGCCACCGCCCGGGAGCTGAAGGAGAAGGAGCCGGAGGCGGACCTCACCACCTTCTCCAGCAACGACGCCGGACTCTTCGCCGGTCTCGCCCAGCAGGCCGGCGCCCGCTGGTGGACCACCGAGGGCCAGAAGTGGAAGGTCGCCATCGACGATACCGCCACCCGGAAGGTCGCCGACTTCTGGGGCGGCCTGGTGGAGGAGGGCGTCATCGACAACCAGCCGATGTACACCCCGGCCTGGAACAACGCCCTCAACACCGGCCGGCAGCTCGCCTGGGTCAGCGCCGTGTGGGCCCCCGGCACCCTGACCACCGCCGCCCCCGACACCAGGGGCAAGTGGGCGATGGCCCCCCTGCCCCAGTGGGAGGAGGGCGCGAACACCACCGGCAGTTGGGGCGGCTCCACCACCGCCGTCACCAACGACTCCGACCACAAGGAGGCCGCCGCCGAGTTCGCCACCTGGCTGAACACCGACCCCGAGGCGCTGGCCGCCCTGGTGAAGGAGAGCGGCATCTACCCCGCCGCACAGGCCGCCCAGACCGGTGACGCCCTGGCCGAGGCCCCGGACTTCTTCCCCAACCAGCCCGACTTCTACGAGCGGGCCGCGAAGATCGCGGCGGGTACCGCGCCCGCCGCCTGGGGCCCCAACGTCAACGTCGCCTACAGCACCTTCAAGGACGCCTTCGGCAAGGCCGCCAAGGACCGGGCCGACTTCGACGCCGCGCTGCGCACCATGCACGAGGCGACCGTGGCGGACCTGAAGAAGCAGGGATTCGAGGTCGCCGAGTGACACCGGCGACCCGCACCACACGGGTGTCTCCGGCGGCGCGGTCCGCGAAGACCGCGCCGCCGACCCCGACGGACCCGACGACCCCAGCGACGCGCGCCCCGCGCGGGACGCGCGGCACACGACGGGCTCCGTACCTCTTCCTCCTGCCCGCCACCGCCCTGTTCCTCCTCTTCTTCGCGCTCCCCGTCTGCCACGCCCTGTACCTCAGCCTGCGCAGGGTCGAGGTCAAGGGACTCGGCCTGGGCAGCGGCGCGCGCGAGGAGGTGTGGGCCGGCCTGTCCAACTACACGGACGCGCTCACCGACTCCGAACTGGTCGCCGGCGCGCTGCGGGTGCTGGGCTACGGCCTGATCGTCGTCCCCACCATGCTCGGTCTCGCCCTGGTCTTCGCCCTGATGCTGGACGCCGACCGGGTCCGGGGCCGCTCGTTCACCCGGCTGGCGATCTTCCTGCCGTACGCCGTTCCCGGGGTGATCGCGGCACTGCTGTGGGGCTTCCTCTACCTGCCGGACATCAGCCCCTTCCACCACGTGCTGCGCGAGCTCGGGCTGCCGGAGCCGGACCTGCTCGACGGCGGTCCGCTCTACGTCGCGCTCGCCAACATCGCCGTCTGGGGCGGCACCGGCTTCAACATGATCGTCATCTACACGGCGCTGCGCGCGATCCCCGCCGAGGTCTACGAGGCCGCGCGGCTGGACGGCTGCTCACAACTGCAGATCGCGCTGCGGATCAAGATCCCGATGGTGGCGCCGTCGCTGGTGCTGACCTTCTTCTTCTCGGTCATCGCCACGCTCCAGGTGTTCAGCGAACCCACCACGCTCAAGCCTCTGACCAACAGCGTTCCCACCACCTGGAGTCCGCTGATGAAGGTCTACGAGGACGCCTTCGTCAGGAACGACATCCACACGGCCGCCGCCACCGCGGTGGTCATCGCCGCGGTGACGCTCGTGCTCTCCTTCGGCTTCCTCAGGATCGCAGGCTCCCGTACCCGCCAGGGGGAAACCCGATGACCGCCACCCTCTCCGCCCCTCTTCCCCCCACGCCGCGCGCCCCGCGCCGGATCGCGGCGCTGCCCACCGCGGCGCTGTTCCTGGGGGCGCTCTACTGCCTGCTGCCGGTCGCCTGGGTCCTGATCGCCGCCACCAAGTCCGGCCGGGAGTTGTTCTCCACCTTCACCTTCCTGCCCGGCACCGGGTTCACCGAGAACCTGGCGGACCTGTCGGCCTACCGCGACGGCGTCTACTGGCAGTGGATGGGCAACTCGGCCCTCTACGCCGGACTCGGCGCCCTGCTGTCCACCGCGGTCTCCGCGCTGGCCGGGTACGCCCTGGCGGTCTACCGCTTCCGCGGCCGGGAAGCCGTCTTCAACGTCCTGCTCACCGGGGTGCTGATGCCCCCGGTCATCCTGGCCGTGCCGCAGTACCTGCTGTTGGCCGAGGCGAACCTGACCGACACCCACCTGTCGGTGCTGCTGCCGTCGATCCTGTCCCCCTACGGCGTCTACCTGGCGCGCGTCTACGCGTCCGCCGCCGTACCGAAGGACGTGGTCGAGGCGGGACGGACGGACGGCTCCGGCGAGTGGCGGATCTTCCGCTCCCTGGCGCTGCCGATGATGCTGCCGGGCCTGGTGACGGTCTTCCTCTTCCAGTTCGTCGCGATCTGGAACAACTTCCTGCTGCCGTACATCATGCTCGGCGACGACGAGAAGTTCCCGGTCACCCTGGGGCTGTTCACCCTGCTCCAGCAGGGTGCGAGCAGCCCGGCCCTGTACACCCTGGTGATCACCGGGGCACTGTTGGCGATCGTGCCGCTGATCGTCCTGTTCCTGGTGATCCAGCGGTTCTGGAGCCTGGACCTGCTCTCCGGCGCCGTAAAGTCCTGACCGTCACCCCGCGCGGGAGAACGGCACGACGGCACACCGGAGCGGGAGATCGACGGGACGCGAGGGCGCGAGGGCGCGACGGCGCGCGCGCAGAAGGGGACGAGGAACGAGGATGGGCACCGCATGAGCGGCGGCGAGCGGCGACGTCCGCCGACGATCCACGACGTGGCCCGGGAGGCGGGCGTCTCGCGGGGCACGGTCTCGCGCTTCCTCAACGGAGGACACAACGTCAGCCCGGCCGCGGCCGACGCGGTACGGGCGGCCATCCGCAGGACCGGATACGTCGTCAACCGGCACGCCCGCAGTCTGATCACCGGTCGCTCGGACTCGGTGGCCTTCCTGCTCACCGAGCCGCAGGAGAAGCTCTTCGAGGACCCCAACTTCAACGTGCTGCTGCGGGGCTGCACCCAGGCGCTGGCCGCGCACGACATCCCACTGCTGCTGATGATCGCCGGCACCCCCGCCGAACGGCGCCGTGTCATCCGTTACGTCACCGCCGGCCACGTCGACGGGGTACTGCTGGTCTCCAGCCACACCGGCGACCCGGTGGCCGAGCACCTGCTGGGAACGGGCATACCGGTGGTCGCCAGCGGCAAGCCGATCGACCGGCAGGGACGTACGGCCAGGTTGGCGCACGTGGCGGCGGACGACCGGGCCGGCGCCCGGGAGATGGTGCGGCACCTGGTGTCCACCGGCCGCCGCACCATCGCCACGGTCGCCGGCCCGCCGGACACCCCCGGCGGCGTGGAGCGCCTGGCGGGCTGGCGCGAGGTGCTCGTGGAAGCCGGCCTGCCGGCCGGGGACGAGCTGGTCGCCCACGGCGACTACAGCCGCGGCAGCGGAGAGCGGGCCACGGCCGAGCTGCTGGACCGCGTCCCGGACCTGGACGCGGTGTTCGTCGCCTCCGACCTGATGGCGCGGGGAGCCCTGGCCGCCCTGGAACGGGCGGGGCGGCGGGTGCCCCGGGACGTGGCGGTCGGCGGTTTCGACGACTCCCCCGCCGCCGTCTCCGGCCTTCCGGAGCTGACCACCATCCGCCAGCCCTGGGACCGGATCAGCTCGGAGATGGTGCGGGTGCTGCTGGCCCTGATCGGCGGCGAGGAACCGTCGGCGGTCGTCCTGCCGACCGAGCTGGTGGTCCGCGAGTCGGCCTGACGCTGTGGGGCGCGGTGGGGCGGGACGGGGTGGCCGGTCGCCTCCGCCGCCCCACCGCGCCCCGCGTCCGCCCGCCCCCTCAGGGGCGGGGCAGCACCGCCAACAGCCGGTCCACGTCCGCGGCCGTGTTGTACAGGTGGAAGGCGACGCGCAGGTTCCCCGCCCGGACGGAGGCCCTCACCCCGGCCTCCGTCAGCCGCTCCGCCGCCTCTCCCAGCCCGGGCACGGCGACGATCGCCGAGTCGCCGGGCACGGGCCGGTGCCCCGCCTCGGCGGCGCCGACGCGGAACCGCTCGGCCAGCGCCCGGTTGTGGACGCCGATCGCCTCCGGGCCGACCTCCTCCAGCAGGGACAGGGAACGCTCGGCCCCCAGACAGGGCAGGAAGGCCGGCGCGGTGTCGAACCGGCGGGCGGAGCGGGCGAGTTCGTCCACCGTGCCGTAGCAGCTCTCCCAGGGCCGTTCCCCCGCGATCCAGCCGGCCTGGAGGGGCACCAGGCCGCCGCCGTCCTCGGGCACGGTGAGGAAGGAGACGCCGCGCGGGTTCAGCAGCCACTTGTAGCCGCCGCAGACCGTGTGGTCGAAGGCGCCGGCGTCCAGCGGCAGCCAGCCGACGGCCTGGGTGGTGTCCACCAGGGTGCGGGCGCCGTGGTCGCGGGCCGCCCCGGCGATCGCGTCGAGGTCCGCGATCCGACCGTCGGCCGACTGCACCGCGCTGACGGCGACCAGCGCGGTGCCGGGACGGACGGCACCGGCCAGCTCCTCCAGGGGAACGGTGCGCAGCTTGAGGTCGGCGCGCATCGCGAAGGGATTGAGCAGGGAGCTGAAGTCCCCGTCGGCGCCCAGCACCTCGGCACCGGACGGCAACGCGCCCGCCACCAGCGAGACCTGGGGAGCCACGGCCGTTCCCAGCGCCACCCGGTCGGGTGACACCCGGACGATCCGGGCGTAGCGGGCCCGCGCCCGCTCGACCGCGGCGAGCCAGTCGGGCATGCTGCCCCGCCCCTCGGCCGTCTCCCGGATCACACGGTGCAGGACCTCGACGGTGCGGGCGGGCAACAGGCCGTGCGAAGCGGTGTCGAGGTAGGTGGTCTTCGACGCGAACTCGTTCTCCGGCAACCCGGGCAGCCCCGGCGGTGTGGTCTCCATGGACCCCACTGTGACGCTCCGCCGCCACCCTGTCCACGAGGTTTGCCCCGGTATCACCCCGCGCCGCCGGGGCACGGCGGCGCGGGGGACACAGGGCTCCGGGCGCGCGGGTCAGATCTCGCGACGGCCGTCCACCCGGCGCGGCAGACCGAGCGGGTTGTCGTCGCGCAGCTCCTCCGGCAGCAACGCCTCCGGCGTGTCCTGGTAGGCGACCGGGCGCAGCCAGCGCTCGACGGCCGTGGCGCCGACCGAGGTGGAGGTGGAGGTGGTGGCCGGGTAGGGGCCGCCGTGGTGCTGGGCGGGGGCGACCGCGACGCCGGTGGGCCAGCCGTTGACCAGGACGCGTCCGGCCAGACCGGTCAGCTCGCCCAGCAACCGGGCCGCCTCGCCGTCGCCCCTGTCCGCCTCCTCGGTGCCGAGGTGGAGGGTGGCGGTGAGGTTGCCGGGCAGCTTCGAGAGCACGGAACCGACCTCGTCGGTGTCCCGGTAGCGGGCCACGACGGTGACCGGGCCGAAGCACTCCTCCAACAGCAGCTCGTGCGGTCCGCCGGCGGCGAGCCTCCCGGCCGGAACGGTCAGGAAGCCCGCGCCCACGGCCTGCTCCTCGCCCGCGGACGCGGCGACCGGCGCCGTCACGTCCTCCAGCTCGGCACGGGCCCGGACACCGGCGAGGAACGCCTCGCGCATCCGGGTGTCCAGCAGCGGGCCCGGGGCGGCCTCGCCGAGAGCACCGGCCAGCGCCTCCACCAGCCGGTCGCCCGCCTCCCCCTCGGGCGCCAGGACCAGCCCCGGCTTGGTGCAGAACTGACCGGTGCCCATCGTCATCGACCCGGCCAGCCCGCTGCCGATCCGCTCGGCGCGCTCCGCCGCCGCCTCCTCGGTGACGACGACGGGGTTGAGGCTGCCCAGTTCGCCGTGGAAGGGAATGGGGACCGGACGGGCGGCGGCCGCGTCGAACAGGGCCCGCCCGCCGCGGATCGAGCCGGTGAACCCGGCCGCGGCCACCAGCGGGTGCTTCACCAGCTCCACGCCCGCGTCGAAGCCGTGCACCACCGTCACGACGTCCTCGGGCAGACCGGCGCGGGCGGCGGCACGGCGCAGCGCGGCCACGCACAGCTCGGAGGTGGCCGGGTGGTCGGGGTGCGCCTTGACCACGACCGGACAACCGGCCGCCAGCGCGCTGGCGGTGTCGCCGCCGGGGACGGAGAAGGCCAGGGGGAAGTTGGAGGCGGAGTAGACGGCCACCACGCCCAACGGCACCTTGTAGCGGCGCAGGTCGGGACGGGGCGGAGTGAGCGAGGTGTCGGCGTGGTCGATGACGACGTCGAGGAAGCCGCCGTCGGCGACCTCGTCGGCGAAGGCGAGCAACTGGTAGGTGGTACGGCCCAGCTCCCCGTTCAACCGCGCCGGACCGAGGGCGGTCTCGGCGTCCGCGCTCGCCACGACCTCCTCACGGGCGGCCTCCAACTCCTCGGCGGCCGCGCGCAGCAGGGCGATCCGCGCCGTACGGTCGGCCAGCGCGCCACGCGCGGCATGGGCGGCGCGCACGGCCGCGTCCACGTCGGCGGCCGTGGCCTCGACGGCGACCCGCTCGCGCTGCTTCCCCGTCCTGGGGTCGACGCTCCACACTGGTACTGCCACCGCTGAACTCCTCCTTCTGGGCGGCCGCCGGCCGTCTGCCGGGCCCGCGGCCGGCGGGAATGCCGATCGGGGGCGCCCGGGCTCCCGGACGCCGGGGGCTGTCCCCCGAGGGACCTTGTTCGATATGCTGAACGCTGTCCCGGTGTGTGAATATCTGTCCGGGACTCTATGGCTGGTCGAGTGAAAGGGTCAAGGTCGATGCCGTCTGAGCGCGGGGGCGCCCCCGGCCGCAAGCCGGAGGCGGGCGGGGCACAGGTCAAGTCGGCAGTACGCACCGTGGAACTGCTGGAGTTCTTCGCCGGACAGCCCGGCATGCACTCCCTGGCCGCCGTACAGGAGGCCGTCGGCTACCCCAAATCCAGCCTCTACATGCTGCTGCGCACCCTGGTGGACCTGGGCTGGATCGAGACCGACGCCACCGGCACCCGCTACGGCATCGGCGTGCGCGCCCTGCTGGTGGGCACCTCCTACATCGACGGCGACGAGGTGGTGGCCGCCGCCCGGCCCACCCTGGACCGACTCTCCGACGACACCACCGAGACCATCCACCTCGCCCGACTCGACGGCACCAACGTCGTCTACCTGGCCACCCGCCAGTCCCAGCACTACCTGCGGCCCTTCACCCGGGTGGGACGACGGCTGCCGGCCCACTCCACCTCCCTCGGCAAGGCCCTGCTGGCCACCTACGACGACGACCGGGTCCGCGCGATGCTCCCCAAGACGCTGACACCACTGACCGAACACACCGTCACCGACCGCGAGAAACTCATCGAGGAACTCCAACAGGTCCGCGAACTGGGCTACGCCGTGGACCGCGAGGAGAACACCCTGGGACTGCGCTGCTTCGGCGTCGCCATCCCCTACCGCACCCCCGCACGGGACGCCATCAGCTGCTCGGTACCCGTCGCCCGACTGACCCCCGCCCACGAACAGACCATCAAGGAAGCCCTGTTCGACGCCCGGGACCGCCTGACCCTGGCCACCCGACGCCTGTAGCCCCCGCCACGAGGCGAGACCGAACCGGCGGGCGCGAACCCGACGACACGACGCCCGCGGGCGACCGGCGGCGCTCACCGCACCCCCAACAACCGCTCCAGCGGGTCGATGGCGAAGTGGACCACGAAGAGCCCGGCCACCACCCACATCAGCGCGGGCACCTCACGGACCCGCCCCACAGCCGCCTTGACGACGACATAGGACACGAACCCCGCGCCGATGCCATGGGTGATGGAGAACGTGAACGGCATCACCGCGATCGTCAGGAACGCCGGGATCGCGACGTCCAACCGCGTCCAGTCCACATACCGGACCTGCGACATCAGCAGGAACCCCACCGCCACCAGCGCGGGCGCCGCCGCCTGCGCCGGCACCACCGCGGCCAGCGGCGCCAGGAACAGCGCCAGCGCGAACAACCCGCCCGTCACCAGGTTGGCCAACCCCGTACGCGCCCCCTCCCCGACACCGGCCGCCGACTCCAGGTAGCTGGTGCCCGACGAGGCCGAGGCCGCGCCGCCCGCGACCGCGGCGAGCCCGTCGACGAACAACAGACGCCCCAGGTTCGGCACCCTCCCCTGCTCGTCCAACAACCCCGCCTCGCTGCTGACGCCGACCGCCGTGCCCATGGTGTCGAAGAAGTCGGTCAGGAAGAGCGTGAAGACCAGCATCACCGCCGTGACCACGCCGACCTGCTCGAACGCACCGAACAGACTGAACTCGCCCACCAACGAGAAGTCCGGCAGCGACACCGGGTCGTCCGGCAGCGACGGCGCGGTCAGCCCCCACTGTCGGGACGTGAGCCCCGCGACCGCGTCGACGACCACGGCCACCACCGTCATCACCACGATGCCCACCAGGATCGCGCCCTTGACCCCACGCGCCAACAGCGCGGCCGTCAACAGCACCCCCAGGCAGAAGACCGACACCGGCCAACCGGACAGGTCGCCGTCGTCACCGAGCTGCACCGGCACCGAGGCGTCCTCCCCCGCCACCCGGGTGACGAAGCCCGCGTTGACGAAGCCGACGAAGGCGATGAACAGCCCGACACCCACACTGATGGCCTGTTTCATCTCGTGCGGAATGGCGTGCATGATCGCCTCGCGCACCCCGGTGACGACCAGCAGACAGACCACCACCCCCGAGAGCACCACCAGCCCCATCGCGTCGGGCCAGCTCATCGTGGGAGCGATCTGGTAGGCCACCAGGGCGTTGATGCCCAACCCGGCCGCCAACGCCAGCGGAACGTTGGCCGTCAGCCCCATCAGCACGGTCATCACGGCCGCCACCAGCGCGGTGACGGTCACCAACTGCTCCTCCGGGAGCCGGTTGCCGTACCGGTCCTCGGCACCGCCCAGCACGATCGGGTTCAACACCAGGATGTAGGCCATGGTGAAGAACGTGGCGACACCACCCCGGACCTCCCGGCCGAGGGTGGAACCGCGTTCGCCGACCCGGAAACGGCGATCGACGGCCGGGGGCAGGGGCGGTGCGGGCATGGCGCTCCTCGGTGCTTCGGTTCTCTCGACGCTCCGGGCGCTTCGGGTCCTCCCGGCGCTCCCGGCGCTCTCGACTCCTCGCGCCGCCATGGCCCCCGCCCCGGCGGGCCCGCGGCCCGCCGGGCGACCGATCGGCGCCGCGGGGCGATTGTGCCCACGGCGGGGGCCCGCCGGAGCGGGACGACGCGGCGGATCGCGCGGCGTGGCGGAGTCCGTCCGCCCGTGCGGGGGACCGGAGCGTGGCGCGGGCGGGACCGGTGGCCCCCGGTGCGGTACCGGGCGGCCACCGGACGAGTGCCGGACGAGCCCCGACGGACGACCGTCAGCGCACGTCGGGCCGCCAACCGTCCAGATACGCCGCCGGGGTGTGCCCGGCCGCCTCGGCGTCCGTGAGCCGGGGGCGGGCGGCGGGGTCGGTGACGACCGCCCCGGGACCCCGGTTGGCGTACTCCCGGAAGAGGAAATCCTGCCAGGGGTACTGCTCGCGCATGTTCGCGTACGGCTCCGCCGCGTCGATCCCGGCGCCCAGCAGACTGTCGCGCACCACCAGTCGGGGACGGGCGGTCGGGTCGCTGCTCGGCACCCACGGCCGGGCCAGCTTGTACGCGCCCGCCGGCGCGGTGGTGGTGAGACGACAGCGGTGGGCGAGGAAGCCGAACCGGGTCCCGGCCGCCGTCGACGGGGCGAAGACGAACCCGTACGGCCGGAAGTCCACGTCCCGGTCCAGGGTGCGCAGCTCACAGCCGTGCAGGACCGCGGTGGCCCGGCCGAAGACGAAGTCCACGTCCCCCTCCACGTGGCAGCGGTGGAAGTACTGCCGGGCGGTGAGCCCCACGTGCCGGGTGTCGGCGTAGAGGGTGTCCTGGTGGCCGAGGAAGCGGCAGCGGTCGAAGAGCGAACGGTCGCCCATCACCTTGATCGCCACCGCCTGCGTGCCACTGATCTCCGGGTGCTCGGCGCGCAGCCAGTCGTTGGCGAAGGTGATCCGGCGGGCGGTGAAGCCGTCGGGACGGACGGTGACCGTGGCGCTGCCGGAGGTGCCGTGGGTGCCGGAACCGTCCGGCTTCGGCGTGCCCGCGGCGTTGTCGTGGACGATCACGGTGTCGCGCGGATCGCCCGTGCCGCCCAGCAGGGTCAGCCCCGTCTTGGACTCGGGCACCCGCACCGTCTCGCGGTAGGTCCCGGGCGCCAGGACGATCGTCCAGGGCTCCCGCGGGTGGTCGGGAGTGGCGTCGACGGCCGCCTGCACGCCGGTGAAGTCGCCGCTGCCGTCCCGGGCGACGGTCAGCAGCCGTGCCCGGGAACGGCCGGCGGTCCCCGCGTGGGCCCGTCCCGCCAGGGCCAGGGAGAGGGCGGCGCCCGCCCCGGTGAGGAGGACGCCGCGGCGGGTGGCGCTCACTTGTTCCCCTTTCCGGCCCTGATGTCGAGCTTCCCCGCCCCGGCGTGGCGGTCCACCAGGTACGGGACGGCCAGGGGGTGGTGGACACGGGTGCGCAGGGTGGGGGTCCAGCCCGCGTCGTCGCCCAGGACGCGGTCGGGGTTGGCGGCGTTGTGGGCGGCCAGCAGGTCCACGGGACGGTGGTTGACCCAGTTGTTCCGCTCGGTCATGGAGGTGCCGGGGGTCCACTGGCGGATGGTGTCGGCCGGGGTCAGCCCCTTGTGGAGGGTGAAGGCGTTGTGCTCGGCCACGAGCGCGGCCTCCTTGCCGATGCCCCAGGTGTAGCCGTACTTCGCGCCGGCGTTCTGCTTGAAGTGGTTGTTGTAGGCGTCCACCTTGCCGAAGCGCACGCGCGGGGCGCGTTCGTTGACGTCCTCGAAGAGGTTGTGGTGGAAGGTGGTGCGCAGCTTGCCGCGGTCGTCGGCGGCGGCGGAGTCGCTGTTGCCCAGCAGGATCGTCTTGTCGTGTTCGGTGAAGACGTTCCAGCTCACGGTCACCAGGTCGGCGCCGCGGACGATGTCGAGCAGGCCGTCGTGCTGCTGGAAGAGCTGCCCGAAGTAGCGGGGTTGGGCGCTGTCGGGGCGGCGGCCGTCGGTGAAGGTGTTGTGGTCCAGCCAGACGTGGCGGGAGCCGTACACCACCACGTTGTCGTACTCGGAGTTCCAGGCGCCGTTGTCGCCGTCGGTGGGGTCCCACTGCGGGAAGCAGTCGTAGGTGTCCTCGAAGGTGACGTTGCGGACGATGACGTTCTCCACCCCCCGGATCTGGAGGCTGGCCCCGAGGATGGTGGCGTCGTCGCCCACGCCGACGATGGTGGTGTTGGAGCCGACGCGGATCTTGACCCGCTTCTCCTGTTCGGCGGCCGAGGCGGCGCGGGCCTCCTCCATCGGGCCCGACGGTTCGGCGTCGCCCCAGGTGGCGGGGTCGTACGCCTGGAGGTACTTCTCCAGCGTGTAGCCGTCGCGCCGGTAGTCCTCGCAGCTCAGCGGGTTCCCCTGGTCGTCGGCGTTGCCGTGGATCGTGCCCTTGACCTTGATGATCTTCGGGGTGTCGTCTCCGTCGCCGAGCGCCGCGACCAGCTCGGCGCGGTTGGTGACGGTGAAGACGTGGTCGGCGTCGGCGGCCGCGCCGCCGGTGGTGCCGCCCTCGGCCGCTCCCCAGCCGTCCTTCTCCGGGAGGACGGCGCGCGCCGAGTCGCCTCCGTGGCGCGGGGCGGCCTGGGCGGGCACGGTGAGGGCGGCCAGGGCGAGCGAGGCGCATCCGACCAGCGCGATGACACGAGCTTGGCACACTTTTCTCTGCACTGTGACCCCTTCGGTCGTTCCGGTGTTCTCGGTCTCTTCGGTGGTGTCGCGGCGCGGGACCGCCGCCGGGCGACGAGCGGCGCGGTGCGTCAGTCGGCCGACCAGGTGAGCGTGTCCTCGGGCACGGCGTCGTCCAGCCGCCGGACCGTGCCCGGGTGCGGCAGTCGCAGCCCCTTCAGGCCGCGGGCGACCATCCGGGCGACCTCGATGGCCCCGCGCGGCCCGAAGTGCGTGTTGTCCCGCTTGCCGTCGGGGTGGTTCGGGTGGTCGCCGGGTGCGAGGTGGAGGAAGATCTCCAGGGTCCCGTCCGGGCCCAGCCGGTCCCACTCGGCCAGGCTCGCGGCCTGGACGTCGACGAGCGGTACGCCGTCGGCGGCGGCCAGGGCGCGCATCGCGGCGGGGTACTCCCCGTGGGTGGGCCTGGCCCGTCCGTCCGCGTCGAAGCGGCGTCTCTCCACGGGGGTGAGCAGCACGGGACGGGCTCCGCGCTCGCGGGCGCCGTCGATGTAGCGGCGCAGGTATTCCCGGTAGGTGGTGTGGGGGTCGGTGCCGCGGGCGGGGTCCTCGGTCTTCTCGTCGTTGTGGCCGAACTGGACGAGCAACAGGTCCTCCGGGCCGATCGCCTCCAGGATCGGGGTCAGCCGCCCCTCGTCGTGGAAGCTCTTGGAACTGCGGCCGTTCACGGCGTGGTTGGCCACCGTCCAGCCGTGGCCGAGGAAGGCGTGCAGGGCCATGCCCCAGCCCGCCTCCGGGGCGGCCCCGACCGTCTTGGGCGCGGCGGTGGAGTCGCCGGCGATGTACACGGTGCCCCCGCGGCGGGGGCGGCCGGGGCCGCGCGCGGACCCGGTGTCGGCGAGCGCGGGGCCCGCGGCGGCGAGGGCGAGCGGGAGCGCGGCGAGCGTCGCTGCCGCGTGACGACGGGAGACGGGCACGGGGGTCCCACCCTTTCGGTTCGGGGTCGGGCGTCAAAGGACGTGCGGGAGGGGGGGTGGCGGGCGTGGGGGCCCGGGCGAGGGCGCGCGGCGGGGCGGGCGGGGCCGCCCCGCCGCGGTGGACTCGGAGGGCCGGTGTCGGTGTCAGCCCTTCTGCTCGTTCCACTCCGCCTGTGCCTCGTTGAGCCGCTCCGCCAGGTCGTCGGCGAACTCCTTGGCGGTCATCTGGCCCAGCAGCAGCTTCTGGAAGTTGGGCTCGGTGTCGGCCTTGCTGATGCTGTTCCAGTCGGGCAGGTAGTACGGCAGCTGGACGATCTTGGTGTTCGGGTCGTCGAGGGACTCCATGGCCGCCCTGGTCGGCTCGGCCTCGGTGATCCACGCGTCGTCCGCCGCGTCGGTGTGGGCGGGAATGGCTCCGGCCGACTCGTTCCAGAGGCTGTTCATCTCGGCCGAGGCGGCGAACTCGATGAACTTCCAGGCCGCGGCCTTGTTGTCGCCGGCCCGGAACAGGCCCAGCCCGTCGACCGGGTTGGAGACCAGGGTGCGCGGACCGCCCTCGGACGACGGCGGCATCGGCAGCCCGTCCACGTTCTCCTCGCCGAACGCCTTCACGTGGTCGGTGTAGGAACCCAGGTTGTGCTGGAGCATGCCGACCTCGCCGCCGGTGAAGGTGGCGACCATCTTGGTGAAGTCGTTGTTGAGGTCCGCCTCGGGCGTGTACTTGTTGTAGAGGCCGACGTACTTCTCCAACGCCTCGATGTTCGCGGGGTCGTTGACGGTGGCCTTGTCGCCCTTCCAGAAGCTGTCGATGCCGGACTGGGCGTACATCATCTCCAGCGCCTGGGCGATCGATCCCGCGCCGCCGCGGATGGTGAAGCCGAACCGGTTCTCGCTCTTTTCGGTCAGCTCCTCGGCCGCCCGGTAGAAGTTCTCCCAGGAGGTGGGGGGTTCCAGGTCGGCCTTCCGGAACAGGTCGGTCCGGTACCACAGCACGCCCTGGTTGGCGGAGGTGGGGACGGTGAACAGGTCCTCCTCGCCGCCGGCGGCCCTGACGCTGTCGACCATGCCCTTGACGAGCTTGCCCTTCAGAGGGCTGTCCTCGATCCGGTCGGTGACCGGCTCCAGGGCGCCCTGGGCCACCATGTTGGCGAGGTAGGCGGTGCCGACCATGCCGACGTCCGGCAGGCTGTCGCCACCGCCCTGGATGGCGGTGTCGTACTTGGACTGCACGTCGGCGATGGGTATGCCGACGTACTCCACGTCGATGTCCGGGTTCTCCTTCTCGAACTCGGCGATGATCTTCTTCCAGACATCGGTGCGCACACCGCCGTTGTTGTCCCAGAAGACGATCTTGCCCTTGCCGTCGCCCTCGCTGCCGGCCTCGGTGCCCCCGCCACCGCCGCAGGCGGTGAGGGCGAGGGAGGCGGCGGTGCCCAGGGCCAGCAGGGCGCGGACGCGGGTTCTGCGGCTGGGGTCTGTGCTCATCGTCGGCTCATTTCTCGGTCGTGCGTTTCCGCGTGGGTGTTCGGGATGTGTCGGGTCTTCGGGGCTTCCGGGGGTCGAGGGTCGGGAGGACGGGGCGCGCCCGTCCGCGAACGGGCGGGTCAGCCGACGCGGAAGCGCGTGAACTCCGCGGTCCCGGCCGGTCCGTCGCCCTCGGGCGCGGCGGCGAACAGGCCGAGTTGGGCGCCGACCCAGCGCCAGGGGGTGGCGGCGAAGGGCGGGCCGGAGGAGCGGAAGCCGGTGTCCCCGGGCAGCCGCGCCGAGAAGTGGCAACGGGCGCCGGGCAGGACCTCCACCCGCAGCCGCGCCCGTCCCTCCGGCGCGGGCCGGGAGCGCGCGGCGTCCCGTTCGTGCTCGGCGACGGGTTCGGCGAAGCGGTGCACCAGACGGATCCCGTCGGCGTCCCGCTCCAGCCCGATCCAGGCGAACGCGTCGCCCAGCACGGTCAGTCCGGCCCTGGCGCCGGGGCGGCCGTCGTCCAGCCGCAGTTCCACCTCGACCGCGCACGGCCTCCCGGGCAGCCGCTGGACCAGGACGTTCGGCAGCCTGCGCAGGTCGTGGACGTCGGGGCTGCGACGGCAGACCGGGCGCAGCCCGTCACCGGAGTGGGCGACGGTCCACCCCGGCCCCGGGTTGGCGGCCCAGGACCACTGGAGGCCGAAGCGTCCGCCGGGGAAGTCGTCGTCGGTGGCCGGCGAGGCCGGGCGCTCGGCGGGATGTGCCGGCACCGGCCGGGTGTGGACCGCGACGGGCTCCCCGTCGTCACCGATCACCGGCCACCCGGGATCCTCCCCCCGGCTCTCGTCGGTCCAGCGCATCGGCTGCAGGTGCACCACCCGTCCGTACGGGCCGCGCTGCTGGAAGTGGAGGAACCAGTCGCCGCCGTCGGCCGCCCGCACCCAGGCGCCCTGGTGGGGGCCGTTGACGTCGGTACGGCCCTGGGCGAGCACGATGCGCTCCTCGTAGGGGCCGAAGAAGTCCCTGGAGCGGAAGGCGCCCTGCCAACCGGTCTCCACTCCCCCGGCCGGCGCGAGGATCCAGTACCAGCCGTCGTGCCGGTACAGCTTGGGCCCCTCCAGGGTGAACCAGCCGGGCAGCGCGTCGCCGTCCACGATCGTGCGGCCGGCGTCGAGGAGTTCACGGCCGTCCGGGCTCATCCGGTGGCCGGTCAGCCGGTTCTTGATCCCCGAGCGCGACTTCGCCCAGGCGTGCACCAGCCAGGCGCGGCCGTCGTCGTCCCACAGCGGGCAGGGGTCGATCAGCCCCCGGCCCGCCTTCAGCAGGTGCGGTCTGCTCCACGGGCCGCGGACGTCCTCGGCGTTGACCTGGTAGATGCCGTGGTCGGGGTCGCCCCAGAAGATCCAGAACCGGCCCGCGTGCCGGCGGATGGACGGCGCCCACACCCCGCAGTCGTGACGCGGGACGGTGAACGCCTGCTCGGGCTCCAGCCGCTCCAGCGCGTGGCCGATGATCCGCCAGTTCACCAGGTCGCGCGAGTGGAGGATCGGCAGTCCGGGCGCACGGCCGAAGCTGGAGACGGTCAGGTAGTAGTCGTCGCCGACCCGGATGGCGTCGGGATCGGACCAGTCCGCGTCCAGCACCGGGTTGCGGTAGGTCTCCGCCGGCGCGGGACCCGTCGGGCCCTCCGGGGCGTCGGGGCGGGGAGCGGGGGGCGGGGCCGTCCGGGTCCTCGGGAGAGCCGTCATGCGGGCGCCTCCTCTCGGTCGGGCGGGGCGAGCCGGGCGAGCCGGTCCGCGACGCGGGCGGCGGCGTCCCGGTCCAACCGGCCGTCGGCGACCGCGGTCACCACGCGCCGGACGACCGGCCGCCCCGGCGGCAGCGGCAGTCTGCGCTCCCAGGCCGGCGCGGAGCCCACGCCCGGGTACTCGGCGGCCCTCACGAACCACGGGTCGCGGCGGGTGTCCTCGGTCGCCCCGACGAAGACCAGCGTCCAGGCGTCGGCCGCCATCGCCAGCCACGGAGCGACCGATCCGTGCACCGCCTCCTCGCCCTCGGCGTCCGCGGTGAACACCGCGGGCGGACGGGGGCCGATGGGCGGACGCCAGAAGAAGCCGCCGTATCCGGCGCCGGGACGGCCGTTGGTGGCCGGGCTGCCGATGGACAGCTCCTCGTCGCGGACGTTGACGAGTTCGGTGGTGAGGTCCAGCGCCCAGCAGGTGTCGTCCACCTCCCGGGCGACGATGGTGCGGCGCTCGGTGAGCAGCCGTCGTCCGTCGCGTTCCCAGGCGAGTTCCTCGGCGAGGCCGTCCTCGTCCCGCCACAGCCACCGCAGGTGCCGCTGGACGCCGTGGTTGTCCAGCTCGGTGGGGCCGCGGTCGCGGACGAAGGTGCGACCGCCCCAGAAGTTGGTGCCGGAGACGTCGGGGACGGCCACGCTCACCCCCAGGTGGTGCACGTGGTCGGCGGGCCGCAGCTCGGTGACGACCGTGCCGCCCAGGGTGCGGACGGGGTGCAGGTGGGGGCGTGGGGACTCACGGGCGGGCAGGTCCGGCCGGTACTCGTAGCGGGCCACGGGACGTCCGCCGCACAGGAGTCGGACGGCGCCCGCGTCGTGGGCCGTGTCGCGCTCGGTCATCGTCCGACTCCCTCCCGGACGGGGCCCGCGGCCGCGGCCCAGCCGGCCCGCGCCGCCGTGTCCGGGCGGGCGGCCAGTTCCGAGTACAGGGCCAGGCGTTCGGCGCCCTCGGCGACCAGTTCGTCGACCCCCGCCACGATCCGCCGCGCGGGGCCGGCACCGTCCGCGCCGGGCTCGGCGCGCCAGGTGTCCGGCGGCAGCGGCCTGGGTTCGGGAGCGGTACGGACGGCCTCCACCAGCCGCATGAAGGCGCCGGTGCGCTCGGGCGGCACCAGCAGCTCCGTGCCGTCGGCGAGGTGGTCGAGCAGGTTGCGCAGCAGGTCGGTGCGGGCGTGCTCGGTGGTCTCCGGCTCCCGTCCGCGGCGCTCCAGGCGCACCCGGTCCTCCTTGTACCAGAAGGTGACGCGGCCCTCGGTCCCGTGGACGACGACGTACGGCTCGCCGGGCCGTTCGGCGCAGAGCGTGACGGCCGCGGTGATCTCGCCCCCGGTGCCGTCGCCGCGCACGGTGCGCAGGCGGGCGCAGGAGGTGTCGTCCGACTCGATGTCGTTGGCGCGGTACAGCTCCAGCTCGATGTCGGCGACGTCCTCGGCGCGGTCGCCGCCGTCGATGCGCAGCGCGGTGGCCACGGCGTGGGCCAGGGGGTTGGTGAGGACGCCGTCCACCACGTCCCGACCGTCCAGGCGGCGCCGCCCGGCCCACGGGGCGCGGGTCCAGTAGGCCAGGTCGCGGGCCCAGGCCCCGGCCGCGCCGATGCCCCGGACGGTGCCGATCGCACCGTCGGCCACCAGTTCGCGGATGGCGGTGACGGCGTGCGAGCCCAGTGACTGGAAGCCGATCTGGCAGGCGACTCCGGCGGCCCGCAGCCCGTCGGTCATCCGCTCGAACTCGGCGTACGAGGGCGCGGGGGGCTTCTCCAGCAGCACGTGCACGCCCCGTTCGGCGGCGGCGAGCGCCAGGTCGGCGTGGGTGTGGATCGGAGTGCAGATCACCGCGATCCGCGCGCCGGTGCGCTCCAGCAGGGCGGCGAAGTCGGCGGACTGCTCGGGGGTGCCGAAACCGTCCAGTTCCTCGGCGGTGAGGGGGGTCAGCTCGCAGACGCCGACCAGGTCGACCAGGCCCTCCTCGGCGAGACGGCGGATGTTGTTCAGGTGCCAGCGGCCGTGGCCGCGGGCGCCGGCCAGGACGACGGGCAGGGCGGGCCCGGAAACGCGGTCGCTCATCAGCCCTTCACCGCCCCCGCGCTGAAGCCGGTGATCAGCCACTTCTGGATGAAGGCGAAGATGATCACCACGGGTACGGCCGCCACCACACCGCCCGCGGCCAGCGCGCCCAGGTCCACGCTGTCCGCGCCGATGAGGGTGTTGAGGCCCACCGGGATGGTCTGCTTGTCCTGGGAGGAGAGGAACATCAGGGCGAACAGGAAGTGGTTCCAGCTGTGCACGAAGGCGAAGGAGCCCACCGCGATCAGTCCGGGGCGCAGCATCGGCAGCACGATGGCGAGGAAGGCCCGCAGCCGGGAGCAGCCGTCCACCCAGGCGGCCTCCTCCAGCGACTCGGGGACGTTCTTGATGAAGCCGCTGATCAGGATCATCGACAGCGGCAGTTGGAAGACCGTCTCCGCGATGATCACGCTCCACATGGAGTTGATGAGCTGGAGGTTGCGGAAGGTCTCGAACAGCGGGACGAGCATCAGCGCGCCCGGGATGAACTGCGAGCACAGCAGCGCCAGCATGAAGGCGTTCTTCAGCCGGAACCGGAAGCGCGCCAGGGCGTAGCCGCCGGCCAGTGCCACCAGCATCGTCATCACCATCGAGGCGATGCCGACCTGGGTGCTGTTGAGGAAGTAGGTGCCGAAGTTCCGCTCGTTCCAGACCTTCTCGAAGTGCTCGGTGGTGACCGGCCAGGGCACCAGCGAGGTCGAGCCGGACGGGCGGAGGGCGAACAGCAGCATCCAGTAGAAGGGGATCAGCGTGAACAGCAGGTAGATCCCCAGGGGAAGGTAGATCTGCCAGCGCGGCGGTCCGTCGTCGAGCCCGCGGCGCCGGGCCGTCCCCCGCGCCCGGGGTGGGGTCGCGTTCCGAGCCGGGGCGGGCGCGCCCGGGCTCTTCTCTGCGAGTGCGGCGGTCACTTGTCGTCGCCTCCGAACTTGCTCAGGCGCAGGTAGAGGATCGAGCAGAAGAGCAGGATCACGAAGGCCACGGTGGTCAGCGCGGAGGCGTAGCCGAAGTCGTGGCCCTCGATCCCGGTGTTGGCGACGTAGAGCGGGAGCGTGGTGGTCACGCCCGCCGGGCCGCCGCCGGTGAGGGTGTAGAGCAGGTCGACGTTGTTGAACTCCCACACCGCGCGCAGCAGCGTGGAGAGGATGATCGCGTCCTTCAGGTGCGGCAGGGTGATGTGCCAGAACTGCCGGAAGCGGCTCGCGCCGTCCACCGAGGCCGCCTCGTACAGGTCCTTGGAGATGGACTGGAGGTCGGCGAGGATGAGGATCGCGAAGAAGGGGACACCGCGCCAGAGCTCGGCCAGGACCGCGGCCCAGAAGACGGTGCCGGTGTCGGAGAGGACCGAGGTGCCGTACTCGCCGATGCCGGCGTCCGCGAGGTAGCGGCTCAGACCGGTCGAGGGGTTGTACAGCAGGATCCAGATGGTGGTGGTGAGCACCCCGGAGACGGCCCAGGGCGAGAAGACCAGGGCGCGGGCGATGCCGCGGCCGACGAACGTCTGGTTGACGATCAGGGCGAGGGCCAGGCCGAAGACGAGCTGGAGTCCGACCTCCACCACGACCCACTTGGCGCTGAAGGCCAGCGTCTGCCAGAACAGCGGGTCCTCGAAGAAGATCTCCCGGAAGTTCTCCAGACCCGCGTAGCCGTTCCGCCAGGGCTTGGTGACGTTGTAGTGCTGGAGGCTGTAGTACAGGACGCTGAGCATCGGGTAGGCGATGAAGCCCAGCATCAGCAGCCCGGCGGGCGCGATCAGCACGTACGGCAGGCTGCGTTTTCCGGGGTTCCCGGATTTCCCGGTCTTTCCTGCTCTGCCGGGTTTTCCCGGTCCCCCCAAAGTGCCCGGCAGGGCACGCTTCTTCGGCACGGCGGTGAGGGCCATTGCCGGTGCTCCGTTCTGTCGTCGTCGTTCCGTCGACGAAGGGCTGTCGAACGTCGTTCGAGAATGCGACTGGTGGTGGGCGGCGGTTCGGGGCGGCCCGGGACGGGGTCCGTCAGCCCGCGTACGGTTCGGGGACCTCGCCGGGCCGGGCGAGGAAGGCGAAGTCGCAGCCGGCGTCGGCCTGGGTGACGTGTTCCTCGTACAGGGCCCCGTAGCCGCGTCCGTAGCGCGCCGCCGGGGGGCGCCACTCGGCCCGGCGCCGGGCCAGCTCCGCGTCGTCGACCTCCAGGCGGAGGGTGCGCGCGGCGACGTCGAGGGTGATCAGGTCCCCGGTCTCCACCAGGGCCAGCGGTCCGCCCACGTGCGACTCGGGGGCGATGTGCAGCACGCAGGCGCCGTAACTGGTGCCGCTCATCCGGGCGTCGGAGAGCCGGACCATGTCGCGCACGCCCTGTTTGAGCAGGTGGTCGGGGATGGGCAGCATCCCGTACTCGGGCATCCCCGGCCCGCCCAGGGGGCCGGAGCCGCGCAGCACCAGCACGCTCTCGGCGGTGATCTCCAGCGCGGGGTCGTTGATGCGGGCCTGCATGGTGCGGTAGTCGTCGAAGACGACGGCGGGACCGGTGTGCTTGAGGAGGTGCTGCTCGGCGGCGATGTGCTTGATGACGGCGCCGTCCGGGGCCAGGTTGCCGCGCAGGACGGCGATGCCGCCCTCCTCGGCCAGGGGCTCGTCGACGGTGCGGATGACGTCGTCGTCGTGGACGAGCGCGCCGGCGATCTGCTCGCGCAGCGTGTCGTGGGCGACGGTGGGACGGTCCAGGTGGAGCAGGTCCCGCAGCCGGGAGAGGAAGCCGGGCATCCCTCCCGCGTAGTGGAAGTCCTCCATCAGGTACTTCCCGCCGGGGCGGAGGTTGGCCAGGACGGGAGTGGTGCGGGCGATCCGGTCGAAGTCGTCCAGGGTGAGGCCGACCCCGGAGCGGCCGGCCATGGCGATCAGGTGGATGACGGCGTTGGTGGAACCGCCCAGCGCGCAGACGGCGGCGACGGCGTCCTCGTAGGCCTCGCGGGTCAGCACGGTGGAGAGCCGGTGGTCCTCCCACACCATCTCCACGATCCGTCGCCCGGCCGCGGCGGCCATCCGGGAGTGGCCGGAGTCGACGGCGGGGATGGAGGAGGCGCCGGGCATGGTGACGCCCAGGACCTCGGCGGCACCGGTCATCGTGGAGGCGGTGCCCATCGTCATGCAGTGGCCGGGCGAGCGGGCCAGTCCGCACTCCAGTTCGGCCATCTCGCAGTCGCCGATGAGTCCGGCGCGCCGGTCGTCCCAGTACTTCCACATGTCGGTGCCCGAGCCGAGGGTCTCGCCCCGCCAGTGGCCGCGCAGCATGGGGCCGGCGGGCACGAAGACGGTGGGCAGGTCGACGCTGGCCGCGCCCATCAGCAGGGCGGGGGTGGTCTTGTCGCAGCCGCCCATCAGCACCGCGCCGTCCACCGGGTAGGAACGCAGCAGTTCCTCGGTCTCCAGGGACAGGAGGTTGCGGTAGAGCATGGGGGTCGGCTTCTGGAAGGTCTCCGAGAGGGTGGAGACGGGGAACTCCAGGGGGAAACCGCCGGCCTGCCACACCCCGCGCTTGACGGCCTCGGCGCGTTCGCGCAGGTGCTGGTGGCAGGGGTTGATGTCGGACCAGGTGTTGAGGATGGCGACGACCGGCTTGCCCAGGTGCTCCTCGGGCAGGTAGCCGAGTTGCCGGGTGCGGGCACGGTGGCTGAAGGAGCGCAGTCCGTCGGTGCCGTACCACTGGTGGCTGCGCAGGTCCTCGGGGGTCCGGCGGGTCCTCGGGCGCGGGGTGTCCGTCACGGCTGCTCCCATTCCTTGACGATCTCGGCGACCTTCTCGCGCAGGTCATCGGGCAACTCCCGGCTCGGCGGCCGGACGTCGCGCCGGCACAGCCCCAGGACGGCCAGGGCCTCCTTGACGACGGAGACGTTGTTGGCCGACTGCCGTTCGGCGCGCAGGTCCTCGAAGTGGCGGATCCGCTTCCACACCCGCATGGCGGCGGCGTGGTCGCCGGCGCGCAGCGCGCGGAGCATCTCCAGGGAGATCCGCGGCGCCACGTTGACCAGGCCGGAGGTGAAGCCGGTGGCACCGCAGGCGAAGTAGGCGGGCGCGTACAGCTCGGCGAGTCCGGCCACCCACACGAAACGGTCCGCCCCGGCGTCGTGGGCGAAGGCGGCGAAGCGGGCCGCGTCGGGAACGGCGTACTTGACGCCGATGACGTTGGGGCACTCCTCGCCGAGCCGGGCCAGCGCCTCGCCCTCGATGAGGGGGTTGCGCAGGTAGGGCACGACGCCCAGGTCGGGCACGGCCTCGGCGACGACCCGGTGGTAGTCGATCCAACCGGCCTGGGAGACGTAGGGGTTGACGGGCTGGTGGACCATCACCATTCCCGCCCCGGCCTCGCGCGCCTGCCGGGCGGCGTCGGCCGCCCCGGCCGGGTCGTGGCCGACGCCGACGACGATCTCGGCCTCCCCGCCGGCGTCCGCCACCTCCGCGGCGGTCAGTTCGACCTCCAGACGCCGCTCCTCGGGGGTGAGGGAGTAGAACTCGCCGGTGTTGCCGTTGGGGGTGACGGTGCGGATCCCGGCGTCCAACAGTCGCCGGACGAGGGCGCGATAGGCGTCGGGGTCCAACCGGCCCCGCTCGTCGAACGGGGTGACGGGGATGGCCACGACGTCGGCGAGGGCCGCCCGTCGGCGGGAGAAGTCCGTCATCGCAGGACCTGCCCTTCCTGGTTCGCGCCGGTGTTCGCGGCGACGTTCTCGTCGATGTTCGTGTCGGTGCTCACGGCGGTGCTCGTGTCGGTGCTCGCGGCGGCCGGGAAGGCCCGGCGGACGAACCCCTCGATGTGCCCGTGGAGCAGCCGTGCCGCGCCGTCGGCGTCGCCGTCCAGGGCGCGGGCGAGGATCTCGCGGTGCTCGGCGGCCTCGCGCTCCCAGGAGGGCACCGCCTCCCAGGCGACGGTGGAGACCAGGGCGGCCTGGTCGCGCAGGTCGTCGAGCATCCGCGCCAGCAACGGGTTGCCGCAGGGCAGGTAGAGGGCGCGGTGGAAGTCCCGGTTGGCCAACGAGCGGTCGGCCCGGTCGGTGGCGGCGTCGGCCCGCTCCAGGGCGGCGCGGGCACCGGCCAGGTCGGCGCCGGCGGTGACGGTGCGGCGCAGCGCCTCCGGCTCCAGCAGCAGCCGCACGTCGTAGACGGAGCGGGCCATGGCGGCGTCCACGGTGCGCACGGTGGCGCCCTTGTACTCGCTCATCACCACCAGCCCGCGGCCCGCGAGGGTCTTCAGCGCCTCGCGGACCGGGGTCTTGGACACGCCGAACCTCGCGGCCAGCTCGGTCTCCACCAGGGGCTGTCCCGGTGGCAGTCGGCCGGTGAGGATCGCGTGGGTCAGGTGCTCCAGGACGTACTGCGTCCTGGAGGGAACGGGCACCGGTGGGGGACCGGTCAGGGGGGCTCTCATGCAGGCGGCTCTCGGGTCGGCTCCGGCATCGGGCACGCGGAAGGAGGGGACGCGGACACCGCGCCACGCGCTGGGCGTTCGTGGTGCACGCGTCGGTGCGGGTCGTACACGGCGTCTCGTATATGACGTATCAGGTATGGCGTACGAGGCGCGGTGGGGAAGAAAGTAGGTCCGCCCTCGGCCCCCGTCAACGGTTGTGACAGAACTTTCGGCGCCGAGTTGGAAAGCGCTTACCGTGTGCGACAAGAGGCGCTTGACCCGTTACACGGCGCTGCTACGGAAAGCGTTCGAGCAGCCCTCGGGGCCCGTTCCGGCACGGTGCGGAACGGGCCCCGAGGGCCGGTGTGGGACGACGGGCGGCGGCGGGCGGCGAGGAAGCAGCCGTCCCGGCGCGACGCGCGCCGCCGGGCGACCTCAGCCGAGCCGGGCCAGCGCGGCGCGGACGGCGGCCAGGTCCGCCTCACCGGCCAGCCCCGCGTGGTAGAGGCGCAACTCGTTCGCCCCCGACTCCCGCGCGTGGGCCGCGTGCTCGACCAACTCCCGGGGGCGTCCGCCCATGCCGGACACCACCGTGAGGTTGGCGGCGAGCACGGTGGCGGGGGTGCGGTGGGGCAGGAAGGGCGAGAGCACGTCGACGCGCTCGGCGTCGTCCCCGGTGCAGGGCAGCACCACCCCGTCGGCCAGGCCGAGCACGCCGGCGGGGTCCACGCCGACGTTGGCGCCGCAGCGGTGGGGGGCCGGGTCGGCGTGCAGCAACACCCGGAAGTCCTGTGCGCCCCGAACGCGGGCGGCGTCGCGCACGGCCCGGACGACCTCGCCGCGGAAGGCGCCGGCCACCCGGTCGCGCCACCGTGCGGCGGCCCCGGCGAGCTCCTCCCCCAGGAGCTTCACGACCTCCTCCCACTCCTGTTCGCGCCCCGTGGCGCCGTCCTCGCGCTCCCCCGCCCACAGCGGCCCCAGGGCCTCGGTGACGGCGGACCGCAGCCGTCCGGGGTCGGCGCCGTGCGCGGCGTAACCCGCCTCGCAGACCTCGCAGAAGCACAGCGACATCAGGTACTGGCCGGCACCGCCGAGCCGCACCCCGCCGGTCTTGTCGTGGGCGTTCAGGTGCGGCAGCCCGTACCAGCCGCAGGACTCCAGCTCCGTGCCGCGCGCGCCGGGACGCACGGCGGAGTCGGCCGCCAGGCGCGCCGCGTAGTCGCGCACCTCCTGCCGGGCGATGCACGGCGCCCACGGGTAGCGGTCGCCGTAGGCGTTGCGGACGGTGAGGCGGGGGTGTTCCTCGCCGAGCCGGGTGTTGTGGGCGAGGATCACCCAGGAGTGCACCTCCAGTCCGGCGCCGGCGAGCGCGGCGGCGGCCTCGCCGTACGGGTCGTCGCCCGCCGTCCAGTCCTGCGGGTACGGGCGCGGGACGCCGGGCGCCGCGTCCTCCCAACGGGCCGGGTCCACCGGGTGGTAGACGGCGGAGTGCCGGGCGGTGACGATCCGGTGGCGGGGGTGGCGGGGGGTCAGCGCCCGGGTGGAGTGGTAGGCGGAGGCGAGGGTGACCTGCCGGACCCCGAGGTCGGCGATCCGGTGGGCGGCGTCCGGGTCACCGACGACGTCCCAGGGGTAGACGAAGGCGGATGCGCGCATCGGCGGCTCCTTGGAGGCTGGTGGTGGGGACAGGGGGCGGCGCGGCGAAGACGGGCGGGCGGGCGGCGGGGGCAAACCCGCGCGACACGCTCCTCCCACCCTTCGGCCGCGCCGCCACGATGGTGCCGTACGTACGTGTCCGTGAACAGTTCCGTTCCCCGCGGGTTCCTCGCCTCGGCCCGGATCGGCCGTGGTGGGAGGCCCACCGTAGCCCCGGGTAGGCGGTCGGGATCACGCCCCCTCGGTCTTGGGTGTGAACACCGTTCAGCGACAGGGACGTTGGGCCCGCCTCCCCATGGGGCCGTCGTCCGTTCGTCGCGTCCCGCTCCCCTCCCCCGGCACCCCCCGACGCCCCGTCTCGCCCCGTCCCGAGAGGTCCGGGAGTCCTCGCGGCCGGGCCCGACGGCCTCCGGGCGATCGAGGACCGAGGACCGAGGATCGAGAAAGGGCGCCGGCGCGCAGGTCGGTGCCCACGGTGTCCAGAACCACGTCGAAGCGGCCCGGTTCCGCCGGCCGCACGGTCCGGTGGTCGACGGCCTTGTGCGCGCCGAGCCCGCGGACGAAGCCGAGGTTGGCGGCGCGGGCGGGGGCCGTGACCTCGGCGCCGTACGCCCTTCCGAGCTGGACGGCGGCGCTGCGGACCTCGCCGTGGTCCTGTTGGCACACCGCGCTCTGGTGACCGCCCTACCGGATGACGGCGCAGCCTCCCGATCGCGACTGACAATCCCCCAGGGCGGCGGCTCTCGGAGCCTGGCGTGAAGCGGTACCTGCCGCAGGGCACGTCCGATCCGACAGCTCCACTCTCGCAACAGGCCTCAGTCACGGTGTGCTGCCGAACGGATCTCACCATGCGGCAGCTCGCGTCGCTGTTCGGGGGCTCGCCGGCCACGGTGTGCCGGGCCACCCAGCGACTGCGGCCGCTCCTCGCGCTCGAGCCGGCCACCAGGCCGGCCGTCGCCCGGCACCACCGCCGGTGCCGGGCGACGGCGCGTACCTCGACACCGGGCCGGTCGTGCCGCATCGCGAACGCCCCGGACGGGCCCTGTCGGCGGGCGAGGAGGCGGACGGCGCCGAGCCCCGTCGGGTACGGGCCAGGGTCGAGCGCCCCTTCGCCCGGATGAAGGACCGCGAGGTCCTCCGCGGCCGTCGCCCGCACGCACGACCTCACCCTCGCCGCGTGATCGACACGAGGCCGAACCGCAGCTCGACCTGCCTGCTCACGGCCTTCTGCGACACGCTTTGGTTCCCGGTGTCGAGGCCGGTCAGTCGGTGCGGGGTTTGCCGAACTCTTCGATCAGCACGGGGTACTGCTCCCCACCGTGTCCCGCGGCGATCGAGCGGTCGGCCATCGCCTTGAACAGCTTCGGCAGTTCGGCGTTGACACCCGCCGCCTCGCTCTCCTCGATCAGGTGTGTCATGGCCCGCGCGTCGGTCTCCAGGGTCGCCACCTCGGCGGGGAAGGAACCGCTGTCGATCTGCTTGGCGTACCCGGGCAGCCACTCGGCCACCCCGGCCGCGACCTGCCGCGCGAACGGCGCATACGATGCGGCGTCGACACCGGCCGTCCTGAGCAAGGCAGTACCTTGAAGCCATGCGTTCAGGACGCTCCACATCATGGCCAGGCCGGCCACGTCGTACAGGGACGCCAGGCCATGGTCCGCGCCGAGATGGGTAACGGTGCCGAGTGCGTCGAGTGTCGACTTGTGCGCTTCGAAGTTCGTCTGCGGCCCGCTGTGCAGAATCACCGCCTCGGCGGTGCCGATGGTCGGCGGGATGGCCATGATGGCGCCGTCAAGGTAGTGGGCGCCGCGCTGCTCGACCCATCGGGCGGTTTCCCGGGCCTGGGCCGAGTCGCCCGAGGTCAGGTTGATCAACGTCGTGCCGTCGAGCTCGACGTCGCTCGCGTCGAGCAACGCGTGCACGGTCTGGTAGTCGGTCACGCAGATGATCGCCAAGGATCCCGCCCTGAGCGCGTCGCCGACTGTTGGCGCCAGTCGCGCGCCCTCGGCCACCAACTGGTCGGCCTTGGACGCCGTTCGGTTCCACACGGTTGTGGGATGCCCGGCTTTCAAGAACGCGCCGGCCAGGGCCCGGCCCATCAGTCCGAGTCCGATGACTGTCACGGGTGTGTCGGTCCTGTTCATGGCAGCATCGTCAACGTTGATACCGGTGTGAAGGTCAAGCGAGGTTTCGATGCGGATCGGTGAACTGAGTCGTCGAACGGGCGTCAACACCCATCAGTTGCGTTACTACGAGGCCCAGGGCCTGCTGGACGCGGACCGCGGCGCGAACGGCTACCGCGAGTACGACGAGAGTGCCGTACTGCGGGTGAAACAGATCCGCCACCTGCTTGGCGCCGGTCTGTCCTCCGAGGACATCGCGTACCTGCTGCCTTGTGCGGTCGGGGAGGCCCCGGAACTGGTCGGGTGTCCCGAACTGCTGGCCGCGATGCGGGTGCGGCTGCAGCGACTGGACGACCGGATGGACAGGCTCGCTCAATCCCGTGCCGCTCTTGCCGACTACATTGACGCGGCCGAGCGCATGGGCGGCCAGACGTATCCGCCCTTTGACGATTCTGCCCCGGAGCCCGTCCTCACCTGAGCAACCCGGGCGCCGGGTACGCGGCTCGAGCCGTGCCGGCGCAACGGCGGCGACGCCGTCCCCGACAGGCGTAGGCGTGTTCGTCGGGCCCCGGGAGAAGCGAGCCTCACCGCACCCGAATCGACGCTGTGGCGCAGTTCGTCGGCCGCCTCGCCGGCGGTGGTCGTCAGGCGCGTCCACCCGGCGCTGTGGTCGGTGCCGTCCCCGTCCGGACCGGGGTGTCCCGCCCCAGGCCCCGGCGGATCGCGATCTCCACGGGCGAGTACGCGCCGTCGGCCCGCTCCAGTTCGTACGGCGCGGCCGGCATCAGCGGCGGCTGGGCCATGAAGCGCGGCCGCACCCCGTGGTGCGGTTGCGCCGCGTGCACCAAGAACGGATGGCACAGGAAGACGTCGCCCGGGGATCCGGTGGCGAGGGCGAGCGGCCGGTGGTCGGACGCCGCCACCAGCTCGGGCGCGAGGGTCGGCCCGCTCGCCCCGTCCTCCCCGTACTTCTCCAGCACCTTCGGCACGTCGAGGTGTGAGCCGACCCGGATCCGGGTCGGGGCGTCCTCCTCACCGACCTCGCCGAACAGGAACAGCATCAACAGCGCCCGGCCCCGGGAGCGCAGGTTCGTGAAGTACCAGCTCTCGCCCTCCGGCAGATAGCTCCCCTCGATGTGCCAGCCCGCGTCGTCCGGTTCCTCCTCGTGCGGGAAGCGCAGGGGGAACGTGCCCAGCGAGTAGCGCGGCTCCCAGCGTCCCGCGCCGACGAGCAGGTCGTACGCGTGGTGCAGGAACGGGGAGTTGGGTGCGGCGGCGAACGGTCCCCGCGCCATACCGCCCACCCAGTGCACGGGCCGCGTCCACGTCGACGGGTCGTCCGGGTCGCAGCCCGTCTCCCGCCACAGCAGCCGCGCGCAGTCCGCGGCCACGCGCGGCGCGACGGCGCCCTCCACCTTCACGAAGCCGTCACGGAGGAAGCGGGATACCAGGGTCGTGTCGTCCATGCCCCCATCGTGCGGCGGCACCGGCCCCGGCCACCCGACATTCTCCGCACCGCCTTTGTCGGGTGTGCGGATGGGCGTGTGGCACCCGGTCACGCCGCCCGCCCGAGCTCGTGCCCGGAAGGGGTGGTGCGTCGGTCCTCGGCCCGGCGCCGTGAGAGCGCGGGCAGCCGGCGCACCGCCTTCTCGGACCCGCCCCACCGGGCACCGTCGTCCCCGCCCGGCCGTCGGGCGACGGTGCGACACGCCGGGGAGGGGATTGTGGAACCGCACGGTCCGGCCGTCCGTTAATCGGACCATGACTGCGATGACTCCCGGCTCGAACCTTCCCCTGTCCGTGCCGCGCGTGGCGGTGGACGTCACCGCGCCGGTGCGGCTCGACGTCTCCGGCCTGCTGCTCGGCGCCGACGGCAAGGTCCGCTCGGACGACGACTTCGTCTTCTACAACCAGCCGTCCGGGCCGGGCGTCACCCACGGCACCGCCGGCGGTGCGGACACCATCACCGTGGACACCGCGGCGGTCCCCGCCGACGTCGAGAAGATCGTGGTGACGGCCAGCCTCGACGCCCCGGGAGCGACGTTCGCCGGCACCGAGCCCACGGCGACCGTCCGGGACGCGGCGAACGGCACGGTGGTGGCCACCTTCACCCCGCCCCGGCTGGGCCCCGAGACGGCCCTGGTCGTCGTCGAGGTCTACCGCAGGGGTGGCGACTGGAAGGTGCGCGCGGTCGGTCAGGGGTACGACAACGGGCTGGCCGGGATCGCCACCGACTTCGGGGTGACGGTGGAGGAGCCCACCGCACCCGCCGCGCCCACCGCACCCGCCGCGCCGGAGCCGGTACCGGCGCCGCCGCCCGCCGGCCAGGCCCCGGCGCCGGTACCGGCTCCGGCCCCGGCGCCCGGAAGCGGGAAGATCAACCTGGACAAGGGCCGGGTCGACCTGCGGAAACACCAGACCGTCTCCCTGGTCAAGGGCGGCAGGCCGCTGCTGAGCTCGGTGCGGATGGGGCTGGGCTGGGAGCCGGCCTTCCGGGGCAAGAACGTCGATCTGGACGCGTCGGTCATCGCGTACGACGCCCGCCGCAAGAAGATCGACAACTGCTACTTCGGCAGGCTCGCCATCCTGAACGGGACGATCCAGCACTCCGGCGACAACCTCACCGGCGAGGGCGCGGGCGACGACGAGACCATCACCGTCCACCTGGGCGGGCTGCCGCCCGAGGTGACGGGCCTGGTCTTCACGGTCAACTCCTTCTCCGGACAGAAGTTCACCGAGGTCGCCAAGGCGTACTGCCGGCTGATGGACGCCGGCACCGGCGAGGAGCTGGTCCGTTACGACCTGACCGGCTCCGAGCCGCGCACGGGCGTGCTGATGTGCAAGCTGATCCGCCAGTACTCGGGCGAGTGGGAGATGACGGCGTTGGGCGACTACGTCGACTCCCGCACCGTCCGCGGCATGGTCAAGCCCGGCGGAGCGGCCCTGTGACGGGCCCCGCCGGTCGGCGGCGACGGGGAGACGTGACCGGGGCGCGAAGGCGGCGTGGAGGAGCCCGGGGAGCGTCGTGACGGTCCCTCCCCGGCGATCGGGCGACGTGATATCCGTCGCACCGACGGAGGGAGGGTACGCGTCAACTCGGCGGCAGGAAGGGAAAGTTCGCAGGTCAGCGCGATTTCGGTCATTTGCGGAGCGATTGACGTTTAAACCATGTGGGCGAAGGGAACGCGGTGGGACCTGCCGTTGTCATACCCAGCGCCTACTCTGGTCCCATGTCCACCCCTTCCGAGCAAGGAAACCCGGGTCCCCGGCATCAGACTCCCGCGCAGGCGAACGAGGCGATCCGCGCCTTCGTACGCGCCCACGGCGACCGTCCCTGGTCCCGTGCGGAGCTGGCCGAGCTGGATCGGCTGCGGGCCGTGTGGCGGGCGGCCGGACGGGCCGGGATGACCACCGCCGCCTGAGCGGCGCACGACGAGGCGGCGCGCCGGCGCCGCGGCAGGGAAGGGCCCGCGGGGGCGACCCCGCGGGCCCTTCCGCGTCGTGGCCTTCCGCACGCCGGCGACGCCCGGCCGCCGACGGCGTTCCTCAGGGGTGCCGGTGGCTCCGGTGACGTTCCCAGGGGCCGGTGATCGCCACCAGGATGCCCGGCTCCTGGATGCCGGCGAAGAGCGTCCGCCCGTCGCCCGAGAAGCACACCCCGGCGAACTCGCCGTACTCCGGCTCCTCCGTCGTCCCGATGTTCACCTCGTTGCGGGCCACGGGGAAGACCCGGCCCCGGTCGTCGGCGGCCATCAGGTGCTGGAGGCCCTCGCCGTCCTCGGCGATGATCACCCCGCCGTACGGCGAGACGGTGATGTTGTCGGGCCCGTCCGGGACGTCGGGGGCCGACGGGTCGCGGACGACGCCGAAGCGCAGCCGCAGTGTGAGGGTGCGGCGGCGGGGGTCGTAGAACCACACCTGGCCGTCGTGCGGCTGCCCGGGGCTGTCACCGGCGCGCGCGTAGGAGGCGACCACGTACGCGCCGCCGTCGGCCCACCACATGCCCTCCAGCTTGCGGGCCCGGGTGACCTCGTCCCCGGTGAACTGCGCGCGCACGGGCACCTCGCGGGCGTCGCGGTCGGGGACGTCCACCCAGTCCACGCCGTAGACGGTTCCGGGGCGCACCGCGCGGGAGAGGTCGTCGACGAACCGGCCGCCGGAGTCGAGGCAGCGGAACGCCTGGAGCCTCCCGGCGTCGTCGGCGAGCGTGCGCAGTCGCCCGCGCCCGTGCCGGAAGCCCTTCGGGGGGACCCAGCGGTACAGCAGTCCGTTGGGTTCGGAGTCGTCCTCCGTCAGGTACAGGTGGCCGCGCCCGGGGTCCACGACGACGGCCTCGTGGTCGAAGCGGCCCAACGCCCTGATCGGCCTCGGGTCGCGGTTGGCCCGCCGGTCGCGGGGATCGACCTCGAAGACGTAGCCGTGATCGCGGGTCATGCCCCGCTCGCCGGCCCGGTCGGAGTTCTCCTCACAGGTCAGCCAGGTGCCCCAGGGCGTCACCCCGCCCGCGCAGTTGGTGGAGGTGCCGGCGAGGCCGACCCACTCGGCGAGCCTCTCCCCGTCCTCCGAGACCTCCACGACCGTGCAGCCACCCGCGGCGGCCGGGTCGTAGACCAGCCCCTCGACCGGCGGGACCGGGTGCTCCCAGTCGGTCCGGGGGCCCTTCAGCTCGTGGTTGTTGACCAGCAGCGTCCGACCGCGGGGGCCGTCGAACGCCGCGCTGCCGTCGTGTCCGGCGGGGGTGTGCTCGCCGCTCTCCAGCCGGGTGACGCCGCAGTGGGCCAGGACGCGGTAGGAGAAGCCCGCGGGCAGGGCGAGCACCCCGGCGGGGTCGGGCAGCAGCGGACCGTACCCCCGCGCCTCCCGGACCTCGTCCGGCTCCCCCCTCTCCCGTCCCCCCTCGCCCTGGGAGCCGAACGCGCCCGAGGTGCCCGCCAGGATGCCGGCCGCGCCGCCGGTGACGGCGATCCCGGCCCCCGCCACCACGGACCGCCTGGTCAGGCGCGCCCGACCGACTCGGGCGCCGGCGGCCGGGGCGATGGACCCGGCCGGCACCGACGGTCCGGTGGGCCCCGTCGGATCCGTCGGCATGGTCGGCGTGGTCGGCATCGTCTCTCCCGTCCGCTCTGCGCGATGGCTCGGCGCCGACCAGCGTCCCCTCCCGTGGCGAACGGGGGTTGAACACCATCCGAACCGGACGGCTCAGCCGCGCGACCTCGCCCTGTACGCCGCCTTGCGGGCGTCCTTGGCCGCCTGGCGGTCGGGGTGCACCCGGCTCATCGCCTCCAGTACCTCCCCGGTGGCCGGGTGGTCGACGCGCCACGCCTTGTCGAAGAAGCCGCTGTGCTGGTCGACCAGGCCGCGCACCAGGTCGCGCAGCTCCTCCGAGTCGTCCTCGCCCTCCTCGGTGGCGAGCTGCGCCGCCAAGGTGTCCACGGTCAACCAGAACACCATCTCCTCGGAGGGCGCCGGTACGTCGCCCAGGCCCCGTTCGGAGAGCCACACCCGGGCCAGCCCGCCCAGGTGACCGTCGTCGAGGACCTCGCGCAGGGCCGGTTCGGCCTCCGGCCCGACGAGCGAGAGCGCCTGCTGGCAGGCCAGCCGGCGGCGCGGCGCGTGACGGTCGTCACCGCGGGCGGCGGCCAGCAGCTCGCGCGCGGCGTCCAGGGGGGCGCGGCGGGCCAGCCACCCCTCGATCTCCTCCCGGGCGGCCTCCTCGCCGTGGCCGGGGAGGGCGGCCAGCAGCGTCCGGGCGTCCTCCGTCGCGAGATCGCCCACGGCCGGGGCGTGGACGCCCGCCTCCAGCAGTCGCAGGCGCACGCCGTACAGGCCGAGCGGGGTGAGGCGCACCATGCCGTAGCGGGCCACCTCGTCGTCCTCGGGGGCCTCCGGGGTGTCGGGCTCGTCCCCGTCGACCTCGTCGACCAGGGCCTCGTCCATCGGGTGGTGGACGAGGATCCCGGTCTGCTCCAGCATCCGGAACTGCTCGTCCAGGCGGACCATCACCGCCGAGATCTCCTCCAGGACGTCGTCGTCGGGGTGCTCCATGTCCTCGGGGGCGACCAGCGAGGCGGCCAGCACCGGCAGCGGCACCATCGCCCCCGCCGTCACGGTGGGGTCGCCGACGGTCAGCAGGTAGAGGTTGGTCAGTGCGCCGGCGAGGAAGTCGGCCTCCTCCTCCGGGTCCCAGTCGAGCGCTTCGAGGTCGAGGGAGTCGGGGTCGATCCGGCCGTCCTCGCCGATGCCCAACTCGCCGACCAGGTCCTCCAGACCGGGGGTGGCCGCGTCGGCGAGCACCGTCTCCAGGCCGCCGAGCCAGACGTCCAGCACGTCGGCGGGGCCACCGCCGGTGAGCAGGGCCAGCTCCTCGCCGGGGGCGGCCGTGCCGGCCGTTCCGTCGCCTCCCCCGTCGACATCACCGCCGTCACCGCCGTCACCGCCGTCACCGTCCTCGCGGACCTCCAGCAGCCCGGTGTCGACGGCCAGGTCCCACGCCCACGCCGCGTACTCCCGCGCCTCCTCGTCGTCCCCGTCCAGTCCCAGGAGCGCGGCGGCCTCCGCCAGCCGTCCGTCGGGCAGCTCCCCTCCGGGGCCGACCCGGACCCCCTCCTCCGCCCAGCGCGCGAGCCGGGCCGCGCGGGACAGCAGCGGCGAGGCGAGGGCCTCCCGTGCCAACTCGGCCTCCGCGGGCAGCCGTACGGGGGGTGCGGTGGGACGGTCGTCACCGGTCATGGGGGAAGTGCTCCTCGGTGGGTCGGCCGGGTGTGCGGCAAGAACGCTGCCCAGCGTAGACCGCTTTCGACTCGGCCGTCCGGTTCACCGGATCTTCCGTGCCCGTACCGCCTCTCTTCCTTGACAAGCACCTGACCAGGACGGCACGTTACGCGCGTAGAGAAACACACGGTAGGACCGTGTGACCGCTCCCCGCGCACCACCGCCACCGGACCCACCGGTCCACCGGCCCGGAACGGCACCGCCGTTTCTCTCCGCTTCCCGTCCGCTCCCCATCCGCTCCCCAGTCACCCCAGCACCTCGATCACCACTCCAGCACCCTCCCGGAGGGACCACGTGAGCAGAACCCCGGCGGCCCGCACCGCCGCACTGACCGTCGCCGCGCTGACCTCGACCCTGCTGGCCGTGCCCGCCTCGGCGGCGGAGCCCGCCGAGGCGGGCACGGTCCGCGTCCACGACATCCAGGGCGACACCCGGCTGTCCCCCCTGGACGGCACCCGCGTGTCGAACGTCTCCGGCGTGGTCACCGGCGTCCGCGCCTACGGCTCGCGCGGCTTCTGGATCCAGGACACCGCGCCCGACGCCGACCCGGCCACCAGCGAGGGAGTCTTCGTCTACACCGGCTCCGCGCCCAAGGTCCTCGTCGGCGACCTGGTGAGGGTCTCGGGCACGGTCGACGAGTACCGTCCGGGCGGGGCCTCCTCTGGCAACCAGACGGTCACCCAGATCACCCGGCCGCAGGTCACCGTGGTCTCCTCGGGCCACGAGACGCCCGCCCCGGTCGTCCTGGACTCCTCCTCGGTCCCCGAGGCGTACGCCCCCCAGGGCGACCCGGCGGCGGGCGGCGACATCGAGGGTCTCCGGCTGCGCCCCGACACCCACGCGCTGGACCTGTACGAGTCGCTGGAGGGCATGGACGTCCGGATCCGCGACGCCCGGGTGGTCGGCCCCAGCACCGAGTACGCCGAGCTGTGGGTGACCGTCGAGCCCCGGCAGAACCCGACGCGGCGCGGCGGCACGGTCTACGGCGGCTACGACGAGCCCAACCCCGGTCGCGTCAAGGTCGAGTCCCTCGTCCCGCTCTCCCAGGAGCCCTTCCCCACCGCGGACACCGGTGACGTGCTCGCCGGCGCGACCACCGGCCCGCTCGACTACGACCAGTACGGCGGCTACCTCGTGGCCGCCCGCGAGATGGGCACCGTGGTCGACCGGGGTCCGGAACGGGAGCGCACCCGCGCCCGGCACCGGAAGGAACTGGCCGTGGCCACCTACAACGTGGAGAACCTCCACCCCGGCAGCGACCCGGAGAAGTTCGACCGGCTGGCCCGGGGCGTGGTGGAGAACCTCGCCTCCCCCGACATCCTCGCCCTGGAGGAGATCCAGGACGACACCGGACCCACCGACGACGGCACGGTCTCCGCCGACGCGACGGTGGAACGGCTCGTCGAGGCCGTCGTCGCCGCGGGCGGCCCCCGCTACGAGTGGCGCTCGATCGACCCGGTCGACGGCGCCGACGGCGGCCTGCCCGGCGGCAACATCCGCAACGTCTTCCTCTTCGACCCCGACCGGGTCTCCTTCGTGGACCGCCCCGGCGCGGACGCGACCACGGCGGTCGGCGTGGCGCGCGAGCGCGGCCGGGCCGTGCTCACCCACTCCCCCGCCCGGATCGCGCCCGAGGACCCCGCCTGGGAGGACAGCCGCAAGCCGCTGGTCGGCGAGTTCCGCTTCCGCGGCCGGACGGTCGTCGTGGTCGCCAACCACTTCGCCTCCAAGGGCGGCGACCAGTCCCTGCACGCGGCCGTCCAGCCGCCGAGCCGCTCCTCCGAGGTCCAGCGGCACCGCCAGGCCGAGGCGGTCAACCGCTTCGTGCGGGAGGTGTTGGCGGTGGAGCGCAAGGCCAGGGTGGTCGTGCTCGGCGACATCAACGACTTCGAGTTCTCCACCACCGCCCGGAAGCTGACCGCGGGCGGCGCGCTGCGCAACGCGGTGTTCTCGCTGCCGAGGTCCGAGCGCTACACCTACGTCTACGACGGCAACTCCCAGGTGCTGGACCAGACCCTGGTCTCCCCGGGCATCCGCCGCTTCGACTACGACATCGTCCACGTCAACGCGGAGTTCGCCGACCAGGTCAGCGACCACGACCCCCAGGTGATCCGCTTCCGGCCCTGACGCGAGGCCCGTCGCGGCCGTGTCGCCCGTCCGCGGGGCGGGCGACACGGCCGCGACGGCGGCGGGTTCCGGGGTGGAGCCCCGGCCCGCCGGGCGTTCCCTACGGCAGGTGCGGCCCGACGCCGGGGTACCCGGGCCGGGGCCTCCCGCCGTCCCGCCCGTCGTCGGCGCCGTCCGGCCGGGAGCCGTCCGTCAGGTCCCTGGCCAGCAAGGTGGCCCCCGCGACGGCGCCCGGCATCAGGAGGACCGCCGCCAACGGCACCAGGAACACCAGCACCAGCGGCGCGCCGAACCCGACGGCCAGCGCCTTGCGCCCGCGCAGCAGCCGCAGCCGCTCGCGGACCGGGACGTCACGGCGCTGCAGGGCGACCGAGGTGAGTTCCAGCGTCAGGAAAAACCCGGAGACGGCGAAGCCGACCACCGGGACGACGGTCTGGCCGACGACGGGCACGAAACCCAGCACGAACAGCGGCGCGCCGAGGGCCAGCGCCCGCACCAGCACGTACAGGCTGTCGCGGAGCGAGATCCACAGGCTCCGCAGCAGCGGGACGTCCGGTCCCTCGGGGGCACCGCCCTCGGTCTCCTCCACCTTCTGTGACAGCGACTCGTAGAAGGGGTCGCCGACCAACAGGGTGACGGCGGTGAAGGTGAGCACCGCCGACAGCAGTCCGCCCGCGAACAGCAGCACGGTGAACGTGCCGCGCAACAGTCCGTTCCAGGGCGAGGACCAGTCGTCGGCGAACGGCGTCGCCCAGACGGCCAGGTCGTCGGCGCGGAAGGCGAGGAGGGTCAGCGCCGCCGCGTACAGCACCAGGGTGACGAGGGCGGGCAGCAGCCCGAACCCGAACCACCGCCCGTTGCCCAGGACCCATTTCTGACCCCGCCCCAGGTACCGCGCTCCGGCCATGAGATCGCCCATGGCCGGAAAGGGTAACGGTCCCGCCGCCCGGTGCGGGCGGCGGGACCGGAAGGCACCGGATTCGGGGTCAGTTGTGGCTGTGCAGCGCCTCGTTCAGACCGCCCCAGGAGCCGGAGCGCTGGAGGGCCTCGACCGTCCCGGTGGTGGAGTTGCGACGGAACAGCAGGTTGTTCGCGCCGGACAGCTCCAGCGCCTTGACGACCTTGCCGTCGGGCAGGGTGACGCGGGTGCCGGCCGTCAGGTACAGGCCGGCCTCCACGATGCAGTCGTCGCCCAGCGAGATGCCGATGCCCGCCTCGGCACCGAGCAGGCAGCGCTTCCCGATGGAGACGGTCTGCTTGCCGCCGCCGGAGAGGGTGCCCATGATCGAGGCGCCGCCGCCGATGTCGGAGCCGTCGTCCACGACGACACCGGCGCTGATGCGGCCCTCGACCATGGAGGTGCCCAGCGTCCCGGCGTTGAAGTTGACGAAGCCCTCGTGCATCACGGTGGTGCCGGAGGCGAGGTGGGCGCCCAGCCGCACCCGGTCGGCGTCGCCGATGCGCACGCCCTTGGGAATGACGTAGTCGGTCATCCGCGGGAACTTGTCGACACTGGTGACCGTGAGCTGCTTCCCGGCGGCGCGGGCGGCCAGCCGGGTCTGCTCGATCCGGTCGACCGGGACGGGGCCGAGGCTGGTCCAGGCGACGTTGGCGAGCAGACCGAAGATCCCGTCCAGGTTCTGGCCGTGCGGCCTCACCAGACGGTGGCTGAGCAGGTGCAGCCGCAGGTAGGCGTCGTGCGCGTCCAGGGGCTTGTCGTCCAGCGCGGAGATGACGGTGCGGACGGCGACGACCTCCACGCCGCGGATCGGGTCCGGGCCCAGGGCCTGCGGCGCGGCGTCGCCCAGCAGCTCGGCGGCGCGTTCGGCGCTCAGCCGTTCGGTGCCGGCGGGGCCGGGAGCGTCGGTGAGTTCGGGCGCGGGGAACCAGGTGTCGAGGACGGCGCCCCCGTCGAGCGCGACGGTGGCGAGTCCGGCGGCGACGGCGCCGGTCGTACGGGGTGCGGGTGCTTCGGTCATGGCCAAACGCTAACCGGACACGTTCGGCGTGCGCGAACCGGTCCCACCGGCCGGACGTGTCCCGGCCCCACCCCGGCCCCACCGCGCGCCGGCGTCCGATCAGGGGCGCCGCCCCTCCGCGTCCACGAGGGCGGTGCGCAGGACGGCGGTGTCCCAGAGGACCTGCCCCTTCCGCAGCTCGTACCTGCTGCCGTCCGGGAACTCCTCGACGTGGTCCTCGATCACCGTCGACCGCGTCCCGAGGTAGGTGTAGGTGGTCGGGTCGAGGAGCAGTTCGTCCCTGGTCTCGGGGAAACCGGCCGACCCCTGCCCGCCGCCGTCGAAGTACAGGGCGATGGCGTCCCGTCCGGCCGCGTCCTCGACCAGGTGGTCCACCACCTTCACCCCCTCGACCGTGGCCAGGGCCCGGTAGAGCCTGGCCAGCCCCTCGTGCGCCATCGGGTAGGACTCGACGAGCACACTGGCCGCCCGGTAGTTGTGCGCGTTCCTCGGCTCCTCGGGGGCGTCGCCGGAGGGCTCCCCGCCCGCGTCGGACGGGTAGAACCAGCGGATCTTCTCCAGCACCTTCTCCGGGTCGTCGGGCAGGGAGGCGAGGAAGCGGAACCGCTCGCGCGGGGAGTGGTCGTCGCCCTCCTTCCAGTTCTCGGACTCGGGGTCGGCGTAGCGGTACCAGGCCTCCTGTGTGTCGGCCTTCTGGTGGCCGCCGTTCTCCGTGGCGCCCTGCCGGGTCCGGACGTAGACCCACTGGCCGGCGCGGGGCGCGGGATCGGGGATCAGCTCGACGGTGTCGGCGGCGTGGCGCAGCACGGTGGCCGCGTCCGTCAGTTCCACGTGCGGCCGGATCGAGGAGGAGGCCGGCGGGGCGGTGGTGCCGGCACCACCACCGACCAGGTGGCCGCCGGCGAACGCCGCCACGGTGACCGCGACGGCCGCCCCGGCGACGACCAGCCGCCAGTCGGACCGCATCCGACGGGTACGGGCCCCGCGTCCCGCCGCCTCCAGCAGTCGCTGCCGCCCGGGGGCGAGGCGTGCCGGGTCGGGGGTCGGGGCATGGGCGCGGAAATCGCGCACCCGGGTCATCTCATCCATGGCTGGACACCTCCGCGACATCGCCGACCAGGGTCGGGTCGCCGCCGAGTGCGGTGCGCACCTTGCGGCGGGCCCGGTTGAGCCGTGAGCGGACCGTGCCGACGGGGATGCCCAGGGCGTCGGCGACCTCCTGGTAGGTCAGGTCCGCCCAGGCCACCAGGAGCAGTACGTGCCGGTCCCTGGCGGAGAGCCCGGCGAGCGCGGCGGCGAGGGAACCCGAGACGGCCTGGGCCGTCACCCGGCTGTCGGCGCCGTCCACCCAGTCCGTCCAGGAGTCGGCGACCGGGTCGGTCCCGGTGCGTGCGAGGGCGCGCAGCGTCCGGACCTCGTGGCGCCGGTGCCTGCCGACGAGGTTGGCCGCGATCCCGTACAGCCAGGGCCGGGCTCCGGGCCGGCCGGTGTCGTAGCGGGAGCGCTGCCCGAAGGCGATGAGGAAGGTCTCCGCGGTGATGTCGTCCGCCATGCCGTCGCCCAGTCGCCGCGCCACGTAGCGGTGGATGTCGGCGGCGTGCCGGTCGTACAGGCGCGCGAAGGCCTCGGGCCGCTCTCTGGAATCCTCGATGATGGCGGCGTCGTCCATCGGTGGGTCGGCCACGAAATTCCCCCGTCTCTGCCCTGTGGGTGGTCCGTTCACCCGTTGTTGCCCGATGGGGGGAAGGGGGTTCACGGCCGCGCGGTCAGTGGCCGCCGCCGCCCAGGTTGAGGACCACCACTCCGGCGACGACCAGCAGGATCCCGACGATCCTGGCCGCGTTCACCGCCTCGCCGATGAAGACCATTCCGATCAGGGCGATGGCGGCGGTGCCCACGCCCGACCAGATGGCGTAGACGGTGCCCACGGGCATGCTCCTGAGCGTCTGTGCCAGCAGCGCGAAGGCGACGGCGTACCCGGCGGCCGTGCCGAGGGTGGGCCACAGGCGGGTGAAGCCGTCGCTGAACTTCATCGAGGTGGTGGCCAGCACCTCGGCCAGGATCGCGCACGCCAACATCAGGTACACCATGTCCCGAGGCTATGCGGCCTCGGGAGACACCCGCAGCCCGGGTCGGTCGACACGAGCGCGTGTCGACCGACCCGGGCCGCGGCACCGGTGGTGGCCCGGTGCGGGCGCGAGGCGCCGTCAGACGTTGAAGCCGAGGGCGCGGAGCTGCTCGCGGCCCTCGTCGGTGATCTTGTCCGGACCCCACGGCGGCATCCAGACCCAGTTGATCCTCAGCTCGTTGACGAGGCCCTCGGTCGCCGACTTGGCCTGGTCCTCGATGACGTCGGTCAGCGGGCAGGCCGCGGAGGTCAGCGTCATGTCCAGGGTCGCGACGTTCGAGTCGTCGATGTGGATGCCGTAGACCAGGCCCAGGTTGACGACGTCGATGCCCAGCTCGGGGTCCACCACGTCGTACAGCGCCTCGCGGACCTCCTCCTCGCTCGCCGGCTTCGTCGTGGTCTCGGTCTCGCTCATGCGGTCTTCTCCTCAACGGCGCCGCCGCCCAGGGCCTGGGCGGTGGCGTCCTTCCATGCCATCCAGCTCAGCAGAGCGCACTTGACGCGTGCCGGGTACTTCGAGACGCCCGCGAACGCGACCGCGTCCTCCAGGATCTCCTCCATGGCGTCGTCCGGCTCGATCCGGCCCCTGGACTGCATCAGCTCCAGGAAGGTCTCCTGGACGCGGCGCGCCTCGTCCAGGTCCTTGCCCACCAGCAGCTCGTTCAGCATCGAGGCGCTGGCCTGGCTGATGGAACAGCCCTGCCCCTCGTAGCTGACGTCCGCGATGGTCGAGCCGTCGAGCCTCACCCGCAGCGTGACCTCGTCGCCGCACGTCGGGTTGACGTGGTGCACCTCGGCGTCACCGTCGCGGAGCCCCCGCCCGTGCGGGTTCTTGTAGTGGTCCAGGATCACGTCCTGGTACATGGAGTCAAGCTTCACGAGTCACCTTCAGCCACTGCGGTCGTCCGTCATGGGTCACGGAACATCAACCGAAGAAGTTCCGCACGTGCTCCAGCCCCTCCACCAGGGCGTCGACCTCGGCGGGAGTGGAGTACAGATAGAACGACGCACGCGTGGTCGCGGGAATTCCGTACCGCAGGCAGACGGGCCGGGCGCAGTGGTGGCCGACCCGGACCGCGATGCCCTGCTCGTCGAGCACCTGGCCCACGTCGTGGGGGTGGATGTCGCCGAGCGTGAAGGAGATCGCGGCGCCGCGGTCCTCGGCGGTGGCCGGTCCGATGATCCGCAGGTCCGGCACCTCCCGGAGCCTGCGCACGGCGTACTCGGTGATCGCGTGCTCGTGGGCCGCGACGCGGTCCATGCCGATCGCCGAGAGGTAGTCCACGGCGGCGCCCAGCCCGACGGCCTGGGCGATCGGCGGGGTGCCGGCCTCGAACTTGTGCGGCGCGGGGGCGTAGGTGGAGGAGTTCATCGAGACGGTCTCGATCATCTCGCCGCCGCCGAGGAACGGCGGCAGGTCCTCCAGCAGCTCCTGCCGTCCCCACAGCACGCCGATACCGGTCGGTCCGCACATCTTGTGGCCGGTGAAGGCCACGAAGTCGGCCTGGAGGGCCTGCACGTCCAGCGGTGCGTGGGGGGCGGCCTGGGACGCGTCGACGACCACGAGCGCGCCGACCTCCTGGGCGCGGCGGACGATCGCCTCGACCGGGTTGACCGTGCCCAGGATGTTGGAGACCAACACGAACGAGACGACCTTGGTCCGCTCGGTGATGACCTCCTCGATGGTCGACAGGTCCAGGCGCCCGTCGTCGGTGAGGCCGAACCACTTCAGCTTCGCGCCCGTGCGCTGCGACAGCAGCTGCCACGGGACGATGTTGGAGTGGTGCTCCATCTCCGTGATGACGATCTCGGTCCGGTCGTCGACGCGGTACGGCTCGTCCGCCCAGCCGAGCATGTTCGCCACGAGGTTGAGCGACTCCGAGGCGTTCTTGGTGAAGATCACCTCGTCGCGGCTCGGCGCGTTGACGAACGCGGCGACCTTGTCGCGCGCGCCCTCGTACAGCGCCGTGGCCTCCTCGGCGAGCACGTGGACGCCGCGGTGGACGTTGGCGTTGTGCCGCTCGTAGTAGTCGTTCAGCGCGTCGAGCACCTGGCGCGGCTTCTGGGAGGTCGCCGCGTTGTCCAGGTACACGACCTTCTTCCCGTCGTGGACCGTGCGGTCCAGGACGGGGAAGTCCTTGCGGATCGCCTCTGTGTCGAGGAGGCCCGGCAACTGTGTCACGCTCGTGTTTCTCCGTTCTCCCCCGAGCCCGTCGGCCGGGGGTAACCCCATTGTGCGTCCGCGCGGCGAGGCCGTGGGGCGCGCCCGTGGCGCGCGGGGCCGCCACCGGCCCCGCGCGGGACGGCCTCAGGCCGCCTGGCCCCCCTTCACGTAGGCCTCGTAGCCCTCCTCCTCCAGCTTGTCCGCGAGCTCCGGGCCGCCGGACTCGGCGATCCGGCCCGCGGCGAAGACGTGGACGTGGTCGGGCTTGATGTAACGGAGGATGCGCGTGTAGTGGGTGATCAGCAGGGTGCCGACCTCGCCGGACTCGCGGACCCGGTTGACGCCCTCGGAGACGATGCGCAGGGCGTCCACGTCCAGGCCGGAGTCGGTCTCGTCGAGGACCGCGACCTTCGGCTTGAGGAGCTCCAGCTGGAGGATCTCGTGGCGCTTCTTCTCACCGCCGGAGAAGCCCTCGTTGACGTTGCGCTCGGCGAAGGCGGGGTCGATGTTGAGGCGCTCCATGGCCTCCTTGACCTCCTTCACCCAGGTGCGCAGCTTGGGGGCCTCGCCGCGGATCGCGGTGGCGGCGGTCCGCAGGAAGTTGGAGACGGAGACGCCGGGCACCTCGACCGGGTACTGCATGGCGAGGAAGAGGCCGGCGCGGGCGCGCTCGTCCACCGACATCTCAAGGACGTCCTCGCCGTCCAGGGTGACGGTGCCGCCGGTGATCGTGTACTTCGGGTGCCCCGCCAGCGAGTAGGCGAGGGTGGACTTGCCGGAGCCGTTCGGGCCCATGATCGCGTGCGTCTCGCCCTGCTTCACGGTCAGGTCGACGCCGCGCAGGATCTCTCGGGGGTTGTTCGACGAGTCCGTCTCGACGGAGACGTGCAGGTCGCGGATCTCAAGCGTTGCCATGGGGCTTCAGGACTCCTGGGTGATGGAGACGAGCACGGCCGCGTCGGGGCCGTCTCCTTCGATCTTGACGGGGTATACGGGGACGGGGCGCACGGCCGGCGGGCCGGAGGGCTTGCCGGTGCGCAGGTCGAAGCTGGAGCCGTGCAGCCAGCACTCGATCTGGCAGTCCTCCACCTCTCCCTCGGAGAGGGAGACGTTCGCGTGCGAGCAGATGTCGTGGATCGCGAAGACCTCTCCCTCGGTGCGGACCAGGGAGATCGGCGTGCCGTCGATCTCCACCCGCCTGGGGGCGTCCTCCTCCAGCTCGCCGAGCGCGGCGACACGGACGAAGCCCGAGGTGCCCGCTGTGCCTTCCGCGGTGCTCATGCGACCGACGCCTCCAGCTCTTCCTCGATCTTGGCGATCAGACGCTCCTGGAGGTCGGGCAGGCCGATCTGCTGGACCAGTTCGGCGAAGAAGCCGCGCACCACCAGCCGGCGGGCGTCCTGCTCCGGGACGCCGCGCGCCATCAGGTAGAACAGCTGCTCGTCGTCGAAGCGGCCGGTGGCCGAGGCGTGGCCGGCCCCGACGATCTCACCGGTCTCGATCTCCAGGTTGGGCACCGAGTCCACCCGCGCGCCGTCGGTGAGGACGAGGTTGCGGTTGAGTTCGTAGGTGTCGGTGCCGGTGGCCGAGGCCCGGATCAGCACGTCGCCGATCCACACGGCGTGCGCCTCCTCGCCCTGGAGGGCGCCCTTGTAGACGACGTTGCTGCGGCAGTTCGGCACCTCGTGGTCGACCATGAGCCGGTGCTCCTGGTGCTGACCGTTGTCGGTGAAGTACAGGCCGTACAGCTCGGCCTCGCCGCCGGGGCCCGCGTAGTTGACGCGCGGGTGGAGGCGCACGACGTCACCGCCGAAGGTGACGACCACGGACTTGAAGGTCGCGTCCCGGCCCACCAGCGCGTTGTGCTGGGAGCAGTGGACGGCCGTGTCGTCCCAGTCCTGCACGGAGACGACCGTCAGCTTGGCGCCGTCGCCGAGCACGTACTCCACGTTGGCGGCGCGCACCCCGCCGCCGGTGTGGTCGATGACGACGATCGCCTCGGCGAAGGCGCCGAGCTCGAAGACGGTGTGCCCGAAGGACACGCCGCCCTGGCCCTGGATGCCGACGCGGATCGGCTCGGTGAGCGCGGTCTCCTTGGGCACGGTGACGACCGTGGCCTTCTCGAAGGCGCTGTAGGCCTGGGCGGCGACCCGGTCGACCGGCTTGCCGGCCCGGCCGAGGCGGGTGTCGTCGCGGCCGACGGTCTCCACCGTCACGCCCTCGGGCGCGGAGATGTCGACCTTGACGCCGCCCTCGGCGGTGGCGGTGCCGTCGTGCAGGCCTTTCAGCCGCTCCAGGGGAGTGAAGCGCCACTCCTCCTCGCGGCCGTGCGGAACCGGAAAGTCCGCCACGTCGTAGGACGGCGGCGCGCTCATCCTGGTGGCGACGGTGGACTCGGCCGCCACCGCGATCGATCCGGTGGTGTTGGCACCCGCCGGAATGTTCTGAGCCTCAGCCATGGCTGTCGTGTTGCTCGCTCTCTCGTCTCTTTGTGTTCGCTCGCCTCGGGGGGCGGACCCGCCGCCGGCGCTCCTCGACCCGCGCTCCGCTCGTGCCTCGCCGCGCGTGGTCCCGGCGCTTCCGACGGCGGCGCCCCCTTCGGTCCGCTCACGGTCACGGGGTGGCCGAATGGTCCGACCGGCCGGTCCGGGCGCCGGTCAGCCGACCGCGCCCTCCATCTGCAGCTCGATCAGCCGGTTGAGCTCCAGCGCGTACTCCATCGGCAGTTCCTTGGCGATCGGCTCGACGAAACCGCGCACGATCATCGCCATCGCCTCGTCCTCGGACAGACCGCGCTGCATCAGGTAGAAGAGCTGGTCGTCGCTGACCTTGGAGACCGTCGCCTCGTGGCCCATCGTCACGTCGTCCTCGCGGACGTCGACGTAGGGGTAGGTGTCGGAGCGCGAGACCGTGTCCACCAGCAGCGCGTCGCACAGGACGTTCGACTTGGAGTTCTCGGCGCCCTCGGCGATCTCGATCAGGCCGCGGTAGGAGGTGCGGCCACCGCCCCGGGCCACCGACTTGGAGACGATGTTGGAGGAGGTGTTGGGCGCCATGTGCACCATCTTGGCGCCGGCGTCCTGGTGCTGGCCCTCACCCGCGAAGGCGACCGAGAGGGTCTCGCCCTTGGCGTGCTCGCCCATCAGGTAGACGGCCGGGTACTTCATGGTCACCTTGGAGCCGATGTTGCCGTCGACCCACTCCATCGTCGCGCCCTCGTAGGCCACGGCGCGCTTGGTGACCAGGTTGTACACGTTGTTCGACCAGTTCTGGATGGTCGTGTAGCGGCAGCGGGCGCCCTTCTTGACGATGATCTCCACCACCGCGGAGTGCAGCGAGTCCGACTGGTAGATCGGCGCGGTGCAGCCCTCGACGTAGTGGACGTAGGCGTCCTCGTCGACGATGATCAGCGTCCGCTCGAACTGGCCCATGTTCTCGGTGTTGATCCGGAAGTAGGCCTGGAGCGGGATGTCCACGTGGACGCCCTTGGGCACGTAGATGAACGAGCCGCCGGACCACACCGCCGTGTTCAGCGCGGCGAACTTGTTGTCGCCGGCCGGGATGACGGTGCCGAAGTACTCCTGGAACAGCTCCGGGTGCTCCCTGAGCGCGGTGTCGGTGTCCAGGAAGAGGACGCCCTGCTTCTCCAGGTCCTCGCGGATCTGGTGGTAGACCACCTCGGACTCGTACTGGGCGGCGACACCGGCGACCAGGCGCTGCTTCTCGGCCTCGGGGATGCCCAGCTTGTCGTAGGTGTTCTTGATGTCCTCCGGCAGGTCCTCCCAGGACTGGGCCTGCTTCTCGGTGGACCGCACGAAGTACTTGATGTTGTCGAAGTCGATGCCGCTCAGGTCGGAACCCCAGTTCGGCATGGGCTTCTTCTCGAAGAGCTTCAGGCCCTTCATGCGGAGCTTCAGCATCCACTCCGGCTCGGACTTCTTCGCCGAGATGTCGCGGACGACCTCCTCGGAGAGGCCGCGCTTGGCCGAGGCGCCGGCGGCGTCCGGATCGGCCCAGCCGTACTCGTACTTGCCCAGGCCCTCCAGCTCAGGGTGGGCAGTCTCCGTGGGGAGAGTCATGCGGGGTTCCTCCCGGCCGTGCTTGCAGATGCTGCGGTGGTCTTGGATGTCGTGGGCGCTGCCCCGGGGGGCGTGGCCACCTGGGGGATGAACGTCGTGCACACCCCGTCGCCGTGGGCGATGGTGGCCAGACGCTGAACATGGGTGCCGAGCAGGCGGGAGAAGACCTCGGTCTCCGCCTCGCACAGCTGCGGGAACTGCTCGGCGGCGTGGGCCACCGGGCAGTGGTGCTGACAGAGCTGCTCTCCCCCGGGGCTCCGCCCGGGGACGTTCCCGGCGGGGGCGGGCGCGCTGCGCGCGGTGGCAGCGTACCCGTCCCGGGAGAGGGCCTCGGCCAGGACCCTGGCGCGGTCCTCGGGAGCGGCCCGCTCCAACTCGGCCCGGTACCGCTCGGTCTGGGCGGCCACGCGGGCGCGCGCGAAGTCCGCGACCGCGGCCCGGCCCTTCTCGCCGCCGCCGGCCGCCTGCGCTATCCAGCGCATGGCGTCGACGGCGAGCTGGTCGTACGCCTGGTCGAAGGCGCCGCGCCCGCGGTCGGTGAGCGCGAAGGCCCGGGCGGGACGCCCCCTGCCGCGCGCGCCGTGGACCCGCTTCTCACGGGCTTCGACGATCCCCTCGGCGACGAGCGCGTCGAGGTGGCGGCGGACGGCCGCCTGGGTGATCTCCAGCCGCCGGGCCAGTTCGGCGGCGGTGGAGGGGCCGTGGTCGAGGATGGAACGGGCGACCCTGTCGCGGGTGCCGTGGTGCTCGTCGGAGGTGGAGGGACCGGGGGCGCGGGTTTCGCCGCTGCGGGCCGTCATCTGCGTCTCACGCCTCCTCGCTCCGTCCGGTTCCGCTCCGCTCCGCCGGGGCGTCGCCCCGGCGGACCTTTTTCACAACGCCATTGTTGCGTAATTCGAAGGGGGGCGGCAAGCCAGGCCCTGACCTGCCGAAATGGCATGCGTCACGTAAGGTGAGCCTTACTCGGCGCTCCCCGGCGCTCCCCGACGCTCCCCCGCCGCTCGTCCGGCGCCCGCCCGGCACCGCCTCCCGTCGGAACACGGGTCACCGGGCGCGCCCCTCGGCCCGCCCGTGGCGACGGGCGCCCGGGCTCCTAGACTCGCACCCATGCGAGACACGGCGGCCGTCGAGGTCGCGGGGCTGGTGAAGCGGTACGGGAACACGACCGCGGTGGACGGGCTGGACCTCACCGTGGGGCGCGGCACCGTGACCGCCGTCCTCGGCCCCAACGGAGCCGGGAAGACCACCACCATCGAGACCTGCGAGGGCTACCGCCGCCCCGACGCGGGCACCGTCCGCGTGCTGGGCCTCGACCCGGTCGCGGACGCGGGGGACCTGCGGCCCCGGGTCGGCGTGATGCTCCAGAGCGGCGGCGTCTACCCCACCGTCCGGGCCGCGGAGATGCTGCGCCACATGGCCGCGCTGCACGCCCATCCGTTGGACGTCGACGCGCTGCTGGAGCGGCTGGGGCTCACCGGCTGCGGCCGCACCCCCTACCGCCGGCTGTCGGGCGGCCAGCAACAGCGGCTGGCCCTGGCCATGGCCGTGGTCGGCCGGCCGGAGCTGGTCTTCCTGGACGAGCCGACGGCCGGTCTGGATCCGCAGGCCCGCCGCGCCGGTTGGGACTTGGTGCGGGAGCTGCACGCGGACGGGGTGACGGTGGTGCTGACCACCCACCACATGGACGAGGCCGAGACGCTCGCCGACGACGTGGCGATCGTCGACGAGGGCCGGGTGATCGCTCGGGGCAGCCCCGAGGAGCTGTGCCGGGGCGGCGCCGAGAACACCCTGAGCTTCACCGGCCGCCCCGGCCTGGACCTGGGCTCGCTGCTCAAGGCCCTGCCCCCGGGCACCTCGGCCGACGAGCCGGCCCCCGGCACGTACCGGCTGACCGGCACCGTCGATCCCCAACTGCTGGCCACGGTGACGTCCTGGTGCGCCCAGAACGGGGTGCTGCCGGACGGCATCGCGGTGGAGCGACACACCCTGGAGGACGTCTTCCTGAACCTGACGGGCAAGGAGCTGCGGTCGTGAGCACCCCGAACACCGAGACGACGGGGAGCGCCGGGCACGGCGCGTACGCCCCCCGGCCGGGTGCCGCGCCGCTCCTGCGGATGATCGTCGCGCAGGCCGTCCTGGAGACGCGGCTGCTGCTGCGCCACGGCGAGCAACTGCTGCTGACCGTCGTCATCCCGACGCTGCTGCTGGTGCTGTTCAGCGCCGTGGAGATCGTGGACCTGACCCGGGGCGACGAGGGCGACGGCGAACGGGTGGACTTCCTGGCTCCGGGCGTGCTGGCGCTGGCGGTGCTCTCCACCGCCTTCACCGGTCAGGCCATCTCCACCGGGTTCGAGCGGCGCTACGGCGTCCTCAAGCGCCTGGGCGCCTCGCCGCTGCCCCGGTGGGGGCTGATGGCGGCCAAGACGTGCGCGGTGCTGGTCGTCGAGGTGCTCCAGGTGGCGCTGCTGACCTCGGTCGCGCTGGCCCTGGGCTGGTCGCCGCACGGGAGCCCGCTCGCCGTGGCGCTGCTGCTGCTCGCCGGAACGGCGGCGTTCTCCGGGCTCGGACTGCTGATGGCCGGGACGCTGCGGGCCGAGGCGACACTGGCCGCGGCCAACCTCGTCTTCGTCCTGCTGCTGGTGGGCGGCGGGGTCGTGGTGCCGCTGGAGAGGTTCCCCGCCGCGGTGCGCGGAGCGCTGGAACTGCTGCCGATCTCCGCGCTCTCGGACGGGCTGCGGGAGGTGCTGCGCGACGGCGCCGGAACGCCGTGGGGGAACCTGGCGGTCCTGGCGGTGTGGGCGGTGCTCGGTCTGGCCGCGGCGGCCCGCTTCTTCCGCTGGGAGTGAGCGACGGGCGCGGGGCCGCGCGCCGGTCGCCCCCTCGTGAAAGCCTGCACAAGCCCCCGCCTACCATGGCTGCGTGTCCAAACTGCTCGAATTCGCGCGGAATCCCGTCGCGTACGTCGCCAGGCGCTGGGATCCCGCCCAGCGCGTCGTGGAGCGCGCCACGCTGACCGCGCTCGCCATGAGCGTGCTCATCGTGGTCACCGGTGGGGTGGTGCGGCTGACCGGCTCGGGGCTGGGGTGCGAGACCTGGCCCAAGTGCAGCGGGGACAGCCTGATCGCCACGCCGGAGATGGGACTGCACGGCGCCATCGAGTTCGGCAACCGCCTGCTGACGTACGTGCTGTGCGCCGCCGTCGGCTGGGCGATCCTCGCGGTGCGCTCGGCGAAGCCGCGCCGCCGGGACCTGTCGCGCCTGGCCTGGTCGCAGTTCTGGCTGGTCGTCGCCAACGCCCTGATGGGCGGCATGACCGTGCTGATGGAGCTGAACCCGTACACCGTCGCCGTCCACTTCCTGCTCGCCACCGCGCTGCTCACGGTCGCCGCGGTGACCTGGCTGCGGGCCCGTGAGGGCGACGGGGAGCCGCGCCCGCTGGTGGGAACGCGGCCGCGCCTGCTCTCCCGGGCGCTGACGGTCGCCTCCGTCGCGCTGATCGTCGCCGGCACCGTGGTGACGGGGGCGGGCCCCCACGCGGGCGACAGCAGCGACGTGCCGCGGATGGGCGTGGACTGGGAGGCGGCCACCCGGGTGCACTCCCTGCTGGCGTGGGCCGTGGTCGGCGCGACCGTCCTGCTGTGGTCGGCGCTGCGCGCCGCGGGCGCCCCGAGGCGGCCCCTGGCCCGCACCCGGGAGCTGTTCCTGGTGCTGATGGCGCAGGGCGCGATCGGCTACGCACAGTACCTGACCGAACTGCCCGAGGTGTTGGTGGCGCTCCACCTGTTCGGCTCCTGCCTGGTGTGGATCGCCGTGCTGCGGATGCTGCTGTCGCTGCGCGAGCGCGGTCTGCCGCCCACCGTGGACGGCGGGGCGGACGCCACCGCCGCGCTCCCCCGGTCCGCCGCTCCGGCCGGTCTCGCCGCCGGCCGGTAGTCGGCGGGGCCCGGCAGGCTCCCCGGTTCCCCCACCGGCCGTCCCGCCCCGTGCGGACCGTCGGCGTGCGGACCGTCGGCGCGGCACGGCGGACCCGCGCGGACGGCCCGGCGGACGGGCGGCACGGGCCGTCGGCGCGTCGGGGACGCCCCGTCGGGTGCGCCGCCCGTCTTCGCGCGTCAGTCGTTCTTCGGGCCGCCGAGCTGGATGCCCGCCATCCGCTCCCACTCGTAGGGGCCGGTGCGGATGCGGGCGGCCAGGTCGCCGTCGAGCTTCTCGTGGAGGGCGACCCCGGCCTTCCTCGCGGCCTTCTCCGCCACGTCCCGGGAGGGGGCCACCAGATCGCCCCAGCCGCCGTCGGCGCCGACCAGGACCAGCCGCACGCCGCGCTGCCCGAGGTACGCGATCTGTCCGTCGGCGCCGCCGCGCTCCTTCGCGAACGCGGTGATCTCCTTGGCGAGCTTGGTCACCCAGCGCTGGGCCCGCGCGTCGGCCCCGGTCTCTTCCGCCTGCTGTGTATTGGCCATGACCTGGATGCTACCGGCGGGTAGATCACCTGGCGACCGGTGCCCCGGGTGGCCTGTGCCACCCCCGCGACCCGCCCGCGGAGGAAGGTCGCGACCGTCCGCGCCTCAGCGCAGGAACGGGTCCACCGCCACCGCCACGAACAGCAGCGACACATACGTGATCGACCAGTGGAACAGCCGCATCTCCTTGAGCTTCGCCCCGGTGATCCCGGCCTTGGCACGGGCCTGGAGGGCGTGGGCCTCCCACAGCCACCAACCACCCGCGACGGCCGCGACCAACGGGTAGAACCAGCCGACGTAGCCCAGCGGCCACAGGGCGAGCGAGACGGCCACCATGACCCAGCTGTAGACCACGATCTGCCGGGCCACGGCCCGGTTGCCCGCGACGACCGGAAGCATGGGGACCCCCACGCGGGCGTAGTCGTCCTTGACCTTCATCGACAGCGGCCAGTAGTGCGGCGGCGTCCAGAAGAAGATCACCAGGAAGAGGACGACGGCCGCCCAGCTCACCTCGTTCGTCACCGACGACCAGCCGATGAGGACGGGCATGCAGCCGGCGATGCCGCCCCAGACGATGTTCTGGGCGGTGCGCCGCTTGAGGAGCATCGTGTAGACGACCACGTAGAACAGCAGCGCGCCCAGGGACAGGGCCGCCGAGAGCCAGTTGACCAGCAGGCCGAACCACACCGTGGAGACCACGGCCAGGGAGAGGCCGAAGACCAGCCCCTCGCGCGGCGAGACGACCCCGGTCACCAGCGGGCGCCGCTCGGTGCGGTGCATCAGCGCGTCGATGTCCCGGTCGAGGTACATGTTCAGCGCGTTGGCGCCGCCCGCCGACAGGTAGCCGCCGATGCAGGTGGCCAGCACCAGCCACAGGTCGGGGACGCCCTGCTCGGCGAGGAACATCACCGGAATGGTGGTGATCAGCAGCAGTTCGATGATCCGCGGCTTGGTCAGCGCCACGAAGCCCTTGACACGGGCCCCGAGCGGCCGATGTGCTGGGCTCGGATCGAGCTCCCCCACAGCCCTTCGGGCGTGGGCGGTACCCCCACCCGCGGGACGGGATTCGACGGCCGTCACGGACACCCCTGATCACGATGCGACATGCGCGGCTCGCGCCGCGTGGGAACAAGCGAGCCCAGACCCTCGGGGCCGACGGTGACTCGCACGTACCACGCCACTGTAGACGCCGGCCATACGCCACTCGCCCCGGGGGTGGTCCGTGTTGGGGACGCCCCCGCCCCCGGGAGTCCGAAGGCGCCCACCCGGCCGGCCGGCGGACCGACCCCGCCCGCGGAGGGCCCGGGGTCGAACGGAACGGGCGAACCGACGAGCGGGCGGAGGCGGGACCGACCCCGCCGACGACTACGCGGAGTGACGGAAACCCGGACCCCGTCCCTGACGGAGGATCTCCGCTCATGTGCGCTCCGTGTCCGTCAGATGCCCAGCGCGAGCCCGGCGGGACGCCCGGTTCGAGACGGTTCGTCCATGGCGCCGCCCAAAGGATGAGTACCCGGAAAAGGGGAACACCAGCGGGGGTACGCTCGACACCGCCCGGTGTGACCCAACGGACACCGGCCTTCGACCTGTGGAGAGGAGCCCTGACGCAGGGTGAGCACCAAGCCGACCACAACAGACCTCGAGTGGACCGAACTGGATCAGCGGGCTGTCGACACCGTCCGTGTCCTGGCCATGGACGCCGTGCAGAAAGTCGGCAACGGCCACCCAGGTACGGCCATGAGCCTGGCGCCCGCCGCGTACCTGCTCTTCCAGAAGCTGATGCGGCACGACCCGTCCGACGCCCGGTGGGTCGGACGGGACCGGTTCGTCCTCTCTCCCGGCCACACCAGCCTGACGCTCTACATCCAGCTCTACCTGTCCGGTTACGGGCTGGAGCTCGACGACCTCAAGGCCTTCCGCACCTGGGACAGCAAGACCCCCGGCCACCCCGAGTACGGCCACACGGTCGGCGTGGAGACCACCACCGGTCCGCTGGGCCAGGGCATCGCCAACGCCGTGGGCATGGCGATGGCCGCCCGCTACGAGCGCGGCCTGTTCGACCCGGACGCCGCCCCGGGCACGTCCCCCTTCGACCACACCATCTGGGCGATCGTCTCCGACGGCGACCTGGAGGAGGGCGTCTCCGCCGAGGCCTCCTCGCTGGCCGGCCACCAGAAGCTGGGCAACCTCGTCGCCCTGTACGACGACAACCACATCTCGATCGAGGGCGACACCGCGACCGCGCTCTCCGAGGACGTCCTGAAGCGCTACGAGGCCTACGGCTGGCACGTCCAGCGCGTCGAGCAGGCGCCCAACGGGGACTTCGACGTCCAGGCGCTGTACGCGGCGCTGACGGCGGCCCGGGAGGAGACCGAGCGTCCCTCGATCATCGCGGCCCGCACGATCATCGCCTGGCCCGCGCCGAACGCCCAGAACACCGAGGCCTCGCACGGCTCCGCGCTGGGCGATGAGGAGGTCGCGGCCACCAAGCGGGTGCTGGGCTTCGACCCCGACAGGCACTTCGACGTCGCCGACGAGGTCCTGGCGCACGCCCGCCGGGTCGTGGACCGGGGCCGTGCCGCGCGCGAGGCGTGGGAGGGCGAGCTCGCCAAGTGGCGCGAGGCCAACCCCGAGCGCGCCGCCGACTTCGACCGGATCAACGCCGGCGAGCTGCCCGAGGGCTGGGAGAAGGCGCTGCCGTCCTTCGAGCCGGGCAAGGACATGGCCACCCGCAAGGCGTCCGGCGCCGTGCTGAAGGCGCTGGGCGGGGTGCTGCCCGAACTGTGGGGCGGTTCCGCCGACCTCGCGGGCTCGAACAACACCACGATCGACGCCTCCTCGTCCTTCCTGCCGGCGGACAACCCGCTGCCGGAGGCCAGTCCGTACGGCCGCACGGTGCACTTCGGCATCCGCGAGCACGCCATGGGCTCGACCATGAACGGCATCGCGCTGCACGGCAACACCCGGATCTACGGCGGCACCTTCCTGGTGTTCTCCGACTACATGCGTCCGGCGGTCCGGCTGGCCGCGCTGATGAAGCTGCCGGTCACCTACGTGTGGACGCACGACTCCATCGGTCTGGGCGAGGACGGCCCGACCCACCAGCCCGTCGAGCACCTGGCCGCGCTGCGCGCGATCCCGGGCCTGAACATGGTCCGTCCGGCCGACGCCAACGAGACGGCCATCGCCTGGCGCGAGGTCGTGCGCCGCCACGGCGACCGTCCGGCCCCGCACGGCATCGCGCTGACCCGTCAGAACGTGCCGACCTACGAGCCGAACGAGGACGCCGCCCGCGGTGGCTACGTCCTGCTGGAGGCACAGGACGCGCAGGGGCGGACCACCGAGCCGCGGGTCGTCCTGATCGGCACCGGCTCCGAGGTGCAGCTCGCCGTCGCCGCGCGCGAGACCCTCCAGGCCGAGGGCGTGCCCGCCCGGGTGGTGTCGATGCCGTGCCTGGAGTGGTTCGAGGAGCAGGACCGCCAGTGGCGCGAGCACGTCCTGCCTCCGGCGGTGCGGGCCCGCGTGGCGGTCGAGGCCGGCGTCGGCCTGACCTGGCACCGGTACGTCGGCGAGGCCGGCCGGATCGTCTCCCTGGAGCACTTCGGCGCCTCGGCCGACTACAAGGTGCTCTACCGCGAGTTCGGCCTGACCCCGGAGGCGGTCGTCGCCGCCGCCCGGGAATCGATCGACGCCGCAGCACGCTGACGCCAACAGGCAACGGAAACAGGAGAGCATCCTCATGACAGACGCACTCAAGCGCCTGAGCGACGAAGGCGTCGCGATCTGGCTGGACGACCTGTCCCGCCGGCGCATCACGTCCGGCAACCTCGCCGAGCTGCTGGACGAAAGCCACGTCGTGGGCGTCACCACCAACCCGTCGATCTTCCAGAAGGCGATCTCCGAGGGGCACGGCTACGACCGGCAGATCACCGATCTCGCCTCCCGCGACGTCACGGTGGAGGAGGCGATCCGGATGATCACCACCGCCGACGTCCGTGACGCCGCCGACGTGCTGCGCCCGGTCTACGACGCCACCGGCGGCCTGGACGGCCGGGTCTCCATCGAGGTGGACCCGCGGCTGGCCCACGCCACCCGGCCGACGGTCGCCGAGGCCAAGCAGCTCGCCTGGCTGGTGGACCGCCCCAACACCTTCATCAAGATCCCCGCCACCCGCGCCGGGATTCCGGCGATCACGGAGACCATCGCCTCGGGCATCAGCGTCAACGTCACGCTGATCTTCTCCATCGAGCGCTACCGGATGGTGATGGACGCCTACCTGGAGGGTCTGGAACAGGCCAAGGCCAAGGGCCTGGACCTGTCCGACATCCACTCCGTGGCGTCGTTCTTCGTCTCCCGGGTGGACACCGAGGTCGACAAGCGGCTGGACGCCCTGGGCACCGACGAGGCCGGCGCGCTCAAGGGCAAGGCCGCGCTGGCCAACGCCCGGCTGGCCTACCAGGCCTACGAGGAGGTCGTGGCCTCCGACCGCTGGACGGCCCTGGAGGCCGCCGGCGCCAACCGGCAGCGTCCGCTGTGGGCCTCCACCGGTGTGAAGGACCCGGCCTACCCCGACACCCTCTACGTCACCGAGCTGGTCGCCCCGGGCACGGTCAACACCATGCCGGAGGCCACCTTGAAGGCCGTCGGCGACCACGGCGAGATCACCGGCGACACGGTGCGCGGCACCTACGAGCAGGCCCGCGCCGACCTCGACGCGCTCGCCAAGCTGGGCATCGACTACGACGAGGTCGTCGAGAAGTTGGAGGTCGAGGGCATCGAGAAGTTCGAGAAGTCCTGGAGTGACCTGCTGGCCTCCACCGAGGCCGAGCTGAAGCGTCTCGCCCCGAAGGAGGCATGACGCAGGTGAGCAACGCAGCCAATCCGCTGCGTGACGCACAGGACCGGCGGCTTCCGCGAATCGCGGGGCCGTCGGGCCTGGTCATTTTCGGCGTCACGGGTGATTTGTCGCGAAAAAAGCTGATGCCGGCCATCTACGACCTCGCCAACCGGGGCCTGCTCCCCCCGGGCTTCTCCCTCGTCGGCTTCGCCCGCCGCGAATGGGAGGACCAGGACTTCTGCCAGGTGGTGTACGAGTCCGTCAAGAAGTACGCCCGCACCCCCTTCCGCGAGGAGGTCTGGCGGCAGCTCGGCGAGGGGATGCGCTTCGTCCCCGGCGTCTTCGACGACGACGAGGCGTTCGCCAAGCTGAAGTCCACCATCGAGGAGTTGGACGCCTCGCGCGGCACCGGGAGCAACTTCGCCTTCTACCTCTCGGTGCCGCCGAAGTTCTTCCCCACCGTCCTGGAGCAGCTCAAGAAGCACGGGTTGAACGAGGCCCCGGAGGGCTCCTGGCGCCGCGCGGTCATCGAGAAGCCCTTCGGCCACGACCTGGCCAGCGCCCAGGAGCTCAACCGGGTCGTCCACCGGGTCTTCCGGCAGTCCGACGTCTTCCGGATCGACCACTACCTGGGCAAGGAGACCGTCCAGAACATCCTGGCGCTGCGCTTCGCCAACACGATGTTCGAGCCGCTGTGGAACCGCAGCTTCGTCGACCACGTCCAGATCACGATGGCCGAGGACATCGGCATCGGCGGTCGGGCGGGCTACTACGACGGCATCGGCGCGGCGCGCGACGTCATCCAGAACCACCTGCTCCAACTGCTGGCCCTGACCGCCATGGAGGAGCCCGTCTCCTTCGACGCCAAGGCGCTGGTCACCGAGAAGCTCAAGGTGCTCAACGCGGTGCGGTTGCCCAAGGACCTGGGCCGTCACACCGTGCGCGGACAGTACCGGGCCGGCTGGCAGGGCGGCGAGAAGGTGCCCGGCTACCTGGAGGAGGAGGGCATCGACCCGGCCTCGCGGACCGACACCTACGCCGCCATCAAGTTGGAGATCGACAACCGCCGGTGGGCGGGCGTTCCCTTCTACCTGCGCACCGGCAAGCGGCTGGGGCGCCGGGTCACCGAGATCGCGGTGGTCTTCCAGCGCGCTCCCTACTCCCCCTTCGACGCCACCGACACCCGGGAGCTGGGGCAGAACGCCCTGGTCATCCGGGTGCAGCCGGACGAGGGCGTCATGATCCGGTTCGGCTCCAAGGTGCCCGGCACCTCGATGGAGATCCGCGACGTGACGATGGACTTCGCCTACGGCGAGTCCTTCACCGAGTCCAGCCCGGAGGCGTACGAGAGGCTCATCCTGGACGTCCTGCTGGGCGACGCCAACCTCTTCCCCCGGCACCAGGAGGTCGAGCGGTCCTGGGAGATCCTGGACCCGATCGAGGAGTACTGGGACGCACACGGCAGTCCCGAGCCGTACACCGCCGGGACCTGGGGGCCCCAGGCGGCCGACGAGATGCTCGCACGTGACGGACGGAGCTGGCGGCGGCCATGAACATCGACCTCACTGACACCACGTCCGGTCGGATCAACGCGACCCTGGTGAAGGCGCGGCGCGCGATGGGCAGCCCGGCCGTCGGCATGGTGCTCACGCTCGTCATCGTCACGGACGAGGGCAGCCACTACGACGCGCTCAAGGCGGCCAACGAGGCGTCGAAGGAGCACCCCTCGCGCATCCTCGTCGTCGTCCGGCGTCCGGGCCGCTCCCCCCGGGACCGGGCCACGGCCCGGCTGGACGCCGAGGTGCGGGTGGGCGGCGAGACCGGCACCGGGGAGACGGTCCTGCTGCGGCTGCACGGCGAGTTGGCGAACCACGCCCACAGCGTGGTGCTGCCCCTGCTGCTGCCGGACGCCCCCGTGGTCGTCTGGTGGCCGGCCGACGCGCCCGAGACCCCCTCGAAGGATCCGTTGGGCGCCCTCGCCCAACGACGCATCACCGACGCGGCGGAGACCGAGGACCCGGTCGCGGCGCTCCGGCTGCGCGCCGACTCCTACGCGCCCGGCGACACCGACCTGGCCTGGACCCGCGTCACCCTGTGGCGCAGCGTGCTGGCCGCCGCGCTGGACCAGAAGCAGACCCGGGTCACCGCGACCGTGGTCGAGGGCGAGGAGTACAACCCCAGCGTGGAGTTGTTGGCGCTCTGGCTCGCCGCGCGACTGGACGCCCCCGTGGACCGGGTGGTCTCCGACGGTCCGGGCATCACGGCCGTGCGGCTGTCGACCGAGGAGGGCGACATCCGTCTGGACCGCGGCTCCGACTCGCTGGCCAGGCTCTCCGTGCCCGGTCAGCCGGACCGGGGCGTGGCGCTCCACCGGCGTTCCACGGCCGAGCTGATCGCGGAGGAGCTGCGGCGCCTGGACCCGGACGAGACGTACGCGCAGGCGGTCGGCTTCGGCCTCGACCGGCTGGGCCACGCGGCCCCGGAAGCGGGCGCCGGGACCGCGGCGGACGCGGAACCGACGGGCGGTTCCGGGAGCGACGGGGACGCCGGGGCCACCGGGAGGACGGCGCCGAAGGGAGCCTCCGCCAGGACCTCGGGGGGCGCCGCGAAGGGCTCGGGGAAGAGTCGGACGAAGCGCTCCGGCGGGGAGGCGGCCCGGTGAGCGCCACCGAGTCCCTCTCCCCGCCGGCGCCCCGGATCGTCGTCCACCCGGACAAGGAACGGATGGCCCGGGCCACGGCGGCCGGCCTGGTCACCGCGGTCGTGGAGGCGCAGGCCGCGCGGGGCGACGCCCGTCTGGTGCTGACCGGCGGACGCAACGGCAACGCGCTGCTGGCCGCCCTGACCCGGGCACCGGGGCGGGACGGCGTGGACTGGTCCCGCGTGGAACTGTGGTGGGGCGACGAGCGGTTCCTGCCCGACGGCGACCCGGACCGCAACCACACCCAGGCCCGCGAGGCGTTCCTGGACGCCGTGCCGCTGGATCCGGCACGCGTCCACCCGATGCCCGCCTCCGACGGCCCGCACGGCGACGACGCGGCCGCGGCCGCGGCGGCGTATGCGGCCGAGCTGGCCGCCGCGGCGGACGCGGCCGGCGGGGGCGAGGGGGGAGCGCCGCGGGTGCCGGTCTTCGACGTCCTGCTGCTGGGGCTCGGTCCGGACACCCATGTGGCCTCCCTCTTCCCCGGCCATCCGGCCGTGCGGGAGGAGGCGCGGACGGTCACCGGCGTCCTGGAGGCCCCGAAGCCGCCACCGACCCGGATCTCCCTCACCCTGCCCGCCATCCGGTCGGCCCGGGAGGTCTGGCTGCTGGCGGCGGGCGAGGACAAGGCCGAGGCCGCGGCCGGCGCGCTGGCGGCGCAAGACCCCTTCGAGACCCCCGCGGCGGGAGCCCGGGGCCGCGAGCGCACCCTGTGGATCCTGGACGAGGCGGCCGCCGCCCGCCTCCCCGCCGCGGCCCGGGGCTGAGCGGGGAACGGACCCGTACGGCCCCGTGGCCGCCGGAAGGACACCCCGCGGCCCGTCCCCCGCTCGACGCGTGGGACGGGCCGCGGCCCCGTGCGGCGGCCTCCGGCGTGGGCCGGTGGCTCTCAGCCGCGGCCCCGCAGGGCCCGGTAGCGGGCCACCAGGGCGGCCGTGGAGGCGTCCAGGCCCGCCACCTCGGCCCCCTCGGTCAGTGCGGGCTCGACGCGCTTGGCGAGCACCTTGCCCAGCTCCACGCCCCACTGGTCGAAGGAGTCGACGTTCCACACCGCGCCCTGGACGAACACCTTGTGCTCGTACAGCGCCACCAACTGCCCCAGCACCGACGGCGTCAGCTCGGAGGCGAGGATCGTCGTCGTGGGACGGTTGCCCCGGAAGGTGCGGTGCGGGACCTGCTCCTCGGCGACGCCCTCCGCCCTGACCTCCTCCTCGGTCTTGCCGAACGCCAGGGCCTGCCCTTGGGCGAAGAGATTGGCCATCAACAAGTCGTGCTGCGCGGCCTGTTCGGGCGACAGGCCGGGCACCGGTCGGGCGAAGCCGATCAGGTCGGCGGGGATCGTCTTGGTGCCCTGGTGCAGCAACTGGAAGTAGGCGTGCTGGCCGTTGGTGCCCGGCGTGCCCCAGACCACCGGCCCGGTCTGCCAGCTCACCGGCTCGCCCCGCCGGTCCACCGACTTGCCGTTGGACTCCATGTCGAGCTGTTGGAGGTAGGCGGTGAACTTCGACAGGTAGTGGCTGTAGGGCAGCACCGCGTGCGACTGGGCGTCGAAGAAGGAGCCGTACCAGATGCCCAGCAGGCCCAGCAGCAGCGGGGCGTTGTCCTCCGGCGGCGCGGTGCGGAAGTGCTCGTCGACGGTGCGGAAGCCGTCGAGCATCTCGCGGAAGCGATCCGGGCCGATGGCGATCATGAGCGAGAGGCCGATGGCCGAGTCGTACGAGTAGCGCCCGCCGACCCAGTCCCAGAACTCGAACATGTTCGTGGTGTCGATGCCGAACTCCTCGACCGCCCTCGCGTTCGTCGACAGCGCCACGAAGTGCTTGGCCACCGCCTCCTTCCCCGCGCCCAGGCCGCTCAGCAGCCAGTTCTTCGCCGTGGTGGCGTTGGTGATCGTCTCGATCGTGGTGAAGGTCTTGGAGGCGACGACGAACAGCGTCTCGGCCGGATCCAGGCCCTGGAGGGCCTCGTGCAGGTCCGCGCCGTCCACGTTGGAGACGAAGCGGACGTCCAGGTCCCGGTCGGTGTAGGCGCGCAGCGCCTCGTACGCCATCGCCGGGCCCAGGTCGGAACCGCCGATCCCGATGTTGACGACCGTCCTGACGGGCCTGCCGGTGTGGCCGGCCCACCTGCCCGAGCGGACCGCCTCGGCGAACACGGACATCCGGTCGAGCACGGCGTGCACGGCGGGCACCACGTTCCCGCCGCCCTCCCCCTCGACCTCGATCACCGCCTCCCGCGGGGCGCGCAGGGCGGTGTGGAGGACGGCCCGGTCCTCGGTGTTGTTGATCCGCTCCCCGCGGAACATCGCGTCCCGCAGCCCGGCGACGTCGGCGGCCTCGGCCAACTCGCGCAGCAACCGCAGCGTCTCGTCCGTCACCAGGTTCTTGGAGTAGTCCAGGTACAGGTCGCCGACCCGGACGGTGTACCGCTCCGCGCGGCCCGGATCGTCGGCGAACAGGTCGCGCAGGTGCACCTCCCCCAGTTCCTCGCGGTGCCTGGCCAGCGCCTGCCACTGCGGCATGCGGTCGAGCCTGTCGCGGCCTTCAGCGTTCATCTGCGAACTCAGTCCACTTCTCTCGGTTCTCTCGTGGCACACCCCGCCGCAGACCAACCTAATGGAACGACGGCCCGGCCGCGCGCCCCGACGGGGCGTACGGCCGGGCCGTCGCCGAGTCTCCGCCGCCCGGTCGGGCCGCGTTCAGATCTCGCCGCGGAGCTTGGCCAGCGCCTCGGCGAGGATCGCCTCGCCGTCGGCGTCGCTGCGCCGCTCGCGCACGTACGCCAGGTGTGTCTTGTACGGCTCGGTGCGCGGCGGGTCCGGCGGGTTGTCCCGGTCCTTGCCGGCCGGAAAACCACAGCGCGGACAGTCCCAGGTCTCCGGGATCTGCGCGTCACTGGCGAAGCTTGGCTGGGTCTCGTGCCCGTTGGAGCACCAGAAGGAGATGCGCAGACGCGGCGCGGACTCGCCCCGCTCGGCCTCCCCCATCGGCCCCGCTCCGACCCGGCTGCCCCGGATCGCGTTGCCACTTGCCACGGTCGTAACTCCCTGCCTCATGGTGCCGCGGAGCCTTGACGGACCGCTCCGCTGCGGGTGCCCCAGTGTACGTAGGGCCCAACGCACGTCCACAGAGCGGAGTTACCGTCCCGCGGACCCGTGGACGCGAGCCTCATGATAGGCCGGGATGGCGGCGGAGCGTCAGGAGTCGAGCTTCATCAGGATGCCGAGCGCCACGATGATGGCGAACCAGACGAGACCGACCACGACCGTGATCCGGTCGAGGTTGCGCTCGGCGACCGAGGAGCCGCCGACGGAGGACTGCATGCCGCCGCCGAACATGTCGGAGAGGCCGCCGCCCTTCCCCTTGTGCATCAGCACGAGCAGCATCAGCAGCAGGCTGAAGACGACGAGGGCGATGGAGAACCCCAGGATCACGGCTGGACCAACTCTCTCGGACGGGTGGAAGACGGATGGGAACTGCCGGGTGGTGCGGGTGGTACCGGTGTGGTGCGTGCCCCGCGAGGACGCGGGGCCGGGAGACGCGGAGTGCCCGCTCCCGGCCCCGACAGGGTACGACGTACGGAGCCCGCCGTCACTCGCCGCCGATCGCGGCGGCCTTCCTCACTGGTCGCGGAAGCGAACGATCCTCACGAACTCGTCCACGTCCAACGAGGCCCCACCGACCAGCGCGCCGTCCACGTCCGGCTGCGCCATGATCGCGGCGACGTTCCCGGACTTCACCGAGCCGCCGTACTGGATGCGGACCGCGTCGGCCGTCTCCCGGTCGTACAGCTCGGCCAGCCGGCCGCGGATCGCGCCGCACACCTCCTGGGCGTCCTCGGGGGTGGCGACCTCGCCGGTGCCGATGGCCCACACCGGCTCGTAGGCGATGACGATGCTCGCGGCGTGCTCGGCCGACACGCCCGCGAGGGCCCCGTCCACCTGGGCGAGCGTGTGGGCCACCTGGTCGCCGGCCTTGCGGACGTCCAGGCCCTCGCCGACGCAGAGGATCGGGGTCAGGCCGTGCTGGTGGGCGGCCTTGACCTTGGCGTTGCACAGGTCGTCGGTCTCGTTGTGGTACTGGCGCCGCTCGGAGTGGCCGATCACCACGTAGGTGCAGTTCAGCTTGGCGAGCATGGCGCCGGAGACCTCTCCGGTGTACGCGCCGGACTCGTGCGCCGAGATGTCCTGGGCGCCGTAGCGGATCTTCAGCTTGTCGCCGTCGACCAGGGTCTGCACCGAACGCAGGTCGGTGAAGGGGGGCAGGACGGCGACCTCGACGGCGTCGTGGTCCTTGTCGTTCAGGGCGAAGGCGAGCTTCTGGACGTGGGCGATGGCCTCAAGGTGGTTGAGGTTCATCTTCCAGTTGCCCGCCATCAGCGGGGTGCGGTGTGCCATGGGTAGGGGTGCCTTTCAGTTCACTCCGCCGCGACGGCGGCTCGTGCCGTCGCCGTCCGTGCGGCGGAGAGGTGCGGGCATCGTCGTGGTCGTCCGCGGCCCGGCGGCCGCGCGGGCTCCTCCGGCCGCCGCCGGGAGGTGCCTTGGGCTCACGCGTCCTCCAGCGCGGCGAGCCCGGGGAGCGTCTTGCCCTCGAGGTACTCGAGACTGGCGCCGCCGCCGGTCGAGATGTGGCCGAACGCCGTCTCCTCGAAGCCCAGGATGCGGACGGCCGCGGCGGAGTCGCCGCCGCCGACGACGGTGAAGGCGGAGCTGTCGATCAGCGCCCGGGCGACGGCCCGGGTGCCCTCGGCGTAGTCGGGGTGCTCGAAGACGCCCATCGGCCCGTTCCAGAAGACGGTGGCGGCGTCGGCGAGCTTGGCCGCGTACAGCTCGCGGCTGCGGGGGCCGATGTCCAGGCCCATCAGGTCGGCCGGGATGGCGTCCGCGGCGACGGTGGTGTGCTCGGTGGGCGCCTTGGCCCCCAGGTCGGGGAAGTCGGCGGTGGCCACCACGTCCACCGGCAGGACGAACTCCACGCCCCGCTCCTCGGCGCGCTTGAGGTAGCCCCGGACGGCCGGGATCTGGTCCTCCTGGAGCAGCGAGGCGCCGATCTCGTGGCCCTGGGCCTTGAGGAAGGTGTACGCCATGCCGCCGCCGACGAGGATGCGGTCGGCGCGCTCCAGCAGGTGCTCGATGACACCGAGCTTGTCGGAGACCTTGGCCCCGCCCAGGACGACCGCGTAGGGCCGCTCGACGTCGTCGGTGAGCCGGCGCAGGACGCCGACCTCGGTGGCGATGAGGTCACCGGCGGCGTGCGGCAGCCGCGCCGGGAGGTCGTAGACGGAGGCGTGCTTGCGGTGCACGGCGCCGAAGCCGTCGCCGACGTAGCGGTCGGCCAGGGTGGCGAGGCGGTCGGCGAAGGCGCCGCGCTCGGCGTCGTCCTTGCTGGTCTCGCCGGCGTTGAAGCGCAGGTTCTCCAGCACCGCGACCTGCCCGTCGGCGAGGCCGTCGACGGTGGCGCGCGCGGACTCGCCGACGGTGTCGGAGGCGAACGCGACGTCCTTGCCGAGGAGTTCGCCGAGCCGCCGCGCGACGGGGGCGAGGGAGAACTTCGGGTCCGGGGCTCCCTTGGGGCGGCCCAGGTGGGAGGCGACGACCACCCGGGCGCCGGCCTCGACCAGCCTGGTGATCGTCGGGAGGGCCGCGCGGATGCGGCCGTCGTCGGTGATGGTCTCGCCGTCGAGCGGCACGTTGAGGTCGGCGCGGACGAAGACCCGCCGGCCCGCCACGTCGAGATCGTCGATCGTCTTCATGGTGTGGCTCCGTAGTGGTCGGCCCGTGGGGCCGAGTCCGTGGTCGGTCATCGTGAGGCGGGGCCCGCGGGACGCGTCGTCGCGCCCTGCGAGCCCCGCTGTGTCACATCTCGGCGCTGCGGTGGGACAGCGTGTTCAGAGCCGCTCGCCGACGTAGACCGTCAGGTCCACGAGGCGGTTGGAGTAGCCCCACTCGTTGTCGTACCAGCCCACGATCTTGACCTGCTTGCCCTGGACCATGGTCAGGGAGGAGTCGAAGGTGCAGGAGGCCGGCCAGTTGACGATGTCCGAGGAGACGATCGGGTCCTCGGTGTACTCCAGGATGCCCTTCAACCGGCCCTCGGCGGCCTTCTGGAAGGCGGCGTTGACCTCGTCCTTGCTCACCTCGCGGTCGAGCTCCAGCACGAGGTCGGTGACCGAGCCGGTCGGGACCGGGACGCGCATGGCGATGCCGTCCAGCTTGCCCTTGAGCTGCGGCAGGACGAGCGCGGTGGCCTTGGCGGCACCGGTCGAGGTGGGGATGATGTTCTCGGCGGCGGCGCGGGCGCGGCGCAGGTCCTTGTGCGGGAAGTCCAGGATGCGCTGGTCGTTGGTGTACGCGTGGACGGTCGTCATCATGCCCTTGACGATGCCGAAGCTCTCGTCCATCACCTTGGCCATCGGCGCCACGCAGTTGGTGGTGCAGGAGGCGTTGGAGACCACGTGGTGCTTCTCGGCGTCGTAGGACTCGTGGTTGACGCCCATGACGACGGTGATGTCCTCGTTCTTGGCCGGGGCCGAGATGAGGACCTTCTTCGCGCCGGCCTGGAGGTGCTTGGCGGCGTCCTCGCGCTTGGTGAAGATACCGGTGGACTCGATGACGACGTCGGCGCCGAGCTCGCCCCACGGAAGGGCGGCCGGGTCGCGCTCGGCCATCGTCTTGAAGGTCTGGTTGCCCACCGTGATGGTGTCGGCGGTGTGGCCGACCTCCTGCTTGAGGCGGCCCAGGATGCTGTCGTACTTCAGCAGGTGCACCAGGGTCGCGTTGTCGGTCAGGTCGTTGACACCGACGATCTCGACGTCCGCGCCCTGCTCCAGGAGCGCGCGGAAGTAGTTGCGACCGATGCGGCCAAAGCCGTTGATGCCTACGCGGATCGTCACGAACCGATCTCCTCGTTGGTACGCCGGTGCGGACACCGACGAATGCTGTTTGGGATGTCCCCGACCACTTCCGACCCTACCGCGCCAGGCGCCGGCAAGTGGCATCGACCACCTTCCGGACACGGTGTGGCGCACCGACGCCTCGGCGGCGGGCGAAGGCGGACGGCACGGGGTTCGCCCGGGGCGGCCCGAAGGGGCGGGAGCGGGTGTCCGCGACGGGTGTCCGCGAGGGGTCCGCGACGGGGCGACCGGCGGTGAGGAGACGCGCGCGAGGGCCGGGAGCGGCCGGCCGCGACGTCAGCCGACCATCTCCTCCGTCAGGTTCGACTCGGTGCCGGGGATGCCCAGGTCCGCGGCGCGCTTGTCGGCCATGGCGAGCAACCGCCGGATGCGGCCGGCGACGGCGTCCTTGGTCAGCGGCGGGTCGGCCAGCGCCCCCAACTCCTCCAGGGACGCCTGCTTGTGCTCCATCCGCAGCCGGCCGGCGGCGGCCAGGTGCTCGGGCACGTCGTCGCCCAGGATCTCCAGGGCCCGCTGCACGCGGGCGCCGGCGGCGACGGCGGCGCGGGCCGAGCGGCGCAGGTTGGCGTCGTCGAAGTTGGCCAGTCGGTTGGCGGTGGCGCGCACCTCGCGGCGCATCCGCCGCTCCTCCCAGGCCAGCACGGACTCGTGGGCGCCCAGCCGGGTGAGCAGGGCGCCGATGGCGTCGCCGTCGCGGACGACGACGCGGTCCACGCCGCGCACCTCACGGGCCTTGGCGGAGATCTGGAGGCGCCGGGCGGCACCGACGAGGGCGAGGGCGGCCTCGGGGCCGGGGCAGGTGACCTCCAGGGAGGAGGAACGGCCGGGCTCGGTGAGCGAGCCGTGTGCCAGGAAGGCACCGCGCCAGGCGGCCTCGGCGTCGCAGGTGGCGCCGGAGACGACCTGCGGCGGCAGACCCCGCACGGGGCGGCCGCGGCCGTCGACCAGGCCGGTCTGCCGGGCGAGCTGGTCGCCGCCCGCCACCACGCGTACGACGTAGCGGCTGCCGCGCCGCAGGCCGCCGGGGGCCATCACCACCAGGTCGGAGGCATGGCCGAAGATCTCCAGGACGTCCTTGCGGAGTCTGCGGGCGGCGATGCCGGTGTCCAACTCGGCCTCGATCACGATGCGGCCGCTCACCAGGTGCAGTCCGCCCGCGAAGCGCAGGATCGACGAGACCTCCGCCTTCCGGCAGCAGGTCCGGGTGACGGGAAGCCGAGAGATCTCGTCCTTCACCGCTGCCGTCATCGCCATGGGCCGATCCTTCCATGCATTCGAAAAATACGGTCGTACGCGGCGGCCAACAGTTCCGGGTCGTGCCGGGGCGTGCCCCCACCCGACGCGGCCACCTCGGCCAGCTCGACCGTTCCGCCCAACCGCCCGGCGGCCTCGCGGAGACCGTCCTCGTCGGGCACGGCGGCCCGGTCGGCCAGCACCACGTCGAAGGTGAGTTTAGGGGCGTGCCGTGCCAAAACCTCCAAATGACGCTGCGGGGAGAACCCATCGGTCTCACCGGGCTGCGGTGCGAGGTTGAGCGACAGCACCCGGCGCGCCCGGGTCTCGGTGAGCGCCGTGAGGAGTTCGGGGACCAGCAGGTGCGGGATCACCGAGGAGAACCAGGAGCCGGGTCCGAGCACCACCCAGTCGGCGTCCAGGACCGCCTCGACGGCCTCGGGGACGGCGGGCGGATCGTGCGGAACGAGGTGCACCTGCTGCACCTCGCCGGGGGTGAGGGCGACGGTGGCCTGGCCCCGGACGGTGGTGACCTCCTCCGGGCACGCCGGGTCGTGGCCGCGCACCAGGGCCCGCAGCTCCAGCGGGACGGCGGACATCGGCAGCACCCGGCCGTGCGCGCCCAGCAGCTTGCCCACCAGGTCCAGGGCCGCCACGTGGTCCCCCAGCTGTTCCCACAGGGCGACGATGAGGAGGTTGCCCACGGCGTGCTCGTGCAGCTCGCCCCGGCTGACGAAGCGGTGCTGGACGACCCGGGCCCACGTCCGCCCCCACTCGTCGTCCCCGCAGAGCGCGGCCAGGGCCTTGCGGAGGTCGCCGGGAGGCAGCACACCCAGCTCGTCGCGGAGCCGACCGCTGGAACCGCCGTCGTCGGCGACGGTGACGACGGCGGTCAGGTCGCGGGTGATGCGGCGCAGCGCGGCGAGCGAGGCGGACAGGCCCATGCCGCCGCCGAGGGCCACCACCTTCGGGGTCCCGCCGCGGCTGACGCGGGTGGTGACCAGGCGCCTCAACCTTCGGGTGCGGACGCTCACTCGCGTCCCATGTCCCGGTGTACGACGACGGTCTCCACGCCCTCGGCGGCCAGCCGCCGGGCCAGCTTCTCGGACATCGCGACGCTGCGGTGCTTGCCGCCGGTGCAGCCCACGGCGACGGTCACGTAGCGCTTCCCCTCCCGTCGGTAACCGGCGGCGATGAGCTGGAGCAGTTCCGCGTAGCGGTCCAGGAACTCCTTGGCGCCGGGCTGGTCGAAGACGTACCGGGCGACCTCGTCGTTGAGGCCGGTGTAGGGCCGCAGCGCGGGGACCCAGTGCGGATTGGGCAGGAAGCGGCAGTCGACGACGAGGTCGGCGTCGACGGGGAGGCCGTACTTGTAGCCGAAGGACATCACCGTCGCCCGCAACTCCGGCTCCTCCTCGCCGGCGAACTGGGCGTCGAGCTTGGCGCGCAGCTCGTGGACGTTGAGGGAGGAGGTGTCGATGACCAGGTCGGCGTCGCCGCGCAGCTCGCGCAGCAGGTCGCGCTCGGCGGCGATGCCGTCCACGACCCGCCCGTCGCCCTGGAGGGGATGGGGGCGGCGCACCGACTCGAAGCGGCGCACCAGGGCCTCGTCGGAGGCCTCCAGGAAGACGATGCGGCGGGTGACGTTCTTGGCGTCGAGGTCGGCGAGGGACTCGCGCAGGTTGTCGAAGAAGCGGCGGCCCCGGACGTCGACGACGACGGCGATCTTCGCGACGTTGCCCTGGGAGCGGGCGCCCAGGTCGACCATGGTCGGGATCAGGGCGGGCGGCAGGTTGTCCACCACGAACCAGCCGAGGTCCTCCAGGCACTTGGCGGCGGTGCTGCGTCCCGCGCCGGACATGCCCGAGATGATCACCAGTTCGGGGATGGCCGCGCCCTCGGGCCCGCCGGTCCCCTTGGCGACCGCCGGGCCCGCGCCGGCGTCCGCCCTGTCGCTGTCCGTGCCCGTGTCCGTTCCCACCTGTGCTCCGTCTTCCGTGTGCTCGCTCATCCGCTCTCCCCCGGTGGTCGTTGTCGTGTCCCGGTGTCCTCGGTCTCCCCGGTGCTCACCGGTCTTCCAGGATCTCACCCGTGGCGGTGTTCACCGCCGGGGCGGTCGGTGCCGTCCGCGCCAGGGCCGCGGCCACGGTCTCGGCGGTCTTGCGGCCGATGCCCGGGACCTCGCAGATCTGCTCGACGGTGGCGGCGCGCAGCCGCTTGACCGAGCCGAAGTGCTTGATCAGTGCCTGCTTCCTGGTCTCCCCGAGGCCGGGGACGGCGTCGAGGGGGCCCTCCCGCATCGACCTCGACCGCTTGCCGCGCTGGTAACGGATGGCGAAGCGGTGCGCCTCGTCACGGACCCGTTGCAGAAGGTACAGGCCCTCGCTGGTGCGGGACAGGACCACCGGGTCGTCCTCGCCGGGCAGCCACACCTCCTCCATGCGCTTGGCCAACCCGCACACGGCGACGTCGTCGACGCCCAGTTCGTCCAGGGCGCGTCGGGCGGCGGCGACCTGCGGTCGGCCGCCGTCGACGACCACCAGTTGCGGCGGGTAGGCGAACTTCGGCGGCCGTTCGCGCCCCGCCTCGCCGTTCCGCTCGCCGGCGGGCCGCTCGGCCGGGGCGGTTCCCTCGTCGTCCCGGCCGTCCCGGGCGCCGTGACCGCCCTCGGCCCCGGCGGTGCCGTCGGCCTCCTCCGCCGTCGCCCACTCGCCGGTGCGCCGGCGCTCCTGGAGGTAGCGGCGGAAGCGCCGGGAGACCACCTCGTGCATGGAGCGGACGTCGTCCTGCCCCGCGAAGCCCTTGATCTGGAAGCGCCGGTACTCGCTCTTGCGGGCCAGCCCGTCCTCGAAGACCACCATCGAGGCGACCACGTCGTCGCCCTGGAGGTGGGAGATGTCGAAGCACTCGATCCGCAGCGGCGCCGAGTCCAGCCCGAGGGCCTCGGCGATCTCCTCCAGGGCCCGGGAGCGGGTGGTCAGGTCGGAGGCGCGCCTGGTCTTGTGCAGGGTCAGGGCCTGCTGGGCGTTGCGCCGGACCGTCTCCATCAGGGCCCGCTTGTCGCCGCGCTGCGGCACGCGCAGGTCGACGGCCGCGCCGCGCCGCTCGGCGAGCCACGCCGTGACCGGCTCCGCCGGCTCGGGCAGGGCCGGGACCAGCACCTCCCGGGGGACGGCGTCACCGCTCTCCTCCCCGTAGAGCTGTTGCAGGGCGTGCTCGACGAGCCCGGCGGCGGTGACCTCCTCCACCTTGTCGGTGACCCAGCCGCGTTGGCCGCGCACCCGCCCGCCGCGGACGTGGAAGATCTGGACGGCGGCTTCCAGTTCGTCCTCGGCCACCGCGATCAGGTCGGCGTCGGTGGCGTCGGTGAGGACGACGGCGTTCTTCTCCATCGCCCGCCGCAGCGCCTCGATGTCGTCGCGCAGCCGGGCCGCCCGCTCGTACTCCATGTCCTCGGCGGCCCGGTGCATCTCCCGCTCCAGACGGCGCAGGTGCGCGCCCGTGCGCCCGGCCATGAAGTCGCAGAACTCCTCCGCCAGCCGGCGGTGCTCCTCGGCGGTGACCCGGCCGACGCAGGGGGCGGAGCACTTGCCGATGTAGCCCAGCAGACAGGGGCGGCCGATCTGGGCCGAGCGCTTGAAGACCCCGGCCGAGCAGGTGCGCACGGGGAAGACCCGCAGCAGCAGGTCCACGGTCTCGCGGATCGCCCAGGCGTGGGCGTAGGGGCCGAAGTAGCGCACGCCCCTCTTCTTGGGGCCGCGCATCACCTGGACGCGCGGGAACTCCTCGTTCAGCGTCACCGCGAGGGAGGGGTAGCTCTTGTCGTCGCGGTACTTGACGTTGAAGCGGGGGTCGTACTCCTTGATCCAGGAGTACTCCAGCTGGAGCGCCTCGACCTCGGTGGAGACCACCGTCCACTCCACGGAGGCGGCCGTGGTGACCATGGTGCGCGTGCGCGGGTGGAGGTTCGCCAGGTCCTGGAAGTAGTTGGCCAGGCGCTGGCGCAGGCTCTTCGCCTTCCCGACGTAGATCACCCGGCCGTGTTCGTCACGGAACCTGTAGACCCCCGGGGAGTCGGGGATCTCTCCAGGCCTGGGGCGGTAGCTGGAGGGGTCTGCCATGGTGCCCACCCTACTGGCGGGGTGTGACGGGGGAGGCGGCCGGCGCCGCGCTCCCCCGCTCCGTCCGCGGTGGTCCCGGTCACCAGCCGCGTTCGCGCCACTCCGGCAGGTGGGGGCGCTCGGCGCCCAGGGTGGTGTCGGCGCCGTGGCCGGGGTAGACCCAGGTCTCGTCGGGGAGTTCGCCGAAGAGCCTGGTCTCCACGTCGTGCAGCAGGGTGGCGAACGCCTCGGCGTCGCCGCGGGTGTTGCCGACGCCGCCCGGGAAGAGGCTGTCCCCGGTGAAGACGTGCGGGTGGCCGTGCGGGTCGTCGTAGACGAGCGCGACGGAACCGGGGGTGTGGCCCCTCAGGTGCCGGACGGTGAGGGGGACCCGGCCGACGGTGACGGTGTCCCCGTCGTCCAGGAGCACCTCGGTGGGGACGGGGATGCCCTCGGCGTCGTGGCGCCCGGCGTGGGTGCGGGCACCGGTGGCGCGCACGACGGCGTCGAGGGCCTGCCAGTGGTCGGCGTGGCGGTGGGTGGTGACGACGGTGGCGATGCCGTCCTCTCCGATGAGGCCGAGCAGGGTGTCGGCGTCGGCGGCCGCGTCGATCAGCAACTGCTCGCCGGTGGCGCGACAGCGCAACAGGTAGGCGTTGTTCTCCATGGGGCCGACCGCGACCTTGGAGATCATCAGGTCGGTCAGTTCGTGGACGTCGGCCGGGCCGTCGACCACGACCTTTCCGGTGTACGGCATGGGCTCGCGACTCCTTGCGGTGGGTGCTGTCGGTGGTGACGCGCGCGTGGGCGACCGGCGTGCCTACAGGGGCGGCAGCGGGGGCAGGGCCGTGTCGGAGGCGGTGAGTCCCGTGCCGTCGGTGCGGCCGGTGAGCCAGCCGACGAGCGCGGTGGCCGAGCCCGAGACGACCACCGTCTCCTCCGTCGTCCCTCCCGTGCCGTCCCCGTCGCCGGCCGGGCGACCGGTGCGCAGGGTCCGGCCGTCCTCGACGCGCAGTTCCAGGGGCCTCACTCCTGGGTGCCCCGAGAACCGCCCGGCCATGTTCTCCAGTTCCCGGTCGGTGAAGGAGGCGGGCATGTCGCCGAGCTCGTAGCCGATGCCGAGGTCGACGTGGTGCAGTTCGATCTCGATGCGGCGGCGAAACGGCAGGGAGGAGGCCAGGTCGGTGACGCCGTTGCGCAGCTCGACGGTGGCCCGCCACTGCTCGTCGGTGAGGGCGGCCAGCGCCGCGTCCAGGCGGGCCGCGCTGCCGCGCAGGTCCTCCAGCTGGGCCGCGAGGGGCCGGGGGGCGTCGCGCTCGATGTCGGCCTCGCGGGCCTCGGCACTGGAGTACATGGGCCGTCCGGCGAGCACGTTGACCAGGGCGTCGGCGTTGCGGGACAGGTGGGCCAGGACGTGGCCGCGGGTCCAGCCGGGCAGTCGGGACGGCTCGGCGAGCGAGGCGTCGTCCAGCTTCTCCACGGCGGCCAGGAGGCGGGCGGTGGACTCTGCGAGGGCGGCGGTGTCGGCGGTCGGGTCGACGGCGGGCGAAGTCATGATCCAAAGCTATCCCCGCCACTCCTTCGGGTGAAGCTCACGGGGACCGCCCATAAATCGAATGTGCGTGCTATAGGCTCGCGATGCGCACCGCGTACGACATCACGGCGGCGCTCCCCATACCCTGGGGCGGGGGCTCCGCCCCCTCTTCTCCACACGAAAGGTGCCGACCGGCGTGACCGACCGTCTCATCGTCCGTGGCGCTCGCGAGCACAATCTCAAGAACGTCTCGCTCGACCTCCCCCGGGATTCCCTGATCGTCTTCACCGGGTTGTCGGGATCGGGCAAGTCCTCGCTCGCCTTCGACACGATCTTCGCCGAGGGGCAGCGCCGCTACGTGGAGTCGCTGTCCTCCTACGCCCGGCAGTTCCTGGGGCAGATGGACAAGCCCGACGTGGACTTCATCGAGGGTCTGTCGCCGGCGGTCTCCATCGACCAGAAGTCCACCTCGCGCAACCCCCGCTCGACGGTCGGCACCATCACGGAGGTCTACGACTACCTCCGTCTGCTGTTCGCGCGGATCGGCAAGCCGCACTGCCCCGAGTGCGGGCGCCCGATCTCCCGGCAGTCCCCGCAGGCCATCGTGGACAAGGTGCTCTCCCTGGAGGAGGGCAGCCGCTTCCAGGTGCTCTCCCCCCTGGTGCGCGAGCGCAAGGGCGAGTTCGTCGACCTCTTCGCCGAGCTCCAGGCCAAGGGCTACAGCCGCGCCCGGGTGGACGGCGCGACGGTCCAGCTCTCCGACCCGCCGCAGTTGAAGAAGCAGGAGAAGCACACCATCGAGGTGGTGGTGGACCGCCTGACGGTGAAGGGGAGCGCCAAGCGGCGGCTGACGGACTCGGTGGAGACCGCGCTCGGGCTCTCGGGCGGCATGGTCGTCCTCGACTTCGTCGATCTGGACGAGGACGACCCGCAGCGCGAGCGGATGTACTCCGAGCACCTGTACTGCCCCTACGACGACCTGTCGTTCGAGGAGCTGGAGCCGCGCTCGTTCTCCTTCAACTCCCCCTTCGGCGCCTGCCCGGAGTGCACCGGCATCGGCACCCGCATGGAGGTGGATCCGGAGCTGATCGTCCCCGACGAGGACAAGTCGCTGGACGAGGGCGCGATCCACCCCTGGTCCCACGGCCACTCCAAGGAGTACTTCGGGCGACTGATCGGCGCCCTGGCCGACGCCCTCGGCTTCCGCACCGACATCCCCTGGCGCGGGCTGCCGCAGCGCGCGAAGAAGGCCCTGCTCAACGGCCACCGGACGCAGATCCAGGTCCGCTACCGCAACCGCTACGGGCGGGAGCGGTCGTACACCACTCCCTTCGAGGGCGCGGTGCCCTTCGTCAGGCGGCGCCACTCGGAGGCCGAGACGGACTCCAGCCGGGAGCGCTTCGAGGGCTACATGCGCGAGGTGCCCTGTCCGACCTGCGAGGGCACCCGGCTCAAGCCGATCGTCCTGGCCGTGACGGTGCAGGGGAAGTCGATCGCGGAGATCTCCGCGATGTCGATCAGCGAGTGCGCCGATTTCCTGGGCGCCCTGGAGCTCGTCGACCGCGAGAAGGTGATCGCCGAGCGGGTGCTGAAGGAGGTCAACGAGCGACTGCGGTTCCTGGTCGACGTCGGCCTGGACTACCTCTCGCTCAACCGTGCCGCCGGGACGCTCTCCGGCGGCGAGGCCCAGCGCATCCGGTTGGCCACCCAGATCGGCTCCGGCCTGGTGGGGGTGCTCTACGTGCTGGACGAGCCCTCCATCGGCCTGCACCAGCGCGACAACCACCGGCTGATCGAGACCCTGGTGCGGCTGCGGGACATGGGCAACACCCTGATCGTCGTCGAGCACGACGAGGACACCATCAAGACCTCCGACTGGGTGGTGGACATCGGCCCCGGCGCGGGCGAGCACGGCGGCGAGGTGGTGCACAGCGGACCGCTGAAGGAGCTGACGGCCAACGAGAAGTCGGTGACCGGGCAGTACCTGTCCGGGAAGAAGAGCATCCCCGTCCCCGCCGCGCGGCGGCCGGTGGACCGGGAACGGATGCTGACGGTGCGCGGGGCGAAGGAGAACAACCTGCGCGACATCGACGTCTCGTTCCCGCTGGGGGTGCTCACCGCGGTCACGGGCGTCTCCGGCTCGGGGAAGTCCACCCTGGTCAACGACATCCTGTACACCCATCTGGCGCGGGAGCTGAACGGCGCGAAGGCGGTGCCGGGCCGGCACGTGCGGGTCGAGGGCGACGACAAGGTGGACAAGGTCGTGCACGTCGACCAGTCCCCCATCGGCCGCACCCCCCGGTCCAACCCGGCCACCTACACCGGCGTCTTCGACCACGTGCGCCGCCTGTTCGCGGAGACGACGGAGGCGAAGGTCCGCGGCTACCAGCCGGGGCGCTTCTCCTTCAACGTCAAGGGCGGCCGCTGCGAGAACTGCTCCGGCGACGGCACGATCAAGATCGAGATGAACTTCCTGCCGGACGTATACGTGCCGTGCGAGGTCTGCCACGGCGCGCGCTACAACCGGGAGACGCTGGAGGTGCACTACAAGGGCAAGTCCATCGCCGAGGTGCTGGACATGCCCATCGAGGAGGCGCTGGACTTCTTCTCAGCGGTCCCGGCGATCTCCCGCCACCTGCGCACCCTCAACGACGTCGGGCTCGGCTACGTCCGGCTGGGCCAGCCCGCCACGACGCTCTCCGGCGGCGAGGCACAGCGTGTGAAGCTCGCCTCCGAGCTCCAGAAGCGTTCCACCGGACGCACGGTCTACGTGCTGGACGAGCCCACCACCGGTCTGCACTTCGAGGACATCCGCAGGCTGATCGAGGTGCTGTCCGGGCTGGTGGAGAAGGGCAACACGGTGATCGTCATCGAGCACAACCTCGATGTGATCAAAACGGCGGACTGGATCGTGGACATGGGCCCGGAGGGCGGCAGCGGCGGTGGCCTGGTCGTGGCCGAGGGCACCCCGGAGCAGATCGCCGCGGCCCCGGAGAGCCACACCGGCAAGTTCCTCCAGGATGTCCTGCCGCCGACCCCCTGAGAATCGGAAGGGAAAGAACGACCCATGAGCACCCAGCCTCCCGGCCGTCGCACCGTCCTGTGCGGCACGGCCCTCGCCGGGGCCGCCGGGATCGGCCTGACGGCCTGCTCGGGCCCCGGCTCGGGCGACAGGCGGAGCCCGGCCGTCCCGACCGCTCCCCTGGACCTCGGAGCGGCCGACGCCGTCCCGGTGGGCGCCTCCCGGCTCTACCGGGACCAGAAGCTGGTCGTCTCACAGTCCGAGGAGGGCCGGTTCAAGGCGTTCAGCGCGGTGTGCACCCACGCGGGCTGTGTGTTGACCTCGGTGGACGAACTGGAGGCCGACTGCACCTGCCACGGCAGCCGCTTCGACACCACCAGCGGCGAGGTCCTGGCGGGTCCGGCGAACGAGCCGCTGCCCGAGGTCCCGATCCGGGTGGCCGGCGGCCGGCTGGTCGCCGGCCCTGGCAGCTGACCGCGCCTCACCCACCCCCGCCCACCCCGTCCGGCCCAACCGCCGGACGGGGTGGGCGTGTTGTTCCTTCCGGGTTGTTCTCCCGCAGTTCGCACACGCCCTCTGGTGTGGACCGGTCGCTCTTGGAACCCTGTGGCGCCGGTGCGCAAGGAGCGCACGTTCTCGCAGCGTCTGTGGGTGATGTCCGTGTCACGAGGGTCGCACAGCAGAAGAGTCCGCCAATGGGTCGTGGTGTGCGCCGCGGCCGTCTCCGCGCTGGTCCTGGGGCCCGCGCTGCCGTCCGCCACCGCCGTCCCGTCCACCGCCGTCCCGCCCTCCCTCTCCCTCCGTGCCGCGGACACCCGCACCGCCGCGGTCGCGGACGAGGGCCTGGAGATCTCCCGCACCACCCGCCCGGTGGCGCCCGGTACCACCCTGACCTCCTTCGACCGGTTGGAACCGGACAAGTGGTTGCGCGCCGACGCCCTCAGCGTCGACCTCGACGGGGGCGCCGGGGTCGACTACCTCTCCTCCGGCGGGGTCTCCGACCGCGCCACCGTCTCCGAGCTGGCCGCCGAGCACGACCCCGGTCCCGGTCGACGCACCGTCGCCGCCTTCAACGCCGACTTCTTCGACATCAACCGGACCGGCGCCCCGCTCGGTCCCGGCATCGACGACGGCGAGGTCACCCACTCCCCCGCCCCCGGCGTCACCGAGGCGGTCGGATTCGGCCCGGACGGTGCCGGCCGCATCCTCGACCTGTACTTCGAGGGCACGCTCGCCCTTCCCGACGGCCCCGTGCCGCTGGCCGCCTACAACGCCGCCAACGTCCCCGCCGGAGGCATCGGCGCCTACAACGCCCGGTGGGGCAAGGCCGACCGCGCCCTGACCGTGGGGGGAGCCGAGGAGGTCACCGAGGTGACCGTCTCGTCCGGCCGGGTCGTCTCCGTCTCCGACACGCCCGGCAGCGGCCCGATCCCCGAGGGCACCACCGTGCTGATCGGTCGCGACGCGGGAGCCGGGGCACTGGCCGGGCTGTCCCCCGGGACCGCGGTGAGCTGGGAGTACGAGCTGCGCACGGAGGACGGCGGCACGGCGCCGGACACGGCCGTCGGCGGCCGCGGCGTGCTCGTCGTGGACGGGGAACCGCAGAACTGGGACGGACGGCCCAACAACACCGCCGCGCCTCGCACCGCCGTCGGCTTCTCCCGGGACGGCACCACCTTGCACGTGCTGACCGTGGACGGGCGCCAGGCCGCCTCCGGTGGGGTCACCCTCACCGAACTGGCCGAGATGATGGACGACCTGGGCGCCCACAACGCGTTGAACCTCGACGGTGGCGGCTCCTCCACCCTGGTCGTCCGGGAACCCGGTTCGGACACCCTGCGGGTGGAGAACAGCCCCTCCGACGGCTCCGAGCGCGAGGTGCCCAACGGACTGGCCGTCACCGCCCCCGACGGCAGCGGACGGCTGGAGGGCTTCCGGGTGGAGACGGCCGCGGACCCGGCCCGGACCCCGTCGGCGGACAACGTGCCCGGGGGGCACCCCGAACGGGTCTTCCCCGGCCTGACCCGCGCCCTCACCGCCGCCGGACACGACGAGACGTACGGCCCGGCGGACGGCGCCGCCCGCTGGCACAGCACCCGTCCCGAGATCGGGCGGGTGGACGGCGACGGCGTCTTCCACGCCCGCCGGACCGGCCGCACCGAGGCCGTCGCCCGGCTCGGCCGGGCCCGCGGTTCCCTGGAACTGACCGTGCTGGGCCCGCTGGAGCGGATCGAACCGACCCGGGAGCGGGTCGGGCTGGCCGGACCGGACGACACGGGATCGTTCGGTTTCGTCGGCTTCGACGCCGACGGCCACAGCGCGCCCGTGGACCCGTCGGACGTCACGCTCGACTACGACCGTTCGCTGTTCCGCGTCGCCCCCGACCCGACCGGCGGTGACTTCACCGTCTCCGCGGCCGACGGCACCGGGTCGGTCTCCGGGCTGGTCCGGGCGACGGTGCGGGGCGCCGGGGGCGGCGAGGACGCGACGGCGGTCCTGGCCGTCACCGTCGGCCTGCGGGACCTTCCGGTGGCGGACTTCGAGGACGCCGGGGAGTGGACCTTCAGCGCCGCCCGGGCCTCCGGTTCCCTGGCCGCCGTCCCCGAGGGACGCGACGGCGCCGGGCTGCGGATGACCTACGACTTCACCCGGTCCACCGCGACCCGCGCCGCCTACGCCAACCCGCCCCGTCAGATCGAGGTGCCGGGCCGGCCGCAGAGCTTCGCCCTGTGGCTCAAGGGGGACGGGCACGGCGCCTGGCCCTCCCTCCATCTGACCGACGCGGCCGGCACCGCCCAGGTGCTGCGCGGCCCGTACGTCACCTGGACCGGTTGGCGGCAGGTCGTCTTCGAGGTGCCCGAGGGCGTCGCCCACCCGCTGCGGGTCCGGCGGTTCTACCTGGCCGAGACCCGTGCCGCCGAGCAGTACGACGGCGCGGTCGTCCTGGACGGGCTGACCGCCCGGGTCCCGCCGGACGTCGCCCTGCCCGACACCGTGGAGCACCGGGACCCGCTGATCTCCACGGCCGCCGACACCGCGGGCCGCGACTGGCGCTTCGCGGTGGTCTCCGACGCCCAGTTCGTCGCCCGCGACCCCGACAGCCCACTGGTGCGCCAGGCCCGGCGGACCCTGCGGGAGGTGCGGGCGGCCCGGCCCGACTTCGTGGTGGTCAACGGCGACTGGGTGGACGAGGGCTCGCCGCAGGACCTGGCCTTCGCCCGCCGGATGCTGGAGGAGGAGCTGGGCGACGAGGTGCCCTGGTACTACGTGCCGGGCAACCACGAGGTGATGGGCGGCTCCATCGACGCCTTCCGCGCGGAGTTCGGCGAGACCCACCGCGTCTTCGACCACAAGGGCACGCGTTTCATCACCCTGGACACCTCCTCGCTGACCCTGCGCGGAGGCGGCTGGGAACAGATCCGCCTGGTGCGCGAGCGGCTCGACGCCGCGGCCCGGGACCGCGGGATCGGATCGGTCGTCGTCCTGGCGCACGTACCGCCGCGCGACCCGACCCCGCAGCAGGGCAGCCGGCTCACCGACCGGTACGAGGCGGACCTGCTGGAGGACTGGTTGGGCGACTTCCGCCACCGCACCGGCAAGGGCGCGGCGTTCATCGGCTCGCACGTCGGCGTCTTCCACGCCTCCCGGGTGGCCGGCGTGCCGTACCTGGTCAACGGCAACGCGGGCAAGGCACCGGCCGCGCCCGCCGACGAGGGCGGCTTCAGCGGCTGGTCGCTGGTGGGCGTCGACCGGGAGGCGCGGGACGCGGGGCGGGACTGGATCTCGGTGCAGACCCGCGCCCACGTCGACGGCCTCTCCCTCGACGCGCCGGAGACGGTGGAGGCGGGCGGCGCGCCGGGAGAGGTCTCCGCGGCGGTCGTCCAGGGCTCGGGGGCCTCGGCCCGGACGGTTCCGGTGGGACGGCCGCTGAGCGCGGACTGGTCCGGCTCGCGCGGGCTGTGCACGGGTGAGGCGAAGCGGGCCCGCGGACACTGCGTCGCGGTCCTGGACTCCGAGGCGGGCACCCTGACCGGTCTGCGACCGGGCACGGTGGAGGTCGCGGTGACCGTGAGCGGTGAGCGTCGCCGGGCGCGGGTCACGGTCGTGCGGTGACGCGAGGCGGCGGTGCGGCGGGCCGGATGCCCCGCCGCACCGCCGCCGTACCGCCGCCGGTCAGTCGCGCCGCGCCGCCGTCGTGCCCTGTCGCTCCTGCTCCTCCCGCGCCTGCCGACGGGAGACGCGGAGGCTGGTGAGGGTGGTGACGACCAGCACCGCGCAGATCACGCCGAGCGAGACGGGGGTGGAGATCTCCGGGACGTGGACGCCCTGCTCGTGGAAGGCGTGCAGCACGAGCTTGACACCGATGAAACCGAGGATGATGGACAGGCCGTAGGAGAGGTGGACCAGCTTCTTCAACAGGCCGCCGATGAGGAAGTACAGCTGGCGCAGGCCCATCAGGGCGAAGGCGTTGGCGGTGAAGACGATGTACGGGTCCTGGGTCAGTCCGAAGATCGCGGGGATGGAGTCCAGGGCGAACAGCAGGTCGGTGCTGCCGATGGCGAGCATGACGATCAGCATCGGAGTCATCAGCCGCTTGCCGTTCTCGATGACGAACAGCTTGGTGCCGTGGTACTCCGAGGTCGAGGGGAAGCGCCGCTCGACCGTCTTCAGCAGGCGGTTCTCCTCGTAGGCCTCGTCCTCGTGGCCCTGCTCCTCGGCACGGGCCTCGCGGACCAGCTTCCAGGCCGTCCAGATCAGGAAACCGCCGAAGACGAAGAAGATCCAGGAGAAGGCGGAGATCAGCGCGGCACCGGCGGCGATGAAGACGGCGCGCATGACGAGCGCTATGAGAACGCCGATCATCAGCACACGCTGTTGGTAGATCGTCGGTACCGCGAACTTCGCCATGATGAGGACGAAGACGAAGAGGTTGTCGACGCTGAGGGACTTCTCGGTGATGTACCCCGCGGCGAACTCGCCGGCGGGCCGGCCGCCGGCGGCCACGTAGAGACCACCGCAGAAGAGGATGGCGAGGACGACCCAGACGACCGTCCAGATGCCGGCCTCCTTGATGGAGACCTCGTGCGGTTTGCGTCCGATGAAGAAGTCGACGGCGATCAGGGCGCACAGACCGACGACGGTCAGCACCCAGACGTTCAAGGAGACATCCATACGGGAAATCCTCCGGCTCTGGTTGCCGGAGGTCTCCTCCGTCCGAGCCCGTCGGGCCACGGACCGACGCCCCGGGACCGGTCACACCCGGCCCGTATTGACGGAACGCCGCTGATCGGGAGTACTCCCCTCCGCTCATGACAGAGTAAAGGAATGCCAATGGGAGGTAAAGTCACGATCGCTCGCGCATCGCCCCCGCGTCGTTCGGCGGCCCGCCGGGCGCCTTGGGGCCGGGCACGGGGCCCGGCGACGGGGTCGACGGACCCCGCCCCTGGGCTCCCCGACGTCTACAGCAGCGGCAGGATCGCCGGCATCAGGTCCTGGAAGGTACGGCCGTCGGTGGGGGTGCCCAGGGCGGTCATCTGCCAACCGGTGCCCTGCCGGTGCACCTTGGCCATGATCTGCGCGGTGTACCGGCCGCCGCCGGTGAGGGTGTAGCGCGCCAGTTCCTGACCGTTCGTCTCGTCCACCAGGCGGCAGAACGCGTTCTCCACCTCGGCGAAGGTCTGGCCGGTGAAGGAGTTCACGGTGAAGACGATCTGGTCGATACGGGCCGGGACCCGCTGGAGGTCCACCAGGATCGCCTCGTCGTCCCCGCCCTGTCCGACACCGCCGACCAGGTTGTCACCGGTGTGGCGCACGGAACCGTCGTCGCTCACCAGGTGACGGAAGAAGACGACGTCCTTCGGCTCGTTCCCCGCGAAGAGCACGGCCGAGGCGTCGAGGTCGATGTCCTTCGTGCGCCGCCCGAACAGACCGCGGCGGGGGGCGGCCTGCCAGCCGAGCCCCATCCGCACCGCGGTCAGGGTCCCCCCGTCGGACTTCTGCAGGCTGATCGCCTGTCCCTTGGACAAGTTGACCGTCACGTGCGTTCCCCTCTTTCCTGCCTCGCCTGAGCAACGGCCGTCGGTGACGACCGCCACGAACCCTATGCACCGCCGGTGACGGCCCAAACGGCACGACCGGGATTTGTATCGCTCCCGCGACACTTCCCCGACCGGCCCGTCACCGCAGGCCCGCCTCCCTCATCTGCCGCAGCTCCTTCTTCAGTTCGCCCACCTCGTCGCGCAGTCGGGCGGCCACCTCGAACTTCAGCTCGGCGGCGGCGGCCCGCATGCGTTCGGTCATCTCGTCGATGAGTTCGGCCAGTTCGGCGGCGGGCCGGTCGGTGGGCCGGTCGGTCTTCCCCCGGCCCTTTCCGCGGGCCTCCCGGCCGAGTTCGGGGACCGGCGCGCGACCCTTGCGCTCCTCCCCGGCACCGGCCTTGCGGTAGCCGCTGTCCAGCAGCTCCCGGGTGTCGATCTCCTCCCGCGCGATCGTCGCCACGATGTCGTTGATCTTCTTGCGCAGGGGCTGCGGGTCGATGCCGTGCGCCTCGTTGTAGGCGATCTGCCTGGCCCGGCGTCGGTTGGTCTCGTCGATGGCCTTCTCCATCGCCGGAGTGACCTTGTCGGCGTACATGTGGACCTGGCCGGAGACGTTGCGCGCCGCGCGGCCGATGGTCTGGATCAGGGAGGTCCCCGAGCGCAGGAATCCCTCCTTGTCGGCGTCGAGGATGGCCACCAGGGAGACCTCCGGCAGGTCCAGACCCTCGCGCAGCAGGTTGATGCCGACCAGCACGTCGTACTCGCCGGCGCGCAGTTCCCGCAGCAGCTCGACGCGGCGCAGGGTGTCCACGTCGCTGTGCAGGTAGCGGACCTGGATGCCCAGCTCCGTGAAGTAGTCGGTGAGGTCCTCGGCCATCTTCTTGGTCAGCGTGGTGACCAGGACGCGCTCGTCCCGCTCGGTGCGGGTGCGGATCTCGTGCACTAGGTCGTCGATCTGCCCCTCGGTGGGCTTGACCACGACCTCCGGGTCGACCAGGCCGGTGGGCCGGATGATCTGCTCCACCACGCCGTCGGAGCGCGACAGCTCGTACGGTCCGGGAGTGGCCGACAGGTAGACCGTCTGCCCGATGCGTTCCAGGAACTCCTCCCACTTCAGCGGCCGGTTGTCCATCGCCGACGGCAGCCGGAAGCCGTGGTCGACCAAGGTCCGCTTCCGCGAGGCGTCGCCCTCGTACATGGCGCCGATCTGCGGGACGGTGACGTGCGACTCGTCGATGACGAGGAGGAAGTCCTCGGGGAAGTAGTCCAGCAGGGTGTGCGGCGGGGAGCCCTTCTCGCGGCCGTCGATGTGCAGCGAGTAGTTCTCGATGCCGGAGCAGGTGCCGATCTGCCGCATCATCTCGATGTCGTAGGTGGTGCGCATCCGCAGCCGCTGGGCCTCCAGCAGCTTGCCCTGCCGCTCCATCCGGGCGAGGGTCTCCTCCAGTTCGGCCTCGATCCCGGCGATGGCCCGCTCCATGCGCTCGGGGCCCGCCACGTAGTGGGAGGCCGGGAAGACGTACAGCTCCCGCTCCTCGGAGACGACCTCACCGGTGATCGGGTGAAGGGTGGTCAGGGCCTCGACCTCGTCGCCGAACATCTCGATGCGGACGGCGAGCTCCTCGTAGACCGGGAAGATCTCGATCGTGTCGCCGCGCACCCGGAAGGTGCCGCGCGTGAAGGCCATGTCGTTGCGGGTGTACTGGACGTCCACGAAGCGGCGCAGCAGCTCGTCCCGGTCGATCTCCTGGCCCACCTTCAGCGGCACCATCCGGTCGACGTACTCCTGCGGGGTGCCCAGGCCGTAGATGCACGAGACGGAGGCGACCACGACCACGTCGCGGCGGGTGAGGAGCGCGTTGGTCGCGCTGTGCCGCAGCCGCTCGACCTCCTCGTTGATGGAGGAGTCCTTCTCGATGTAGGTGTCCGTCTGCGGGACGTACGCCTCGGGCTGGTAGTAGTCGTAGTACGACACGAAGTACTCGACCGCGTTGTTCGGCAGCAGCTCCCGGAACTCGTTGGCGAGCTGGGCGGCCAGTGTCTTGTTCGGCGCCATCACCAGCGTCGGCCGCTGGAGCCGCTCGATCATCCACGCGGTCGTGGCCGACTTGCCGGTGCCGGTCGCGCCCAGCAGGACGACGTCCTTCTCGCCTGCCTTGACGCGCTTCTCCAGCTCGTCGATGGCCGCGGGCTGGTCACCGTTGGGCTGGTAGGGGCTGACGACCTGGAAGGGCGCCACCCTGCGTTCGATCTGAGTCACGGGCCGCATGTCCACCACCGTACGTCCCCCCACCGACAACCGGTGCCGGCGTCGGCACCGGCACCGGCACCGGCACCGGCGAGGGCTTTCCGTAGCGCGTTCAGGTTCTGTCCACTTCCCGCCCAGCTAACCGACCGCGGATACCGGAATGCTCTGTGTAGTCAGGTGCACCGACAGACGTGAGGAGTCCCCGTGTCCCTACGCCCCGCCCCCGTCGTCACCGGTTCGCTCGCCGGCCTGTGCGCGCTCGCCCTCACCGTTTCCCCCGCCCACGGCGCGCCGCCCGAGCCACCCGTCCCCGTCGCGCACCGCGGCGCCTCCGGGTACGCCCCCGAGAACACCCTGGCCGCCGTCGACGCCGCCCGGGAGCTGGGCGTGCAGTGGGTGGAGAACGACGTGCAGCGCACCCGGGACGGCGAGCTGGTCGTCATGCACGACGCCACCCTCGGCCGCACCACCGACGTGGAGGAGGTCTTCCCGGACCGGGCACCCTGGCGGGTGGCGGACTTCACCGCGGCCGAGATCGCCCGGCTGGACGCGGGGAGCTGGTTCGATCCGCGGTACGCGGGCGAGCGGGTGCCCACCCTGGAACAGTTCCTGCGCCGCCTGAACCTCACCCGGCAGAACCTGCTGCTGGAGATCAAGCGGCCGGAACTGTACCCGGGCATCGAGGCCGACATCCTGCGGGAGCTGCGCAGCGAGGGGTGGCTGGACCGGCGGCACGTGCGGAGCAAGCTGGTGATCCAGAGCTTCGGGGCCGACTCGGTGCGGGCCGTCCACGAGCAGGCGCCGGCGGTGCGGACCGGCTTCCTCGGCACCCCGAAGCCGGCGGAACTGCCGGAGTACGCGCGGTTCACCGACCAGATCAACCCACCCCACACCACCCTGTCCGAGGAGTACGTGCGGCAGGTCCACGCGCTCAAGGGGGTCCACGGCGAGCCGCTGGAGGTCTTCACCTGGACGGTCAACGACGCCGAGACGGCCCGGCGGGTCGCGGGCATGGGCGTGGACGGGATCATCTCCAACGTCCCCGACGTCGTCCGGGACGCCGTCGCGTCCCCCGCCGGGCCCGGCCCCGGCAGCTCCGTCCCGGGCGAAACGGGCGACACCGACCGGGACGCCTACCGGGACGCCGACCGGGAGGACGCCCTGGGGGAGGCGCGGGAGGAGGCCGGGACCCTCCTCGCGGGGTGAGCACGGGACGTGCGGAGGGCGACCGGCGACCGCGCGGGTGGCCGGATCACGGGCCGCTTGTCGGTGGCCGCCCGTAGGCTCGCCACATGACGGAGACAGCGGCGGCGGCCACGACACCACCGAGCCTCACGACACCACCTGATCCGACGGCACCGGTCGGCGCGGCCCGGCCGGTGTGGAGCGTCCTGGGCGACACCCCGGTCGGCCCCCTCCTGCTCGCGGCGACGGACCGGGGACTGGTGACCGTCGTCTTCCACGCCGACGGACCGGTGGTGCGTCGGTCCCTGGCCCGGCTCGCCGGCCGGCTGGGCGCCGAGCCGGTGCCCGCCGGCGAGGACGAGGGCGGGCGCGCCGGCGGAGCGGCCGACGGGAGGAGGACGGTGGAGCGGGCCGCGCGGGAGTTGGAGGCGTACTTCCGGGGAGCGCTGCGGGAGTTCTCGGTGCCGCTGGACTGGTCCTTGACCTCCGGCTTCAACGGCCGGGTGCTGCGGACGCTGGCCGACACCGTCCCCCACGGCACCGTCGTCGGGTACCGGACGCTGGCCGAGCGCGTCGGCGAACCGGGGGCGGCCCGCGCGGTGGGCGTCGCCATGGGGTCCAATCCGCTGCCGGTGGTGGTGCCGTGCCACCGGGTGGTGGAGAGCGACGGCGGGATCGGCGGCTTCGGCGGCGGCCTGGAGACCAAGCGGACGCTGCTCGCGCTGGAGGGCGTCCTGCCCGCGCCGCTGTTCTGAGCTCGGCCCCCGTCCGTTCCGCGTTCGCCCCCTCCCCTCGCCTCTCTCGCCCCCCTCGTCCGCCGGGCCCTGGCAGACTGCCCACCGTGACCGACACCTCCACTCCGGCCGGCACCTCCGGCGACCCTTCGGACATATCCCGCCGCACCACCGTCCCGCCGTCCGGGGAGAGGCTCGCCGCGCTGCGCCGCCGCACCACCGTGGTGCTCGTCCTCAGCCAGGTCCTGGGCGGCCTGGGCGTGGCCACCGGCATCGCGCTGGCCGCCGTGCTGGCCGAGGAGGTCAGCGGGTCGGAGGGGCTCGCCGGTCTGGCGACGACGGCCTCGGTGCTGGGGACGGCCGTGCTCTCCCTGCCCTTCGCCGCCCTGACGGCCGCGCGTGGCCGCCGGGTGGGCCTGGCCACGGGGTACGTGGTCGGCGCGGTGGGCGGTGGCGTGGTGGCCCTCGCCGCCGCCGTCGGCAGCTTCCCCCTCCTGCTGTTGGGCACGGCGGCCTTCGGCGCCGGTTCGTCCGCCAACCTCCAGGCCCGGTTCGCCGCGGCCGACCTCGCCGAGCCCGCCCACCGCGGCCGGGCCATCTCCACGGTGGTGTGGGCGACGACGATCGGAGCGGTGCTCGGTCCCAACATCGCCGCTCCGGCCGGGCGCAGCACGGCGGGCCTGGGGATCCCCGAGGCGGCGGGCCCCTTCCTGTGGGGCGCGGCCGTCTTCCTGGCGGCCGCCGCGCTGGTGCTCGCGGCGCTGCGCCCGGACCCCCTGCTCACCGCCCGCGCGCTGGCCGCCGCCGACCCGTCGGCCGTCCCGGAGACGGCGGAGGGCCGCTCACTGCGTGCCGGGGTGGCCGCCGTCGCCGCCTCGCCCCGGGCCCGGTTGGCCCTGACCGCCGTCGCCTGCTCGCACACCACCATGGTCTCGATCATGGTGATGACCCCGATCGACCTCGGCCACCACGGCGCGGGCATCGAGCTGATCGGACTGGTGATCAGCATCCACATCGTGGGCATGTACGCCTTCTCGCCCCTGGTGGGCCGGCTCTGTGACCGGGTCGGTCGGATCCCGGTGATCTCGTCGGGTGTCGTGCTGCTGGCCTGCGCGGCGTTGACGGCCGGCACGGCGGGCGGCGACCACGTCCGCAGCGCGGTGGGCCTGTTCCTGTTGGGACTGGGGTGGTCGGCCGGGCTGGTGGGCGGCTCCACCCTGCTGACCGACGCGGTGCCGTCGTCCTCCCGCGCGGCTGCCCAGGGGTTGTCCGATCTGTCGATGAACACCGCCGCGGGCGCGGGCGGCGCGCTCGCCGGGCTGGTCGTCGCGCAGGCCGGCTACGGTTGGCTCAACGCGATGGGCGCGGCCGTGCTCCTGCCGGTCGTCGTGCTCGTCGTGCTGCTCCGGCTCCGCCGTCCGGATCCGAACGACGGGTGATCCACCCGGGCCCGGCGACGGGCCGGCCGTGTGACGGCACCACGACCACTCCGTCGCCGATCTCCTCGATCTCCCCGAAGCCGCCCCGCGGGGTGCCGCGTCAGCCCCGCGGATGGACCTCGAAGGCCACCGCCCGACGGCCGTCCGCGCGCGGAGCGACGGAGTCCAGCACGCCGGTGACGACGTCGCGGGCGTACTCGGCCGGTTCCCGGCCGCTGAGGGCCTCGATGTACGCCCGGTGTTCGGCGAGCGAGGCGACGGCCCGCTCCACGTCCTGCTCCCCCACCTCCACGGCGTGCGTGGGCTGCGGCGACCCGGCGACCGCCACCCGGCGCACCCCGTCCCAGGGCCGCAGTCCCCGGTCGGCGAGGTCGGTGAAGATCCACCGGTTGCCCGCGTCCGCGGCGGCGTCCAACGTGGCGCGCCCGACGGCCCGGTGGTCGGGGGTGTTCCAGTTGACGCCGTCCCAGGTGTCGTGGTGGTTGAGCGTGACGACCAGTTCGGGCCGGTGGCGGCGGATCGCGGCGGCCAACTCGCGGCGCAGGGCGACGCCCTCCTCGATCACCCCGTCCCGGTGGTCGAGGAACTCCACGCTCCCCACCCCGACCACGGCGGCGCTCGCCCGCTGTTCGGCCTCCCGCACACGGGCCGCCTCGCCCGGTTCCATGGTGGCGATCCCGGCCTCACCACGCGTCACCAGCAGGTAGGAGACCTCCTTTCCGGACGCGGTCCAGTGCGCGACGGCGGCGGCCGCGCCGTACTCCAGGTCGTCGGGGTGCGCGACGATCGCGAGCGCGCGTCGCCAGTCTTCGGGCAGGGGGGTGAGTCGACCGTTCACGGTGCCTCCTCGGCGACGGTGTTGCGGAACGGGGTGGGCGCGGGGCGCCCGGTTGTGCCGTGCCCCCGCGCGGGCCGACCGTTTCCGGTCGGCGCCGGCCGTGCCGCCGGTGGAGGCTGTGCACCACCCGATCGAGCCTCGGGGTGAGCCTCGCCCCGTCCGGCGCCACGCCTCCCGTCACGTTCCCCGGTGGGAGGCGCGGCACGCCCTCCACGTCCACCCGGGAACCGCGTCCGGAGCCGTCCCGGGCCCGCCGGAGGGCCGCACGGCCGGTCGGGCGGCCGGTCGGGCGGGCGGTCGGGCGGGCGGCCGGTCGGGCGGGCGGCCGCGGAAACGGCCTTCCTCGGCGCGGCACCGGCGACGGCGCCCGGCTCCGGCCGGTGACGGACGAACGGCGTGGCGACTTCCCCGGTCGCCACGCCGTTCGCCGTTCCCGCGTCCCGGCCCTCGGGGCCTCGGGGTCCGGCGGACGTTCCGCCGTGAGCGGAACCCGGAGCGATCCTCCTCCGCGGCCCGTAGACGGGACGGGGACACGGACGACCCGGGAGAGGCATGACGCGGGCAGCGGCGTACGACGAGATCACGAACCGGCACGGGGCGGTACTCCCCGACGACCTCCCGCCCCGGCCCGGGGCCGACGGTCCCCTCGACCTGGGCGCTCTGCTGCGCGATCTCCTCGGCGAGGGCACCGGCCCCTGCCTGGACATCGGCTGTGGCACCGGCGCCCACGCGTCCGTCGTCCGCGCGTTGGGCTGGACCCCGCTCGGTGTCGCCCTCTCCGCCGGGCCGCCGCACGGCACCCGTGGCCGGCTGTCCGTGGCACGGGCGGACGCCGGACGCCTGCCGGTGCGGAACTCGTCCGTCCCGGCCGTCGTCGCGGTGCCGGCCCTCACCGACGTGCCCGACCGTCCGGCGGTGCTGCGGGAGGTGGCGCGGGTCCTGCGTCCCGGCGGGGTGTTCGTGCACATCGGCGTGCACCCCTGCTTCCGTGACGCCCTCGTCGACCGCCCCGGCGCCGCCCGCCCGCCCCTGCCCGAGTTGCTGCACACCTTCCTCGACGCGGGCCTGGCCCTCGAACGGTTCGCCGAAGAGGGCTCCCCCACCCCCACCGTCCTGGCCGTCGGCGCCCGCAGGTAGTCCCTCGCGCGGGGAGCCCCGCGCCGGACCGTCCGCCGGGCCGCCCGGCCGGTGTGCGGGTGGCCCGCGGTGGCGTGTTCAGAAGCGACCCGGGCCGATACGGTGTGGGCGTGTTGCCTCCCTCCCGCTTCGCGTCCCCGTCCCCGTCCCGACTCTGCTGCCTCGGTCGTTCGTTCCACCGGAGCCCGATCCGGACGCGGTGCCGTCCGGCGGCGGGTGGAGAGCACGCCGGACGGCCTCCGGTCGGGGCGGGATCCGGCACCGGCCCGACGGTCGTCTGCCGCCGCCTGTGCGGTCACGTGCCGCCCCCACCGGCGGCGGCCCACTGAGGCGACCGGCCGGGAGCGGCCCGCCGGGGCGCCCGACGACCATCGCCCGGGGTCACGAGTAGGGGCAGTGCCTCACCTCGTCGAGATAGAGGCAGCCACCGTCGCCGATTCGCCACTCGAAGGCCTTCGGGTCGCCTTCGTCGGGGAAGGTCAGCAGCGTGGTGCCTCCGACCTCGTAGCGGCCGGTGCGTCGGACCACCCCCGTCTCCTCGGTGAAGACGCCGTCCTCGTAGAAGCTGTAGACGGTCGAGTCGAAGGTGTTCGACCCGTCGGTGCTCCAACTCCCCACCACCTCCGGGGGGATGGCCCCGTCTCCGGCGCCGGTCGGCTGTCCGGCGCCACCGCCGTCTCCCTCGGTGCCGTCCGTCCGACCGCATCCGCCCAGCAGGCCCACGCCCGCCGTGAGCGCCGCGGTCACAACCGCCCGCCGTGTCGTACCCACCGGCCCCCGCCTCCTGTCCGATCGCTTCGGCGCGCAGAGTACAGGCGCCGTCACCGAACGGGCATCGGTGTGAGCGGGCTCCGGAGGAAACACCGTCGATTCGTCTCCTCGCCCGGATATGTGTGACGTACCTCGGCTACGACAGCGGTCGGGCGTCCCCTCCACACGGCCGCCGGTCCGCCCCGGCAGGGCCGGTGACGGCCCCGGCGCACGCGTCTCCGGCGCAAGGACACGCCCGAACGCTCCGCCCGGCTCGGCACGGGCTCGGTACAAGCTCAGTACAGGCTCAGCCCGTAGGCCGACAGGATCTCGACGACCGGCTGGTGGTAGGTGGTGCCGCCGAACCCGCAGTGGCCGCTGCCGCCCAGCACCAGCCCGACGGCCAGGGTGCCGGAGAAGGCGGGGCCTCCGCTGTCCCCCGGCTCCGCACAGGTGTTGGAGCGGATGAGGCCGTGGACGACGTTTCCCCCGCCGTAGTCGATCGTGGCGTTGACCGCGGTGACCGTGCCGCAGTGCCGCCCGGTGGTCCGACCGATGTGGCAGACGGACTGCCCGACCCGGGGAGCGGCGGCGCCGGTGATGTCCTGGAAGACACCGCCCAGGTTCACCTCGCCCGGGTAGGACAGGGCGGGGTTGGTGTAGCGGATGACCCCGTGGTCGTTCCCGGGGAAGCTGTGGCCGACGGTGGTGCCGGCCGGCACTGTCAGCCCCGGGTCCGCGTACCAGGTGCCGGCCGTGGCCGCGCAGCGTCCCGTGACGAGGGCGTGGGGCGCGCCGCCGCCGTCCCGGGCGTTGAAGCCCACCGTGCAGACGGCGCCGCCGGCTCCGTACAGCCGGTCGCCGCCGCGCAGGGCGGTCGGCGCGGCCGACGCGGCGGGAGCCGTCAGGAACACGGCGGCGAGGGCGATCAGCACGGTCGACACGGACACGAGGAGAGGCGGGCGTCTCACGGTTCCTCCCGGTGGGGGCTCGGCGGGTCGCGCGTTCGGTGCCCCTATGGTGGGGAGGGAAGGGCGGTACCACCAGACCGCCTCGGCGGCCCGTCGGCGCGCTCCCGCCCGCGCCGGCGGCTCACCCGCTCACCCGCCGCACTGCCGCGCCATCGTCCGCTTGTCGGCCGCCGTCACCGGCATCTCGTACTCCAGGGCGACCTGGGCGAAACGCACCGCGTACGCGCATCGGATCCGCTTGTTCGGCGGCAGCCAGGAGGCGGGGCCGGAGTCGCCCTTGGCGCTGTTGGCCGAGCCGTCCACCGGCAGCAGGTTCAGCGGGTCGTTGGCGAGCCGCTCGCGCTTGTCCTCCGGCCAGCGCGAGGCACCCATCTGCCAGGCGTACGACAGCGGCACCACGTGGTCGATCTGCACCTTGGCGGCGTCCTGCTTGCGCCAGTCGATCTCCTTGCCCGTGTACGGGTCGGCCAGCGTCATGGAGACCACCACGCAGTCGGAGCCGGATCGGAACCGCAGCTCCCGGCCGTCGCGCTTCAGGAGGTCGTTGCGGGTGTCGCAGCCGTTCCGCACCAGCGGCACCCCGTCGGCGGTGTCCATCCAGGCGTAGCCGAACTCGTCGCGGTCGTAGCCGGTCCTCGGGCCGCGCCCCCTGGTGGCCAGCCCGTCGATGATCCGGCGCGCCTCCTCCCGGTCCGCCTCCGAGACGACGGGGGCGAGCCCCGGCTCCGTGCCCTCCTCGTTCTCCAACGGGCTGACGGCGTGGCCGTCGGAGGCGGTGGGCCCACGGCCGCCGCTCGTCTCGTCGCCGATCGTCCCGCAACCGCCCAGGGCCAGCGCGGCGGCCAGGGCGAGAGCGGCGGGGGCGGCGGTGCCCGCGGCGGTGGCGTGGTGGCGGTGGCGGTGTCGTGGCGTCACGGGCGGTCCCAGGGGCTCGGCGGTACGGGCGCGGGCGGGTCTTCCGCGCCCGCCCATGGTCATGATGCCGCCGGGCCGCCGGGGAAAACCCGGTTGCCCCCCACTCCGTCGGGGAGGACGGTGGGATGCCGTCACACAGGTCCGTCCCACGGGGGTGTTCCACCATGTCCGGTCACTTCGACGCCATCGGCATCCGGGTCGACAGCCGGGAGGAGTACGGCGAGCTGCTGCGACGACTGTACGGGCTCGGACGGGCCGAGCCCGTCGGCGGGGGCGCGACGCGCGTGGTGTGGACGGGCGCGGGAGGCTCGCGCGTCGAACTGGAGATCGATGCGCGGGGAGCCCTGGCGTACGTCCTGCCCGCCCTGGTCCCGCGGGGAGCCCCGGTTCCGGTGCGCGGGATCGCCCTGGCCCCGGACGGGACCGCGCACGTGGAACTGCTCGACGCGGAGGGCGGGCGGCCGCTGTGTCCCCTGCCGGTGGAACTGACCGACCGCGCCGAACTGCGCGCGCTGGGCGGAACGGAGGCCGGGGCGCCCGCCGAGGGACGGCTGCGGCTGGGCGCGCTCGCCGAGCGGATCGCCCTGTACCCGGACGCGGCGGCGTACGACGCGGCCCAGGACGGCCCCGGCCCCCGGCTCGCACCGGACTTCCTCGTCCCCTGCGGCCTGTTCCGCCCGGACGAGGCCGGCCCGGAATGGGCCCCGACCGCCCACGCGATGTTCGCGGGCGGGGTGGTGGGGGCCGAGCGCGTCGAGAGCGAGATCGGCGGTGGGGCGTTCCACCGGCTGCGGGTGCGCACGCTCGGCGGGATCGAGGTGGACGTCGCCGCGGCCGACGACCTGCTCCCGCGCGCTCCGGTACCGGGCGACCACGTGGAGGGGACGTTCTTCGTGACCGGTTCACTGGGACTGTCGATGCCCCGGGCCGCGCGCGGCTGACGACGGACGACGCGACGGGCGGCGACGGGCACGACGGGCGGGGCACCCGTCGCCGCCCGCCCCGGCGTCGGAGCGGGCGGCGCGCCGGCGAAGGCTCCTCAGGCGGCGTGGTCGCCGAAGCGGGCCGCCTCCCAGAAGTCCGGTCGGGGGTCCAGTGCCGCGGCGAGACGGAAATGGCGCAGCGCCTCGCCGTCCCGGCCGGCGCGTTCCAGGGTGCGGCCGAGGGCGAAGTGGGCGAAGGCGTTGTCCGGTTCGCGTTCCAGGACGACCTGGAACTCCTCCTCGGCGGCGCGCAACTGGGCGCCGAGGAAGAAGGCCCGGGCGCGCAGCAGGCGCACGGAGGTCTTCTCCGGAAAGGCGGCCACCACCGACTCCAGGAGCTTCAGGGCTCCCCTGGGGTCACGGGCGGCCAACAGTTGCTCCGCGGCGCGGTACTGGATGACATGGGTCTCGGGCGTGGCCTCGTGCACGTCGACGCCTCCTCGACCCGGATCGGCCGCTTCGCGTTCCACGGGATCACGGGTCATCGGGTACGGGTGGTGGTTCCGGGGCGCCGCGGGACGTCGGGGACGCCGCGGCCGCCGTGGTCGCACCGCCACGGCAACGCGTCGCCGCGCGGCCGTATTCCCTCCGGTTCCTCCCGGCCCCTGAGGGCTCCGGGTTCCCCGTGTGGATGAGCCTTCCCGGCCCGGGCGGCGGTCAAGCGCGGTCGCGCAGCCGTCGCCAGACCTCCGCCACCCGTTCCCGGAGCTCCTCCAGGGAACCGCCGTTGTCGACGACGATGTCGGCGGCCGCCAGCCGCCGCTCCCGGGTGGCCTGGGCCGCCATCCGGCTGCGGGCATCGGCCTCGGCCATGCCGCGCAGCCTCACCAGGCGGTCGAGCCGGGTTTCGGTGGGGGCGTCGACGACGATCACCAGGTCGTAGAGGGGGGCCAGACCGTTCTCCACCAGCAGCGGCACGTCGTGGACGACGATCGCGTCCTCGTCCGCCGCCTGTCGGAGTTCGGCGGAGCGGGCCCCGACCAAGGGGTGGACGATCGCGTTGAGCGCCTCGCGCCGCTCGGAGTCGCCGAAGACGATGGCACCGAGCCTGGAACGGTCCAGGGTGCCGTCGGGGGCGAGGACCTCCTCGCCGAACTCGGCGACCACGGCCGCGTGCCCCTCGGTTCCGGGTTCCACGACCTCGCGGGCGATCCGGTCGGCGTCGATGATCACGGCCCCGTGCTCGCCGAGCAGCCGTGCCACCTCGCTCTTGCCCGAGCCGATCCCGCCCGTCAGCCCCACGGAGAGCATGTCGTGCCTCCACCCGTACCGTCGTCGTCCACGTCACGCCCCGCTCCGGAGGCGGGCCCGCACACCGCGGCACGGACCCGTTCCGCCGCCGCGGCGCCGCCAGACTACCCAAGCGCGGGCCGACGGGCCCCACGCGGTCCCGGACCCGGAAACGCCCGGCCGGGCACCCTCAGGGGCGGCGACCCTCGGTTCCGGCGTCCCCGCCGGCCTCGCCCGTCCCGCCGTCGCCCTCGCCCTCCCGCTCGGCGAGGAAGCGTTCGAAGACGGCGCCCAGTTCGTCGGCGGACGGCAGGTCGACGGGCTCGGCGACCAGACTGCCCCGGGTCTCGGCCCCGGCCATGGCGTCGTACTGCTGCTCCAACCCGCGGACGACCGCGACCAGTTCGCCGTCGCCCTCCGCGAGCTGCCGCTCGATCTCGTTCCGCACCCGGTGCGCGTCCGTGCGCAGCGCGTGCGCGACCTCCGGCAGGACCAGGCCGGTGGCGGCGGTGACGGACTCGACCACGGTCAGCGCGGCGTCGGGGTAGGTGGATCGGGCGATGTAGTGCGGCACGTGCGCGGCGAAGCCCAGCACGTCGTGCCCTGCCTCGGCGAGCCGCAGTTCCAGCAGCGCGGCGGCGCTGCCGGGGACCTGGGCCTCCTCGAAGGGGGTCTGCCGCGGAGGGGTCAGGTCCAAGCGGTTGCCGTGCGGGGTGAGCCCGACCGGGCGGGTGTGCGGGACGCCCATGGGGATGCCGTGGAAGCCGACGGAGAGCCGCACCGCGAGCCGTTCGACGATGGAGCGCACGGCGGCGACGAAGCGCTCCCACTCCACGTCCGGTTCGGGACCGGCGAGCAGCAGGAAGGGGGCGCCGGTGGCGTCGCGCAGCAGCCGCAGCTCCAGCCGGGGGGTGTCGTAGGAGACCCAGCGGTCGCGCCGGAAGGTCATCATCGGGCGACGGGCCCGGTAGTCGATGAGGCGGTCCACGTCGAAGCGGGCGACGGTTCGGTGCGGCCGGTGCTCCAACAGCTTCTCGACGATCTGCCCTCCGGTCTCGCCGGCGTCGATGAAGCCCTCGAAGTGGTGGAGCATGACGAGACCGGCGCTGCCCGGCTCGCCGACGATCCTCTCGGCCTCCACCAGGCCGGTCGGATCCCACTCGTACAAACCCTGCGGGTCCAGCACTGCTGCCGCTCCTCCGTGTCGCTTCCCTGTGTCGGCAACGTCCGTCGCCGCGTGCGCATTCCCGTGGTCGGGTGACCGAAGGTCCTTCGTGATCACGATGGTGCCACGCCTCCGTACCGCGACCGCCGCCGGGCTCGGTCCGTCCCGCCGGGCGGAGGGAGCGCCGCCGTTCCGGCGGCCCCTGCGGAGGGGGGTGGTGCGGGAACGCCGCAGGGCCCCCTCCCCCGCGTCGGGAAGGGGGCCCTGCTCGGGCTCTGCCGTGCTCCGCCGGCGAAGCGGCCGGACGGGACCGGGTCAGATCAGCTCTGGCCGCCCGCGAGCTTCTCGCGGAGGGCCGCCAGAGCCTCGTCCGAGGCCAGCGCACCGGAGCTGTCGTCCGACTCCGAGGAGTACGAGCCGCCACCGCCGCCGCCCTGCTGGCCGCCGGCACCGCCGGTGCCCTCGGCCTCCGCCTGGGCGTCGGCCTCGCGGGACTTGAGGACCTGCGCCTGGTGCTGCTCGAAGCGCTGCTGCGCCTCGGCGTACTGGCGCTCCCACTCCTCGCGCTGCTTCTCGTAGCCCGGCAGCCAGTCGTTGGCCTCCGGGTCGAAGCCCTCGGGGTAGATGTAGTTGCCCTGGTCGTCGTAGGACGCGGCCATGCCGTACAGGGTCGGGTCGAACTCGACCGCCAGCGGGTCGGCGCCGAAGGCCTCGTTGGCCTGCTTCAGCGAGAGGCTGATGCGGCGACGCTCCAGGTCGATGTCGATGACCTTGACGAAGATCTCGTCGTTGACCTGGACGACCTGCTCGGGGATCTCCACGTGGCGCTCGGCCAGCTCGGAGATGTGGACCAGACCCTCGATGCCCTCGTCGACGCGGACGAACGCACCGAACGGCACCAGCTTGGTGACCTTGCCGGGGACGACCTGGCCGATCTGGTGGGTGCGGGCGAACTGCTGCCACGGGTCTTCCTGGGTCGCCTTCAGCGACAGGGAGACGCGCTCGCGGTCCATGTCGACGTCCAGGACCTCGACCGTGACCTCCTGGCCGACCTCGACGACCTCGGACGGGTGGTCGATGTGCTTCCAGGACAGCTCGGAGACGTGGACCAGACCGTCCACGCCGCCCAGGTCCACGAAGGCGCCGAAGTTGACGATCGAGGAGACGACGCCGGACCGCACCTGGCCCTTCTGCAGGGTGGTGAGGAAGGTCTGGCGAACCTCGGACTGGGTCTGCTCCAGCCAGGCGCGGCGGGAGAGGACCACGTTGTTGCGGTTCTTGTCCAGCTCGATGATCTTGGCCTCGAGCTCCTTGCCGACGTACGGCTGGAGGTCGCGGACACGGCGCATCTCGACCAGGGAGGCCGGGAGGAAGCCACGGAGGCCGATGTCGAGGATGAGACCGCCCTTGACGACCTCGATGACGGTACCGGTGACGATGCCGTCCTCTTCCTTGATCTTCTCGATGGTGCCCCAGGCACGCTCGTACTGGGCGCGCTTCTTCGAGAGGATCAGGCGGCCCTCCTTGTCCTCCTTCTGGAGGACCAGGGCCTCGATCTCGTCACCGACGGCGACGACCTCGTTCGGGTCGACATCGTGCTTGATCGACAGCTCGCGGGAAGGGATGACGCCTTCGGTCTTGTAGCCGATGTCGAGCAGGACCTCGTCCCGGTCGACCTTCACGATGACGCCGTCGACGATGTCGCCGTCGTTGAAGTACTTGATCGTCTCGTCGATCGCGGCGAGGAAGGCTTCCTCGGAACCGATGTCGTTGACCGCAACCTGCGGGGTGGTCACGGTGGTCTCGGTGCTGCTCGTCATGTGGAAAAGGGCTCCGGTACGGACATTGAAGTCGTAGGTACTGCTACGCCGAGAGCCCGTATCGCACTGCCGAAGCCGGACAGCCTGGGAGGCGCCTGTCGAAGGATTCCCGAGGAAACCACAAGCACCTCGACACACCGAGGGGACATACAACAGATGCGAGCGCGACCTGCTCCGTCCGAGGCGCGCAGGCCCGCAGCGCAACTTGTAGCATACGGGGGCAGCCGGGCGGGGTCAATGCACGAACGAGGACACACCGGGCTCACATCTCATTTCCGGCACACGTCACCCCGGTCACGTCCGGAACCCCCCTCGTCCGGCCCTCCGCCGGGAAGGCCCCGACGGCCCACCGAGCGCCGCGGACGGCCGTGCCGGAACCGAAGGCTACGACGACGGGCGCCATGAACCAAGACACCGAACCAGAGGTCACCCGCCGCCACAGCGGCGCCGCGGAGAGCAGCCGGGCCAGCCGCGGCTGGTGGGACCGGAACGCGGACGACTACCAGCGCGAGCACGGCGACTTCCTCGGCGACGACCGCTTCGTGTGGGGCCCGGAGGGCCTGGACGAGGAGGAGGCCGGCCTCCTGGGCCCGGCGGAGGCACTGGCCGGCCGGTCGGTGCTGGAACTCGGGGCCGGAGCGGCCCAGTGCTCGCGCTGGCTGGCCTCGCGCGGCGCGCGACCGGTGGCGCTGGACATCTCCCACCGACAGCTCCAGCACGCCCTGCGCATCCGGGAGACCTCCCCGACGTCGTCGGCGTTCCCCCTGGTCCAGGCCGACGCCGGCGCCCTGCCCTTCGCCGAGGGCTCCTTCGACCTGGCGTGTTCGGCCTACGGGGCGCTGCCCTTCGTCGCCGATCCGGTGCGGGTGCTGCGCGAGGTGCGCCGGGTGCTGCGGCCGGGCGGACGCTGGGTGTTCTCGGTGACGCACCCGATCCGTTGGGCGTTCCCCGACGAGCCCGGTCCCGAAGGACTGACGGTCGCCGCCTCCTACTTCGACCGCACTCCCTACGTGGAGCAGGACGACCGGGGACGGGCCGTCTACGTCGAGCACCACCGCACGCTCGGGGACCGGGTCCGCGACCTCGTCGCCGCCGGCTTCCGCCTGGTGGACCTGGTGGAACCGGAGTGGCCCGGGTGGAACCACCGGGAGTGGGGCGGCTGGTCGCCGCTGCGCGGACGTCTGATCCCCGGAACGGCGATCTTCGTCTGCGAGCGCGACTGAGCGGCGGGCCGGGAACCGGCCGGGGGACGCGCCCCTCCCAGGAGGGCTGGGGGGATTGAGGGAGCTGGGGGGACCGGGGGAACCGGGGGGACTGGGAGGATGGGGACATGCCCCAGCGGACCGACGCCCTTCGGCACCTGCCCGTGCGTTCCTGCCTGCCCGCCCTCTCCTCCGCCCTGGAGGAGTACGGCGCGGCGGTGCTGTGCGCACCCCCGGGCACCGGCAAGACCACCCTCGTACCGCTCGCCCTGGCCGGGCTGGACGGCCCGGCGGAGGCGGCCGGCCCCGGTTCCGTACGGCGCGTGCTGGTGGCCGAGCCGCGCCGCATCGCGGTGCGGGCCGCGGCCCGTCGGATGGCGTGGTTGCTGGGCGAGGAGGTGGGCGACCGGATCGGGTTCACCGTGCGCGGGGAGCGCGTGGTGGGTCCGCGGTGCGCGGTGGAGGTGGTGACCACCGGCGTGCTGCTCCAGCGCCTCCAGCGCGACCCCGAGCTGCCCGGAGTGGACGTGGTGGTGCTCGACGAGTGCCACGAACGCCATCTGGACGCGGACACCGCCGCGGCGTTCCTGCTGGACGTGCGGGCGGCGCTGCGCCCGGAGCTGCGCCTGGTCGCGGCCTCGGCCACCACCGACGCCGAGGCCTGGGCGCGGCTGCTGGACGCCCCCGTGGTGGAGTCCCCCGGCGCGGCGCACCCGGTGCGGGTGGTGTGGGCGCCTCCCCCCGGCCTTCGTCCGGTGCGCCCCACCCACGGCCTGCGGGTGGACCCGGCGCTGCTGGAGCACGTCGCGGCCGTGGTGCGGCGGGCGCTGCGCGAGGAGGACGGTGACGTGCTGTGCTTCCTGCCCGGCGTCGGCGAGATCGCGAGGGTGGCCGAACGGTTGGAGGGCGGCGGTTGGGACGACGTGGACGCCGATGTGCTCCGAGTGCACGGGCGCGCTCCGGCCGCCGTCCAGGACGCGGTGCTGTCCGGGGGCGGTGAACGGCGCCGGGTGGTGCTGGCCACTTCGGTCGCCGAGTCCAGCCTGACCGTACCGGGGGTGCGGGTGGTGGTGGACTCGGGCCTGACCCGCGAGCCGCGCACCGACCACGCCCGGGGCCTGGGCGCCCTGGTGACGGTACGGGTCTCGCGGGCGTCGGCGCGGCAGCGCGCGGGCCGGGCCGGCCGCGAGGGACCGGGCGTGGTCTACCGCTGCTGGCCGGAGGCCGAACACGACCGGCTGCCGCGCTTCGGCTCCCCCGAGATCGCGGTCGCGGACCTCACCGCTTTCGCCCTGCGCGCCGCCTGCTGGGGCGATCCGGACGCCCGCGGCCTGGCGCTGCCCGACCCGCCCCCGGACGGTGCGATGGCCGCGGCCCACGAGGTGCTGCGCGCGATCGGCGCGGTGGACGGGGCGGGGCGGGCCACCGGACGCGGGACGGCGATGGCGGCCCTCGGCCTGCACCCCCGGCTGGCACGCGCCCTGCTGGACGGCGCGCCCCTGGTGGGGGCGCGCCGGGCGGCCGAGGTGGTGGCGCTGTTGAGCGAGGAGCCACCGCGGGAGTACGGCGACGAGGTGGCGGCCGTGTGGCGCGCCGCGCGCCGCGGCGGCGACGCCTACGCCACCCGCTGGCGCCGGGAGGCGCGTCGCCTCGAGGGCGCCCTGCTCGGGGGCGTCCCCGGCGGCGTCCCCGGTCGGAGGGGAACCGCGGACACGGCCGACGACGCGGCCGCGGGGATGCTGGTGGCCCTCGCCTTCCCCGAACGGGTGGCCCGCTCGCGCGGCGAGCGCACGTTCCTGATGGCCTCCGGCACCCGGGCCGAGGTCGCCCCCGGTTCCGGGTTGCGCGACGCCCCGTGGCTGGCGGTCGCCGTCGCGGACCGGCCGGTCGGGTCGGCCACCGCACGGGTGCGGCTGGCCGCGGTGGTCGACGAGGACACGGCGCGGGAGGCCGCGGGTGCGCTGTACGCGGACACCGAGGAGATCTTCTGGTCCACCGGGCGGCGCGACGTCGTGGCCCGCCGCGTGGAACGGCTGGGCGCCGTCGAGCTGTCCTCGCGCCCGATCCGGGACCCCGACCCCGCGCTGGTGCGCACGGCCCTGTTGGACGGGGTGCGGCGTGAGGGCGTGGGACTGCTGCGCTGGACGCGGGAGGCGGTGTCACTGCGGCAGCGGCTGGCCTTCCTCCACCGGGAACTGGGCGAGCCGTGGCCGGACGTGTCCGACGAGGCGCTGCTCGCGCGGGTGGACGAGTGGCTAGGCGGGGCGCTGGGCACGGCACGGCAACGGGCCGACCTGGAACGCGTGGACGCCGGGCGGCTGTTGGACGCCCTGCTGCCGTGGACGACCGGTCAGGCCGCCCGGTTGGGGGAACTGGCACCGGAGCGGATCGAGGTGCCCTCGGGTTCGCGGATACGGGTGGACTACGGCGGGGAGCGGCCGGTGCTCGCGGTCAAACTGCAGGAGCTGTTCGGCTGGCGGGAGGCGCCCCGACTGGCGGACGGTCGGGTGCCGCTGCTCGTGCACCTGCTGTCGCCCGCGGGGCGGCCCGCCGCCGTGACCGCGGACCTGGCGTCGTTCTGGCGCGACGGCTACCGCTCGGTGCGGGCGGAACTGCGCGGGCGCTACCCCAGACACCCCTGGCCCGAGGACCCGCTGACCGCGGAGCCGACGGGACGCACGACCGCCGCGGCGCGCGGGGCGGCCGAGCGGGGGCGCTGACGCCGCCCCACGGTGGTCGGGCCCCGGCGGCCCGGGCCCCGGACCGCCTGCCGGGACCCGGGCCGCCGGTCAGTCCTCCGGGCGGCCGTGGACGGTGGCCTCGACGGACGGGGCGGGAGTCCCGTCCCGCTCCCCCTCACCGTCCCGTTCCTCCTGCCGCTCGTCCTCGGTGCTCTCGTCCTCGGTGCTCTCGTCCTCGGTGCTCTCGTCCTCCGGCTCCTCGCAGGGCTCCTCGGACTCCTCGGACTCCTCCGGCTCCTCACCGGGCTCCGGGTCCCCGGTCGGCGTGGGAGACGGCGTTGCGGTGGGCGTCTCGGAAGGAGCCGGCACCTCGGTCTCGGACGGCGAGGGCGAGGGCTCATCGGGTTCCGCCGGGCAGGTGGGCGTGGGCTCCGGCTCCTCACCGGGCTCCTCCGGCTCCTCACCGGGCTCCTCCGGCTCCTCACCGGGCTCCTCCGGCTCCTCACCGGGCTCCTCCGGCTCCTCACCGGGCTCCTCCGGCTCCTCACCGGGCTCCTCCGGCTCCTCACCGGGCTCCTCCGGCTCCTCACCGGGCTCCTCCGGCTCCTCGCCAGGCTCCTCCGGCTCCTCGCCAGGCTCCTCCGGCTCCTCACCGGGCTCCTCCGGCTCCTCGGACCCAGGGGGTTCCGGAGTCTGGGTGCCGGTCCCGGGGGAGCCGGAGGGCGGCCGGGGGCTGATGGTGCCCCCCACGGAGACGGACGGCTGCGGCGACGGGGTGCGGTCGCCCTCGCCCTGGCCGTTCTTGCCCTTGCCGTCGGCGTCGTCCTTCGCTCCGCCGGCCCCGCTCCCGGGGCGCGTGGTGGAGTCGGTGACCGGTTCGGCGCTCGGCTTCGCCGGCCGCGACTCGTTGCCCGCGCCGGGGCTCTCGGGCAGCACACCCTCGCCGTCGGGCACCTCGTGGACGCCCTTGCGGTAGAACTCCAGCCAGGACAGCACGGTCCGCAGGTATTCCCGCGACTGGTTGTAGCTGAGGATGGCCTGTTCCAGGTCGGCCCGCTTTGACAGGTCCCTGCCGCCCGCGCACAGGTAGCGTCCGGCGGCGAGTGTCGCGTCGTAGATGTTGTTGGGGTCCTCGCGGCCGTCACCGTTGCCGTCCGCTCCCCAGCCGGCCCAGGTGGAGGGGATGAACTGCATGGGTCCGACAGCCCGGTCGTACCGGGTGTCACCGTCGTACGCGCCGTTGTCGGTGTCCGATATGTGCGCGAAGCCCACGCCGTTGAGAGGCGGGCCGAGGATCGGTTTGAGGGTGGTGCCCTCGGAGTCGACCGCGCCGCCGCGCGCCTGCCCGGACTCCACCTTGCCGATCGCGGCGAGGAGTTGCCAGGGGAGGTTGCAGCCGGGCCGCTCGTCCCGCAGAGCCCTCTCCGCCTTCTTGTAGGCGGCCAGGACGGTGGCGGGGATGCCCGACTCGGTCGGGCCGACGACGTCCGGCAGGTCGTTGGAGGCATCCGGCTCGTCCGGCTTGACCAACGGCGGAAGTTCGGTGTGGTACGGCGAGTTGCCGTCGGCGGGGACGTCGGGGGAGGGGGAGGCGGCGGTGTCTCTGCCGCCGGGTTGTTGGACGAGTTCCACGCCGGGCCCCTGCGACGCGGTGAGCGCGGCCATCGCCGCCGCAGCCACCGCGGTGCCGGTCACGCCCCTACGGACCCTGCCCACGAGCCGACCCGCCATCCGACCAGACCCTCCACGCTGATGCCTCACGCCGGCACGACGGTTCGCGCGCGCCGGATCCCACGTGTTTCGTTGTGTGCCCCGGTGCCCCGGTGCCGCACCGTGTGCCCGCCGCTCGTCCCGACCCCCGTGCGGGTGACAACGATCGTGACACTACGGCAACTTCGGCACCTGTTCCACCACCTCCGTCCAGGACGCCCGGGTGGGCATCCCGGTTCCACCGGACGTCCACGGAGGTTCACCGTTCCGCCATACGTGCCCGATGGACACGGTGACGGGTCACGGGCCGAAGTCCGGGCGGCGCACGACGGTCGTCGACCGTCGTGCGCCGCCCGGTCCCCGGCCTCGGAGCCTCCTCAGTGGGCGGCGTTCTCCCAGTTCTCCCCGGAGCCCACGGACACGTCCAGCGGCGCTCGCAGCTCGACGGCCCCGGCCATCTCCCGGCGCACCAGCTCCTCCACCGCCTCCCGTTCCCCGGGGGCGACCTCCAGCACGATCTCGTCGTGCACCTGGAGCAGCATCCTCGAACGCAACTTCTCCTCGGTCAGCGCGCGGTCCACCTTCAGCATCGCGATCTTCACGATGTCCGCGGCGGTGCCCTGGATCGGGGCGTTGAGCGCCATCCGCTCGGCCATCTCACGGCGCTGCCGGTTGTCGCTGTTGAGGTCGGGCAGGTAGCGGCGGCGACCGAGGATGGTGGAGGTGTAGCCGGTGGCCCGCGCCTCCTCCACCACCCGGTGCAGGTAGTCGCTGACCCCTCCGAAGCGCTCGAAGTAGGCGTCCATCAGCCTGCGCGCCTCGTCGGGCGTGATGCCGAGCTGCTGTGACAGGCCGAAGGCCGACAACCCGTAGGCCAGCCCGTACGACATGGCCTTGATCTTGCGGCGCATCTCCGGATCCACCCGGTCCTTGGGCACGCCGAAGACCTGGGACGCGGCGGTGGTGTGCAGGTCCTCGCCGGAGGTGAACGCCTCGATCAGGCCCTCGTCCTCCGAGAGGTGCGCCATCACGCGCAGTTCGATCTGGCTGTAGTCGGCCGTCAGCAGCGACTCGTAGCCCTCACCGACGACGAAGCCGCGGCGGATGGCCCGGCCCTCGTCGGTGCGGACCGGGATGTTCTGCAGGTTGGGGTCGGTCGAGGACAGCCGCCCCGTCGCGGCGACCGTCTGGTTGAAGGTGGTGTGGATGCGGCCGTCGGCGGCGATCGTCTTGATCAGGCCCTCGACGGTGGTGCGCAGCTTGGACTGCTCGCGGTGGCGCAGCATGATCACCGGCAGCTCGTGCTCGGTCCGCGTCGCCAGCCAGGCCAGCGCGTCGGCGTCCGTGGTGTAGCCCGTCTTGGTCCGCTTCGTCTTCGGCAGGCCCAGCTCGCCGAAGAGCACCTCCTGCAACTGCTTGGGCGAACCGAGGTTGAACTCGTGCCCCACCGACGTGTGCGCCTCGCGCACCGCCTGCTGGACCGCCGCGGCGAACTGCTGCTCCATGTTCTCCAGCCACGCCCGGTCGGCGGCGATGCCCGCCCGCTCCATCCGCGCCAGCAGTTCGGAGGTCGGCAGCTCCACGTCCTTCAGCAGATCGGCCGCGCCCACCTGTTCGAGCCGCCCCGCCAGGGCGTCGCCCAGGTCCAGGATGGTGCGGGCCCGTCCCATCAGGGCGTCCGCCTCGGCCTCCTCGTCGGCACCGAGGGTCAGTTGCCCGCTCGCCTCGGCGGTACGGGCCGGCTCGCGCCCCAGGAACTCCACCGACAGCGCGTCCAGCGCGAAGGAACGCCGGCCCGGCTGCACCAGGTAGGCGGCCAGCGCGGTGTCCATCACCACCCCGTCGAACCGCCAGCCGTGCTCGGCGAAGACCCTCATCACGGCCTTGGCGTCGTGCACGACCTTCGGGCGGCCGGCGTCGGCGCTCCACGCGGCGAACGCCTTCTCGTCGGCCTCGTCCAGCCGCGTCGGATCGAACCAGGCGGCCGGGCCGGCGGCCGTGGCCAGGGCGACCTCGGTGACGCCGCCCGCGCCCAGCTTCCAGGCGTCGACGGTGGCCAGCCCCAGCGGCCCGGAACCGGGTGCGGCGTGTTCCGCCAGCCACGGCGCCAGCTCGCCCGTGTCCAGGACCGTGCCGTCGATCTCGACGCCTTCCTCCGGGGCGGTCTCCTCCGTGGTCGCGCCCGGATCGACGGCGTACAGCCGGTCGCGGAAGCCGGTGTTGCGGAACTCCAGCGCGTCGAGCACCGTCTCCAGCGCCGCGCGGTCGTACGGCACGCGCTCCAGGTCGGCCGGGCCGGCGGACAGCTCCACGTCGTGCACCAGGGCCGTCAGTCGGCGGTTGAGGCGGACGCCCTCCAGGTGCTCGCGCAGCTTCTCGCCGACCTTGCCCTTGACCTCGTCGGCCCGTTCCAGCAGCTCGGCCAGGCTGCCGAACTGCCTGATCCACTTCGCGGCCGTCTTCTCCCCCACGCCGGGGATGCCGGGCAGGTTGTCCGACGGGTCGCCGCGCAGCGCGGCGAAGTCCGGGTACTGCTCGGGGGTGAGGCCGTACTTCTCCTCCACCTTCTCGGGCGTGAAGCGCGTCAGCTCCGACACCCCCCGGGTGGGGTACAGCACCGTGGTCGACTCGTTGACGAGTTGGAAGGAGTCGCGGTCGCCGGTGACGATCGAGACCCGGAAGCCCTCCGCCACCGCCTGTGTGGCCAAGGTGGCGATGACGTCGTCCGCCTCGAACCCCTCCACCGCGAACCGCCGCACGTTCATCGCGTCCAGCAGCTCGCCGATCAGCTCCACCTGTCCCTTGAAGCTGTCCGGCGTCTTGGACCGGTTCGCCTTGTAGTCGGCGAACTCCTGCGAACGCCAGGTGACGCGGGAGACGTCGAAGGCGACCGCCAGGTGGGTGGGCTCCTCGTCGCGCAGGGTGTTCGCCAGCATCGAGGCGAATCCGTACACGGCGTTCGTCGGCTGCCCCGTGGTGGTGGAGAAGTTCTCCTCGGGGAGCGCGAAGAACGCCCGGTAGGCGAGGGAGTGCCCGTCCAGCAGGAGCAGGCGCTTCTCGGCGGGCGTGGACGGATCCGTCGGTGCTGGGGTCGCTGTCGATGCTTTGTTGGCCACGCCCCGATCCTGCCACGCGCCGCCGACAATCCCTCCCGGGCGCCCTCGGGCCCATGTCGCATGTCGGCGACGCGTGGCAGGATCACTCCCCATGAAGCGCGAGTCGCCCGCCACCGACCCCGTCCAGGACGCCCCCGAGGTCGGCGCCCCGCGGCACTCGGCCGCCGGGCTGCCCGCCGTCGCCCACTCCCTGCGCGTCGCCCATCGGCAGATGGGGGCGCGACGCACCGCCCTGACCCTGCTGGGAGTCAACCAGGCGGACGGCTTCGACTGCCCCGGCTGCGCCTGGCCCGAACCGGAACGGCGGCACACCGCGGAGTTCTGCGAGAACGGCGCCAAGGCCGTCGCCGAGGAGGCCACCCTGCGGCGCGTCACCCCCGCCTTCTTCGCCGAGCACCCCGTCTCCGAGCTGGCGACCCGTTCCGGCTACTGGCTGGGAGGGCAAGGGCGCCTCACCCACCCGATGTACCTGGCGGAGGGCTCCGACCACTACGTGCCGATCGACTGGGAGCGGGCCCTCGACATCGTCGCCGACGAGCTGCGCGCCCTGTCCTCGCCCGACGAGGCCGTCTTCTACACCTCCGGCCGCACAAGCAACGAGGCGGCCTTCCTCTACCAGCTCCTCGCCCGCTGCCTGGGCACCAACAACCTGCCCGACTGCTCCAACCTGTGCCACGAGTCCTCCGGCGCGGCCCTGACCGAGACCCTCGGCGTCGGCAAGGGCAGCGTGCTGTTGGAGGATCTCCACCGCGCCGATCTGATCATCGTCGCCGGCCAGAACCCGGGCACCAACCACCCCCGGATGCTCTCCGCCCTGGAGCGGGCCAAGCGGAACGGCGCGCGGATCATCACCGTCAACCCGCTGCCCGAGGCGGGCCTGGAGCGGTTCGACAACCCCCAGACCCTGCGCGGCCTGGTCGGTCGCGGCACCCGGTTGACCGACCTGTTCCTGCGGATCCGGATCGGCGGCGACCAGGCCCTCTTCCGCGAGCTGTGCCGCCGCGTCCTCCTGGCCGACGGCGGGGTGGACGAGGAGTTCGTCCGCGAGCACACCCACGGCTACGAGGAGTTCGCCGCCGCCGCCCGCGCCACCGATCCCGACGAGGTGCTGCGCGCCACCGGACTGGAACGGGCCGACATCGACCGGGCCGCCGAGCTGGTCCTCGCCTCGCGGCGCACCGTCGTGTGCTGGGCCATGGGCCTGACCCAGCACCGACACGCGGTGCCCACCATCCGCGAGGTCGTCAACCTCCTCCTGCTGCGCGGTGCCGTGGGCCGCCCCGGCGCCGGGGTGTGCCCGGTGCGCGGCCACAGCAACGTGCAGGGCGACCGCACCATGGGGATCGTCGAGAAGCCCTCTCCCGCGCTGCTGGACGCCCTGGAGGAGGAGTTCGGCGTCCCCATGCCGCGCGAGCACGGCCTGGACGTGGTGGGCGCCATCCGCGCCCTGCGCGACGGGCGGGCCGGGGTGTTCTTCGCGATGGGCGGCAACTTCGTCGCCGCCTCCCCCGACACCGAGGTGACCGAGGCCGCGATGCGCCGCGCCCGACTGACGGTGCACGTGTCCACCAAGCTCAACCGCTCCCACTGCGTCACCGGCGCCCGGGCCCTGATCCTGCCCACCCTCGGCCGCACCGAACGCGACGTCCGGGCGGGCGGCGAGCAGTTCGTCACCGTCGAGGACTCCATGGGCGTGGTCCACGCCTCCCGCGGGCGGCTGGCCCCGGCCGGCGAGCACCTGCTGTCGGAGCCCGCCATCGTCTGCCGGCTGGCCCGCCGCGTCCTGGGCCCCGACCACCCCGTCCCCTGGGAGGAGTTCGAGGCCGACTACGCCGCGATCCGCGACCGCATCGCCCGTGTCGTCCCCGGGTTCGAGGGGTTCAACGACCGGGTCGCCCGCCCCGGCGGCTTCGTCCTCCCCCACGCCCCGCGCGACGAGCGCCGCTTCCCCACCGCCACCGGCAAGGCCAACTTCACCGCCGCGCCGCTGACGTGGCCGCGCGTCCCGCCCGGTCGGCTGCTGCTGCAGACCCTGCGCTCCCACGACCAGTACAACACCACGATCTACGGCCTCGACGACCGCTACCGCGGCATCAAGGGGGGCCGCCGTGTGGTGCTCGTCCACCCCGAGGACGCCGCCGAGCTGGGCCTGCCGGACGGCTCCTACGCCGATCTCACCAGCGAGTGGGACGACGGCCGCGAACGCACCGCGCCCGGCTTCCGCGTCGTCCACTACCCGACCGCGCGCGGCTGCGCCGCCGCCTACTTCCCGGAGACCAACGTGCTGGTCCCCCTCGACGCCACCGCGGAGACCAGCAACACTCCCGCGAGCAAGTCCGTGGTGATACGGCTGACCCCCGCCGGATAGCCGGGGCCGTCCTCTGGTAAGCAAGACGCCGTAGAGCACAACCATCCCCACCGGAGCGGCGCCGTCGGCGCCGCTCCCGGCACGACGATCGGAGCCGTGAGCCATGGGCGAGCCGACCAGCACCACGTTCCCGCAGGAGATCATCGACCAGTGGTCCGGGTCCGGCGTGGACCTGCCCTCCCTGTTCTCCGCCGGGAACCTCGGCCGCCGCATGGGTCTGGAGATCCTCCACGCGTCCCCGGAGAAGGTCGTCGGCACCCTGCCCGTCGAGGGCAACACCCAGCCCTACGGGCTGCTGCACGGAGGCGCCTCCGCCGTCCTGGCCGAGACCCTCGGCTCCGTCGGCGCCATGCTCCACGGCGGACCGGGCAGGATCGCCGTCGGCGTGGACCTCAACTGCACCCACCACCGAGGCCTGAGCTCCGGCACCGTCACCGGGACCGCCACCGCCGTCCACCGCGGCCGCACCACCGCCACCTACGAGATCGCCGTCACCGACGAGCGGGGCCGACGCGTGTGCTCCGCCCGCCTCACCTGCCTGCTGCGCGACGCGCCCGAGGGCGCCCGCGGCTGATCCGGGCCCCGCGCGGAATTTCCCGCTCCCAAGGGTGTTCCGGCCGGTCCCCGGTGCGTTTCAATACCGGCCCGGGCCGCCACCGGGGCGGCCAGAACCGAAAGGGCACCGACGTGCGGGCCATACGCCTGACACCCACCCAAAGGCGCGCCGCGGTCACCGCCGCGGCCGCGGCCGCCCTCGCACTGGCCGCCGCGGCACCCGCCACGGCGATCAGCTCCTACAACTCCGCCCCCGCTCCCGAACGGACCGAGGTCGGAGCGCTGGTGGTCTCCTACGACCACGACGAGGACCCCGCCACACCCGAGCGGGTCGACTGGGTCTGCTCCGGCACGATGATCGACCGCGACACCTTCCTCACCGCCGCCCACTGCACCACCGGCTGGCCGACCGGCACCGACTTCCACGTCTCCCTCGACCAGGACGTGCAGGCCGCTCTCGATGCCGCCGCCGAGGAGCACCCCGGCGACTCCGGCGCCGTCGCCGCGGCCGTCGCCGTGGAGGGCACCGTGCACGACCACCCGGACTACCCCGGCCCCTCCTCCGACACCCACGACATCGCCGTCGTCGAGGTTCCCGCCGACGAGATGGCGCGGCGCTGGGACTTCACCCCGGCCACCCTGCCCACCGCCGGGCAGCTCGACGCCCTGGGCTCCACCGCGCTGGACGACACCGACTTCACCGTCGTCGGCTACGGCACCCAGGAGGCCCACCGCGGCCCCGGCGGACACACCCACCCGGGCGGCGGCGTGCGCATGAAGGCGCCCACGAGCTTCAACGCCCTCAACAAGGCGTGGGTGCGGGTGTCCATGATCGGCGCCCAGGACAACGGCGGTGCCTGCTACGGCGACTCCGGCGGCCCCAACTTCGCCGAGATCGGCGGCGAACGCCTCCTGGTGGGCACCACCATCACCGGCGACTCCCCCTGCTACGCCACGAACGTCGCCTACCGGCTCGACAGCCCCGGCGCCCGCGCCTTCCTGGCCCCGTACACCGACCTGCCCTGAGCGGCACCGCCGCGGGTGGGAGTCGGGCGCGGGCCGCTACGCGGCGCCCTCGCCCAGGTAGGCCGCCCGGACCCGAGGGTCGGACAGCAGCTCGGACGCCTCGCCCTCCATGGCCACCGAACCGGTCTCCAGCACGTAGCCGCGGTTCGCCAACTGGAGCGCCTGCGCGGCGTTCTGCTCCACCAGCAGCACCGTGGTGCCCTGCTCGTTGATCTCCTTCACGATGTCGAAGATCTGCTGCACGATCAGCGGCGCCAATCCCATCGACGGCTCGTCCAGCAGCAGCAGCTCCGGCTTGCCCATCAGGGCCCGGCCGATCGCCAACATCTGCTGCTCACCGCCGGAGAGCGTCCCGCCCAACTGGCTCTTGCGCTCCCCCAGCCGCGGGAAGAGGGTGAACACCCGGTCTAGGTCGGCCTTGTCCACCGAAGCGAACCGGTACGCCCCCATCCTGAGGTTCTCCAGGACCGTCATCCGCGGGAAGACCCCGCGTCCCTCGGGGACGTGGCCGATCCCGAACCGCACCAGGTCGTGCGGCTTGATGCCGTCGACCCGCTCCCCGTGCAACAGCACCTGGCCCTCGCGCGGGGCGATCATCCCCGACGCCGTCCGCAACGTGGTCGACTTGCCCGCGCCGTTGGCGCCCAGCAACGCGACCACCTCACCGCGGCGGACCGTCAGATCGACCCCCTTGAGCGCCTCGATCGCGCCGTAGAACACCCGCAGGCCGCGGAGTTCCAGCAGCACCGGGGCGGACTGCTCGCCGCCGGCCGATTCCTTCTCCAGCTGCGTGGTGACGCTCACTCGTGCTCCTTGGTGTCCTGCGTCCGCGCCTTCGGGACCTCGCCGTCCGGGTCCGAGGGTCCCGAGGGAACCGCCGTGTCCGACGGGGTCGCCTCCGCGGCCTCGTCCACGACCCCCAGGTACGCCTCGATCACCGCCGGATCCCGCTGCACCTCCGCCGGGGACCCCTCCGCGATCTTCCTGCCGAAGTTCAGCACCATCACCCGGTCGGCCACCGACATCACCAGCCGCATGTCGTGCTCGATCAGCAGCACGCTCACGCCCAGCTCGGTGTTGATCCGCCGGATCAGCTCCTCCAGCTCCAGCTTCTCCGTCGGGTTGGTGCCCGCCGCCGGCTCGTCCAGCAGCAGCACCTCCGGGTCGGTCGCCAGCGCCCGCGCGATCTCCAGCCGCCGCTGGTCGCCGTAGCTCAACGACCCCGCCAGCTCGTTCATCTTCTTCAGCAGGCCCACGAACGACAGCACCTCGTGCGCCCTGCGGTCACTGGTCCGCTCGGCCCTCCGGGCGCCGGGCAGCCCCAGCATGATCGACACCGGATCGGCCTTCAGCCGCGTCTCCGCCGCGATCTTCACGTTCTCCAGCGCCGTCAGCGCCCCGAACAACCGGATGTTCTGGAACGTGCGCGCCAGGCCCAACCGGCTCACCACGTGCGGCTTGGCGCCCAGCAGCAGATGCTCGCCACCACCCCGCGGGCGGTAGGTGATCCGCCCCTCCTGCGGGACGTACGCGCCGGTCAACGAGTTGAACAGCGACGTCTTGCCCGCTCCGTTGGGGCCGATCACCGCCAGCACCTCGCCGCGCCGCATCCGCAGCTCGACCCCGTCCAGGCTGGTCAGGCCGCCGAACCGCAGCGTCACGCCCGACGTCTCCAACACCAGGTCCCCGGCCGCGTCCCGCGCCGGAGCCCGGTCCGTCTTCGTCGCCTCGGTGGTCACCGCTGTCCGCCTTCCGCCGGACCGGTCGCGTCGGCGTCGCCGACCCCCGCCTCCGCCATCGAAAGCTCACGCTTGCGGCGACGGGAGGGCCACACGCCCTGCGGCCGGTAGATCATCATGATGACGAGGAGAGCGCCCAGGTACATGTAGCGGTCCTTGGGATCCACCCAGTCCCGCAGGTACTCCGGCAACCACACCAGGAACGCGGCGCCGAACAGCACACCGGGAATCGACCCCATCCCACCGAAGATCACGTAGGCGAGCACCAGGACCGACAGCAGGATCGCGAAGTTCTCCGGGTTGAAGTAGCCGGCCTTGCTGGCGTACGCCACGCCCGCCACCCCGGAGGTCGACGCGCCGATCGCGAACGCCATCAGCTTGTACCGCACCGTGTTCACGCCCGTGGCCGCCGCGGCCACCTCGTCCTCGCGGATCGCGGTCCAGGCCCGGCCCACCTTGGAGTGCTCCAGCCGCAGGAACAGGAAGATCGCCAGCACGATGAACCCGATCAGCAGCCAGTAGTACGGCATCGGGTCCAGCCTCCACTCGTACGAGAAGAAGCCCAGGTCGATGCTGAACCGCTCGACCTTCACGCCCCGCGTGCCCTCCGTGACGCCGTCGGCGTTCTTCGCCACCAGGTAGACGATCTCGTGGAAACCCAGCGTCACGATCGCCAGGTAGTCGCCGCGCAACCGCAGTGTCGGCGCGCCCAGGATCACTCCCGCCACCAGACAGGTGGCCACCGCGATCGGCAGCACCAGGAAGTTGTTGAGCACCACCGGCGGCTGCACCGGCAGCGCGCCCGTCCAGTACGCCGCGCTGTAGGCACCGATCGCGAAGAACGCGATGAAGCCCAAATCCAGCAGGCCCGCCCAGCCGATCACCACGTTCAGGCCGATCGCCAACAGCACGAAGATCGCGATCTGGTCCACCAGCACCTGCTGCCAGTACCGCTCCACGCCCAGCGGCCCGAACGCCACCAGCGCCAGCAGCAGCACCGGCGCACCCAGGCGCACCCGGCGGTCCGTCTCCCACAGGTGCCGCGCCTTCCCCAACGGACTCGCGGCGGCCCCCCTGGCCCTCGTCACCGCGTGGGAGGTCTGCTCCCCCAGGAACTCCCGCACCGCCCAGACGGCCACCGCGGCGGCCACCCAGATCCACAGCGCCGGGCCGGTGAAGTCCTCCCGCAGCGCGAAGAACAGGTCCTGGGTGGTGCCCTCCTCGCCCGTCATCAGCGCCAGGGTCACCGCGACCGCCAGCACCGCGCCCAGCCGACGCCACCGCGGTCGCTGGTACCAGCTCACCTTCCGCAGCCGCGCCGCCGACGCCAACACGTCCGAGGCGCCCCGCGAAGTCCCCGCCGGCGGGGCCGAGGTCTTCGTGCTCATGCCGTCCTCCCCAGACGCTCGCCGAGAATGCCGGTCGGACGGACCATCAGCACCAGCACCAGCACCACGAAGGCCCCCACGTAGCGCCAGTCGTCACCCCACAGACCGACCGTCATGGTCTCCACCACACCCAGCAGCAGGCCGCCGAGCATCGCACCGCGCACATTGCCGATGCCTCCCAGCACCGCCGCGGCGAACGCCGTGATGCCGGGCAGGAAACCCATCGTGTACCACACCTGGCTGTTGGTGCCGAAGAGGAAACCGGCCGCGCCGCCGAGCAGACCGCCCAGCACGAACGTCCGGGACACCACCTTGTCGATGTCCACGCCCATCAACGACGCGACATCCGGATCCTGCGCCACCGCGCGGATGCCCGATCCCATCTTCGTGCGGTTCACCACGTAGTCCAGGCCGATCATCATCACGACCGCCGACACCAGGATCAGCACCTGCGTGATGGTCAACTCCGCGCCGAAGACGCTCAGCACCCTCTTGTTCTCGTACATCGTCGGCATCGGCAGCGGATTGCGGCCGAACAGCTTGCCCGCCAGGTTGTACAGGAAGAACGAGGCGCCGATGGCGGTGATCAGGAACACCAGGCGCGGCGCGCCCCGCCTGCGCAGCGGCCGGTACGCCACCCGTTCCAGTCCGAAGGCCACCGCACCCCCCAACGCGGCACCCGCCACCATGCCGATCAGGACGTAGACGACCGAACCCGTTCCGGAGGGCGTCGTCTCGGGTATCAGAGCGGTCAGGGCCAACAGGCCGCCGTAACCGCCGAACATGAAGACCTCGCTGTGCGCGAAGTTCAGAAGCTGGAGCACGCCGTAGACCAGCGTGTAGCCGATGGCGATGACGGCGTAGAGACTGCCGAGCACCACCCCTAGGACGAGGAAGTCCCAGAACTCACTGAGGGACATCGAACTGTCTTCCTTGTGGAAATGTGCCGCCCGGCCGTGCGTTCGGCACCGGCGAGGAGCGGCTCGGAGATCACGGGGGCGGACACCCCGAACACGGACGTCCGCCGGGTGTCGCACCGGCCGGCGCGGGAGCCCCGCCCCCGCGCCGACCGGCCGGAAGCGCCGGCCGGGCTCAGCCCACCAGCTCGTCGATGCCGCCCTGGTACTCGATGCCCTCGCCCTTGACCTCGTACAGGTAGATGGCCTGGTTGGTGAACTCGCCCTTGTCGTCGAAGGAGAACTCCTTCGTCAGGCCCTTGTACTTCGCGCCGCGCAGCGCGTCCACCAGCGCCTGGCGCTCGACACCGCCCTCGGCGTGCAGCTTCTTCATCTGCTCGATGATCATCATCGTGGCGTCGTAGGACTCGGCCGAGTAGGTGCCCGGAGCCTGCTTGAACTCCTTCTCGTAGTCGGCGGCGAACTTCTTCGTCGCCTCCTCCTTCGTGGCGTCCGTGCACGCGCAGGTCAGCAGCCAACCGTCGGACGCGTCACCCGCCAGATCGATGAACTGCGCGTCGTTGGTCCCGTCACCCGACATCGTCACGCCGTCGAAGCCCGCCTCCTCCAGCTTCCTGGCGAACGGGCCGGCGTCCTGGTAGTAGCCGGCGTAGATCATGGCGTCCGGCTTGTTCTTCACGACGTTCTTCGCCGCTGCGCTGTAGTCCGGGGTCTTCTGCGGCACGCTCTGGCGCACCACGTCCACGCCCGCCGCCTTCAGGTCCTTCTCCGCGACGTCCGCCAGGCCGATGCCGTAGTCGGTCTTGTCGTCGACCACCACGACCTTGTCGGCCTTGACCTTCTGGGACAGGTACTTCGCCATGCCGGAGCCCTGGGCGCTGTCGTTCGGCACCGCGCGCAGGAACGTCTTGTACCCCTTGGTGGTCAGGTCCGCGCGCGTCGCCGAGGGGGACAGCGCCACCAGGCCCGCGGCGCCGAACATCTCGGCGGCGGTGTCCGCCGGCCCCGAGAACGCCGGGCCGATCACCGCGACGACGCTCTCGTCGTCGATCGCCTTCTGCGCGGCGGTCGTCGCCTTGTCCGGCAGACCCTGGTCGTCGACCGACACGTACTCGACCTCGAAATCGAGGTCGCCCGAGGCCTTCGCCTGGTCGATCGCCAGCTTGATACCGTTCTCCATGTTCTGGCCGAGCTGGACGTTGTCACCGGAGAGCGGGCCCTGGAAGGCGATTTTGTAAGCGCCGTCGCTTCCGCTGTCCCCCCCGCCGCATCCGGTGAGCGCGAGCGCACCGATGGCCATGGGAACGGCCAGCTTGACGATGGTCTTGTTGAGCACCTGGAACCCCCTGGAGCCAGCTCAGATCACGACGATCGCCGTATCGTCCCGGCGTCGCGATCCGCACGTACGTACGTGCGGTGTGGCCCGGAATCTATTGCCCAAGGGGGCTGGCCAAACAGGTGAGAGCGGCAGATGTGATCTCCCTGTGACCTGCGCCATGTGCCGGAAACAGAACACTCCTTACCGGAGATCGGACAGAAAGGGAAAGATCATCAAAGGCCGGGCCGGCCGAATTCCGACTCCTCCGCCGAAGTCCCCACTCCCACCGACCTCGTGACGGCAGCGCACCCGGACGCCACCGCGCCGCCACGTCCCCGCCCCTCCCCAAAGGACACCCCCCGTCCGGCCGCACGGCCGCGATACACCGACGCCCCGGCCCCGGGAGGGGCCGGGGCGGGAACGCCCGGCGTCACTTCCGCTGCTGTTGCCTCTTCTCCTCCGCGTCCTGGATCACGGCCTCCGCCACCTGCCTCATCGACAGCCGCCGGTCCATCGAGGTCTTCTGGATCCACCGGAACGCCGCCGGCTCCGACAGCCCGTACTGCGTCTGCAACAGCCCCTTGGCCCGGTCCACCAGCTTGCGCGTCTCCAGCCGCTGCGCCAGGTCCGCGACCTCCTGCGTCAGCACCCTCATCTCGTTGAACCGCGACACCGCCATCTCGATGGCGGGCACGACGTCGCTCTTGCTGAACGGCTTCACCAGGTACGCCATCGCCCCCGCGTCCCGCGCCCGCTCCACCAGTTCGCGCTGCGAGAACGCCGTCAGCATCAACACCGGCGCGATCGCCTCCTCGGCGATCCTCTCCGCCGCCGAGATGCCGTCGAGCACCGGCATCTTCACGTCCATGATCACCAGATCCGGGCGGTGCTCCCGCGCCAGGTCGACGGCGGTCTGCCCGTCCCCGGCCTCACCGACGACGGTGTAGCCCTCCTCCTCCAGCATCTCCTTGAGGTCCAGACGGATCAGCGCCTCGTCCTCGGCGATGACGACCCGCGTCGTCTCCGGCGGCACGTGCGCGCGCTCGCCGGCGCCGTCGTCGACGTCTTCGACGCTGTCGGGGCTGATGGGCTCGGGGGTGTCCGCGGTGCTCACTGGGCTCCTCGTTTTCCGGCCAGGTGGACCACATGAGCCTACCTAGTTCCTGTAAGGTGTACCTACGTCGGGATGGCCTGGCCTTCGATTCCCATGGCCCCGGTAGCCCAATTGGCAGCAGGCAATGGATTCAAAACCCATACAGTGTCGGTTCGAGTCCGACCCGGGGCACTTTCCCTTCGTTTCCAAGGTCGCGAGCGACCTCGGGAATCCCGCCGGTCAGGGGTAACCACCCCCCCTGCGCCGCTCCGTGCGGGCACCGCTCCGTACACACCCGCGAGCATGTACGGCCTCGACGCCCGCGGGCACGTAACCCACACTCGTCGGCCGGGGACGCGGCCTCGACTCGGTGACGGCCGCACCGGCCCTCGTCCACGGCGCACAGGCCCTCACCCGCTGATCGCCTGCGCCGACGCCCGGCCCGGCCCGATCGACACGTGCCGTGATGCGACCACCGCCGTCCCGCCGGCCGCGACGCCCACCGTGTACCGGCACAGGACTGTGTGACGTTCGCCTCCCGCGGCACGCCCCGGGCGGGGAACACGAGCGGCGCGTCGTCCCGGCCCCCTGGCAGCGGCAGGTCGTCGACGAACATCCGTGGGCGCCGGTCCGGGGTCCGGTCCGCTCCGACGGCTGCCGGATCACCGAAGGAGGCCCCGGCCGCCGTTGGCGCGGGACGGCGGCCGGGGCCTCCGGCTCGTGGGGTCGGCCCGGTGGGGCGACGGATCAGCGTCCGGGGTCGCTCTCGCCGATGTGGTGGACGCGGACCATGTTGGTGGTGCCGGGGACTCCCGGCGGGGAGCCCGCGGTGACGATCACCTTGTCGCCCTCGCGGCAGCGGCCGATCCGCAACAGGTGCTCGTCGACCTGTCGGACCATCTCGTCGGTGGTCCGCACGGTGGGCCCGAGGAAGGTCTCCACACCCCAGGTCAGGTTGAGCCTGGCGCGGGTGGCCGGGTCGGGGGTGAAGGCGAGGACGGGGATGGGCGAGCGGTAGCGGGAGAGCCTGCGGACGGTGTCGCCGGACTGAGTGAAGGCGACGAGGAACCTGGCGCCGAGGAAGTCGCCCATCTCGGCGGCGGCGCGGGCGACGGCGCCGCCCTGGGTGCGGGGCTTACCGCCCTCGGTGAGTGGGGACAGCCCCTTGGCGAGCATGTTCTCCTCGGCGGCCACGACGATGCGGCTCATGGTCCTGACCGTCTCGACGGGGTACTTGCCGACACTGGTCTCGCCGGAGAGCATCACGGCGTCGGTGCCGTCCATGACGGCGTTGGCGACGTCGGACACCTCGGCGCGGGTGGGCCTGGAGGAGTCGACCATCGAGTCGAGCATCTGGGTGGCGACGATCACGGGTTTGGCGTTGCGTCGGGCGAGTTCGACGGCGCGTTTCTGCACCATCGGGACGGCCTCCAGGGGCATCTCGACGCCGAGGTCGCCGCGGGCGACCATGAGGCCGTCGAAGGCGGCGACGATGTCGTGGAGGTTCCGCACCGCCTGGGGCTTCTCGATCTTGGCTATGACGGGGAGCCGGCGTTCCTCCTCCTTCATGACGCGGTGGACGTCGGCGATGTCGTGTCCACCGCGCACGAAGGAGAGAGCCACGACGTCCACGCCGGTGCGCAGCGCCCAGCGCAGGTCGTCGACGTCCTTGTCGGAGAGGGCGGGCACGGAGACGGCGACGCCGGGGAGGTTCAGGCCCTTGTGGTCGGAGACCATGCCGCCTTCGACGACCTTGGTGCGGACGCGGGGACCGTCGACGGCGGTGACCTCCAGGGCGACGCGCCCGTCGTCGACGAGGATCGCCTCTCCGGGGGAGACGTCCTCGGCGAGACCCTCGTAGGTGGTGCCGCAGTGCTCGCGGTCGCCCTCGACGTCCTCGGTGGTGATGGTGAACTCGTCGCCGCGTTCGAGGAGTACGGGGCCTTCGCGGAATCGTCCGAGTCGGATCTTCGGGCCTTGAAGGTCGGCGAGGATGCCGACGCTGCGTCCGGTCTCCTCCGCCGCGCGGCGCACCCGGTGGTACCTCTCCTCGTGTTCGGCGTGGCTGCCGTGGCTGAGGTTGAGGCGTGCGACGTCCATTCCGGCTTCGACGAGCGCCCTGATCTGCTCGTACGAGTCGGTGGCGGGTCCGAGTGTGCAGACGATTTTGGCGCGGCGCATGGCAGTGACCTTATGACTTACCTGTGGGTAGGGAACTGTGGGGAGACAACTGTTCAACAAGCGTTTCTCATAAGGCCGTCGACAACCAGTGAAATGGGCGCGGTATTGCTCGGATGAGCATTCGCGTCGTGTCGAGCGACAGAGGACGGACGTGCGTTCCGGGGAGTTCCGAAGTCGTCCGCGCGCATTACCGCCGTGCGACATTTCGCGACTCCTCACCGGGGTTCGCCCCGGGCCGTACCGCGACCACCGGGGCGGACGACGACCGGTCCGTGCCGGCGGTGAACGACCGCCGGGCGAACGGGGGGACCGCCCCGGCGCGGTCCGCCTCGGTGGACCGGCGGCCGGTGCGCGAGGAAGTCCCGGTCCTCCGACCGACCGGACCGACTCCCGCGGTGGGCCCCGGGCGGTTCCGTGGCGACGGTCCGGGGCCGGATGTTCCTCCCGCCCCCGGGCCGTCACGCACGCGACGACTCCACACTGTTATCGTCCGGTCACCGAGCCGGTCCGAAGAGTCATGGGGGATGCATGTCGTTCGACGAGGAATGGGCCACTCTGGTGGCCAGGGCTTCGGAGCAGGGCGGCGTACGGACACAGCCGAACAGCGCCGGCCCCGGTGGGGACGGTGGACGGCACGACCTGTCGACCAGCCAGGACGAGCTGGGCGCCATCGGGCACGACGCCTACGTGTTGTTCGGACGGTTACGGAAGGACGGCGACATCGCCCGCGAGTCCAGCGACACCGCCTCCGTCACCCTGAAGAACGCCGACTTCACCCTGGGCGAAGAACTCGGTCTCACCATCGGCGTGTGGAACTCCCAGCTCAAGACGTTGCTGCAGTCCTGCGCGCACATCTCCAACCACCTCGATTACAGCGCGAAGTCCTACGCCCGGCAGGACAAGGAGATCGAGGCCCGGATGCGGCACCGCGACGGCTCGGCCATGTCGGTGTCCGAGATCGAGCGGTACTACAGGTGACGGGCGGAGAACCGGGGGAACAGCGTCATGGCCAAGTTGACCTTCAGCGATCTGTACGGCGTCTCCTTCTCCACCCTGGCGGCGGCGGTCTCGGACTGGGAATCGATGGTCACCAAGCTGGAGACGCTGGCGGACGACGCCCGCACCGGCATGGCGGCCAAGGCCGACAAGGCGGAGTGGAGCGGTGAGAACGCGGAGGTCACCAAGCCGTTCGTCCACAAGACCGCCAAGGAGTTCGACGACGCGGCAGCCCAGGCCAAGAGCGTCAAGAACATCCTCAAGGACGCGCACGCCGACCTGAAGGCCGTCCAGTCCGACCTGAAGAAAGAGGTCGAGGAAGGGCGCAAGCAGGGGATCCGGGTGGTGGACAGCGGTGACGGAACCGTACGGTGCGCTTTCGACCGTCAGCCGGACAACAGCCCTCCCTCCGAGGAGCAACGGCGAGCCGGGGAGGACTTGGCGGCTCGGATCGACCGGTTGATCGTGCGGGCGGCGGAGATCGACGACCTGGCCGCGCGGGCTTTGAAGAGGGTGCACGGCGGTGACACCCACAACTTCGGGCACGCCACCTACACGTCGTTCGACGAGGTCGAGGCCGAACGGGCCCTTGAGCTGGCGAAGCTGGGCCCGAAGATGTCCGCCGACCAGTACCGTGAGTTCAACGATCTGATGACCTTCAACGCCCGGGACCCGGAGTTCTCCACCTCCTTCTACAAGGGCCTGGGCGGCCCCGAGGAGGCCCTGCGCTTCTACGGCCGCATGTCGCTCGACGGCACGCTGGGTGACGGGGAGGAGAACAAGGAACGTCTGGCACTGTCCCGTGAACTCCAGCGGAACATGGGCATCGCGCTGGCCACAGCCACCGATCCGGACAACAGGACGCATCTGCCGGCCGGTTGGGGTGACGAGTTCCGCAAGCTCGGCACCCAACAGATCGAGCTGGAACCGGGAGCGTTCGGTCGGCAGCCGTACGGATACCAGGTCCTCGGCGGAATGCTGCGGTACGGGAACTACGACGCGGACTTCCTCACCCCGATCGCGGAACACGTCACCCAGCTCCACCACGAGGAACCCATGCGGTTCATGTCGAACAAGCCGGTGGGCACGGGGGACCTGGACCTCGGCTACAACCCGTCCGGCAAGGGCGGTGCCGGCTACGACCCGTTGACGAGCGTCCTGGAGGCGCTGGGGCACAGCCCGGAGGCGTTGGAGAAGTTCTTCACCGGCGAACCGACGGTGTACCGGGAAGACGGCACGGTGAACCCGGACAAGAAAGCGGAGCTGGGCTACACATACAAGGAAGAACTCCTCAAGAAGGACTTCCCCTGGCCACCGGACACCCTGGCGATGCCGGGCCTGGAGGGCTCGGAAGACGCCTTCAAGCACGGCCCCAACGCGCTCGGTCACGCGTTGGAGGCCGCGGCCACCGGGCGCGCGTACGACAGCGACTCGACGGAACCGATCGAGCACACGGCGGAGCGTGCGGAGTTCGTCGAGTACCTGGTGTCGCACTTCGGCGAGAACCCCGACCTGATCCGCCACAACGAGAACGGGGAGGCGAAGGACCTGAAGTCCGGCCCGCTCCACGTGCTACGGGACAGTCTCGGCAACATCACCGCCGAGTACATGGGCGACTTCCAACGCGTGATGTACGGGGACGATCCGTCGGACCGTTTCCCGATCAACGGCGTACCGGCGGTCTTCGAGAACAGCAGTCATGTGATGCGGTTCCTCGGCGAGGTGGGACAGGACCCGAACGCCTACGCCACGGTCACCGGTGCCCAGCAGGCGTACACGACGCTGATGGTGGATCGGACCATCAACGAGGAAACGCAGTCGACGGTTTCCCTGGAACAGCGGGTCAGCAACGCGGTCGCCCCCGGCGCCGTGATGGCGGGGATCATGAGCGAGGCCCGCGCCGACGCCGTCCACGACTACAACACTGCGGTGGTCAAGGACTTCAACGAGGCCGCAGCGGAAAAGGGAAAGTGGGTCACCCGCACCGTCGAACTGGGGACTTCCCTCATTCCGCAGCGTGTCCCCGTAGTGGGCGAGGTCGCCAACTGGCTGGCAGAGGACATCACCGAAAGCGTGGTGAAGAGCGCCGAGAGAGACGTCATCGATATCGGAGAAGATGGAAGCCGGGATTACACCAAAGGGCGTGACGCAGCCATCGACGCAGCCAAGGAGGCCGTCGCGCGCGCAACGAGAGACCATCCGAACATCAACCCCGAAACCATCAGAGACATTCAGGAGGAAGTTCGCACCCAGACGGGAAACAGCCACAGCGAAGGGGTAAATTTGAGATCTTCCGGTGATGCCTCGTGAGCATGGGAAACATTCGAAGGATCGGTTTTTTCGCTCCCGTGGCCTCCCTGCTGCTGACAGTAGCAGCGTGCGGGGAGGCCCAGGAAAAACGAGAGTACGCCATTCCGAGTTCTCTGTGCGATGTGGACGTGAAGCCGGCTACACTCTCCCCTTTCCTGCCCCCCGGCAAGGACATAACCCTGACCGAAGAGGGAACGGACGATTTCAGGAAAACATGCAGCGTGTCGGTCAACGGCAATGTGATATTCGAGGTGAAGCGGGAGTGGTGGGAAGAAGGATGGTCAACTCGACGCTTCGCCACCGTACACGCCTATGTGAAACCTGATCACCAGACGCCCGACGAGAATTATGTCTACTCGGACAGGAGTGGACTCGGCGTGGTGCGCTGCAGCCCCGAAGAAGATGACCAGGACTTGTTCATTGTGGCCAAAGCAGATGAGAACACGGCTGACGCGGAAGCCATGAGGAAGTTCCTCGCCGAGTACCACGCTTCCTTGGCAGGGCACGCCCCTTGCGACGAAGTGGAGTGACTCGGCACCGGTGTGGGCGAGACCACCTACAAACGGTCTCGCCCACACCGGTGCCGTCAGTGCGCCTCGCGGACGCGCAGGGCGCGGGCGAGGTCGTCGAGCGCGTCGGTCAGGCCACGGCGCAGGGCTGCGGTGAGGTCGGGGGCGGCCAGGCACCTCTCCCCCGCCGTCAGGGTGTCGGGGTCGGTGAAGGGCCGGGGGAAGCCGTAGTGGGTCAGGGCCTGGGCGACGGCCTCTCCTCGACGGGCGGCGAGGGCGGGGGCCTGTTCGAAGTAGCGGGGAACGTAGTCGCGCAGCAGGTCGCGCTGCTCGGGGTGCCAGAAGCCCTGGAGGGTGGCGACGAGTCCGTAGGTGGAGAGGGTGTCGGCCTCGTCGAACACGGCCTGCCAGGCGGCTTCCTTGGCCTCGGGGTCGGGCAGGGCGGCGCGGCAGCGGGCGGCCCCCTCGGTGCCGGTGGCGCTGGGGTCGGCGTCGAGGGCGGTGTCGATGTCGTCGGGTCCGGCGGCGCCGAGGGCGGCCAGCCGGTGCAGCAGCCGCCACCGCAGTTCGTGGTCGAGGGGTTGTTCGCCGGGAAGGGTCTCGGTGTCCCACCAGGCGCGGAGCTCACGGGGGTCGGTGGTGCTGTCGATCAGGGTGCGCACGGCGGTCAGTCGCGCGCCTCCCCCGCCGTCCCGCCCGCCGCTGGGGGTGTTCTCCAGGAGGGCGCGGGCGGTGTGGGTGATGGTCTCCAGGGCGGCCGTGCGCCGCTGCGGTGCGAGGTAGCGGTCGGCGAGTTCGTTGCGGGCGAAGCCGAGGACGCCGGCGGCGATGGCGTTGTCGGTTTCGTGGGGCAGGTTGTCGCGGGCGGTGTCCAGGTATTCGGCGGGCGGGAGCTCGCCGTCGCGGACCGTGTCGCGCAGCGCGTTCCAGACGGTGGCGCGGGCGATCGGGGTGGGCAGGGCGGACAGGTGGTGCCGTGCGGTCCGTCGGGAGGTCTCGTCGAGGCGGATCTTGGCGTAGGTCAGGTCGCGATCGTTGAGGAGGACGAGGTCGGGGCGGGGGCCGTCGGCGGTGAGGGTGTGCCGGTCGTCGTCGGCGGCCACGTCGATCTCCAGGGGGTCGCGTGGCACGAGGGCCCCGCTTCCGTCGGCGGCCAGGTCGTAGGGGGTGACGGCGATGCGGTGAGGACGGTTGCCGGTGTGGGTGATCTCCAGATTCCAGCGGTGGGCGTCCTCGTCGGTGGTGTTCCGGTGGGCGAGGGTGTCGACGCCGGTGGTGCGCAGCCAGCGGTCGGCCCAGGCGTGGACGTCGCGGCCGGAGGCGCGGGTGAGGGAGTCGACGAAGTCGGCGAGGGTGGCGTTGCCGAAGCGGTGGCGGGCGAAGTGGTCGTTGACGCCGGCGAGGAAGGCCTTCTCGCCGAGCCAGGTGACGAGTTGACGCAGGGCGGAGGCGCCCTTGGCGTAGGAGATGCCGTCGAAGTTGAGCAGGGCCGTGGCGGTGTCGGGCACCGCGTCGGGTTCGGGGGCGACGGGGTGGGTGGAGGGCCGCTGGTCGGCGTCGTAGCCCCACGACTTGCGGTTGACGGCGAAGTCGGTCCAGGTGTCGGTGAAGCGGGTGGCGTCGGCGAGGACCTGGAAGCCCATGTACTCGGCGAAGGACTCGTTGAGCCAGATGTCGTCCCACCAGCGCAGGGTGACGAGGTCTCCGAACCACATGTGGGCCATCTCGTGGGCGATGACCATGCCGCGGGACTGGCGCTGGGTTTCGGTGACGGCGGAACGGTGGATGAACTCGTCCCGGAGGGTGACCAGTCCGGGGTTCTCCATGGCTCCGGCGTTGAACTCGGGGACGAACGCCTGGTCGTAGGAGTCGAAGGGGTAGGGCTCGTCGAAGATCCGGTGGTAGCGGTCGAAGCAGGCGCGGGTGATGTCGAGGATTTCGGTGGCGTCGGTGTCGAGGTGGGGCGCGAGGGAACGCCGCACGTGGAGGCCGAAGGGGATGCCGGCGTGTTCGGTGCGCACCGTGTGCCAGGGGCCCGCGGCGACGGCGACGAAGTAGGTGCTCAGCGGCGGTGTGGTGGCGCACTTCCAGCGGCCGGGGGCGCCGTCGACGCGCTGGGCGGTGCCGTTGCCCAGGACGGTCCACTCCTCGGGCGCGGTGACGGTGACGGTGAAGGGGGCCTTGAGGTCGGGCTGGTCGAAGGCGGCGAAGACCCGGGGTGCCTCGGTCTGGAAGCACATGGTGTAGAGGTAGGTGCGACCGTCGGCGGGGTCGGTGAAGCGGTGCATGCCCTCGCCGGTGCGTGAGTAGGCCATGTCGGCCTCGACGCGCAGTTCGTGGTCGCCCGCGGTCAGTCCGGTCAGGGGGAGCCGTCCCTCGGCGAGGGCGGCGGTGTCGAGGTCGTGTCCGTCGAGGACGGCCCGGTGGAGGGTGTGGGGCCGTACCTCGACGAAGGTGTCGCCGGCTTCGCGGGTGGTGAAGCGGACGGTGGTGGTGGAGCCGAAGACCTCCTCGCCGCGGGTCAGGTCGAGGTCGATCGTGTACTGCCGGACGTCGAGGAGGTGGGCGCGGGTGTGCGCCTCGGCGCGGGTGAGTGCTGGCATGGCGCTCATGCTGCCGCAGCCGTCGGGCGGCGCGCACGGGGGTTCGCCGTGGGCGTGGGGCGGCGGGGCGCGGTCGGTGGTGTCACCGCGTCGGTTGCCCGCCGTTCCGGGTGTCCTCGGCGATCCGTTCGTGGTGGCGGATGACCTCGGCCACGATGAAGTTCAGCAGTTTCTCGGCGAAGGCGGGGTCGAGTTTGGCGCTCTCGGCGAGGTGGCGCAGTCGGGCGATCTGCTGGGCCTCGCGGGCGGGGTCGGCGGGGGGCAGGGCGTGTTCGGCCTTGAGGCGGCCGACCTGTTGGGTGCACTTGAAGCGCTCGGCGAGCATGTGCACCACGGCCGCGTCGATGTTGTCGATGCTGTCGCGCAGTCGGGTGAGTTCGGCGCGCACGGCCGGATCGATCTCGCTGTCGGTCATGGTCGTCGACCCTATGTCCCGGGGGGTGGGCGTCGCGCCGCGCGGGCCCGGCGTACGGGGTGCGGGGTGGAGCACGCTCCGGGCCTAGGCTCGGGGCATGAGTCCTTCCATCGCGACCAATACCCGTGTCGACCTCGACACTTTGCTGGAGTTCGTGCGTCCTCGCCATCGGGCGCTCCTGCTGACCCGCCGCGCCGACGGTTCCCCACAGGGGTCGCCGGTGACGTGCGGGGTGGACGGCGAGGGGCGGATCGTGGTCTCGACGTACCCGGAGCGGGCCAAGGTCCGCAACGCCCGACGCGACCCGTCCGTCGGTGTGATCGTGCTGTCGGACGACTGGAACGGGCCGTGGGTGCAGGTGGACGGCACGGCGGAGGTGCTGGACGTGCCGGAGTCCGTGGAACCGCTGGTGGAGTACTACCGGTCGGTCGCGGGTGAGCATCCGGACTGGGACGAGTACCGGGAGGCGATGGTGCGGCAGGGGAAGTCGCTGCTGCGGATCACGCCGGTGCGGTGGGGACCGGTGGCGACGGGTGGTTTCCCGGCACGGTTGGCGGAGGGTTCCTGAGCGAGCCCTCCGGCCGGACGTGTCGGTTTTCGGCCGGGGCCGGGTGTGACGCGGCGCCGGCCCCCGGTCGGGGAGGGGGCCGGCGCCGCGGGTCGTCCCGTCGGGCCCGCGGAGGTGGTGCCGCGCGGGCCCGACGGGTGGCCGGGGTGGGTGGCCGTCAGACCGCCAGGGCGCGGTCGGTGGGCCGGATGGGGGCGGGCAGGGAGCTGTCGCCGGTGAGGTAGCGGTCCACGGCGCGGGCCGCGGAGCGGCCTTCGGCGATGGCCCACACGATCAGCGACTGACCGCGGCCGGCGTCGCCGGCGACGAAGACGCCGTCGACGTTGGTGGCGTAGTCGCCGTCGCGTGCGACGTTGCCGCGCGCGTCCAGTTCCAGGCCGAACTGGTCGACCAGACCGTTGGTCCTGTCGATGCCGGTGAAGCCCATGGCGAGGGTGACGAGCTGGGCGGGGATCTTCCTCTCGGTGCCGGGCTTGGGCTCCAACTTCCCGTCCTTGAACTCGACCTCGACCAGGTGCAGGGCCTGCACGTTGCCGTCCTCGTCGCCCTCGAAGTGGGTGGTGGAGACGGAGTAGATCCGCTCGCCGCCCTCCTCGTGCGCGGAGGTGACCTTGTAGAGCATGGGGAAGGTCGGCCACGGCTGGGTCACCGGGTCCCGCTCCTCGTTCGGCCGGGGCATGATCTCCAGCTGGGTGACGGAGAGGGCGCCCTGGCGGTGGGCGGTGCCGACGCAGTCGGCGCCGGTGTCGCCGCCGCCGATGACGACGACGTGCTTGCCCTCGGCCGTGATCGGGGGAGCGACGTAGTCGCCCTCCTGGACCTTGTTGGCCAGCGGCAGGTACTCCATCGCCTGGTGGACGCCGTTCAGCTCGCGGCCGGGGACGGGCAGGTCCCGGGCGGTGGTGGAACCGGCGGCGATGACGACCGCGTCGTAGCGCTTGCGCAGGTCGGCGGCGTCGATGTCGCGGCCGATCTCGACACCGGTGCGGAACTTGGTGCCCTCGGCGCGCATCTGCTCGATGCGGCGGTTGATGTGCCGCTTCTCCATCTTGAACTCGGGGATGCCGTAGCGCAGCAGTCCGCCGATGCGGTCGGCCCGCTCGTAGACGGCGACCGTGTGGCCGGCGCGGGTGAGCTGCTGGGCGGCGGCCAGGCCGGCGGGGCCGGAGCCGATGACGGCGACGGTCTTGCCCGACAGCCGCTCGGGCGGCTGCGGGGTGACGTTCCCGGCCTCCCAGGCCTTGTCGATGATGGAGACCTCGACGTTCTTGATGGTCACCGGCGGCTGGCTGATGCCCAGCACGCACGCGGACTCGCAGGGGGCGGGGCAGAGCCGGCCGGTGAACTCGGGGAAGTTGTTGGTGGCGTGCAGCCGTTCGCTGGCGGCCTGCCAGTCACCCCGGTAGGCGTAGTCGTTCCACTCGGGGATGAGGTTCCCCAGCGGGCAGCCGTTGTGGCAGAACGGGATGCCGCAGTCCATGCAGCGTCCGGCCTGCTTGCCGATGATCGGCAGCAGGGAGCCGGGGACGTAGACCTCGTTCCAGTCCTTGACGCGCTCGGGCACGGGGCGGGTCTTGGCGACCTCGCGATCGGTGGTCAGGAAGCCCTTGGGGTCAGCCATTGGTCGCCGCCTCCATCATCTTCTCGTGGGTCTCGGCCTGGGACAGTCCGGCTCGCTCGGCGGCGTCCTTGGCGGCGAGCACTGCCTTGTACGTGGTCGGCATGATCTTGCTGAAGCGGCCGACGGCGCCGTCCCAATCGGCGAGCAGCGCCTCGGCGACGGTGGATCCGGTCTCCTCGTGGTGGCGGCGCACGATGTCGTGGAGCCGCTGCCGGTCGGTGTCGTCCAGGGGTTCGACGGCGCCGGCGACGTCGGGGTTGACGCCGGCGGGGTCGAGGTCGACGACGTACGCGGTGCCGCCGGACATGCCGGCGCCGAAGTTGCGTCCCGTCGGGCCGAGGACGACGGCGGTGCCGCCGGTCATGTACTCGCACCCGTGGTCGCCCACGCCCTCGGAGACGACCAGCGCGCCGGAGTTGCGGACGCAGAAGCGTTCGCCGACGCTGCCGCGCAGGAACATCTCGCCGCCGGTGGCGCCGTAGGCGAGGGTGTTGCCGGCGATGGTGGAGTACTCGGCCAGGTGCTTCGCGCTCCGGTCGGGTCGGACGACGATGCGTCCGCCCGACAGGCCCTTGCCGACGTAGTCGTTGGCGTCGCCCTCCAGGCGGAGGGTGATGCCGCGCGGCAGGAAGGCGCCGAAGGACTGGCCGGCGGAGCCGGTGAAGGTGATGTCGATGGTGTCGTCGGGCAGGCCCGCGCCGCCGAACTTCCGGGTCACCTCGTGTCCGAGCATGGTGCCCACGGTCCGGTTGACGTTGCGGATGGGGACCTGGGCGCGGACCGGTTGGGCGGCCTCGGCGGTGTCGGCCGACAGGGCGTCGGCGGCGAGCTTGACGAGCTGGTTGTCCAGGGCCTTCTCCAGGCCGTGGTCCTGGGCGACCACCTGGTGGCGGGCCGCGCCCTCGGGCAGCTCGGGCACGTGCAGCAGCGGTGCCAGGTCCAGGCCCTGGGCCTTCCAGTGGTCCACCGCGCGGTCGACGTCGAGCACCTCGGCGTGGCCGATGGCCTCGTCCAGGGTGCGGAAGCCCAGCTCGGCGAGGATTTCGCGGACCTCCTCGGCGATGAACTCGAAGAAGTTCACGACGAACTCGGCCTTGCCGTTGTAGCGCTCGCGCAGCACGGGGTTCTGGGTGGCGATGCCCACCGGGCAGGTGTCCAGGTGGCACACGCGCATCATCACGCAGCCCGAGACGACCAGGGGCGCGGTGGCGAAGCCGTACTCCTCGGCGCCGAGGAGGGCGGCGATGACCACGTCGCGGCCGGTCTTGAGCTGACCGTCGGTCTGGACGACGATCCGGTCGCGCAGTCCGTTGAGCAGCAGGGTCTGCTGGGTCTCGGCCAGGCCGAGCTCCCAGGGCCCGCCCGCGTGCTTGAGGGAGGTGAGCGGGGAGGCGCCGGTGCCGCCGTCGTGGCCGGAGATCAGCACGACGTCGGCGTGGGCCTTGGAGACGCCCGCCGCGACCGTGCCGACGCCGACCTCGGAGACCAGCTTGACGTGGATCCGCGCCTGGGGGTTGGCGTTCTTCAGGTCGTGGATGAGCTGGGCGAGGTCCTCGATGGAGTAGATGTCGTGGTGCGGCGGCGGGGAGATCAGGCCGACGCCGGGGGTGGAGTGGCGGGTCTTGGCCACCCAGGGGTAGACCTTGGGTCCGGGGAGCTGACCGCCCTCGCCGGGCTTGGCGCCCTGGGCCATCTTGATCTGGATGTCGTCGGAGTTGACCAGGTACTCGCTGGTGACGCCGAAGCGGCCGGAGGCGACCTGCTTGATGGCCGAGCGGCGGGCGGGGTCGTACAGCCGCTCGGGGTCCTCGCCGCCCTCGCCGGTGTTGGACTTCGCCCCCAGTCGGTTCATGGCGATGGCGAGGGTCTCGTGGGCCTCCTGGGAGATGGAGCCGTAGGACATGGCTCCGGTGGAGAACCGCTTGACGATCTCGGAGACGGGCTCGACCTCGTCGATGGGGATCGAGGGTCGGTCGGAGGCGAAGCCGAAGAGGCCGCGCAGCGTCATCAGGCGCTCGGACTGCTCGTCGACGCGCTTGGTGTACTGCTTGAAGATGTCGTAGCGGCGGGTGCGGGTGGAGTGCTGGAGGCGGAAGACCGTCTCGGGGTCGAACAGGTGGGGTTCGCCCTCGCGGCGCCACTGGTACTCGCCGCCGATCTCCAGGTCGCGGTGGGCCGGGGCGATGCCGGAGGCCGGGTAGGCCTTGGCGTGGCGGGCGGCGACCTCCTTGGCGATGACGTCCAGGCCCGCGCCGCCGATCTTGGTGGCGGTGCCGTGGAAGTAGGTGTCGACGAACTCCTGGTCCAGGCCGACGGCCTCGAAGACCTGGGCGCCGCGGTAGGAGGCGACGGTGGAGATGCCCATCTTGGACATCACCTTCAGCACGCCCTTGCCGAGCGCCTTGATGAGGTTGCGGATGGCCGCCTCGGGCTCCGTGCCGGCGGGCAGGAAGGTGCCGGCGCGGGCCAGGTCCTCGACGGACTCCATGGCCAGGTAGGGGTTGACGGCGGCGGCGCCGTAGCCGATGAGCAGGGCGACGTGGTGGACCTCGCGGACGTCCCCGGCCTCGACCAGCAGGCCCACCTGGGTGCGCTGCTTGGTGCGGATGAGGTGGTGGTGGACGGCGGAGGTGAGCAGCAGCGACGGGATCGGCGCGTGCTCGGCGTCGGAGTGCCGGTCGGACAGGACGATCAGCCGGGCGCCGTCGGCGATGGCGGTGTCGGCCTCGGCGCAGATCTCCTCGATCCGGGCGGCCAGGGCCTCGCCGCCGCCGGCGACGCGGTAGAGGCCGGAGAGGGTGACGGCCGTCATCCCCGGCATGTCACCGTCGGCGTTGATGTGGACGAGCTTGGCCAGCTCGTCGTTGTCGATCACCGGGAAGGGCAGGGTCACGCTGCGGCAGGAGGCCGCGGTGGGCTCCAGCAGGTTGCCCTGGGGGCCGAGGGAGGAGATCAGGGAGGTGACGAGCTCCTCCCGGATGGCGTCCAGCGGCGGGTTGGTGACCTGCGCGAACAGTTGGGTGAAGTAGTCGAAGATCAACCGCGGACGGTCGGAGAGCGCGGCGATGGGCGAGTCGGTGCCCATGGAGCCGATGGGCTCGGCGCCGGTGCGGGCCATCGGGGCGACCAGGACGCGCAGCTCCTCCTCGGTGTAGCCGAAGGTCTGCTGGCGGCGGGTGACCGAGGCGTGGGTGTGGACGACGTGCTCGCGCTCGGGCAGGTCGCCCAGTTCGATGATCCCGGCGTCGAGCCACTCCTGGTAGGGGTGCTCGGCGGCGAGGGAGGCCTTGATCTCGTCGTCCTCGATGATCCGGTGCTCGGCGGTGTCCACCAGGAACATGCGGCCGGGCTGGAGGCGGCCCTTGCGGACGACCCGGTCCTGGTCGATGTCGAGGACGCCGACCTCGGAGGAGAGGACGACCAGGCCGTCGTCGGTGACCCAGTAGCGGCCCGGACGCAGACCGTTGCGGTCCAGGACGGCGCCGACCTGGGTGCCGTCGGTGAAGGTGACGCAGGCCGGTCCGTCCCAGGGCTCCATCATCGTGGAGTGGTACTGGTAGAAGGCGCGTCGGGCCGGGTCCATGGAGGGGTGGTTCTCCCACGCCTCGGGGACCATCATCAGCACGGAGTGGGGCAGCGAGCGGCCGCCGAGGTGGAGCAGCTCCAGGACCTCGTCGAAGGAGGCGGAGTCGGAGGCGTCCGGGGTGCAGACGGGGAAGATCCGCGCCAGGTCCTTGCCGTCCCGGCTGTCGCCGAAGAGGTCGGAGACCAGTTGGGACTCGCGGGCGCGCATCCAGTTGCGGTTGCCGCGCACGGTGTTGATCTCGCCGTTGTGGGCGACGAAGCGGTAGGGGTGGGCCAGCGGCCAGGAGGGGAAGGTGTTGGTGGAGAACCGCGAGTGGACCAGCGCGATGGCGGTGGCGAAACGGCGGTCGGACAGGTCGGGGAAGAAGGGTTCCAGCTGTCCGGTGGTCAGCATCCCCTTGTAGACGATCGTCCGCGCGGACAGCGAGGGGAAGTAGGTGCCGGCCTCGCGCTCGGCGCGCTTGCGCAGCACGAACGCCTTGCGGTCCAGGGCGAGGCCGCTGTTGACCCCGTCGGCGACGAAGATCTGGCGGAAGGCGGGCATGGTGGCGCGCGCGCCGTTGCCCAGCAGGTCGGGGGCGACGGGGACCTCGCGCCATCCCAGGACGGTGAGGCCCTCGTCGGCGGCGATCGTCTCGATGCGGGAGACGGCCTCGGCGCGCTCCGTTCCGTCGGTGGGGAGGAAGGCGGTGCCCACGGCGTACGAGCCCGCCTCGGGGAGGTCGAGGTCGGCCACCTCGCGGAAGAAGGCGTCCGGGATCTGGACCAGGATGCCCGCGCCGTCGCCGGAGTCCGCCTCGGCGCCGGTGGCGCCGCGGTGTTCCAGGTTCCGCAGGATGGTCAGGGCCTGTTCCACGAGCCGGTGGCTCGCCTCGCCGGTGAGGGTGGCCACGAAGCCGACGCCGCAGGCGTCGTGCTCATCGCGCGGGTCGTACATTCCCTGCTTGGCAGGGTGGGCCGTCAGGGGCGCAGCACGCATCGGCTCTCCCGTCGTCATCGTGGCTGGTGTGTCCCCGGCCGGGGCCTGGGGGACGGTGCCGAGGGACGACGTTGGCCCTCTGCTTGCTGAACAAATTTTCGTGCAGGTTACATGATGGGGCTTTTCCCGAGGGGCGGACACCCGGGTCCATCATGCGGACGCTGCCGTGGGAGTCGAGGTGGTCGTACGGCGCGTGTGCGCCGTATCGACCCGGTGGCGCCGGCGACACTGCCAGAAGCGCTCGCTGTTCATTCCCGAAGGTGACACACCCGAAACCACCGGGTAACCCGGAGACCGCCCGGAACGAAGTGGAACGGCTCACACCCGGCCCGTCCCACGCCTCGCGGCCGGCGGCCCCGGACGGGTTCAGCCCACGGCCACTCCGAACAGGGTACCCAGCCCGTAGGTGACGGCGGCCGCGGAGCCTCCCAGCAGCAGTTGCCGCAGCCCGCTGTACCACCAGGACCGGGCGGTGATCCTCGCCACGGCCGCGCCGCACAGGAACAGCCCCAGCAGCGCCACCACCACCGCGGGCCACAGCACGGTCGCTCCCAGCAGGTAGGGCAGTACGGGCAGCATGGCACCGGCCGCGAAGGAGGCGAAGGAGGCGACGGCGGCGAGCATCGGGGACGGCAGCTCGCCGGGGGCCACGCCCAGCTCCTCCCGGGCGTGGATCTCCAGGGCCCGCTCGGGGTCCTTCGACAGGTGTCCGGCGACCTCCTCGGCCAGTTCGTCCGGCAGCCCCCTCGCCCGGTACAGGTCGGCCAGCTCGCGCTGTTCCTCCTCGGGGTTGCGGCTCAGCTCGCGCCGCTCGACCTCCAGCTCGGCCACGACCAGGTCCCGCTGGGAGGCCACCGAGGTGTACTCGCCGGCCGCCATCGAGAACGCACCGGCGGCGAGCCCGGCCAGACCGGTGATGACGATCACGTTCCGGTCCACGGCACCGCCCGCGACGCCCGTCATCAGCGCGAGGTTGGAGACCAGCCCGTCCATGGCACCGAAGACCGCCGGACGCAGCCAGCCGCCGCTCACGTCGCGGTGGGTGTGGTGGTCGGTGTGGGCCGAGTCGGGTGCTCCCGACCGCAGCGTCGTGTCGGTTTCCTCTTTGGCCGTGGACACCATGGGGTACGACCTCCTCCTCCCCCGGGCTTCCCGCCTCGTGTCGCCTCTCCGAACGCGGGCCGGTCCTTCGACCGTACGCCCATCGGTCGCGCGGGCGCCGGCAAGGAAGGCCGTACTAACCTCCCTGGCCTGCCCTTTCACCACGGCCGGCGCGGAGGGCCCCGACGCGGAGGGCCCCGGCCGCGCGGGGCGCGGCCGGGGCCGGAGCGGGAGCCGGGAGGGCCCGGAGGCGTCGGTTCAGTCGCCCGCGGCGGGGGAGTCGCCGCCCGTGCCGCGGGTGGACCTCCGCGCGGCGGGCGCCTCCTCGTCGTCGAAGAAGGCGTCGCCGCGTGCCGCGGCCTCGCCGTCCTCCCCGTCCCCGGCCGACTCGTCGTCCCCGGCGGGCTTCCCGGCCGCCGGTTCCACCACGTCCTCGCGCCCCGGACGGAGCCTGGCCGAAAGGACGATGTAGGCCACCGCTCCCAGGAACACCGCGATCGAGGTCCAGTTGTTCAGCCGCAGTCCGAGGATCTCGTGGGCCTCGTCGATCCGCAGGTACTCGATCCAGAAGCGGCCCACCGTGTACGCCGCGACGTACAGGGCGAACGCCCGGCCGTGGCCGAGGGTGAAGCGGCGGTCGGCCCAGATCACCAGCAGGGCCACGCCCACGCACCACAGCGACTCGTACAGGAAGGTGGGGTGGAAGGTGCCGGTGTCGACGCCGTTGTCGATGCTGACGGCCCACGGCAGCTCGGTGGGGCGTCCGTACAGCTCCTGGTTGAACCAGTTGCCCCAGCGGCCGATGGCCTGGGCGAGCGCGATGCCCGGGGCGATGGCGTCCGCGTAGGCGGGCAGCGGGATGCCGCGCCTGCGGCAGCCGATCCAGGCGCCCACCGCGCCCAGGGCGATCGCCCCCCAGATCCCGAGGCCGCCCTCCCAGATCTTGAAGGCGTCGACCCAGTTCCGGCCCTCGCCGAAGTAGAGCTGGTAGTCGGTGACGACGTGGTACAGACGGCCGCCGACCAGGCCGAAGGGCACCGCCCACACGGCGATGTCGGCGACCGTTCCGGGCTGTCCGCCACGGGCGACCCAGCGCTTCCCGCCGAGCCAGACCGCGACGAAGACACCGGCGATGATGCAGAACGCGTAGCCCCGCAGCGGGATCGGTCCGAGCACGATCTCGCCGGACGACGGGCTGGGGATGAAGGCAAGGGTGTCCATGGCGCAACGAACGCTACCGTGCCGGGCGCGCCGGCCGGCGTCCGGTCCGGCAACGGGTCCGTAACGCGCGGCCGGCCCGGGGCCGGGCGGACGGGGCTCCGCGGCGCGTCACGGCCCCGAACCGCCCGGTGGACGCCGTGTTCCCGGACGCCTTCCGGACGTCCCCGCGCATTCCCCGCACATCACCGCACGTCACCCGCTCGTCCCGGCCGTCCGCCACCCAGGTGACCGTTCGGCGCCGAACGGCGACCGCTCGGCGCACGACGACCTGCCGTTCGGCGCACGCATCCGGCGTTCGCCGCACACCCCGAACGGTGTCTTCACCCGGACTGTGACGCACCTTACGTTCCCCGCATTCCTTATTCCGCTCCCGTTACGTCGTGTTGTGCCGCGTCGTGTCGATGAAGGAGGCGGCAGTGTCCGCAGAACGTCCGCAACAAACCCTGGACCCCGCCGGGGAAGCGGAGGACCGTATGGTCGCCATGCACGGCGACCCGCGCTTCGAGAACCTCAAGCGCAGCCTGATGGCGTTCGTCCTCCCCATGAGCATCGCCTTCCTGGCCTGGTACCTGCTGTACGTGCTGATGTCGGCCTACGCCCGTGGCGTGATGTCCACGGTCCTGTTCGGCGACGTCAACGTGGCGCTGGTGTTCGGGCTCCTCCAGTTCGCCAGCACCTTCGGCATCGCGATCCTGTACTCCCGCTACGCCGGCCGGAAGGTGGACCCGCTCGCCGACGACCTGCGCGCCGAGCTGACCGGCGCGGGCGACGCGCGGCAGGGAGGACGGGCATGACCGGCATCCCGAACGTGTTCCTGGCCGCGGAGGTCAGCTCCAGCAGCCGCACCCTCACCATGCTGGTGTTCACCCTCATGATCGCCGTGACGCTCGGTGTCACCGTGTGGGCCGGGCGCCAGACCAAGTCGGCGGCCGACTTCCACTCCGGCGGCCGCGGGTTCACCGGCATGCAGAACGGGTTCGCCATCGGCAGCGACTACATGTCCGCCGCCTCGTTCCTGGGCATCGCGGGCATGATCTCGCTCTTCGGCTACGACGGCTTCCTGTACTCCATCGGCTTCCTCGTCGCCTGGCTGGTGGCCCTGCTGCTGGTCGCCGAGCTGCTGAGGAACTCCGGACGGTTCACGATGGCCGACGTGCTGTCGTACCGGATGCAGCAGCGTCCGGTGCGCACCGCCGCGGCCGTCTCCACGATCACCGTGTCCATCTTCTACCTGCTGGCCCAGATGGTGGGGGCCGGCGCGGTCGTCGCGCTCCTGCTGGGCATCAAGCCGGGCGAGACGTACCTGGGCATGGACGCGGACACCGCCAAGATCGTGGGCATCGTCGTCGTCGGCATCCTGATGACCCTGTACGTCACCTTCGGCGGCATGAAGGGCACCACCTGGGTGCAGATCATCAAGGCCGCCATGCTGATGGGCGGCACCGTCCTGCTGGCCGCCCTGGTGATGGCCATCTACGGCTTCGACTTCGGCGCGCTGATGAGCGACGCCGCGAACGCCAGCGGTTCCGGGCAGTCCTTCCTGGAACCCGGTCTGCGGTACGGCGTCGAGGTGCCCGGTGACGCCCTGCAGACGATGTGGAACAAGCTCGACCTGATCAGCCTCGGACTGGCGCTGGTACTGGGCACCGCGGGCCTGCCGCACATCCTGATCCGCTTCTACACCGTCCCCGACTCCAAGGCCGCGCGGAAGTCCGTCAACTGGGGCATCGGCCTGATCGGCACCTTCTACCTGATGACCCTGATCCTGGGCTTCGGTGCCGCGGCCCTGGTGGGCAAGGAGGCCATCACGGCCCAGGACGCGGCCGGCAACACCGCCGCTCCCCAGCTGGCCCGGGAGGTGGGCGACCACTTCGGTGGCGAACTCTTCGGTTCGGTGATGCTCGCCGTCATCGCGGCCGTCGCCTTCGCGGCGATCCTCTCCACGGTCGCCGGTCTCGTCATCGCCTCCTCCTCGTCCCTGGCGCACGACTTCTACAACAGCGTGGTGCGCAAGGGCCGGGCCTCGGAGCACGAGGAGATCAAGGTCGCCCGACTGTCCGCGTTCGGCATCGGCGCGGCGTCGATCATCCTGGCGATCTTCGCCCAGAGCCTCAACGTGGCCTTCCTGGTCGGTCTGGCCTTCGCCATCGCGGCCTCGGCCAACCTGCCGACCCTGCTGCTGAGCCTGTTCTGGAGGCGGTTCAACACCCGGGGCGCGCTCGCGGGCATCTACGGCGGCCTGATCGGCGCCGTCGGCCTGGTGATCTTCTCCCCGGTGTTCTCCGGCGCCGAGAACGCCCTCGTCCCGGGCATCGACATCGCCTGGTTCCCGCTGACGAACCCGGGCCTGGTCTCCATCCCGCTCGGCCTGCTGTGCGCGATCGTCGGCACGCTGACGTCCGGCGAGAACAACCCGCGGCGCTTCGCCGAGCTCCAGGTGCGGGCCCTGACCGGGGCCGGTGCCGAGGGCGCGGTCCGGCACTGATCCCCATCGGGCCCGGCGGCGGAACACCGCCGGGCCCGTCGGAACTCCCGGTGGCGGGTGCTTCCTCCGGCGCGACCCCCCACGCTCGGCGCCGGGCCCGCCACCGGGTCCTCCCGGATCGTCCTCCGGATCGTGGGGAGCCCCCGGCGGCACGTGTCCGGAGGCTCCCCACAGTCGTTCGGCGCGTTGTACGGTCGGCCCGTGGTCTGGAGATCGTGGTTCGGCGACCGGCGCGGACGGGCGGGCCGGTCGGGTTCGGCCGGACCCGGTCCGTCGGGCACCTTCGACGTCCTGCGCGAGGTGCGGCTGATCGGCGCCGATCTCCAGGAGGGGTTGCACGGCGGCCGTACGGCGGCGGCCGCGCGCCGCGTCCGGCGGCTGGTGGGTGCCGACGCCGTCGTCCTGGCCGACCTGGACGGGCCCGTCGTCCGGCACGGGACGTTGCCGGAGGGCACCGACCTGGACACGGTGCTCGCGCGGGTGTACGAGCACGGCGCCGCCTTCCGCGAACCGCCGCTGTGCGCCGCGCCGCTGCTGGTGGCGGACGAGCTGACCGGCTGCCTGGTGGCGGCCTTCGCGCCCGACGCCAGGACGCCGGGCGAGAGGGAGGTGGCCGAGCTGGCCGAGCTGGTCTCGCAGGCGTTGGACCACACCGAGCTGCGCAGCGCCCGCGCCCGGATCGCGGCGGCGGACCTGCGGACGCTGCGGGCCCAGATCTCGCCGCACTTCGTGCACAACTCCCTGGCCGTCATCGCCGCGCACATCCGCAGCGACCCCGGCCGCGCCCGCCGGCTGCTCACCGACTTCGCCGACTACCTGCGCTACAGCTTCTCCACGGCGGGCGACTACGTCACCGTGGCCGACGAGCTCCAGGCCACCCAGACCTATCTGGAGCTGCAGCGAGCCAGGTTCGACGACCGCATGGAGATCACCGTCCGGATGGCGCCGGAGGTGCTGCCCGTCGCCATCCCCTTCCTGGTCGTCCAGCCCGTCGTGGAAAATGCGGTGCGACACGGCTTGGAGAAGAAGGCCGGCCCCGGACACATCGGCGTCTCGGGGTTCGGTGAGGGCCCGCTGTGCGTCATCGAGATCGAGGACGACGGCGTGGGCATGGAACCGGAACTCGCACGGGCGATCCTCGCCGGAGTCGGTCCTCCCGCCAGGAGCGTCGGTCTGGCCAATGTCGACCGACGGCTGCGCACCGTCTACGGCCCGGAGTACGGACTCGTCATCGAGACCGCGCCGGGCAGCGGCACCAAGGTGACGATCAGGGTGCCGAAATTCATGCGAGGAGTGGTTGTCCAATGAGCAGCGCACCGCGGGCCCTGCGGGTCCTCGTGGTCGAGGACGAGGCCTCCACCCGCGAGGAACTCGCCGACCTCCTCGGCGACGTCCCCGAGGTCGAGGAGGTGTACACCGCCGAGAGCGGCACCCGGGCCGTGCAGTTGTTGGGGGCGACGGCCTTCGACGCGGTCTTCCTGGACATCTCCATGCCCGGTCTGGACGGGATGGACGTGGCCCGGGTGATCGGCCGGCTCTCGGCTCCGCCCGCGATCGTCTTCGTCACCGCCTCGGAGTCGCACGCCATCGAGGCGTTCGGCATCGGCGCGGTGGACTACCTGCTCAAGCCGGTCCGGCCCGAGCGGCTGGCGGAGTCGGTCTCGCGGGTGGCGGCCGCCCACCGGGCGGCGACCGACGACGGGGGCGACGAGCCGCGCGACGAGCTGGCGGTCGTCCAGATCGACCACGGCCGGCGGACGGTGTTCGTACGGCGCGACGACGTCCAGTTCGTGGAGGCGCACGGCGACTACATACGGCTGCACACCGCGCAGGGCACGCACCTGATCCGGCTGTCGCTGTCGTACCTGGAGGAGATCTGGGCGCCGGCGGGCTTCGTGCGGGTCCACCGCGGCTATCTGGTGGCGATCGACTGGGTGCACGACCTGCGGGTGACCAGCTCCTCGGGGCTGGTGGCGTGCACTCCGGCCGGTGACGTACCGGTCAGCCGGCGCCACGCCCGGAGCCTGAAGGAGCGGCTGCTGGATGCGGCGCGCAGCGGGCAGTTGGGGAGGGCGGCCCGGTGAGCCCCTCGATGAGCCGTCCGATGGGGCGTCCGGCGAGGGGCGCCCAGCCCGGTGGCGTCCGGCGGGTGAAGGTCACCAGCCCGCAGACCCGGCTCGCCCTGGCCCGGGGCCACCGTCGCCACCCCCAGTTGCTGCCGCTGCCCGCGCCCGCTGACGCCGAGGCCGCCCGCGCCGTCTTCGCGGCGCAGCGCCGCACCGCCCTGCGGACGGTGGCGCTGCTGGGCGCGGTGCTGTTCGGGACCAGTGGGACGATCGCGGCGCTGCCCGTGCTGGACCGGGTCTCGCTGGGGGGCGTCCCGCTGTCGTGGCTGGTGCTGGCCGTCGCCACCTACCCGGTGCTGCTGGTGCTCGCCTTCCGCCACGTGCGGCGTACCGAACGGGTGGAGGACCGCGCCGGGCCGGGAGGCGGCCCGTGACCGGTCTGACGACGATCGGCCTGGTGCTGGTCGCCAGCCTGGCCATCGGCCTCTACGGCGTCCACGCCGCGCGCACCAGCCCGGACTTCCTGGTCGCCTCGCGCCGCGTCTCCCCCGGCTGGAACGCCATGGCGATCGCCGGCGAGTACGTCTCGGCCGCCTCGGTGCTGGGGCTGGCGGGTCTGATGCTCAAGGACGGCATCGGGGCGATGTGGTACGCCGTCGGCTTCACCGCGGGATACGTGGCGGTGGTGGCGCTGGTGGCCGGACCCATGCGGCGCTCGGGGGCGTTCACCGTTCCGGACTTCGCGGAGTACCGGTTGGGGTCACCGGCGATCCGCAGGCTGTGCGGGGTGATCGTGCTGGTGATCATGCTGCTGTACCTGGTGCCGCAGTTCAAGGGGGCCGGGGTGGTCCTGCACCTGGTCAGCGGCACCCCCTACTGGGTGGGCGTGGTGCTGGCCGGGCTGGTGGTGAGCGCGTCGATCGCGGTGGGCGGCATGCGGTCGGCCACCTACGTCCAGGCGTTCCACTACCTGGTCAAGCTGGTGTTCATCTCGGTGCCGGCGATCTACCTGGTGGTGCACGTCGGCCCGGGGGTCCGGGCCGAGGCGCTGCGACCGGCCGGCGCGGCGGCCCCGGGCGTCACCGCCGGGGAGTGGACCCGCCCGCTCGTCGACATCGAGGGGGCGGGGCTGCCGCTGCTGTCCACCTGGTCGGTGCTGTTGGCGACCACGCTGGGGGCCATCGGCCTGCCGCACGTGATCATGCGGTTCCACACCAGTCCCACGGCCCGGACCGCCCGTCGGGTGGCCGTCATGGTCATCGGGCTGCTGGGGGTGTTCTACCTGTTCCCGGCGGTGTACGGGCTGCTGGGGCGGGTGCTGACCCCGCAGTTGGTGCACAGCAACGCCACCGACACCGTCTCGGTGGTGCTGCCGGGGACGGCGGTCCAGGGGACGCTGGGCAGCGTGCTGACGGCGCTGGTGGCCACCGGGGCGTTCGCGGCGTTTCTGTCCACCTCCTCCGGGCTGCTGTTGGCGCTGGCCGGTGGGCTCTCCCACGACCTGTTCGGGGGCGGGGTGGCCCGGCTGCGCGTGGCGGTGGCGGCGGGCGCGGCGGTGGCGGTGCTGCTGTCCTTGCCGGCCGCGCACCTGGACATCAACGTCGTGGTGGGCTGGGCGTTCGCGGTGGCGGCGTCCACGTTCTGTCCGCTGCTGGTGCTGGGCATCTGGTGGACGAGGCTGACGGTGGCGGGCGCGGCGGCCGGTCTGGCCACCGGGGTGGTGACGGCGACGGGGGCGGCGGTGCTGTCGGCGACCACGCGACCGGCGTCGCCGTGGCTGACGGTGCTGCTGGCCCAGCCGGCGTCGTGGACGGTGCCGCTGGCGTTCCTGACGATGGTCACCGTCTCGCTGCGGGGCACCCCGGCCGACTGGTCGGAGCGGGCGGTGCTGCGGCTGCACGCGCCCTGAGGGGGACGGGTGGGACGGACGGCGGTGTGCCGTCCGTCCCACCCGCCGTGCGCCCTCGGCCTCGGCCTCGGCCGCGGGTCGGGTCGGGTCGGGTCGGCGACCGTCGGGTCAGCGACCGCGCCGCCGTACGCCCTCGGCCAGCTCGCCCGCCAGCGAGCGGACCGCGGCCAGTCCGCCGTCCGGATCGCCGGCGTGGTCCAGCAGGCGCTTGACGAAGGCCGAACCGACGATCACGCCGTCGGCGAAGGAGGCCACCTCGGCGGCCTGGTCGGCGTTCGAGACGCCCAGACCGACGCAGACCGGCAGATCGGTGGTGGCGCGGGTGCGGCGCACCAGGTCCTCGGCCTCCCGGCCCACCGACTCGCGGGTGCCGGTGACGCCCATCAGGGAGGCGGCGTAGACGAATCCACTGCCCGCCGCCGTGATCTTCGCCAACCGCTCGTCGCGGCTGCTGGGAGCGACCACGAAGACGGTGGCCAGGCCGTGTTGTTCGGCGGCCTTGCGCCACGTCTCGGACTCCTCGACCGGCAGGTCGGGCAGGATGCAGCCCGCTCCGCCGGCCTCGGCCAGCTCGGTGGCGAAGCGCTCGGCGCCGTAGCGGTCGACGGGGTTCCAGTACGTCATGCACAGCACCGGCGCGCCGGTGGCGGCATGGGTCTCGCGCACGGTCCGCAGCACGTCGGCGATCCGCACCCCGCCGCGCAGGGCGATGTCGTCGGCGGTCTGGATGACCGGCCCGTCCAGGACCGGATCGCTGTGCGGCAGTCCGACCTCGACGATGTCGCAGCCGCCCTCCAGCAGGGCCGTGCACGCGGCGATGCCGCCGTCGACGGTGGGGAAGCCGGCGGGCAGGTAGCCCACCAGCGCGGCCCGTCCCTCGTCCTTCGCCGCCGCCAGGACGCGCCCCAGCTCCCGTGCCTGCCCCGCCATCACTCGGCTCCCCGTTCGGTCTCGGTGCCGCCGGGGGCGTCGTACAGCCCGAAGTAGCGGGCGGCGGTGTCCATGTCCTTGTCGCCCCGGCCGGAGAGGTTCACCAGCAGCAGCGCGTCCGGGCCCAGTTCGCGGCCCACGTCGAGGGCGCCGGCGAGCGCGTGGGCGCTCTCGATGGCCGGGATGATGCCCTCGGTCTCCGACAGCAGGCGCAGCGCCCGCATCGCCTCGTCGTCGGTGACCGGGCGGTACTCGCCGCGCCCGGTGTCCTTGAGGTAGGAGTGCTCGGGCCCGATGCCGGGGTAGTCCAGGCCGGCCGAGATGGAGTACGGCTCGGTGATCTGGCCCTCGTCGTCCTGGAGGACGTAGGAGCGCGAGCCGTGCAGGATGCCCGGCTCGCCCGCGGTCAGCGTGGCCGCGTGCTCGCCGGAGTCCACGCCGTGCCCGGCGGCCTCCAGGCCGATCAGGCGTACGGAGGTGTCGGGGAGGAAGGCGTGGAACAGGCCGATGGCGTTGGAACCGCCGCCGACGCAGGCCAACGCCGCGTCCGGCAGCCGTCCGGTGCGCTCGAGGATCTGCCGGCGGGCCTCGACGCCGATGACGCGGTGGAAGTCGCGCACCAGCGCCGGGAAGGGGTGGGGGCCCGCGACGGTACCGAAGAGGTAGTGGGTGTGGTCGACGTTGGCGACCCAGTCGCGGAACGCCTCGTTGATGGCGTCCTTCAGCGTCCGGCTGCCGGAGGTGACGGGGACGACCTCGGCGCCCAGCATCCGCATCCGGGCGACGTTGAGCGCCTGGCGCTGGGTGTCGATCTCGCCCATGTAGACGGTGCACTCCAGGCCGAACAGGGCGCAGGCGGTCGCGGTGGCGACGCCGTGCTGGCCCGCGCCGGTCTCGGCGATGACGCGGGTCTTGCCCATCCGCCTGGTCAGCAGGGCCTGCCCCAACACGTTGTTGATCTTGTGTGAGCCGGTGTGGTTGAGGTCCTCGCGCTTGAGGAAGATCCTGGCGCCGCCCGCGTGCTCGGCGAAGCGCCGCACCTCGGTCAGCGGGCTGGGCCGACCGGTGTAGTGGACGAGCAGGTCCTCCAGCTCGGCGGCGAAGGAGGGGTCCGCCTTGGCCTTGTCGTACTCGGCGGCCACCTCGTCCACGGCGGCGACCAGCGCCTCCGGGATGAACTTGCCGCCGAACGCGCCGAAGTAGCCCTCGGCGGTCGGCACCCGGCCCTCGGGGTCGGGAACGAAGAGATCGGTAGACATCCGACGTGCTCCTTGTCGGGGCGCGTGCCCCACAGAAGGTGTGGCCAGAGAAAGGGGAGGGCGACCGCCCCGACACCGGGGGACGGGACGGGGCGGTGGCTCACCGTGTCGTGGTGCGTGGTGCGCCGCGGACGCGCCACCGCGCGGCGACCGGCGCGTACCGGCGCGTACCGGCGCGTACCGGTGCGGTCAGGCGTCGGTGGCGGGAACGCGACCGACCACGGCGGCACACGCGGCACGGGCGTGCCATCGCCTCCCGTTGATCTGACCGGGCTCGCGGCCGATGTGGTAGCGCACACGCCGACCCAGCACCCGTCGAGCGGGCGCGCGGCAGCCGCGCGGACGGCAGCCGCGGGCGAGGCACGCGCTCAGGGCCATCGGCGTCGTCCTCCGCTCGTCTCTCCGCTCGCCTTCCGTCCCGTACGGCTCAGCCGCCGCCCTGCCGCAGGGCGGGGTGGGTGCCGGCGGCGACCAGGTCGGCCACGGCCGCCTTCGGGTCCTTGCCGGTGACCAGCGACTCGCCGACGAGCACCGCGTCGGCTCCCTCGTTGGCGTAGGCGATCAGGTCGTGCGGGCCGCGCACCCCCGACTCGGCGACCTTCACGATCCCCTCGGGGATCTCGGGGGCGACCCGGGCGAAGGTGCCGCGGTCGACCTCCAGGGTCTTGAGGTTGCGGGCGTTGACGCCGATGATCTTCGCCCCGGCGTCCACGGCGCGCTCGACCTCCTCCTCGTCGTGCACCTCGACCAGCGGGGTCAGCCCGATGGACTCGGCCCGCTCCACCAGGGAGACCAGCGCCTCCTGGTCGAGGGCGGCGACGATCAGCAGGGCCAGGTCGGCGCCGTGCGCCCGTGCCTCCCACAGTTGGTAGGAGGTGACGATGAAGTCCTTGCGCAGGACGGGGAGGTCCACCCGCTCGCGCACGGCGCGCAGATCGGCCAGCGAACCGCCGAAGCGCCGCTGCTCGGTGAGCACCGAGATGACCGCCGCGCCGCCCGCCTCGTAGTCGGCGGCGAGCCGGGCCGGGTCGGCGATGGCGGCCAGCGCGCCCTTGGAGGGGCTGGACCGCTTGACCTCGCAGATGACCCTGACGCCGTCGCCCTTGAGCGCGGCCACGCCGTCGCGGGCCCGTGGCGCCCCGGCCGCGCGCTCCTTGAGCTCGTCGAGGCCGACGCGCGCCTGCCGCTCGGCGAGGTCGGCACGGACCCCGTCGATGATCTCGTCGAGCACACTCACGCGAGCGGCCCCCTTCCTGGCTGGCTTCCTGGCTGGCTCGTCCCTGCGGTGGGCGCGGGGCTGGACTGGTACGCGTGCACAGCGATGGTATCCGTCCCGGGGCGTCGAACCCGCATCCGGGCGACCGCGGTCCCACATACCGGGCGGTGGTCCCGTGTCGCTCCCCCCGTCGGCCCCGTCCGGCCCCGCCGAACCGGGCCCGGACGGAAAAGCGCGGCGCCGGCCACCGGCACCGCGCTCCAAGGAGCCGCCTCGGGCGGCCCCGCTACGCCTCGGCCCGCTCCTTGGACTGGTCGAGGCGGCGGCCCTGCGACTGCTCCGGCTGCCCCATGCCCATCGAGCGCATCACCAGGCCGACGACACCGCCGAGGAGAACGATGGCCACCCCGGCCCAGAACCCCACCGGCTCGGCCATCACCGTGAAGGCCGAGGCCACACAGAAGCCGATGAACGCGATGGTGACGCCGGTCCAGGCGGCAGGGGTGTGTCCGTGGTTGTTGCCCGCCATTGAGTGCTCCTCGTAGGTCCGTTCTGGGCTCGCTCAGCGGCCATTGTGTCAGGGACGGTTTCCGGCTCCGCCGGTGGTGGGGTCCTCCCCCCGGTCCAGTGCCTTCCACAGTTCCTCGGGACGGTCCGGGTCGGGGGCCGGACGTCGGGCGCCGGGACCGACGGAGGCTCCCGCGCGCTCGTGGCGGCCCGACATCGCGGGCCAGTGACGCCCGTGGCGCAGCGCCAGCAGCCCGGCCGTCAACAGCAGCAGACCGCCGAGCGCGGCCGCGTGGGGCCACATGCCGTGGGAGACGCCCTCGACCGTCCCCCGGGCCAGTCCGCTGACCTCGGACGCCTTCGCCTCCAGCGCGCCGTCGTCGCCCGTGCCGAGCAGCGCGGCGACGGCGACGCCCGCGCCGCACAGGGTCAGCAGCGCGGCGACGAGCGTGCGGCCGGTGCGACGGACGGCGAAGACGGCGACCAGCGCGGCGAGGCCGACCAACGCCAACGCGCTGGGCAGCCCGGTCACCTCGCCGCCCGTGACCCGGACCGGGATCTCTCCCTGGGGCAGGACGGCGGTGCCCTCGCTCCAGACCCGTCCCGAGGCCACCAGGACGGTGGCGGCACCGAGCGCGCCCGCGGCCAGGGCCGCGGCCAGGGCGCGCCGGTGGGCGGCGGCCGCGGAACCGCCGGCGGGGGCGTCCGGTTCGGAGGCGGGGGAAGTCGGGGAACTCACTCTTCCACGCTACTCCCGAGATGCTCGGCGGCGCGCACCGCCCTGAGCACCGCCGCCGCCTTGTTCCGGCACTCGGTGTCCTCCGCCACCGGGTCGGAGTCGGCGACGACCCCGGCGCCCGCCTGGACGTAGGCCGTCCCGTCGCGCAGCAGGGCGGTGCGGATGGCGATGGCGGTGTCGGCGTCGCCGGCGAAGTCCAGGTAGCCGACGCAGCCGCCGTACAGACCGCGGCGGGTGGGCTCCACCTCCTCGATGATCTGCATCGCGCGCGGCTTGGGGGCGCCCGAGAGGGTGCCGGCCGGGAAGCAGGCGGTGAGCGCGTCGAAGGCGTTGCGGCCTTCCGCCAGGCGCCCGGTCACCGTGGAGACGATGTGCATCACGTGGCTGTAGCGCTCGATCGACATGAAGTCGACGACCTCGACGCTGCCGGGCTCGCAGACCCGGCCCAGGTCGTTGCGGCCCAGGTCGACGAGCATCAGGTGCTCGGCGCGCTCCTTGGGGTCGGCCAGCAGCTCCTCGGCGAGCGCGGCGTCGTCCCGCGGGGTCGCGCCGCGCGGGCGGGTGCCGGCGATGGGGTGCATCACGGCGCGCCCGTCCTCGACCTTCACCAGGGCCTCGGGGCTGGAGCCGACGACGTCGAAGCCGTCCAGGCGCAGCAGGTACATGTAGGGGCTGGGGTTGGTGGCACGCAGCACCCGGTAGACGTCCAGCGCGCTCGCCCGGCAGGGCGCCTCGAACCGCTGCGAGGGCACCACCTGGAACGCCTCGCCGGCGCGGATGCGCTCCTTGATGCCCTCCACCGCCTCCTGGTAGGCCCTTCCGCCCCAGCGGGGGGTGGGGGCCTCCTCCTCCCCGGACCCGGACGGCGGCAGCGGGACGGCGCCGGCGGACACGGGACGGTCGAGGTCGGCGGTCATGGCGTCCAGGCGCCGCACCGCGTCGGCGTACGCCTCGTCCACGCCGGTGTCCAGGTCGTTGTGGTTGATGGCGTTGGCGATCAGCAGCACGGTGCCGTCGCGGTGGTCCAGGACGGCCAGGTCGGAGGTGAGCATCATGGTCAGCTCGGGCAGCCCCAGGTCGTCGCGGGTGCTGTCGCCGATGCGCTCCAGGCGCCGCACCACGTCGTAGCCGAGGTAGCCGACCATGCCTCCGGTGAAGGGCGGCAGTTCGGCGTCGCGGTGCAGGTCGCGCGGGGTGTGCAGGGTCTCGACGGTGGCGCGCAGCGCGGCTGTCGGATCGCCGTCGGTGGGGACGCCGACCGGTGGGGTGCCCAGCCAGTGGGCCTGCCCGTCGCGGACGGTGAGGGTGGCGGAGGTGCGCACGCCCACGAAGGAGTAGCGCGACCAGGTGCCCCCGTCCGCCGACTCCAGCAGGAAGGTGCCGGGGCGCTCGGCGGCGAGCTTGCGGTAGAGGGCGATGGGGGTGTCGCCGTCGGCCAGCAGCCGGCGGGTGACGGGGATGACGCGGCGGTCCTTGGCGAGCGTGCGGAAGGTCTCCCGGTCCGGGGTGGTGCGTGGAGCGGTCATGCCGGGCCTCCCTCGTCACCCGCGGTGTCGGTGGTGTTCGAGGTGTTCGCCGCGGGGCCGCCCAGCGGGATCTCCCCGGCGTCGAAGCAGGTCCGGTCCCCGGTGTGGCAGGCCGCGCCCACCTGGTCGACCTTGACCAGGACGGTGTCGCCGTCACAGTCGAGCGCCACGGACTTCACGTGCTGGACGTGCCCGGAGGTGTCGCCCTTGGCCCAGTACTCGCGTCGGCTGCGGCTCCAGTAGGTGCAGCGGCCGGTGGTGAGGGTACGGTGCAGCGCCTCGTCGTCCATCCACCCCAGCATCAGCACTTCTCCGGTGTCGTACTGCTGGGCGATGGCGGGCACCAGACCGTCGGGGGTGCGCTTGAGGCGGGCGGCCACGGCTGGATCGAGTGGGGATCGGGGCATGGGGCCATTGTGCCGCCGGTGCGCGGTGCGCGGTGCCGGCGTCCGCGGGGCGGAACGGGTCGGCGGGGCGCCTTCGAGGCGTTCCGGGGCCGCTCGCGGGCGGCGGCGTCCGTGTCCGCCGGCCGTCACCGGGCCGTGTCGGTGTTGTGACGCGTCCGGGGCACCGCGTGTCGGTGCGGTGCGGCATTCTTTCGCCATGAGTCATCCACCGCCGTCCGACGGCGCGCACAACCCCGCCCCCGGCGGCGGTTTCGGTCCGCCCCAGGGCTTCGGTCCCCCCGAGCGGCCGGGCCCGCCCGCGGGGGGCCACGGCCATCCCGGCCCCCCGGCGAGCGGCTACGGGTACCCGGGGCCGCCGGGGCCGCCCGGCCCCGGCGGCCCCCCGGGCTACGGTCCCGGCGGTCTCGGCCCCTACTTTCCCCCGCCGGGCGGAGGCGGCGGGGGCAACGGAGGGAAGGTCGCCGCGATCATCATCGCCGCGGTGCTCGTCGCCGGTCTGATCGTGGGGGGCGTGCTCGTCCTGTCCGACGGCGGCACAGGCGCGGTGGACCGGGCCGCCGGGCCGAGCGCCACGTCCGACGCCACCACCGAGGCCGAGCGGACCCCGCGGGAGAGCGAGGAGCCGACGGACGGGCCGACGGACGAGCCTACAGACGAGCCGACAGACGGGCCGACAGAGCCGCCGAGTTCGGACCCGCCCTCGCCCGACCTCCCGCCGGACGCGACGGTCGACCCGGGCGAGGTCGTCCGGTACGTGGTGCTCGAACCGGGCACCTGCTTCGACCACCCGTCGCTGAGCAGTGACGTCACCCGGATCGAGGAGCGGTCCTGCGACGGTCCGCACAACGCCGAGGTGATCTCCAACGGGACGCTCACCGGTGACTTCGACGACGCCAAGGCGCTCCAGGACAAGGCCATGGAGATATGCCGGGCGGACGCGGAGAAGCGGATGGAACGGATCACGGACGGCAAGAGGTACTACTTCTACGTCATCTACCCGACGCTGACGACGTACGAGTACCGCGGCAAGGACGAGATCTCCTGCTCGCTGACGCTCAGCAACACCCGGGACGGCACGAAGCTGCGGGCGCCGCTGCCGGGCTGACCCGAGGCGGGACGCGTGGCGTGCGTGGCGTGGGTCGCCGCACGGTCGTAGGCTGGCCGCATGTCGACCCACGCCCGGCGCGAACGCCTTCTGCTGGCCGATCTGTTGGAGAGTTCCGGACCCGAGGCGCCCACCCTGTGCGACGGGTGGCGCACCAGGGACCTCGCGGCCCATCTTGTGGTGCGCGAGCGCCGCGCCGACGCGGCCGGCGGGGTGCTGCTCAAAGCCCTCCAGCCCCGACTGGAACGTGTGCAACAGGAGTTCGCGGCCAAGCCGTACGAGGAGCTGATCCAGCTCGTCCGCACCGGTCCGCCCCGGATGTCCCCCTTCGCCCTCAAGCAGGTCGACGAGGCCGCCAACACCGTGGAGTTCTTCCTCCACGGCGAGGACGTGCGCCGGGCCCGTCCGGACTGGACGCCGCGCACGATCGACCCCGTCTTCGCCGACGCCCTGTGGAGGCGGCTGGAGACCACGGCCCGGGTGTACGGGCGCCGCTGCCCGGTCGGCGTGGTACTGCGCCGTCCCAACGGTCAGGTGGCGGTGGCCCGCAAGGGGACCCCGGTCGTCACCGTCTCCGGCGAACCCTCCGAGTTGCTCGTCTTCGTCTCCGGGCGTCAGTCCGTGGCGCGGGTGGAGCTGGAGGGCGACGAGAAGGCCGTGGCGCGCGTCCGCGAGGCGAAGCTGGGCCTGTGACGCGCCCACCGGCGGCCCCGGCCGCCGGTGGGGAAACGGCCGGCCGCTCCCGTCGGCCTCCGCTCCCGACCGGCGACCCCGCTGCGGTGGTTCAGCAGCCCAACCCCGCCCGGCGCGCCCGGTCGGCCGCCGCCATCCGGTCGGTCACCTGGAGCTTGGCGAAGATGTGGGAGATGTGGTTCCGGACGGTCTTGTCGGACAGGACCAGCTCCCGAGCGATGCGGCGGTTGCCGTAGCCGCGGGCGAGCAGATCGAGCACCTGGCGCTCCCGGTTGGTGAGCTGCGGGAAGGCGGCCCGGCCGGGCATGTCGTGGACGGCGGAGAAGTAGTCGCCCAACCGGTCCGCGACGAACGGGCTGAACACCGCCCCACCGTCCGCGACCGTGCGCACCGCCCTGAGCAGTTCCTCGCGCGGCGCTCCCTTGGCGACGTAACCGCGGGCCCCGGCGCGGAGCGCCGATATCACCGCGTCGTCCTCCTCCCGGGCCGAGATCATCAACACCCGGGGCGGTACGCCGACGGCCCCCGCCCCGGGCTCCGGCGAGGCGATGATCCTCCGGGCGGCCTCGGTCCCCGGGCCGTCGGGCAGGCCGAGGTCCATCAGGACGACGTCCGCGGCCACCTCTCCCCCGCACAGGGTCCGGACGGCCTCCTCCCCCGTGGCCGCCTCCCCCACGACGTCCATGTCGTCCACACTCTCCACCGCGTGCCGCGTCCCGGCCCGGAACATCGGGTGATCGTCGACGAGGAAGACCCGGATCGTCACGGGAACCTCCGCGGCGGCACGGCCTCGGTCCGGGCCCTCCGGCCGGGGCACCGGCGCCCCGGCGCGCCCGCGGTGACGGTCGCGGACGCGCCGTCCGGCCGGGCCGTCGAGCCGCGCGCGCCGGCCCCCCGGCTCCCGGTCGCTTCGAAGACACGGCCGGAAGCACACCCTTTCCGTCCCGTTTTCCCTTCACAGGTGGAAAGCACAAGTCTGTGAGGAGGGGGCTCCGCGCCCCCGTTTCCGGGACTCCCCGACCGGTCGCCGGCCACATCGCACGGAACCCCCGGAAGCGCTTTCGTTTCCAATTCACATACTTCCGCCCTCTCCCTCCACCGCGGCGACTCCCCCTCCGACTCCGCTTCTCGACGCCCGAACCGCTCGGCCACGCGACTCTTCGACGCCACCATGAAAATCCCCCCAATTCCTCTGAGTCTCGAACATTAATACAGTTGCGACTCTTTCCGGAGGGATGTATTCGGCCACCGGTGAACGGCGCTGATCAGGCATTTCCCCCCGTCGTCACAGCGGGTTCCGGCGTGACAGCGACATGTGACGGAAGCCCTCCGAGGGGCCGAAAGTGGCGGGAAAAGACGGTTGCCGGCAAGACGCCCCGGACGCCCCCCGTCCCCGTTCCGCCCTCCTGACCGCACCATACGGGCCCATGACCGGGACTTCTCGGGACTTCGCTCCCACGAAACCGGGACTTCCGGCCTCCTACGTTGAAGAGGTCCGAAGCGTCCGGCCGCCGACGGAGCGACGCGATCCGGCGCCCTCCCGGCGACGCCCCCGCCTCCCCCTGCCACCCCCGAAGGGAAATTCCATGGTGCGCGAAGCCACAAGGCCGCGGACTTCACGGCCGTTCACAAGGACACCGGAAGCGGTGGCGACGGCCGATCCTCCCCCACTCCCGACCGCCCTGCCGGGAATACCGGTCCGCGCGGACCGGGAAACCGAGGGCCGTACCGGGTCGCCGGGGAACTCCTCTCCCTTTGGCGCGCACCCCGCCGGAAGTCCCGGAGAAGGATTTGCCCCGTCCTTCTCCGTCAATGGCGACCGCAACGCCACCCGGACGGACACCCACGCCGGGGAGGGAACGCCGTGACGACATGGGACACGATGTGGGACACCCTCGGCGGACGGGGCGCCGTCGGCGTCTGGCTGGTGGGGGCCCGCGGTTCGACGGGAACCACCACGATCGTCGGCGCGCTGGCGCTGCGCGCGGGCCTGGTGCGGCCCACCGGGTGCGTCACGGCCCGGCGCGACTTCGCCTCGGCGTCCCTGCCCCGCTTCGACGAGTTGGTCTTCGGCGGACACGACATCGCCCGGACCCCCCTGGCGGAGCGGGCCGAGCGGCTCGCCGACGAGGGCGTCGTGCCACCGGGCCTGCCCCGGCTGGTGCGCGACGGCCTGCTGGCGGCCGAGGAGGAGGTGCGCCCCGGAGCGACCGGGGCCGACGACGACCGCGACCGACCGAGCGGGGAGAACGGGCGGGACCGGAAGAACCGGGGGACCCAGGAGGACCGGGAGGACCGGGAGGACCAGGAGGAGACGATCCGGCGCCTGACCGGCGACCTCCTCTCGTTCCGACGGCGACTGGGCCTGGAGCGCGTGGTCGTGATCGATCTCGCCCCACCCGGGCCGGCCGCGCCGCCCCACCCCGCGCACCTCTCGTCGTCCACGCTGCGGCGGGCCCTGGCGGCCGGGGAGCGGATCCTGCCGAGCGGCGCCCTGTACGCCTGTGCCGCCCTGCGGGCCGACTGTTCCTACGTCGACCTCACCACACCACCCGGCCGGCGCCTCCCGGCCCTGGCCGAGCTGGCCTCCGAGCGGGGCGTGCCGTACGTGGCGGGTGACGGCGCGACCGGCGCCCGTGCCCACCACGTCCGGCGGCCCGCCCGGGAACGGGTGTCCGCCGAGGACTTCCCGGGCGCCCGAACGGCCCGGCGGTCCGACCGGTGGAGTCGCGAACCCGCCCCGGCCGCCTCCCTGGTCATCGACCTGGCCCGGCTCGTGGCGCTGGCGGACCGGGCGGGCCTCCACGGACCGGTGCCCGAGCCGGCGCTCCTCTTCGACGGGACGGCCCCCGACGCTTCCGCCGACCGCGCGGGCCCCCCGGGCGGCCGGTACGCGGCCCTGGTCGCCTGGGCGCGCGGCCTGAGCGTGCCCGTGTGACACCTCCCGCGCGGCACCGGGCCCGCACCGCCCGCCCCGGTTCGCCGGCGCCGGACGAGCGCTGCGCGAGGCGGCGAAAGACCTGGTGGACGCCCGGGGCCCGCGCCCCACCGACGGACGGCGGGGCGCGACCGGTCAGCGCACCGGGTGACCGGCCTCCCGCAGGGCCTCCTTGACCTGGCCGATGCGCAGGTCACCGAAGTGGAAGACGCTCGCGGCCAGCACCGCGTCCGCGCCCGCCGTCACCGCCGGGTCGAAGTCCGAGAGCTTCCCCGCGCCGCCGGAGGCGATCACGGGGATGGTGACGTGCCTGCGGACGGCCTCGATCATGGCGAGGTCGTAGCCGTCCTTGGTGCCGTCGGCATCCATGGAGTTCAACAGGATCTCCCCGGCGCCCAGTTCGGCCGCCCGGTGGGCCCACTCCACCGCGTCGAGGCCCGTGCCGCGGCGGCCGCCGTGGGTGGTGACCTCGTAACCGGAGGGCGTCGTCGTGCCCTCCGGGCAACGGCGGGCGTCCACCGACAGCACCAGCACCTGACTGCCGAAGCGCTCGGAGACCTCCCGGATCAGCTCCGGACGGGCGATGGCCGCGGTGTTGACGCCCACCTTGTCGGCACCGGCGCGCAGCAGTCTGTCCACGTCCTCGGCGGTGCGCACGCCGCCGCCGACCGTCAGCGGGATGAAGACCTGCTCGGCGGTGCGGCGCACCACGTCATAGGTGGTCTCGCGGTCGCCGGAGGAGGCGGTGATGTCGAGGAAGGTCAGCTCGTCGGCGCCTTCGGCGTCGTACACCTTGGCCATCTCGACCGGATCGCCGGCGTCACGCAGGTTCTGGAAGTTGACCCCCTTGACGACCCGGCCGCCGTCCACGTCCAGGCAGGGGATGACTCGTACGGCCAGGGACACTCGGGGACGCTCCTTACGTGGTGTGGAAGGCTTCGATCTCGACCTCGACCAGCACGCGCGAGTCGACGAGACCGGAGACGACGACGAGCGTCGCGGCGGGGCGGACGGACCCGAAGACCTCCCGATGGGCCCGTCCCACCTCCTCCACGTCGCGCGCGTGGGTGATGTACATGCGGGTGCGGACGACGTGGGAGGCGTCCAGTCCGAACGGCTCCAGCGCGGCCAGCGCGTTGCCGAGGGCCGTACGGGTCTGGACGTACGGGTCCCCCTCGCCCTGTACGGCGCCGTCGACCAGGGGCATCGTGCCCGAGACGAGGACCAGGTCGCCGACCGCGACGGCGCGCGAGGAGCCGATGGTCTCCTCCCACGGGCTGTCGGATCGGACCCGCTCGACCGGCGCGCGCCCCTCCCCCGCGGAGTCCGTCATCGGGACACGGCCTCCAGGGCCTCCTCCAGGGTGAAGGCCTTGGCGTAGAGGGCCTTGCCCACGATGGCACCCTCGACGCCCTCGGGCACCAGGCCGGCGATCGCGCGCAGGTCGTCCAGGGAGGAGACGCCGCCGGAGGCGACGACCGGACGGTCGGTGGCGGCGCACACGTTCCTCAGCAGCTCCAGGTTGGGGCCCCCCAGGGTGCCGTCCTTGGCGATGTCGGTGACGACGTAGCGGGCGCAGCCCTCGGAGTTCAGGCGCTCCAGCGTCTCGTAGAGGTCGCCGCCGTCGCGGGTCCAGCCGCGTCCGCGCAGGGTGGTGCCGCGCACGTCCAGGCCGACGGCGATCCTGTCGCCGTGCTCGGCGATGACCTTGGCGACCCACTCGGGGCTCTCCAGTGCCGCGGTGCCCAGGTTGACGCGGGTGCAGCCGGTGCCCAGGGCGGCGGCCAGGGACGCGTCGTCACGGATGCCGCCGGAGAGTTCGACCTTGATGTCCATGGTGCGGACGACCTCGGCGATCCGCTCGCGGTTGTCGCCGGTGCCGAACGCGGCGTCCAGGTCCACCAGGTGCAGCCACTCGGCTCCCGCCCGTTGCCAGGCCAGGGCGGCGTCCAGCGGATCGCCGTAGGAGGTCTCGGTGCCGGACTCGCCGTGGACGAGGCGGACGGCCTGCCCGTCGCGGACGTCGACGGCGGGGAGGAGTTCGAGACGGTGGGTGCTCATCGGGTGGGGGTCCTCGGTGCTGGGAGGGACGGATGTCGGGGGTGGCGCGCCCGGGGCTCCGGATCCGGTGGCCGGCCGGTGCCCCGGGACCGCCGGGGCTAGAGGGTGCCGATCCAGTTGGCCAGTAGCTGCGCGCCGGCGTCACCGGACTTCTCGGGGTGGAACTGGGTGGCCCACAGGGGACCGTTCTCCACGGCCGCGACGAAGCGCTCGCCGTGGGTGGCCCAGGTGACCCTGGGGGCGGGCATGGCGGGGTTGGTGGCCTTCAGCTCCCACTCGCGCACGGCGTAGGAGTGCACGAAGTAGTACCGGGCGTCGGCCGGCAGCCCCGCGAAGAGCTTCGACCCCTCGGGCGCCTCCACCGTGTTCCAGCCCATGTGCGGCACGACGTCCGCCTTGAGCGGACCGACGGTACCGGGCCACTCGGCCAGTCCCTCGGCCTCCACCCCGTGCTCGATGCCCCGGCCGAAGAGGATCTGCATGCCGACGCAGATCCCCATCACCGGGCGCCCACCGGCCAGCCGGCGCTCGACGACCCAGTCGCCGCGGGCCTCGCGCAGCCCCTTCATGCAGGCGGCGAAGGCGCCGACACCGGGCACGAGCAGACCGTCGGCGTTCATCGCGGTGGCGTAGTCGCGGGTGATCTCCACCTCCGCGCCGGCCCGGGCCAGGGCGCGCTCGGCGGAGCGCACGTTGCCGAAGCCGTAGTCGAAGACGACGACCTTCCTCTTCTCCGTCATGGTCACACCTCCAGGCGCAGGATTCCGGCGAGCAGGGACAGTGCCGACCCGATGCCGAGCAGTATGACGACCCCCCTGGGCATCCCCTGCTTCCAGAAGGAGACGGCACCGCCGAGGAGGAAGAGGCCGACGAAGATCAGCAGTGTCGAGACGGCGTTCACGGTGTCCTCTCGCTCGCTGCCCCGTCCGTCCTCACAACGCGCCCTTGGTGGAGGGGATGCCCGTCTGGCGCGGATCGAGCTCGCCGGCCTGGCGCAGGGCGCGGGCGAGCGCCTTGAACTGGCACTCCACGATGTGGTGCGCGTTGCGCCCGTAGGGGACGTGGACGTGCAGCGCGATCTGGGCCTGGGCGACGAACGACTCCAGGATGTGCCGGGTCATGGTGGTGTCGTAGGCGCCGATCATCGGCGCCATGTTCTCCGGCTCGGTGTGCACCAGGTACGGGCGGCCCGACAGGTCCACGGTCACCTGGGCGAGGGACTCGTCCAGCGGCACCGCGGCGTGTCCGAAGCGGACGATGCCGCGCTTGTCGCCGAGCGCCTGCCGGAAGGCGGCGCCCAGGGCCAGCGAGCTGTCCTCGATGGTGTGGTGGCTGTCGATGTGCAGGTCGCCCTCGGTCTTGACCGTGAGGTCGAACAGACCGTGGCGGCCGAGCTGGTCGAGCATGTGGTCGTAGAAACCGACCCCGGTCGACACGTCGACCTTCCCGGTGCCGTCGAGGTCGATCTCGACGAGTACGGAGGTCTCCTTGGTGGTGCGCTCCACGCGTCCCACGCGGCTCATCTGTCGTTCTCCTTCAGTACTGCGCGCATCGCGTCGAGGAACGCGTCGTTCTCCGTCGGGGTGCCCGCGGTGACCCGCAGCCGGCCCGGCACTCCGTTGTCCCGGACCAGAACGCCCCGCTCCAGCAGGGCCCGCCACACGGCGTGGGCCCCACCGGGGCCTTCGAAGCGCCCGAACTGCACGAAGTTGGCGTCGGACTCGGTGACCTCGCAGCCCATGGCGCGCAGCTCGGTCACCAGGCGGTCCCGTTCGTTCTTCAACTGCTCGACGTAACCGAGCAGGGTGTCGGTGTGTTCCAGCGCGGCGAGCGCGGTGGCCTGGGTGACGGCGGACAGGTGGTACGGCAGGCGCACCAACTGGACGGCGTCGACGACGGCCGGGGCGGCCGCCAGGTAGCCCAGCCGCAGTCCGGCGGCGCCGAACGCCTTGGACATGGTGCGCGAGACCACCAGGTTGGGGCGGCCCTCGAGCAGCGGGAGCAGCGAGGGCCGGTGGCTGAACTCGCCGTACGCCTCGTCGACGACCACCAGCGAGGGCCGGGCCGCCTGCGCCGCCTCGTACAGGGCCCGCACGGTGTCGGCGTCGACGGCCGTGCCGGTGGGGTTGTTGGGCGAGCAGACGAAGACCACGTGCGGCCTGCGCTCGGCGATGACCGCCCGCGCCCCCTCCAGGTCGAGGCGGAAGTCGTCGTCGCGCGGCCCGGAGATCCAACCGGTGCCGGTGCCGCGGGCGATCAGGGCGTGCATCGAGTACGAGGGCTCGAAACCGAGCGCGGTGCGGCCGGGGCCGCCGAACGCCTGGAGGAGCTGCTGGAGGACCTCGTTGGAGCCGTTGGCGGCCCAGACGTTCTCCGTCGCGACCCCGTGCCCGGTGGTGCGGGTGAGGTAGCGGGCCAGCTCGCCGCGGAGTTCGACGGCGTCGCGGTCGGGGTAGCGGTTGAGGTTCCGGGCGGCCTCGGTGACGCGCTCGGTGATGCGGGCCACCAGCGCTTCGGGCAGGGGGTGGGGGTTCTCGTTGGTGTTCAGGCGTACGGGAACGTCGAGCTGCGGCGCCCCGTAGGGGGACTGGCCGCGCAGCTCGTCCCGGATGGGCAGGTCGTCGATGCCGGTCACTTTCCCTCGGGCACCTTCCAGTCGAACCTCGCCTTCAGGGCCGCCCCGTGCGCGGGCAGGTCCTCGGCCTCCGCCAGGGTGACGACGTGGTGGGCCACGTCGGCCAGCGCGTCGCGGGTGTAGTCCACGACGTGGATGCCGCGCAGGAACGACTGCACGGACAGGCCGGAGGAGTGGCAGGCGCAGCCCCCGGTGGGCAGCACGTGGTTGGATCCGGCGCAGTAGTCGCCGAGGGAGACGGGGGCCCAGGGGCCGACGAAGACGGCGCCGGCGTTGCGGACCCGGGCGGCCACCTCGGCGGCGTCCTCGGTCTGGATCTCCAGGTGTTCGGCGGCGTAGGCGTCCACCACCGCCAGCCCCTGGTCCAGGTCGTCCACCAGGATGGTGCCGGACTGCCGTCCGGCCAGGGCCTCGGCGATGCGCTCGGCGTGCCTGGTGGAGGCCACCTGGGAGGTCAGCTCGGCGTCGACCGCGTCGGCCAGCGCCTCGGAGGGGGTGACCAGGACGGCGGCGGCCAGGGTGTCGTGCTCGGCCTGGCTGATCAGATCGGCGGCGACGTGCCGGGCGTCGGCGGTGTCGTCGGCGAGGATCGCGATCTCGGTGGGACCGGCCTCGGAGTCGATGCCGATGCGGCCCTTGAGCAGGCGCTTGGCGGCGGCGACCCAGATGTTGCCGGGGCCGGTGACCAACTGGGCGGGTGCGCACTCCTCGGTGCCGTAGGCGAACATGGCGACGGCCTGGGCGCCGCCGGCGGCGTACACCTCGTCCACGCCCAGCAGGGCGCAGGCGGCCAGGATCGTGGGGTGCGGCAGCCCGGCCGCCCAGTGTCCGGGGACGCCCTTCTGCGGTGGCGAGGCGACCGCCAGCGAGCCGACCTCGGCCTCCTGCGCGGGCACCACGTTCATCACCACGGACGAGGGGTAGACGGCGCGGCCGCCGGGCACGTACAGGCCCACCCGCTCGACCGGGACCCAGCGCTCGGTGACGGTGCCGCCGGGGACGACGCGGACGGTGGAGTCGGTGCGTCGCTGGTCGCGGTGGACGATCCGGGCTCGGCGGATGGACTCCTCCAGCGCCGCGCGCACCGCCGGGTCCAGCTCGGCCAGGGCCTTCTCCAGTGCCTCGGCCGGGACCCGCACGCGGTCCAGCCGCACGCCGTCGAAGCGCTCGTTGTACTCGATCACCGCTGCCGTGCCGCGATGGTGCACGGCGTCACAGATCGGCCGCACCTTCTCCAGGGCGGCCTCGACGTCGAGTTCGGCTCGGGGCAGCAGCTCCCGGTCGACGCCGGCGGCGAGGTCTCGCCCGCGCAGGTCGAGTCGGGTCATGGATACGGATCGAAGCACGTGTACCAGTGTCTCAGACGCGGTCCCGTGCCCGGTTCCACGTATCAGTGCGTGATACGGGAGCGGTTCGAGGGGGCATCCTGCTGTCAGTGGTCACCGATAGCGTACGGGCCACCACACAGAGCATTCGTGACTTGGGGGAACGAGTCGTGAGCGAATCCATCGAGAACGGGGATCCGCCCCCCGGTCTGCGGTTGACCACCGCGGAGTGGGGCCTGTGGCAGGCGTTCCGCAACGGCAGCGAACACGATCTGCGCTCGGGCGAACCGGAGCTGGACGATCCCAACGGGGAGCACGAGTGGGGCCCGCACCGCACCGTGCGGGCCCGGGTGATCGCCCTGCTCCTGCTGCACGGCCCGCCGCCGCTGCTCGGGCGTGTCGCCTCCCTGCAACTGACCGGCGCCCACGTCACCGGGCGGCTGGACCTGTCCGGGGGGACGGTGGAGCCGTACTTCGAGTTCAGACAGTGCCGCTTCGAGCAGGAGGTGCTGCTGCACGAGTGCCGGATCACCACGGCCCGGATGATCGACTGCCACATACCGCGGCTGGAGGCCGCCCGGATGAGCACCGAGGGCGATCTCCACCTGCCGCGCTGCACCGTGCCCGGGGGCGTGCGGCTGACCGACGCGTCCATCGGCACGGATCTGATGCTGAACGAGATGACGGTCGGCAGCGGACGCCGGGTGCGGTCGTTCTCGGCCGACGGCATCCAGGTCGCCCAGGACCTCCAGGCCAGTCTGATGCTGGCGACCGGAGAGGTGAGCCTGCGCGGCGCGGAAGTGGGCGGCTCGCTGTTCATGTACGGCAGCGTCCTGCGCAACCACAACGGGCAGTACGCGCTGTACGCGCCACAGATGACCGTGGAGCACTTCGCGCACTTCGCCGTCTCCGGTCCGCGCCGGCTCCCGGTCGTCCACGGCGCCACCCCGCCGGACGGCACCGCCTGGCCACCGCCGGACGAGCACAGCCACATGGTGCGGCGGTCCAAGCGGTTCGAGTGCACGGGCGGGATGAAGCTGGACGACGGGAAGTTCGGCGACTCCCTGGTGCTGGACGACGCCCGGTTCGTGCTGGAGCGCGACCAGGAGGTGTCGCTGCGCCGCATCCAGACGCCGGAGCTGTGCTTCGCCCCCGAACGGCCGGGAGGCGGCCGGGTGGTGCTGGCGGGGGCGACGGTGGACAACCTGGTCGACAGGGTGGAGAGCTGGCCGGTCGGCGAGGGCCTGTGGATGGCGGGGTTCACCTACCGGAACCTGATCCCGCGCGGGCCCTTCAGCCTCGCCCAACGCCTGGAGTGGCTGGCGACGGCGACGCCGGAGTACGCGCCGGAGCCGTACGAGCAGTTGGCGGCGGTGATGCGCAACAGCGGGGAGGACGCGGACGCGCGGGCCGTCCTGCTGGCCAAGCAGCGCCGCCGTCGCGAGACGCTGCCGCCGGCCGCCAAGCTGTGGGGGTACCTCCAGGACTGGACGGTCGCCTACGGCTACCGGCCGGGGCAGGCCGCGCTGTGGATGGCGGTCCTGTGGGCCTCGGGGACGGTGTGCTTCGCCCGGAACCCGCCGGATCCGCTCAAGCCCGGGGAGTCGCCGCACTGGAACGCCGCGCTGTACGTCCTGGACCTGCTGCTGCCGGTGATCGACCTGGGCCAGGACACCCACTGGAAACCCGCCGGGGCCTACCAGTGGACGGCCACGGCGCTGATCCTGCTCGGCTGGGTGCTGGCCACCACGGTCGCCGCGGGAGCCACCAGGCTGTTGAGGCGGCAGTGACGGGGCGGACGTCCTTCCCGGCGCGGCCCTCCGACCCCGTGGTACGGCACGGGGGGAGCGGTGGGGTCGGCGGTGCCGATGGGGCGACCGACCCACGGCGGCACGGCCCGTGGCCTTAGGCTGCCGTGTGTGAGCATCACGCGCCTACCGATCTTTCCCCTCAACACCGTGCTGTTCCCGGGGCTGGTACTACCGCTGAACGTCTTCGAGCAGCGCTACCGGGCGCTGGTGCGCGACCTGCTGGAGATTCCGGAGGACGCGCCGCGGCGCTTCGGGGTGGTGGCCATCCGGGACGGCCGCGAGGTGGCCCCCACCGCCCTCGGCATGCCCGACCCCACGGGACCGTCCGAGGCCGGCCCGACGGCGGGCTTCGGCCCCGACCCGATGCGGGCCTTCCACACCGTGGGGTGCGTCGCCGACGCCTCGTCCATCCGCGAGCGTTCCGACGGGGGCGGTGCGGACGACGAGGACGGCGAGGAGGGAACCGACGAGCGCGGCGGCGACGGCGGCTACGAGGTGCTCGCCACCGGCACCACCCGCTTCCGGCTGTTGTCCGTCGACGCCTCGGGCCCGTACCTGGTCGGCGAGGTCGAGGAGCTGCCGGAGGACGGCGGCGAGGGCGCGGGGGCCCTGGCGTCCGGGGTGCTGCGGGCGTTCCGCGCCTACCAGAAGCAGCTCGCCGGCGCCCGGGAGCGGACCTTGGCCGGCGGTCAGGAACTGCCGGACGAGCCGTCGGTGGTGTCGTACCTGGTGGCGGCGGCGACCGTGCTGGACACCCCGACCAGGCAGCGGCTCCTCCAGGCCCCGGACACCGCCACACGGCTGGCCGAGGAGCTGAGAATCCTGCGGCGGGAGACGGCGCTGATCGGTAGGCTCCCGTCGGTGCCGGCGGCGGAACTCACCCGTACGCCGACCAGCCCCAACTGACCCACGGGCCCACCGGCCGCGCCGGCACGGACCGGCCCACCGGAACGAGGCAGGACGAGCGTGGCCAGGAAGAAGCAGAAGCCCGGCTCCGGCGGCACCCCCGCGACCGTGGCCGCCACGAAGGCGGGGGTGTCCTTCACCCTCCACTCCTACGAGCACGACCCGGCGGCCCCCTCCTACGGCGAGGAGGCCGCGGAGGCGCTGGGGGTCGATCCGGACCGGGTGTTCAAGACGCTCGTCGCGGACGTCGACGGCGCGCCGGTCGTCGCGGTCGTCCCCGTCTCCGGGTCGCTGGACCTCAAGGCGCTGGCGTCGGCGGTCGGGGGCAAGCGGGCCGCGATGGCCGATCCGGCCGTCGCCGAGCGCCTCACCGGCTACGTGCGCGGCGGCATCTCCCCGCTGGGTCGGCGCAGGGCGTCGCCGACGGTGGTGGACTCCTCCGCCGAGCGGCACGAAACGGTCTGTGTCTCGGCCGGGCGCCGGGGCCTGGAGATCGAACTCGCGCCCGCCGACCTGGTGAAGCTCACCGGTGCGGTGACGGCTCCGATCGCCCGGCCGTAGCCGGCCGGGCGCCGGGCGGTCGCTACCCCGTCCCCTCGGGGGTTCCCGAGCCGGGGCCGCCGGGCGGCGGCCCCCAGCCGGGGTGGGCGGGGTGGGCGGGTTCCCCGGGCTCGGGGTCCCGGGGGTCGAACACCCCCGTGAGCGCCAGGTGCGTCGCCAACGCGGCCAGCGGCCAGGCCAGCAGGGCTCCCTTGGCCCGCAGCTCCAGCGGCCCGTCGAAGACCTTCCCCTCGCCCACCTCCCGGGCGCGGGCCACCAGGTCCTGTTCGGGTCCGAGCCAGACGCCCAGCCGCCAGGCCAGCACCGAGCCCAGGACCGCGCCGACGGCCAGGCCGATCGGCACTCCGATCCCCCCGCGGCGCCGGGCGAGGAAGACGGCCGCGCCGCTCAGCGCACCGATCCCCAGGGCGAGCAGCACGAAGGTGCCGTCGGCGCCGACGGCCTCCTCGCCCTCGGAGTTCCTCAGGTAGACGGCCGTGCCGTCGGACACCACCGGCACCCGGGGGGCGAGCCACAGCCACAGCAACCCCAGGACCACCCCCGCCGCCGTCAGGGCCGCCGCCACCCGTGCGGCGTCGGCCGCCTCGCGCGCGACCTCGATCCGCTCGACGCTCCCCACCGCACCGGGGGGCTCGTCGTGCGGGGGCGGCCCCCACGGGTCGTGGGGGCCGTCCGGCCGATCCGGGCCGTCGTGCGGGGAGGGAGGCGTCGGTGCGGTCACGCTGCCATCGTGCCAGGTCCGCTCCCGGACCGGGCGGGGGGCCCGAGGTGTCCCGGCGACGCCCCGGCCGGGGCCCTCAGCGGACGGCGGCCCGTCGGTACGCCCAGGTGGCGGCGGCCAGCGCGACGGCCCCGACCGCCGCGCACACCCCCAGGTCGACGGCGACCGAGCCCCAGTCCGGCCGCGGCACCAGCGCGGCGGCCAGCGCCTCCACGCCGTACGTCGAGGGCAGCAGGTCCCGCAGCAGTCGCACCGGTTCCGGCAGCCCGCCGGCCGGGAGCACACCCAGCAGCAGCGCGGCGGACATGCCCAGCTGTCCGCAGAGGGTGGCGAGTTCCTGGCGGGGCGCCAGCAGTCCGAGGGCGGCGCCGAGCCCGGCGAGGGCGGCACCGGCCAGGGGCACCACCGCCGCCAACACCCACAGTCCCCCCATGGGCAGGCCGTACAGCAGCGCACCGGTCACGGCGGTGACCGCCACCCCGGGCGCCGTGAAGGAGGCGTAGGCGGCGGCCGCGCCCAGGACCACCGCGGCGGGCGGCACCGGCAGGGTGGCGTAGTGGTCGAGGCCGCCGGAGGCACGCAGTTGCCCGAAGTACTGGGCGAGGAGGTTGAGCGCGACGAAGGCGACCACCAGCACGCTGGATCCGGCCACCACCGCCCGTGCCTCCTCGCCGGGCCCGCCCTCCACGACCCCGCGCATCAGGATCATGATCCCGACCGACTGGAAGGTCGCCACGAACAGCAGCGGGACGCGGGCCACCCGTGCCCGGGAGAGCTGCGCCCGGTAGACGGCCGCCAGGGCGGGGCGCACCGCCGCGCCCGGCGCGAGCGGTGCCGCGGCGGCGTCGAGCGCCTCGGGGCCGTCCGTGCCGGTTCCGGGCCGCCCGGACCCTCCTGTCCTCCGGGTCCTCGCCGTGGCGGTGCTCACGCCTTCACCAGACCTTCCGTGTGTCCGCCGAGCGCCAGGTAGACGTCCTCCAGGGTCGGCGTGGCGAGTGTGAAGTCGTCCAGCGCGGCGAAGGCCGGGCCGCCGGTGACGGCCGCGACGGCGGCGCGCGCCTGTCCGGGGGGCAGCCGCAGCGTCCAGCGGCGTCCGACGGCCGCCGCGACCCGTTCCAGGGCGGCGACCTCGGGGACCTCCGTCGGCGCCCGGTCGCGCCACACCAGCTCCAGCCGCACCTCCTCGCCGACCGCGGCCTTCAGTCCGGCCGGGGTGTCGCAGGCGATGGCCCGACCGCGGTCCATGACCGCCACCCGGTCCAGCACCAACTCGGCCTCGATGACGTTGTGCGTCACCAGGATCACGGTCACGCCGCGTTCGACCCGCCGCCGGTCGACCGCGGCCCACACCGCGCGCCGCGCCACCGGGTCCATGCCGGTGGTCGGCTCGTCCAGCACCAGCAGGGGGCGCTCCCCCACCAGGGCCGCCGCCACGCAGGCCAGCCGCCGCTGCCCGCCGGAGAGTCGCTTCAGGGGGCGGTCGGCCAGGGGCCCGAGACCCAGTTCCTCCAGGACGGCGTCGCGTTCGCGCCGTGCTCCGGCGGCGTCCAGGCCGCGCAGTCGTCCGGTGGTCTCGGCCGCCAACGCCACGGTCAGCTCGTCCAGGGCGGTGGACTCCTGCCCGAGGTAGGCCAGCAGGCGGGCCGCGCGCCGCGGATGGCGGACCAGGTCGTGGCCGAGGACGTCGACGTGCCCGGAGTCGGGCCGCAGCAGGCCGGTGAGCTGCCGCACCAGGGTGGACTTCCCGGCGCCGTTGGGTCCGAGCAGTCCGAAGACCTCGCCGCGTCCGACGGTCAGGCTGACGCCGTCGCTGGCCCGTACGGCCGGGGTGCCGGGAGCGCCGCGCCGGCCGCGGCGGGCGGGGTAGGTCTTGACCAGGTCGCGGACGCGTACCGCCGCCCGCGCCGACGCGTCCCCGCCGCCTCCCGCGCCGTCCGCCACCTGCCGCGTGCCCGTGCTCACGAGCTACGAGGGTACGCGCCCGCGTCGGCGTCACTCACCGGCGGGTGCGCGTTCACCCGCGGTGCGGGCGTCGACCTCGCGCCAGAAGCCGGCGCGGATCGCGTAGCGGTCGTGCTCGTCGATCTGGTCGTCCTTGTGCGCCAGCAGGCCGAAGCGGGCGGCGTAGCGCAGCAGCTCGCCGTCGATGCGGTGCGGAACGCGCGGGTACTCGGCGGACAGGACCCGCAGGTGGGCAGGGTTGGCGAGCCGCTCGACCCAGCGGCGGGCGAAGACCTGGCCGACCTCGAAGGGGTCGCCGCTGACCGCGGTGATGTCCTCCTCCCGGTCGGCCCAGCGCTGCTCGGCGGTGGTGAGCTGGGCGAGGGTGGGCAGGGTCGCCGCCTCGGCGGACTCGGCGGGGGCGCCGCGGTCGACCCAGCCCCGGTCCGAGGACCAGCGCAGGGTGGCGCCCGCGGGGGCGGGGTGCGGGGGGTTGGGGTGGTGGGTGCCGGGGCGGCCGAGCCCGGCCAGGTCCTTGGGGGTGGGCACGCCCCTGCCGGTGCCGTTGTCGTCGGTGCGTCCGCCTTCCCGGTGGGGCGCCTCCCCGGTGGGGGAGTCGGGGGCGCCGGCGGGGGCGGCGTCGTCCGCGCCGGCGGGGGCGCGGGGGACGGGGGTGGCTCCGCCCCGCTGTCGTTCCGGGTCGTCGCCGCCTCCGGCGGGGCCGCCTCCCCCGGAGGCAGGGGGAGGTTCCGGCAACGGGGCGGAGAGGATGGCGGCGATCTCGGGCCGGGTGTCGGGCTGGGGCGGGCAGACGCCGGTGATCTCCCGGGCGCGGATGGCGCGGGTGATCCACGCGCGGTCCAGGACGCGCCGCTCGTCGGCCTCGGCGACCAGGTCCTCGGACTGGTTGTAGTCACCGTCGGCGGCCTGGACGGCCCACAGGTGGACGGCGACACCGTGCTCCTTGGCGGACATCAGGCCGGGCAGCAGGTCGCCGTCGCCGGTGACCAGCACGATGTCGGAGCAGGCCCGGTTGCGCGCCAGTTCGGTGAGTTCGGCGTGCATGGCGGCGTCCACGCCCTTCTGGGCCCACCTGCCCTCGCTGCGCGTGAGCGCCCCGAGTCGTACGGTGACGCGGGGCATCACGCGCAGTCGTCGGTGTTCGGGCTGCGGCACCCGGTCGGGGGCGCCGTCGAACCAGTAGATGCGCAGCAGTCGGCAGTCGGTGTCCTCCTCGGCCCGCTCCCGCAGTCCTTGGACGAGCACGGCGTGGTCGACGGTGATCCGGGAGCGCGCGGGTTCCCCCGCCAGGAGGCTCGCGGCGGCGCCCAGGAGATATCCCGCGTCCACCAGGACGACGCAGCGGTCCACGCTCCACCCACTCTCGGTACGACCGGTACGGCCGGCACGGTCACCCCGGCCGGCGGTGTCCCGCGCGACCTCGGTCCGTGTCCCTCGGGCCCGTGCTCTCGGCTCTGGTTCGAGTCTGCCCGACCGTACGGGGGCTTGTCGCTCCCGAACCCGATCTTCGGCGTGGCGGGCGGTCGGTGTCCACCACGCGGAGGCCGATCGCGGAAACCGACCACGGGGACCGGCCACCGAGGCGGCGTCTCCGTCGGGCCCGAAGACCCCGACCCCCCAGGGAAATTACCCGACATGCGACTTTTGCCGACTCGTGCGAGGCTGAGGCACGGCCCATCGCTTCGAGTTCCGTGCAGGAGGAGACCATGGGCAAGCGCAAGAAGGAAGAACGCCGGCAGCAGCGCGACAGCGGCCTCTCCGCGCGGCCCCGGGAGGACGCGAAGACCACCGCGGAGACCCGCCCCGCCTCCCAGGCCGACCCCGTCGGCCCCGCCGACGTGGCCCGCAGGCACCGCCGGCGCTTCGGCCACAACTGATCCGACCGAGACCGGACGACGGTCGGCGGGCCCGGCGCACCGGGCACGCCCGAGGTCCCGTCCGAGGTCCGCCGGCCCGGTCGCCGAACCCACCGAAGCCTGATGTCCGCGGTTCCCGGCCCTGGCCGCGGCGCAGGGCGGCACGGGCGCCCCGGGACACCGGAGCGCCCCGCCGCACGGGCGGTGCGGCCCTCCCCGCGCACTCCGCGCCGGAGGGCCGCACCGTACGACACGCCGCGCCGGTCGCCGGCCGGTCGCCGCGGGGGGCCGGAGCCCGTCAGCCCGCCAGGCAGGAGGGCCCGAGCAGCGCCTTGAGGTCGCCGAAGAGCGCCGGGTCCGCGGTGACCCGGTGCCGGTCCAGGCGGAGCACCGTCGTCTTGCGGCCGCCCTGGAGCCTGACCCGCACCTCCGTGGAGCCGCGGTGGTGGGTGAGCACCTCGCCCAGCCTCTCCACCAGCGGCGGGGTCACCTTGACCGCGGGGATGGTGATGGTGACGGGCGCGTCCGAGGCGACGTCCGACAGGTCGGGGACCATCAGTTCCATGGCGACCAGCCTGGGCACGTCCTCCCGCTTGTCCAGCCGCCCCTTGACGAAGACCACGGCGTCCTCCACCAGCTGGGTGGAGACCAGCTGGTAGGTGGCGGGGAAGAACATGCAGTCGATCGAGCCCGCCAGGTCCTCGACGGTGGCGATCGCCCAGGCGTTGCCCTGCTTGGTCATCTTCCGCTGGAGGCCGGAGATGATGCCGCCGATGGTGACGATCGACCCGTCGGCGAAGTCGCCGCCGGTGAGCTGGGAGATCGCCGCGTCGGTCTTGTCGGCCAGGACGTGTTCCAGTCCGAACAGCGGGTGGTCGGAGACATAGAGGCCGAGCATCTCCCGCTCCTGCGCGAGCAGGTAGCTCTTGTCCCACTCCTCGGCGGAGAACTCCACGTCCATGCCGAAGCCCGGACCGCTGTCGGCCGAGTCGTCGCCCATCCCGCCGAACAGGTCGAACTGTCCCTCGGCCTCCTTCCGCTTGATCTGCACCACGTTGTCGATCATCGACTCGAAGTGCGCGGTCAGCCCCTTGCGGGTGTGCCCCAGGTTGTCGAAGGCCCCCGCCTTGATCAGCGACTCGACGGTGCGCTTGTTGCACACCACCGCGTCCACCTTGTCGAGGAAGTCCGGGAAGGAGGTGTACTTCCCCTTGGCCTTGCGGCAGGCGACGATCGAGTCCACCACGTTCTGGCCGACGTTGCGCACGGCGGTCAGGCCGAAGACGATCGTGTCGTCGCCGCGCGGGGTGAAGTTCGCCTCCGACTCGTTGACGTCCGGCGGCAGCACCTTGATGCCCATGCGGCGGCACTCGTTGAGGTAGACCGCCGACTTGTCCTTGTCGTCGCGGACGGAGGTCAGCAGGGCGGCCATGTACTCGGCCGGGTAGTTCGCCTTGAGGTAGGCCGTCCAGTAGGAGACCAGTCCGTACGCCGAGGAGTGCGCCTTGTTGAAGGCGTATCCGGCGAAGGGCACCAGCACGTCCCACACGGCCTGGATGGCCTCGTCGGAGTAGCCCTTCTCGCGGGCGCCCTTCTGGAAGTTGACGAACTCGGCGTCCAGGACCTCCTTCTTCTTCTTGCCCATCGCCCGGCGCAGCAGGTCGGCCTGGCCGAGGCTGTAGCCGGCGAGCACCTGGGCGGCCTTCTGCACCTGCTCCTGGTAGACGATCAGGCCGTAGGTGACGTCGAGGACCTCCTTGAGGGGCTCCTCCAGCTCCGGGTGGATCGGCGTGATCTCCTGCTGCCCGTTCTTGCGCAGCGCGTAGTTGATGTGGGAGTTCATGCCCATCGGGCCGGGCCGGTACAGGGCCGAGACCGCGGAGATGTCCTCGAAGTTGTCGGGCTTCATCATGCGCAGCAGGGAGCGCATGGGGCCGCCGTCGAACTGGAAGACGCCCAGGGTGTCGCCGCGCTGGAGCAGTTCGAAGGTCTTGGGGTCGTCCAGCGACAGGTCGAGCAGGGTGATGTCGACGCCCTTGTTGTCCTTCACGAGCTTGACGGCGTCGTCCATGATCGTGAGGTTGCGCAGGCCCAGGAAGTCCATCTTCAGCAGGCCCAGCGACTCGCAGGTGGGGTAGTCCCACTGGGTCACCACCGCGCCGTCGTTCTTGGGGCTGAAGACCGGCACGTGATCGACCAGCCGCTCGCTGGACATGATCACGCCCGCCGCGTGCACGCCCATCTGCCGGACCAGGCCCTCGATGCCGCGCGCGGTGTCGATGACCTTCTTCACGTCCGGCTCGTTCTCGTACATCGACCGCACCTCGGCCGCCTCGCTGTAGCGGGGGTGCTCGGGGTCGGTGATGCCCGACAGCGGGATGCCCTTGCCCAGGACGTCGGCGGGCATCGCCTTGGTGATGCGGTCCCCCATCGCGTACGGGTACCCCAGGACGCGGGCGGAGTCCTTGATCGCGGCCTTCGCCTTGATCGTCCCGTACGTGCCGATCTGGGCCACCTTGTCGGCGCCGTACTTCTCGGTCACGTAGCGGATGACCTCACCACGCCTGCGCTCGTCGAAGTCGATGTCGACATCGGGCATGGAGACGCGCTCGGGGTTGAGGAACCGCTCGAAGATCAGTCCGTGGTCGATCGGGTCGAGGTCGGTGATGCCCATGGCGTACGCCACGATCGAGCCCGCCGCGGAGCCTCGCCCGGGGCCGACGGCGATGCCGTTGTTCTTGGCCCACATGATGAAGTCGGCGACGACGAGGAAGTAGCCGGGGAACCCCATCTGGACGATGACGTCCATCTCGTAGTCGGCCTGCTTCTGCCGGTCCTCGGGGATGCCGCCCGGGTACCGGCGCCGCATGCCGCGCCGGACCTCCTCACGGAACCAGGACTCCTCGGTGTGCCCCTCGGGGACGGGGAAGCGGGGCATCAGGTCCCGCTTCTCGAACCAGCCGGTGGTGTCGATCTGCTCCGCGACCAGGAGGGTGTTGCGGCAGCCCTCCTGCCAGGCGTCGGAGGAGTCGACGGCGTACATCTCCTCCGTGGACTTCAGGTAGTAGCCCGCGCCGTTGAACCGGAAGCGGTCCGGGTCGGAGAGGTTCTTGCCGGTCTGGATGCACAGCAGCGCGTCGTGGGCCTCGGCCTCGTGGGAGTAGGTGTAGTGGCTGTCGTTGGTGACCAGCGGCGGGATGCCCAGCTTCTTCCCGATCTCCAGCAGCCCGTCGCGGACCTGGCGCTCGATGTCGATGCCGTGGTCCATCAGCTCCAGGAAGTAACGGTCCTTGCCGAAGATGTCCTGGTAGTCGGCGGCGGCCTTGAGGGCCTCGTCGAACTGGCCGAGCCGCAGCCTGGTCTGCACCTCGCCCGAGGGGCAGCCGGTGGAGGCGATCAGGCCCTCGGAGAACTCGGCGATCATCTCCCGGTCGGTGCGGGGCCACTTGACGAAGAACCCCTCCATGTACGCGTCGGAGGAGAGCCGGAAGAGGTTGTGGAGACCGGTCTTGTTCGAGGCCCAGATCGTCTTGTGGGTGTAACCGCCGGAGCCGGAGACGTCGTCGCGCTTCTGGTGGGGCTGTCCCCACTGGACGCGCCGCTTGTACCGCCGCGACTGGGGGGCGACGTACGCCTCGATCCCGATGATCGGCGTGACGCCCGCCTTGGTGGCGTGCTGGAAGAAGTCGTAGGCGCCGTGGAGGTTGCCGTGGTCGGTCATGGCGATGTGCGTCATGCCCATCTCCTGACACGCCTCGAACATGTCCTGCAGCCGCGCGGCACCGTCCAGCAACGAGTACTGGGTGTGTACGTGCAGGTGCGTGAACGGCGGTTTGGCCACGACGGAAGACCTCCAACGAGCGGGTGTGCGGCGGTTCCCTGAACGGGTCCGAAGTCTACGTCGCCGGACCGGTCCCGCCCCTCCACGACCCTCCGCCCCGGCCGTCCCACGCGTGGGGCACGCTCTCTTCCCCCGCGCACCTCGCGCGCCCGCGCGCGCACCACACCGCACCCCTGTGCGGACACCGGTGCGCGGGCCGCGGACCCCCGAGCGGCGTTGCGATCGTCACCCGTGCCCGTTCTTTAGGCCCGTCTTAGCGCAACGCATGGCACACTCGGCTGCGATGGACAGGACCGGCACCCCCGACACGGGTCTTCGAGCGGTACGCGCCGCGGTCTTCACCGCGCTGTGCCTCGCCCTGTCCTCGGGCGCCCACGTACTGCTCACGGCCGAGCCCCTGCCGTACGCGCCGCTCCTGCTGGTCGGCGCGGCGGTCTTCGCGATCGCCTTCGCGCTGGCCGGGCGGGAACGGGGCTACTGGTCGATCGCGGGCCTGCTGGTGCCGTTGGAACTGGCGGCCGACACCGTCTTCACCACCGGCCAGCACACCTGTTACGGACAGGCCGGCGGTCCCGTCGCCGGGCCGTTGCGCGCCCTGGGCCTGGACCTGTTGTGCGCGGGCGGCGACTTCGGCACGCCCCTGGCGCGGATGGCCGCTCCCGGCTCCTCCCCGCTCCCCGTGGCCGCCCATCCGGCGGCGCCCTGGTTGCTGCTGGCCGCGCACGTGGCCGTGGGCCTGGCGGCCGCCGCCTGGCTGCGCCGCGGTGACGCCGCGCTCGCCAGGCTGCTGCGCGCCGCGGCGGTCGCCGTCTTCCGGCCGCTGCTGCTGGCGGCCACCGTCCTGTCCGCGCCGCACGCGTCCTCCGGTCGCGGCTTCCGCCCGGCCTCCGGCCCCACGGTGCCGCGCGCGCTCCCGCTGCTGGTCCACTCCGTCGTGCGACGGGGACCTCCGTGCCCGGTGGCCGTCGCCGCCTGAGCACCACCGTCCCCACGCATACGCACACGACACGGAGAACACACCCCCATGAGCAAGCGCAACAGCCAGGAAGCCAAGCGCGCCGCCCGCGAGCGGCTGCGGGTCGAGCGCGAGAAGCAGGCCAAGAAGGAGAAGCTCCGCCGCCAGCTGATCGTCGCCGCCTCGATCGTCGCGATCCTCGCGGTCGCCGGCGGCATCGGATTCGCCGTCGCCAACATGGAGCGCGGCGGCAGCGACAAGTCCTGGGAGGACGTCGCCGACCGGAAGCTGGTGGAGCCCGCCAACGCCTCCGGCGAGAACGGCACGACCGTGGTCGTCGGTGGCGAGGACGCGAAGAAGACCATCGACGTCTACGAGGACATGCGCTGCCCGGCCTGCGCCAACTTCGAGCGGCAGCTCGGCGAGCCCCTCAAGCAGGGCGCCGAGGACGGCAAGTACAAGCTGCAGATCCACCTCGGCAGCATCATCGACGGCAACATGGGCGGGAACGGCTCCAAGAACGCCATCAGCGCGCTGGGCGCCGCGCTCGACGTGAGCACCGAGGCCTTCAGCGAGTACCACTCCCTGCTGTACTCCTCCGAGCACCACCCGGCGGAGACCGAGGACAAGTTCGCCGACAACGAGTACCTGCTCGACGTCGCGGAGAACGTCGAGGCGCTGAAGGACAACGCGGAGTTCGAGACGGCCGTCAAGGAGGGCACCTACGACAAGTGGGCCCTGGAGATGGTCGACAGCTTCAACGAGGCCGGCATCCAGGGCACGCCCACCGTCCGGATCGACGGCAAGGACGTCGAGGTCTCCAAGCTGCCCGAGGAGCTGGGGAAGCTGGGCGTCAAGCTCGGGTGACCCGGGGTCCGGGCCGACCGGACCCTCCGCCCACGCCCCCTCGCACGACCGGCCCGGCGCCCGCCGCACCCCCGCGGTGGGCGCCGGGCCGGGCCCGTTCCGGGCGGCACACGGCGGCACCACGACGGCGCCACGACGGCACCGCGGCGTACCGGAAGGAGGCCGGATCGGGACCTTTGGCGCTCTTTTCGGCCAACGGTCTGCGACGGCTCGGCGAACTCCCGCACACGCTCTGTCCGTTGACTCTACCGGCGCGTAACATCTGCCGCCGTGACCGACACCCACACCACTTCCCACGACGTCACCCGCCTCCCCGCGCCCACCCGGCGCACCGTCGTCGTCGCCGGCGCCGCCGGCGCCGCGCTGCTGCCGCTGACCGGCCGGCGCGCCCGTGCCGCCGACGGCACCGCCGCCGACACCCCCGTCTTCGCCCACGGCGTCGCCTCCGGCGACCCCCTGCCCGACGGCGTCCTGCTGTGGACCCGCGTCACCCCCGTCCCCGAGGCCACCCCCGGCTCCGGCACCGGCCCGGCCGTGGAGGTCGCCTGGGAGGTGGCCGAGGATCCCGGCTTCACCTCCGTCGTCACGTCCGGCCGCACCACCGCCACGGCCGCCTCCGACCACACCGTCAAGGCCGACGTGCGCGGACTGCGTCCGGCCACCGAGTACCACTACCGCTTCTCCGTCGCCGGCACCCGCTCCCCCGTCGGGCGCACCCGCACCGCGCCCGCCGACGGCACCACGGCCGACCGGGTCCGCTTCGGGGTGGTGTCCTGTTCCCACTACGAGAGCGGCTTCTTCACCGCCTACCGCCACCTGGCCGCCCGCGACGACCTCGACGCCGTCCTGCACCTGGGCGACTACATCTACGAGTACGGCAAGGGCGAGTTCCCGTTGAAGGACGGCGTCGTCCGCGAGATGCGGCCCGTCCACGAGACCGTCACCCTCGCCGACTACCGGCAGCGCCACGCCCACTACAAGTCCGACCCGGACCTCGCGGCCCTGCACGCCGCCCACCCGGTGATCGCGATCTGGGACGACCACGAGGTGGCCAACGACACCTGGTCCGGCGGTGCCGAGAACCACACCCCCGGCGCCGAGGGCGACTGGGCGGCGCGCGCGAGGGCGGCCCGGCAGGCGTACTTCGAGTGGATGCCGGTGCGGCCCTCGGTCGAGGGCACCGTCCACCGCAGGCTGCGCTTCGGCGACCTGGCCGACCTCCACCTGCTGGACCTGCGCTCCTTCCGCGACCGGCAGGCGGGCTTCGGCAGCGGCGACGTGGACGACCCCGACCGCACCATCACCGGGCGCGCCCAGCTGGACTGGCTGAAGTCCTCCCTGGCGTCCTCCCCCACGCGGTGGCACCTGGTGGGCACCTCGGTGATGATCTCGCCGATGGCCTTCGGTTCCGTGCCCGCGTACCTGCTGGGGCCGCTGGCGGAGCTGCTCGGCGTCCCGCGCGAGGGGCTGGCCGTCAACGTCGACCAGTGGGACGGATACACCGACGACCGCCGTGAGCTGCTGACCCACCTGCGCGAGAGCGGCATCGACAACACCGTCTTCCTCACCGGCGACATCCACATGGCGTTCGCAAGCGACGTGCCGGTGCGGGCGGCGACGTACCCGCTGCAGAGGCCGGTCGCCACCGAGTTCGTGGTCACCTCGGTGACCTCCGACAACCTCGACGACTTCCTGAGGGTGCCGGCCCACACCGTCTCCTCCGTCGCGGAGGCCGCCGTGCGCGCCGCCAACCGCCACACCAAGTGGGTCGACATGGACTCGCACGGCTACGGCGTCCTGGACGTCACCGCCGAGCGGACCCAGATGGACTACTACGCCCTGTCCGACAAGACCGACCCGCGGGCCACGGCCCACCACGTCCGGTCCTACCGCACCGGCTCGGGGACGCAGCGGGTGGAGCGCGCGGAGGGCCCCGTGCGCTGATCCCGTCGCGGAGGGCGCGGGGGCTTCCCCGCGCGCCGACCCGCGCCGGCGGAGAGCCCCCGGGGCACACCCGGTCCGGACGGACCGGGGACGGACGCTCCGAGCCGCCGGCAGGTCTCGGCAGCGGCGGGACGGGCGGCGGGGTCGCCGCCCGCGTCCCCGGCGTCCCGCCGCGCTCCGCCGGTTCAGCGCTCCGCCGACTCCGCCAGGAAGTCCAGCGCGATCCGCCAGGTCCGCTCGGCGGCCTCCGCGTCGTGGTCGGGCAGGCCGGGGTCGGTGTACAGGTGTCCGGCCCCGGCGTAGCGGTGGACCTCGACCTCCGCGCCCGCCCGCCGCATCCGCAGGTACCAGGCGTTGAGCCAGTCGTGCGGCTCGAAGGGGTCGGGGTCGGCGACGTGGAGCTGTACCGGCAGTTCGTCGACGGAGGCGTCCTCCGGGATGTCGGAGGTGCCGTGGAGCAGCAGCAGCCCGCGCGCGCGGGTGTCGGCGAGGGCGAGGTTCTGGGCGATCGCCCCGCCGAGGGAGAACCCCGCGTACACCAGTCCCCGCTCCGAGAGGGGGGCGGTGGCGGCCACGGCCCGCCGCAGCAGGTCGTCCCGGCCGATCTCGTCCTTGATCGCCATGCCCTCCTCGACGGTGTCGGCGGTCCGCCCGTCGTACAGGTCCGGGGTGTGCACCTCGTGCCCGGCCTCCCTCAGCCGCTCTGCCGCCTCCAGGACGGCGGGGCGCAGCCCGTAGGCGGAGTGGAACATCACAACGGTGGGCACGGTGTCACTTCCTTCGCAGGTCAGGGTCGTGATCCGGATACGGGCGCCGAGCCCGGGAACGGGATCCGTCCCATGGTGCCAGGTACGGTCTATGGGGTTCCCCGTCGTCGTCCGGAGTCCCCCGAGGAGTTCACAGAGCATGGAGAACGTGTTGCGGCCGCTGATCGTCTTCGGCGGCGCGGTCCTCCTGGCCTTCGCCGTCGGCTGGGCGGTGGACCGGGCGCTGCGGCGCATGGACGCCCGGCACCCGGAAACCCCCATGTGGGGCCTGCTGCGCAGCGGTCGGGTGCCGCTCCAGGCGGTGGTCTTCGTCGGCCTGCTCAACGTCTTCTCCGACGAGACGCACCTGGCCCGGAACCACCGGGAGACCGTCGACCTGTGCCTGAGCCTGATACTCATCGGGGCCACCGCGTGGCTGGTGCTGCGGGCTCTCACCGCGGTGGTGGAGACGGCGTTCTCCCGCTACGCCGGACTCGCGCACGACGCGGCGCGGGTGCGACGCGTGCGCACCCAGTTGACCCTGGTGCGGCGGTTGGCGACGACGGTGGTCGTGATCATCGCCGGAGCGGCGATGCTGTTGCGGTTCCCCGCGATGGAGAAGTTGGGCACCTCCATGCTGGCCTCCGCCGGTGTGATGGGCATCGTGGTCGGCATCGCCGCCCAGTCCACGCTGGGCAACCTCTTCGCCGGGCTCCAGATCGCCTTCGGCGACATGGTGCGCATCGGCGACACGGTGATCGTGGACGGCGAGTGGGGGAACGTCGAGGAGATCACCGTCTCCTACCTGGTGGTGCGCACCTGGGACGAGCGCCGGATCACCATGCCGGTGTCGTACTTCACCAACAAGCCGTTCGAGAACTGGTCGCGCGGCGGCGCGCAGATGACCGGAACGGTCTACCTCCATCTGGACCACTCGGCGCCCATCTCGGCGATCCGCGCGAAGACGGAGGAGATCGTGCGCGCCAGCGACGCCTGGGACGGTCGTTCCTGGGGCCTGGTGGTGACCGACACCACACCCTCCACGATCGAGGTCCGCGCGACGATGACGGCGCGCAACGCCGACGACATCTGGACGCTGCGCTGCGAGGTCCGCGAGCGGTTGATCACCTGGCTCCACCGGGAGCACCCCTACGCCCTGCCCCGCGTCACCACGGCACAGGCCGCGCCGGAGCCGCCGCACACCGAGCCGCTCCGGGCCGCGGAACGCGACGGCGACAGCGACAGTGACACCGGGACGGGGAACGGACGGGCGGGGATACCCGACGCCCGGAAACCGAGCTGAGGGGGCCGGACCGGCCCCCCCGGCCCGGGGCCGTTCCGGCTTCGCCCCGCCGCCCGGCCGGGCGGCGGGGCACGCCGCCCCTCCGTGCGCTACGCGCTCTCGGCGCGGACCCGCTCCAGTGCGGCCCGCAGGTCCTCGGGGTAGTCGCTGGAGAACTCCACCCACCGGCCGTCCGCCGGGTGCTCGAAGCCGAGCCGGACCGCGTGCAGCCACTGCCGGGTCAGGCCCAGCCGCTTCGCCAGCGTCGGGTCGGCGCCGTAGGTGGTGTCCCCGACGCACGGGTGCCGGTGGGCGGCCATGTGGACGCGGATCTGGTGGGTGCGGCCGGTCTCCAGCTTGATGTCGAGCAGGCTGGCCGCCCGGAACGCCTCGATCAGGTCGTAGTGGGTGACCGACGGCTTGCCGTCGGCGGTGACGGCCCACTTGTAGTCGTGGACGGGGTGCCGCCCGATGGGCGCGTCGATCGTGCCGCTGAGCGGATCGGGGTGCCCCTGGACGAGCGCGTGGTAGCGCTTGTCGACCGTGCGCTCGCGGAACTGCTGCTTGAGCAGGGTGTAGGCCCGCTCGGACTTGGCGACCGCCATCAGACCGGAGGTGCCCACGTCCAGCCGGTGGACTATGCCCTGGCGCTCGGCCGCGCCGGAGGTGGAGACGCGGAACCCGGCGGCGGCGAGCCCGCCGATCACGGTGGGGCCGGTCCAGCCGGGGCTGGGGTGGGCGGCCACGCCGACCGGTTTGGAGACCACCACCACGTCCTCGTCGTCGTGGACCACCTCCATGCCCTCCACGGGCTCGGCCACCACCTTCACCGGGGCGGGCGGCGCGGGCATCTCGACCTCGATCCAGGCTCCGCCGCGCACGCGCTCGGACTTGCCCACCTCGCCCCCGTCGAGCCGGACCTTCCCCGACGCGGCCAGCTCGGCCGCCTTGGTGCGGGAGAAGCCGAACATCCTGGCCAGGGCGGCGTCTATGCGCTCGCCCTCCAGGCCGTCGGGTACGGGCAGGGTGCGGATCTCGGGAAGCTGGCTCACCCGATCGAGTATGCCGGACGGGAGAGGCATCCCTTCCCGGCGGCCGGGAGGGAGGCGCGAGGGAGGCCCCGCCCCGGTCGGCGGTCAGTCGCGGTGGACGCTGCCGTCGGGATCCAGCCCCCGGAAGGACAGCAGCACGATCAGCACACCGCCGCAGACGATCGCCGAGTCGGCGAGGTTGAAGACGGCGAAGTGCGCGGGCGCGATGAAGTCCACGACGTGGCCCTGGAACAGCCCCGGCGAGCGGAAGACCCGGTCGGTGAGGTTGCCCAGGGCTCCGCCCAGCAGCAGTCCGAGCGCCACGGCCCACGGCGTGCTGTACAGCTTGCGGGCGATCCTCATGATCACGACGATCACGATCGCCGCGATCAGGGTGAAGACGATGGTGAGGGCCTCGCCGATGCCGAAGGCCGCGCCGGGGTTGCGCACGGCCTGGAAGCGCAGCCAGGTGCCGATCACCTCGATCGGGGCGTGGCCCTCCAGCTTCTCGACCACGAGGATCTTGGTGATCAGATCCAGGGCGTACGCGACCGCCGCCACGACGGCGAGTTCCGTGATCCGGCGCCTGCCCCGCCGGGCCGGCCGCTCACCGCCGTCGGGGACGCCGCCCTCGGGACCGCCGCCCTCGGGATCGGCCCTGCCCGTCGTCCCCTCCGACGCGCGCGCCGGGTTCTCGGTCTCGCTCCGGGCCTCGCCCGGCCGTTCGTCGGCCCGCTCCACCTCTGTCACGTGATGCAGGGTACGTCACACCCGTGCGGGACTCCTCAGCGACGTTCCTGCCGCTGCTTGCACTCCACGCAGAGCGTGGCCCGGGGGAACGCCTGCATCCGCGCCTTGCCGATCGGCCGGCCGCAGTTCTCGCAGGCACCGTAGGTGCCCGCCTCCAGTCGGTCCAGGGCGCGCTCGGTCTGGTAGAGCATCTCTCGGGCGTTCTCGGCGAGCGCCATCTCGTGCTCGCGCGTGATGTTCTTGGTGCCCGTGTCGGCCTGGTCGTCCCCGGCGCCGTCGGCGGAATCCCGCATCAGACCGTTGAGGGCCTCCTCGGCGGTGTGGATCTCGACGCGCAGCCGCTCGGCCTCCTGGGACAGCCCCGCGCGCGCCTCCTCCACCTCCTGCGCGGTCCAGGGATCCTCCCCGGGCCGCACCAGCAGTTCGTCGGGGGCGGCGGGCACCGCGGCCGCACGGGCCGGAGGGACCGGGGCGGCCGCCTGCTCGGCGGCCTGGGCTCCCGTCGTGGACTTCTTGGCAACCACCGTCTTGGCTCCCGTCTTCCTGTCGGCCGCCTTCCCGGCGGACGGCTCCCTGGCGGCGTTCCGGCCGGCGTTCCCCGCCGAGGCGTCGCCGGCCGCCTCCTTCTTCCCTCCGGCGGCCCGGGCACCCTCGGCCGTTCGGGGCTCTCCGGCGGCCCGCGCGGCCTTCCCCGCGATCCCGCCGGCAGCCTTCGCGGCGGACTTCCGCACGGCTTCCGCCTTCTCCCCCGCGGTCTCTCCCGCCACCATGGCCATGGCCCCTTCACATACTATGATCTTGCTCACGAAACGTGACCGGAACGATAAAACGCCACCCATTGCTCGACAACGGGGCACGCCGGTCGTCCGTTCCTCCTCGGTCCGGTGCGATCCCGTGCCCCTGCCCAGTTGTGCCCCACCGCGCAGCCCGAAAACCGGTCCGCCCCCATTGGGCGGCACCCTTACACTGGGCTGAGCGAGAGGCGTCGAAGGGGACGAGTAGCGTCCGTACGCAGCCACGAGCGACCCGGGGACGGTGGAAGCCCGGGGGCGAGCGCGGCGTGAAGATCACCCCGGAGCCGTCGGAAGAAAGCCCTCCGAAGCGTCCCGTCGAGGAGCGGCGAGTAGAACCGACATCGCAGCACCAATGAGTGGGTGGTGGACGCGTGATCCACGCGACCGCCGCCAAGGAGGGTGGTACCGCGGGAGTCGGCGCCGTGCGGCGACGTCTCGTCCCTCCGGCGGAAGTCACGACGTCCGTTGGAGGAAGCTCGCCATGAGCCCACAGTCCCCGCCCCAGTACCACCCGGTGCCCGCCCAGGTGGACCTCCCCGCCCTGGAACGCGCCGTGCTGGACTTCTGGCGGGACAACAAGGTCTTCGCCCGCACCCTGGAACAGTCGGAGGGCCGCCCCGAGTGGGTGTTCTACGAGGGCCCCCCGACCGCCAACGGCATGCCCGGCGCCCACCACATCGAGGCCCGCGTCTTCAAGGACGTCTTCCCCCGCTTCCGCACCATGCGCGGCTACCACGTGGCGCGCAAGGCCGGCTGGGACTGCCACGGCCTGCCGGTCGAGCTGGCGGTCGAGAAGGAGCTGGGCTTCAACGGCAAGCGGGACATCGAGGCGTACGGCATCGCGGAGTTCAACGCCAAGTGCCGCGAGTCGGTGACCCGGCACACCGACGCCTTCGCCGAGCTGACGACCCGGATGGGCTACTGGGTCGACATGGACGACGCCTACCGGACGATGGACCCGCAGTACATCGAGTCCGTCTGGTGGTCGCTGAAGCAGATCTTCGGCAAGGGCCTGCTCGTCCAGGACCACCGGGTCGCGCCCTGGTGCCCGCGCTGCGGCACCGGCCTGTCCGACCACGAGCTGGCCCAGGGGTACGAGACCGTGGTCGACCCCTCGGTCTACGTCCGCTTCCCGCTGACCTCCGGTCCGTTGGCGGGCGAGGCCGCGCTGCTGGTGTGGACGACCACCCCCTGGACGCTGGTGTCCAACACCGCCGTCGCCGCCCACCCCGACGTCACCTACGTAGTGGCCACCGACGGCAGCGAGAAGCTGGTGGTGGCCGAGCCGCTGCTGGACAAGGCGCTCGGCGAGGGGTGGACGGCCACCGGGCGGTCCTTCACGGGGCGCGAGATGGAGCGCTGGGCCTACCGCCGCCCGTTCGAGCTGGTGGAGATCGAGAACGCCCACTACGTCGTCAACGCCGAGTACGTCACCACCGAGGACGGCACCGGACTGGTCCACCAGTCCCCCGCCTTCGGCGAGGACGACCTGCTCACCTGCCGCGCCTACGGACTGCCGGTGGTCAACCCCGTCCGGCCCGACGGCACCTTCGAGGAGGGTGTGGACCTGGTCGGCGGGCAGTTCTTCAAGAAGGCCGACGAGGCGCTGGTCGCCGACCTCGACGCGCGCGGCCTGCTCTTCCGCCACCTGCCGTACGAGCACAGCTACCCGCACTGCTGGCGCTGCCACACCGCGCTGCTCTACTACGCGCAGCCGTCCTGGTACATCCGCACCACCGCGATCAAGGACGAGCTGCTGCGGGAGAACGAGCGGACCAACTGGTTCCCGGAGTCGGTCAAGCACGGCCGCTACGGCGACTGGCTGAACAACAACATCGACTGGGCGCTGTCCCGCAACCGCTACTGGGGCACCCCGCTGCCGATCTGGCGCTGCGAGGAGGGCCACCTCACCTGCGTCGGCTCGCTGGCGGAGCTGACGGAGCTGACCGGCACCGACCAGTCCGGCCTGGATCCGCACCGGCCCTACATCGACGACGTCACCTTCACCTGCACCGCCGAGGGCTGCGCCCTGCCGGCCACCCGCGTCCCGGAGGTCATCGACGCCTGGTACGACTCGGGCTCGATGCCCTTCGCCCAGTGGGGGTACCCGTACCGCAACAAGGAGGTCTTCGAGAAGCGCTACCCGGCGCAGTTCATCTCCGAGGCCATCGACCAGACCCGCGGTTGGTTCTACACGCTGATGGCGGTCGGCACGCTCGTCTTCGACCGGTCCTCCTACGAGAACGTGGTCTGTCTGGGCCACATCCTCGCCGAGGACGGTCGGAAGATGTCCAAGCACCTGGGCAACATCCTGGAGCCCATCCCGCTGATGGAGCGGCACGGCGCGGACGCGGTGCGCTGGTTCATGGCGGCCGGCGGCTCCCCGTGGAGCGCCCGGCGCGTCGGCCACGGCACCATCCAGGAGGTCGTCCGCAAGACGCTGCTGACCTACTGGAACACGGTCGCCTTCCAGGCCCTGTACGCCCGCACCTCGGGGTGGGCGCCGACCCCGTCCGACCCGGCCCCCGCCGAGCGGCCGCTGCTGGACCGCTGGCTGCTCAGCGAGCTGCACGCCCTGGTCGACCAGTGCACCCAGGCCATGGAGGCGTACGACACCCAGCGCGCCGGCAAGCTGCTGTCGACCTTCGTGGACGACCTGTCCAACTGGTACGTGCGCCGCTCGCGGCGCCGCTTCTGGCAGGGCGACGCCGCCGCGCTGCGCACCCTGCACGACGTGGTCGAGACGGTCACCCGGCTGATGGCCCCGCTGGTCCCGTTCATCACCGAGCGGGTCTGGCAGGACCTGGTCGTGCCGGTCACCCCCGGCGCCCCGGACTCGGTCCACCTGGCCTCGTGGCCCGAGGCCGACCTGAGCGCCGTCGACCCGGACCTCTCCCGCGACATGCTGCTGGTGCGGCGACTGGTGGAGCTGGGCCGGGCCACGCGCGCCGAGTCGGGCGTCAAGACCCGACAGCCGCTGTCGCGGGCGCTGCTGGCGGCGCAGGGCTTCGAACTGCTCGGCGACGAACTGCGGGAGCAGATCGCCGAGGAGTTGAACGTCACCTCGCTGGCCTCCCTGTCGGAGGTGGGCGGCTCCCTGGTCGACACCTCCGCCAAGGCGAACTTCCGCGCCCTGGGGCGTCGTTTCGGCAAGCGCACGCAGGCGGTCGCCCGGGCCATCGCCGCGGCGGACGCGCCGGCCCTGTCGGCGGCGCTGCGCAGCGGCACGGCGGCGGTGGAGGTCGACGGCGAGACGATCGCGCTGTCGCCGGAGGAGGTCATCATCACCGAGACCCCGCGCGAGGGGTGGTCGGTGGCCTCCGACGCCGGCGCCACGGTCGCCCTGGACCTGGAGATCACCCCGGAGCTGCGGCGGGCCGGGCTCGCCCGTGACGCCATCCGGCTGATCCAGGAGGCCCGCAAGAACAGCGGTCTGGACGTCGCCGACCGGATCGCCCTGCGGTGGCGGTCGGACGACGCGGAGGTCGCCCGTGCGCTCGCCGAACACCGGGCCCTCATCGCCGACGAGGTCCTGGCGGTGGAGTACGCCGAGGGCGAGGGCGACGACTCCTTCGGCGAGCCGTTCGAGGACGAGGGGTTGTCCCTGGTCTTCCGCCTCCGTCGGGTGGAGTCCCGGCAGTCCTGAGGCGGCCGGGTCCACCGGCTCGGCGGCCCCTCCCGGCGCGGTGCCGCGCCGGGAGGGGCCGCCGTCGTCTCCCGCCGGTCCGCCGGCCGTCCGAAGCGACGGGGCGCGGGCCGAAATGAGGTGTACACGCCGACGGGCCGGGCCCGGGACCTTTCGGTTCCCGGGCCCGGCCCGCTGCGATATGCCGATCCACCGCGCCTTCGGCGGCTCCTCGATGCCGGTCAGCGACCGGTCAGTTGTCGTCCTCGTCGATGAGGAAGCCCCGCATCGGCGAGGGCGCCTGCTGCATCGGCTGCGGCCCCTGGGGCCTCACCGGCGCCATCGGCTGGGTCATCGCCGGGGACATCTGCTGCTGTCCGCCGTACGACTGACCGCCGCCCTGGGTGTTGTGGCCGCCGCCGTGGTTGCCCGGTCCGCCCATGGACTGACCGCCGCCCATCGCCTGGTGACCGCCCATGGTGTTGCCGGCGGAGGCACCGGCCGACGCCATCGACGGGGACGGCGGCAGCGAGGCCGTGGCCGGGGTGCGGGGCGGAGCCAGGGAGTCGTCGGCCTGGTTCTCCAACTGGCGCAGCTGGCTCTCCAGGTACGACTTCAGGCGCGTGCGGTACTCGCGCTCGAAGCCGCGCAGGTCCTCGACCTTGCGCTCCAGCGTGGCACGGGCGGACTCCAGCGAGCCCATCGCGACGCGGTGCTTCTCCTGCGCGTCCCGCTCCAGGGCGTCGGCCTTGGCGCGGGCGTCCCGCTCCAGGCCCTCGGCTCGGCTGCGCGCCTCACCGACGATCTTGTTGGCCTCGGAACGGGCCTCCGCGATCGCCTGGTCCGCGGTCTGCTGCGCCAGCGACAGCACGCGGGCCGCGCTGTCGCCGCCGGGGCCGCCCTGCCCCGGCTGGGGCAGACCCGGGCCGCCGTGGCCGCCGGGGCCGCCCATCGGTCCGCCGTGGCCCATCGGCCCGGGACCGTGCGGGCCCTGCGGCCCGTGCCCGCCTGGACCGGCCGGCAGCTGCGGCGCACCGCCGGGCAGCTGGGGCGGGCCGCCCATCTGCCCCGGCGGGACCGGCTGCGGACCCGATATGGCGGCGGGCACCGGCCCCGAACGCTCCTGGGGTTCGGGTTTGCGCATGCCTTGCTGCTGCTGCTGCTGTTGTTGCTGCTGTTGCTGTTGCTGCTGGTTCTGCGCCGCGGCGCGGGTCGCGGCGGCCAGCTTGGCCCGCAGGTCCTCGTTCTCGCGGAGCAGTCGGGTCAGTTCGGCCTCGACCTCGTCGAGGAAGGCATCGACCTCGTCCTCGTCGTAGCCCTCTCGTAGGCGGACGGTCGTGAACTGCTTGTTCCGCACGTCCTCGGGGGTCAGCGGCATCTCTTCACCTCAACGTAAGTCATCGGCATATCGGCAAGACCGTATCGCTCACAGCCTGGCCACGACACTGATCAGGATGTAGACGATGATCATCAGTACGAAGAAGGACAGGTCGAGCGCCACGCCCCCGAAGCGCAGCGGCGGTATGAACCGCCGCAGAAGCTTGAGTGGCGGATCAGTGACAGTGTAGGTGGCCTCCAGGACGACCACCATCGCCTTGCCGGGCTGCCATGAGCGGGCGAACATGAAGACGTAGTCCATCACCAGGCGGAAGATCAGCACCACGAGGAAGCATTGCAGCGCAATGAGGATCACTTGTTGTGCGACGCCCATCGTGCGCTTCCCTCTCCCTTTTGGCCGTGTCCGGCCGCCTGCCGGCCGGGCTGTCCGTTCGTGTTGACCATCAGCTCTGGTTGAAGAACCCGCCCTCTGCGATGCGGGCCTTGTCCTCCGCCGTTACATCGACGTTAGCAGGAGACAGCAGGAACACCTTCTGCGTCACCCGCTCGATACTCCCGTGGAGACCGAAGACCAGACCCGCGGCGAAGTCGACGAGACGCTTCGCGTCGGTATCGTCCATCTCGGTCAAGTTCATGATCACCGGGGTGCCCTCGCGGAAGTGTTCCCCGATGGTACGGGCTTCGTTGTACGTCCGGGGGTGGAGCGTGGTGATCCGGTAGGGCTCCCGCTCGGACACGACCTTGGGCATGATCACCGGTGCGTTCTTCTCCAGGTTCTGGCGCTCGGGTGTGATGGATGCCACGGAGGCGATTCTCCCGTGTCGCCCGCCGTCGTCGGCGATCGCGGGGGGCTGCTCCCGCTCCCGGTGGGCCGGAGGGTGGACGACCCGCACCGGCTCCTCGGACTCGGGCTCGTCACCGGTCTTCACGGTGGGAGCCCCCAGGGGCTGGTGCGCCTGTTGCCTGTGCCGGTCCCGGTCGGGCTCTCCCCCGGCGTGGCCGCCGGAAGGCGCCTCCAGCTCGGGCTCGAACTCGTCGTCGGGGTCGAACCCCGGGCCGTCGTACCCATCGTCCTCCACGAGGCCGAGGTAGACCGCCATCTTGCGCATCGCGCCGGCCATTCTCTGCGTCCTCCGCTCTGTGGTGGCTCCCCGGTCTCCGACGGGGAGAAGCCGAGGCTCCCTCTCCGGTGGCCCAGGATCCACACGGCCATCCCCTCCGGGCGGAAATGACCATATTTTCTGCTGTGGTCCGACTTGTTTGGCGACGTTACCGGAGCCCGGGGCGTACTCCGAGTACCGCACTGCCGATGCGCACATGTGTCGCACCGGCCGCCACCGCCTCCTCCAGGTCCGCGCTCATACCCGCCGAGACCATGTTCGCAGCAGGATGGTCCGCCCGTAGGCGGGTTGAGATTTCCCACAGGCGCTCGAAGGCGGCGTCCGGTCTCCCCGCGTACGGCCCGGACAACGGTGCGACGGTCATCACACCGGCCGGCCACAGTCCGGGCGCCGCGGCGATCGCGTCGGCCAACCGCCCCACGCCGTCGGGCCCCACACCGCCGCGCTGTCCGGCCGCGCCCGACTCGCGGTCCAGGGCCACCTGGACCAGGCAACCGATCCGCCGCCCCTCGCGCTCGGCCGCCGAGGAGAGCGCGGTGACCAGCCGGGCCCGATCGACCGAGTGCACGAAGTCGGCGTAACGCACCACGGACCGAGCCTTGTTGGTCTGCAACTGTCCGACGAAGTGCCAGCTCAGCGACAGGTCGGAGCAGGCGGCCGCCTTGGACGCCGCCTCCTGGTCGCGGTTCTCCGCCACCTGCCGCACCCCCAGCTCCGCCAGCAGCCGCACATCGTCGGCCGGGTACGTCTTGGTGACGACGACCAGGGTCACGTCCTTCGGCTCGCGCCCCGCGGTGACACAAGCGCGGGCGATGCGCTCCTCCACCCGGGCGAGGTTGACGGCCAGTTCGGCCCTGCGGTCGTTCGCCGTTCCGCTCACTGCCGCTCCCCTCCGTCCGTCGCGCCGGCGGTTCCCTCCCCGCCGACGGCCGCGTCGGCCAACCAGACGTAGCACGCCAACCGGCCGGTGGTCCCCTCCCGGCGGTACGAGTAGTGGTCGGTGGACTCCATCGTGCAGACCGGCTGCCGCGGCGGCGCCGGAACACCGAGTCGGGCGAGCTGGGCCCGCACCCCCGCCGCCACGTCGACGGCCGGTGTGCCCCGACGGGTGGTGGCGTACGCCTCGGGCACCACGGCGGCGACCTCCTCGCGCATCGCCGCCGGCACCTCGTAGCAGAGCCCGCACACCGACGGGCCGACGCGCGCCACCGTCCGCGCCGGATCGGCGCCGAGCTCCGTCATCCTCTCCACGGCCGCCGGGACGACCCCGGCGACCAGGCCGGGCCGCCCGGCGTGCGCGGCCGCCGCCACCCCGGCGACGGGGTCGGCCAGGAGGACGGGGACGCAGTCGGCGGTGAGGACGGCGAGCGCGAGTCCCCGACGGGTGGTCACCACCGCGTCCACCCGGGGGACGTCGCCGGTGTGCCAGGGGCCGTCGACGACGGCCACGTCGCGTCCGTGCACCTGGTTCATCCAGACCACGTCGGCCGGATCGAGACCCAGTGTCCTCGCCGCCAGCTCGCGGTTGGCCCGTACGGCACCGGGGTCGTCCCCGACCGCGCCGCCGAGGTTGAGTTCGTCATACGGAGCGGCGCTCACCCCGCCCCACCTGTCGGTGAAGGCGAAGTGCGCGCCGCTCACGCCGTCGTGCCCGGTTATCACGTCGTCACGTCGCCGGTGCTCACTTGAGGAAGTCCGGCACGTCGAGTTCCTCTGCGGACCCGTCCTGGTAGGGACGGGCCGGGGGAACCTGTGGGGCCGTGGTCGGACCGGTGTCGCCGCCGGACAGCGGCGAGGGGGCCGGCACCCCGTAGGTGGGCGCGGGCTCGCTCACCGGGGCGGGCGAGGGCTCCTCCTCGCGCGGGGTGACCGATCCCAGGCCGCCGAAGGACGGCCGGTCGCTCTCGTCCGGCACCGGACGGGACCCCGTGGAGGCGGCGCCCTCCTCCTTGCTCCCGTACGAGCCGAGCACCTTGTCGCGGTTCTTCGACGGCGGCTGCCCGCCGTCGAAGCCCGCCGCGATGACGGTGACCCGCACCTCGTCGCCGAGGGCGTCGTCGATGACCGCGCCGAAGATGATGTTCGCCTCGGGGTGGGCGGCCTCGCTCACCAGTTGGGCGGCCTCGTTGATCTCGAACAGGCCGAGGTCCGAACCGCCGGAGATGGAGAGCAGCACGCCGCGGGCGCCGTCGATGGACGCCTCCAGCAGCGGCGAGGAGATCGCCATCTCGGCGGCGGCCACCGCGCGGTCGTCGCCGCGCGCCGAGCCGATGCCCATGAGCGCCGAACCCGCCTCGGACATCACGGACTTGACGTCCGCGAAGTCCAGGTTGATCAGGCCCGGGGTGGTGATCAGGTCGGTGATGCCCTGGACACCCGACAGCAGCACCTGGTCCGCCGACTTGAAGGCGTCGAGCACGCTCACCTGGCGGTCCGAGATGGACAGCAGTCGATCGTTGGGGATGACGATGAGGGTGTCGACCTCGTCGCGCAGGGCCGCGATGCCGTCCTCGGCCTGGTTGGCCCGACGGCGGCCCTCGAAGGTGAACGGGCGGGTGACGACGCCGATGGTGAGGGCGCCCAGGGAGCGTGCGATGTTCGCGACGACGGGCGCACCACCGGTGCCGGTGCCGCCGCCCTCGCCCGCCGTGACGAAGACCATGTCGGCCCCCTTGAGGACCTCCTCGATCTCCTCGCGGTGGTCCTCGGCCGCCTTGCGGCCGACGTCGGGGTTGGCACCGGCGCCGAGGCCGCGGGTGAGCTCGCGGCCGACGTCGAGCTTGACGTCGGCGTCGCTCATCAGCAGGGCCTGTGCGTCTGTGTTGATCGCGATGAACTCGACGCCCTTGAGACCGACCTCGATCATCCGGTTGATGGCGTTGACGCCACCGCCGCCGATACCGACGACCTTGATGACTGCGAGGTAGTTCTGCGGTGCTGCCACGTCGAAGGCCTCTCGCCTCGAGTTACGTGTCGCCGCTCCACGGTTCCTGCGGTGCGCCGACCTATGCCGAGTGGGACGGTCCGGACGCCGACCCGAACCCTAACGTTGAAGTTTAGGGTTACCAATGTCTGTCGTTCCTCGGATTCCTAGGAACGGACACTAGGTCGACAAGCGGTTCGCGTTCAATGAACACGCCGAACCTCCCGTTTTTCCTCTCACCCTATGTGATCAGTCGATGTGGTAGCCAACCAGGGTGCTGGCCTGCACATACGTACGTCAACTCCCCGACGCCGCCGGGGCGGTGGGGACGCTCACGTCGAACCTCCGGGCGTCCTCGGCGGCCTTCATCAGCAAGGAGAGCGAACGCGCCTTGGCCGCGCTCTTCTCCGAACTTCCCCACACCACCGTGCGTCCGCCCGCCATCTCCAGGGTGATGGAGTCGTGGGAACGGACCCGAATGGCGCGCGTGTCGCGGCGCACCGCGTCGGAAAGGGCCGCGGCCACCTTCACCGCCTCCTCGCGCATCCGCTCCTCGCCGAAGCGGTGCCGGCTCGGGGAGTCGTCGAGCTCCAGGGCGAGCACGGGGACCCCGTCGGGTCGTTCGGCGACCGTGCCGAACCGCACCCCCTCGTCGTCCACCTCCACATACGTCCGCTCCCTCGCGCCGTCCTCATCGCTCCCGCCTTCCCCGTTCGGCGCGTTCTGCACCATGACGGCGACGGGTTTCCGTTCGGTGACCGCCACCTCGACGCCGTGCGGCCAGGAACGCGTGACGTCCACGGAGTCGATCCGGGACAGCCCGTCCAGCAGCCGCCGCTCCACGGCCTCCGGATCGACGGAGACGAGCGGTTCGCCCACGGGGACCTCGGCGGCCCGCAGGACCTCCCGCTCGGTCAGGACCCGTTCGCCCTCGGCCGTGACCTCCTCCACCCGCAGCCAGGCGGAGCCGTAGAGCACCCACAGGGCGAAGCCGCCCAGCAGCAGGGCCGGGGCGAGCGCGAGGACGAGCGGCAGGCGGCGGGCCCGGAGGTGCGGCCGTCCGGGCCCGCCGGGGCGCGGCCGCGGGGCGGCCGGAGGCGGAGCGGAGTCCGCCTCCGGCCGCCGCCGGGCACCGTCGCGTTCGGCGCCCGTCCGTCCGACCACGTTCCCTGCCCCTTCCGCCTGCCGCTCCTTCGGCCCCGGGAACCCCGGGGCCGCACATCAGTCCTGACGGCGTGCCGCGATCGCCTCGTGCACCATGCCGACCAGCAGCTCGTCGGCGTCACGGCGGCCGAACTCGGCGGCGGCGCGGGACATCGCCAGCAGCCGGTGCGGATCGGTGAGCACCGGCAGGACGTGGTTCTGGATCCACTCCGGCGACAGCTCGGCGTCGTCGACCAGCAGCCCGCCGCCCGCCTTGACCACCGGCTGGGCGTTCAGCCGCTGTTCGCCGTTGCCGATCGGCAGCGGGACGTAGGCGGCCGGCAGCCCGACGGCGGACAGCTCGGCGACCGTCATCGCGCCCGCGCGGCAGAGCATCATGTCGGCCGCGGCATAGGCCAGGTCCATCCGGTCCAGGTAGGCCACCGGGACGTAGGGCGGCATGCCGGGCATGTTGTCCACCTGCGGCAGCTCGTTCTTCGGGCCGACCGCGTGCAGGATCTGGATCCCGGAGCGCTGGAGGGCCGGGGCGATGGCCTGGACGACCTCGTTCAGCCGCCGCGCGCCCTGGGAGCCGCCGGTGACCAGCAGGGTGGGCAGGTTGGCGTCCAGCCCGAAGGCCGCGCGGGCCTCGGCGCGCGCCGCCGCCCGGTCCAGGGTGGCGATGGAGCGGCGCAGCGGGATGCCCACGTAGCGGGCGTTGCGCAGCTTGCTGTCCGGAGTGGAGACGGCGACGAAGCGGGTGTAACGGGAGCCGATCTTGTTGGCCAGGCCGGGCCGGGCGTTGGCCTCGTGGACCACGATCGGCACCCCGAGCCGCTTGGCGGCCAGATAGCCGGGCAGCGCCACGTAGCCGCCGAAGCCGACCACGCAGTCGGCCTTGGTCCGCTCCAGGACCTGCTCTGCCGCCTTGATGGTGCCGCGCAGCCGCCCCGGCACGGTGATCAGCTCCGGGGTGGGTTTGCGCGGCAGCGGCACGGCCGGAATCAGCGCCAGCTCGTAGCCGCGTTCCGGGACGAGCCGGGTCTCGAGCCCCCGCTCCGTGCCGAGTGCCGTGATCCCCACGGTCCGGTCCTGCCTGCGCAGGGCGTCCGCGAGGGCGAGCGCGGGCTCGATGTGGCCGGCGGTCCCCCCACCGGCGAGTACGACATGCACCGAATTTCACCGCTCTCCGGACGGGCGCCGTACGGCGCTCCGTCTCATCGTCTTCCGTCTCACCCCAGCCAGCTTCTTTCTCACAGCAGGCTGCCGCATGGCCAGTGCCGCCTTCGCGGCGGGTTCCGATCTCGCGAACGAGATCAGCAGCCCGACGGCGAACATCGTCGGCAACAGGGCGGAACCCCCGTAGGAGAACAGCGGGAGGGGGACGCCGGCGATCGGCAACAGCCCGAGCACCGCACCGATGTTGACCACGGCCTGGGCCGTGATCCAGGTGGTCACGCCTCCCGCGGCGTACCTGACGAAGGGGTCCTCCGTGCGTCCGGCCACGCGGATACCCGCATAGCCTAGAGCCGCGAAAAGGGCGAGCACCGACAGCGTCCCCGTCAGGCCGAGTTCCTCCCCGGTCACGGCGAAGATGAAGTCGGTGTGCGGTTCGGGTAGTTGCCCCCATTTCTCCACACTGGCTCCCAGCCCCCAGCCGAACCACCCACCGGAGGCCAGGGCGTAGATGCCGTGCACCGCCTGCCAGCACTGGTCGTTCGGGCCGGGATCGGTGGCGCCCAGACAGGCGAACCGGGCCATCCGGTTGCCGCTGGTCGCGATGAGGAGGGTCCCGAGGGTCCCGGCGACGGCGAGCACTCCGGCGAAGAGCCGCAGGGGCGCGCCGGCCAGCCACAGCAGCCCGACCAGGATCGCGGCGACGATGATCGCCGTTCCCATGTCCCGGCCCAGCATGATCAGACCGAGGAGCAGGAACGCCACCGGGACGAGCGGCACCAGCAGGTGCTTCCACTGGACGAGCATGCGCCTGTCGCCCTTGCGGGCCAGCAGGTCGGCGCCCCACAGCACCAGGGCCAACTTGGCGAGCTCGCTGGGCTGGAACTGGAAGGAACCGCCGAGCCGGATCCAGTTCTGGTTGCCGCCCACCTCGTGCCCGACCCCGGGCACCTGGACCAGGCAGAGCAGGAAGACGGAGGCGGCCAGCAACGGATAGGCCAGTCCGCGCCGGAGGGCCGCGGGCATCCGGACCGCGGCGAACATCAGCACGCCGCCCAGCACGGCCGCCAGGAGCTGTTTGCGGAAGAAGTAGGCGGAGGGCAGGCCGGAGCGCAGCGCCTCGATCTGGGAGGCGGAGAAGACCATCACCAGTCCCAGAGCGGTGAGCATCAGGCTGCCGCCGAGGATCAGGTAGTAGGCGGTCAGCGGCCGGTCCCAGGCCCGTCGCGCCCGCAGGTACAGCCCGCGCACGGCCCGTACCGCGCGGCGCGGCCCGCGGGGGCCGCCCCCGGCACGCTGGGGGCTCGGGGAGCGCGGGGGGCGCGGCGGACGTTGCGCGGGAGCGCGGGACGGAGTCCGCGCGGCGCCCCGCGCCCCGCCGGGTGTGGCCGGACGCGGGGAACGCCGGTCGTTCGAGCCCGCCGCGCGCGTCCCCTGACGGGGGCTCCGCCCGGAGCTCCGCCCCGGTTCCGGCCGCGGCCCCGGGGAGGAGCGCCACGTCTCGCGCAGGGCGGGAGCCGGCGGGGAGGGGGCGCCCGCGACCGCGACCGACGGCCCGACGGCCGCGAGGGCCCCGGCGGCGGTCGCCACCACACGGCGCGCGCGGGCCGCCACGCGCGCCATGCCTCCGCGCGCGCCAAGGGCCCGCGCGGAGGCGACCGGTGCCACCGGGGGTGGCACGGGGCGCTCGGTCGTCATCGTCCCCTCCTGTCTCCCCGTGCCGTCCGGTTCTCGGCACGGGGACGGCGGGCTATCGCTCCCGGGCCGCGGACCGACCGGCGGTCAGTTCGCGCACCGCGGCGGCGAAGGCCTCGCCGCGCGCGTGGTAGTTGGTGAACATGTCCATCGAGGCACAGGCCGGGGCCATCAGGACGGTGTCCCCGGGGCGGGCCAGCCGGGCCGCCTCGCGCACCGCCGCCGTCATCGCCCCAGTGTCGGTCCGGTCGAGGTCGACGACCGGAACATCCGGGGCGTGTCGCGCCAGTGCCTCACCGATCAGGGCCCGGTCCGCGCCGATCAGGACGGCGGCGCGCAGCCGCTTCGCCGCCTTCGCCACCAACTCGTCGAAGGTGGCCCCCTTGGCCAGGCCGCCCGCGATCCACACCACCGGATCGTAGGCGCCCAGGGACGCCTCGGCGGCGTGGGTGTTCGTCGCCTTGGAGTCGTCGACGTAGCGTACGCCGGCCACGTCGGCGACGTGCTCGATGCGGTGCGGATCGGGCCGGAAGGCGCGCAGGCCGGCGCGGACCGCCCCCGGTTTCACACCGAAGGCGCGGGCCAGGGCGGCGGCGGCCAGGGCGTTGGCGATGTTGTGCGGGGCGGGCGGGTCCACGTCCGCCACCTCGGCCAACTCCTGCGCCCGCCGCTGCCTGTACCGCGCCAGTTCCGCCTGGCTCCTCCGCCCGCCGGGCGAGTGCGCGGGCACCGTGGCGCTCCGCGACCCGGCTGCCTCGTGTGTCGCCTCGTGTGTGTCGTCAGGCGATACGAACGCCCGGTCCACCAGGAGGCCGTCCACCACCCCGAGTTCGGACGGGCCGGGGCTGCCGAGGGTGAAGCCGATCGCCCGGCACCCCTCCACCACGTCGGCCCGGCGCACCAGTTCCTCGGTGCGCGGGTCGGCGGTGTTGTAGACGCAGGCGACCTCGTTGCCCTCGTAGATCCGGCCCTTGTCGGCCGCGTACGCCTCCATCGAGCCGTGCCAGTCCAGGTGGTCGGGGGCCAGGTTGAGCACGGCGGCCGAGTGGGGTCGGATCGAGGGGGCCCAGTGGAGCTGGTAGCTGGAGAGTTCCACGGCGAGCACGTCGTACGGCTCGTCGGCCAGGACCGCGTCCAGCAGCGAGACGCCGATGTTGCCGACGGCGGCGGTGCGCAGCCCGGCGGCTTCGAGGATGGAGGCCAGCATCCGCACGGTGGTGGTCTTGCCGTTGGTGCCGGTGACCGCCAGCCAGGGCGCGGGGTCGGGGCCGCGCAGCCGCCAGGCCAGCTCCACGTCGCCCCACACCGGCACCCCGGCCGCGGCGGCCGCCGCGAAGAGCGGCTTGTCCGGCCGCCAGCCGGGCGCGGTGACGACCAGTGAGGTGCCCTCGGGCAGGGTGTCGCCGTCGCCGAGGCGGACCGCGACGCCCAGGGCCTCCAGGTCGGTCGCCTGCCGCCGCGCGCTCTCGTCGTCGCCGTCGTTGACGACCGTCACCTCGGCGCCCAGCGCCCGCAGCACGCGGGCCGCGGGCATCCCGGAGACGCCGAGGCCGGCGACGGTGACGTGCCGACCGGCGATCTCGCCGGTGGGGTCCTGGATCATTTGCCGGCCGCCCACCCTGCGTAGAAGAGTCCGATACCGACGATGGTGCACATGCCCTGGATGATCCAGAAACGGACCACCACCAACACCTCGCTCCAGCCCTTGAGTTCGAAGTGGTGCTGGAGCGGCGCCATCCGGAACACCCGCTTGCCCGTCAGCCGGAAGGACCCGACCTGGATGACCACGGACATGGTGATGAGGACGAACAGTCCGCCGAGCAGGGCGAGCAGCAGCTCGGTGCGGGAGACGATGGCCAGACCGGCCAGCGCGCCGCCCAGGGCCAGCGAACCGGTGTCGCCCATGAAGATCTTGGCGGGCGAGGTGTTCCACCACAGGAAGCCGAAGCAGGCGCCCATCAACGCGGAGGCGACGACCGCGAGGTCGAGGGGATCGCGTACCTCGAAGCAGCTCGGACTGCCGGTCAGCGCGCAGGAGTCCTGGTGCTGCCAGACGCCGATGAAGGTGTAGGCGCCGAAGACCATCACCGAGGCGCCGGTGGCCAGGCCGTCCAGACCGTCGGTGAGGTTCACGCCGTTGGACATCGCCAGGATCATGAACAGCGCCCAGACGACGAAGAGCACCGGCCCGATCGACCAGCCGAAGTCCTGGATGAAGGAGAGCTTGGTGGACGCCGGGGTCTGGCCGCGGGAGTCGGCGAAGTTCAGCGACAGGACCGCGAAGGCGATGCCGACGATGAGCTGGCCGAGCATCTTGGCCTTGGCGCGCAGGCCCAGGCTGCGCTGCTTGACGATCTTGATGTAGTCGTCGAGGAAGCCGACCAGGCCCATGCCGGCCATCAGGAAGAGCACCAGCACGCCGGAGAACGACGGCGGTTCGCCGGTGATGACCTTGGTGAGCGCGTAGGCGATCAGCGTCGCCAGGATGAAGGCGATGCCGCCCATGGTGGGGGTGCCGCGCTTGCTGTGGTGGTCCCGCGGGCCGTCGTCGCGGATGTACTGCCCGTACCCCTTGCGGGCCAGCAGCTTGATCAGCAGGGGCGTGCCGATCAGGGTCAGGAAGAGCCCGATGACCCCGGAGAAGAGGATCTGCCTCATCATCGGCCGGCGACCTCGCCCTCGACCAGCGCGAGCGCCACCTTCTCCAGGCCGGCCGACCTGGAGGCCTTCACCAGTACCACATCCCCCGGCCGCAGATCGTCGCGCAACAGGTCGATTGCCGCCTGAGCGTCGGACACGTGCACCGACTCCTCACCCCACGAACCCTCGTTCTTGGCGCCCATGTCGATCCAGCGGGCCTCCCGGCCGCCGACCGCCACGAGCTTGCTGACGTTGAGCCGGACGGCCATCCGTCCGACCGCGTCGTGCTCGGCGAGCGACTCCTCGCCGAGCTCGGCCATCTCGCCGAGCACCGCCCACGTGCGACGCCCCTTGCCCATGGCGGCGAGCGCGCGGAGCGCAGCCCGCATGGATTCGGGGTTCGCGTTGTAGGCGTCGTTGACGACGGTCACGCCGTCCGAGCGCTCGGTGACCTCCATCCGCCAGCGGGAGAGCGTGCCGGCCTCGGAGAGCGCTGTGGCGATCCCGTCGACGGGCATGCCCAACTCGTGGGCTACGGCGGCCGCGGCGAGCGCGTTCGACACGTGGTGCTCACCGTACAGGCGCATCGTCACATCGCCGCACCCGGTGGGGGTGTGGAGGGTGAAGGCGGGCTGCCCCTTCGGGGTGAGTCGGACATTCTCGGCGCGGACGTCGGCGTCCTCGGACTCGCCGAAGAAGACGATGCGGGCGTCGGTGCGGGCGCGCATGGCGCGCACCAGGGGGTCGTCGGCGTTGAGGACGGCGATCCCGCCCTCCTCCGCCGGGGGCAGGGACTCCACCAGCTCGCCCTTGGCCTGGGCGATCTGCTCCCGTCCGCCGAACTCGCCGATGTGCGCCGAGCCGACGTTGAGGACCACGCCGACGCGCGGCGGGGTCAGGCCGGTGAGGTAACGGATGTGGCCGATGCCCCGGGCGCCCATCTCCAGCACCAGGTGACGGGTGCCCTCCTCGGCTCCGAGCGCGGTCAGCGGCAGACCGATCTCGTTGTTGAGCGAGCCGGGCGTCCACACGGTGGGGCCGTGCCGCCGCAGCAGTTGGGCGAGCAGGTCCTTGGTGCCGGTCTTGCCCGCCGAGCCGGTGAGGGCGACGACGGTGGCGCCCAACCGCCGTACGACGTGCCGGGCCAGGGCCCCCAGGGCGGTCTCCACGTCGTCCACGACGATCGCGGGGACCCCGACGGGGCGGGAGGCCAGCACGGCCACCGCGCCGTCGGTCACGGCCTTGCCCGCGAAGTCGTGGCCGTCCACGCGCGCGCCGGCGAACGCCACGAACAGCGCGCCGGGGACCACCTCGCGGGAGTCCTTGACCACGGGTCCGGTGACCGTCGCGCCCGGATCCGGTATGTCGTGGGGCCGGCCGGAGACGGCTTCCACGATCTCTGCGAGGGTCAGCGGGATCATGACGTGCTCTCCCCGGTGTCCCCGCTCCCCGCCGCGGCCCGCCGCTCGGTCGCCCGGCGGCGCTCGATGGCCTCGCGCAGCACCTCGCGGTCGTCGAAGGGGCGGATGACGCCGGCGATGTCCTGACCCACCTCGTGGCCCTTGCCGGCGACCAGCACGGTGTCCCCGGGCTCGGCGCGGGCGACGGCGGCATCGATCGCGGCGGCCCGGTCCTCCTCCAGCAGCACGGTGCCGCGCTCGTGGATCGGGACCTCGGCGGCCCCCGCGAGCATGGCGGCCAGAATGGCCAGGGGGTCCTCCGAGCGGGGGTTGTCGGAGGTCAGCACGGCGGTGTCGGCCAGTCGGGCCAGGGTGGCGCCCATGGCGGGACGCTTGTGCGGGTCGCGGTCGCCACCGCAGCCGAGCACCGCGTGCACCCGGCCGTCGGTGACCTTGCGCAGGGCCCTCAGCACGGAGTCGACGGCGTCGGGCTTGTGCGCGTAGTCCACGACCGCCAGGTAGGGCTGTCCGGCGTCCACGCGCTCCAGACGCCCGGGGACCCCCGGCACCGCGGCGACGCCCCGGGCGGCGGTCTCCAGGTCGATCCCGGCCACCACCAGGGCGGTGATGGCCGCGAGCGCGTTGGAGACGTTGAACGGTCCGGGCAGCGGGGCCGCGGCCCGCGCCGTCTCGCCGTCGGGGCCGACGACGGTGAAGGTGGAGCCGAGCGGACCGATCTCCACGTCCCGCGCCCGCCAGTGGGCGTCCGGATGTCCCTCGGCGGAGAAGGTGGTGACGGGGACCTCGCTGACGCCGTCCGCCAGCCGCTGCCCGTACTCGTCGTCGAGGTTGACCACGCCGGCACGGGAGCGGGCCGAGGTGAACAGCTGTGCCTTCGCCCGGAAGTAGTCCTCCATGTCCGGGTGGAAGTCCAGGTGCTCGGGGCTGAGGTTGTTGAAGACGGCGACGTCGAAGACGCAGCCGTCCACCCGGCCCAGCACCAGCGCGTGGCTGGAGACCTCCATGGCCACCGAGCGGACCCCGCGCTCGCGCATCACGGCGAACAGCGCCTGGAGCTCGGTGGCCTCGGGGGTGGTGCGCTCGGACTTGATCCGCTCGTCGCCGATGCGGGACTCGACCGTGCCGATCAGCCCGGCCGGTTCCCCCTCCTTCGCCGCCGCGCGCAGCCCGCCCTCGACGAGGTAGGCGGTGGTGGTCTTGCCGGAGGTGCCGGTGATGCCGATCTGCAGCAGGTCCCGACCGGGGTGGCCGTAGATGGCGGCGGCCAGCTCGCCCAGCCGGTCGCGCGGGTCGGGGACCGTCAGCACGGGCAGGCCGGTGGCCGCGGCCCGTTCGGTGCCCGTCGGGTCGGTGAGCACCGCGGCGGCGCCCAGCCGGGCGGCCTGGACGGCGAAGTCCGCGCCGTGGAAGCGGGCGCCGGGGCGGGCGACGTAGATGTCGCCGGGACGCACCGCGCGCGAGTCGTGGGTGATTCCGGTGACGGCCACGTCCCCTGGGGGGGCCGTGACGTCCAGCTGCCGGGCCAGCTCCGCCAGCGGAACGGGGACGACCCGCTCGGGACGGGGTGGGGCCGGAGGCAGGGAGGAGGTCTGATCAGCGTGTGGCACGGCGGTGAGCGTACCCGGCCGGTCCGTTCCGTCGCGAAGCGAGGGGCCGGACGTGCCGGAGGTTCCGCCGGTGGCGCCGGCGCGGTTCGAGGGGTCGTCGGTGATGGTTCTCACGGGTCGCTTTCCGTTCGGTGCCGGGGGTCAGTCCCCGGGGTCGAAGGTGACGGGCAGACGGGGTGGCTCGGATCCGGTGGGGGGGATCCGGAGCGCCTTGAGGGTGTACTTCATGACCTCCTGGTAGACCGGGCCGCACACCTCGCCGCCGTGGTACTCGCCCTTCTTCGGGTTCTGCACGGCGCAGTAGACGGTGACACGGGGCCGGTCGGCCGGGGCGAAGCCGGCGAAGGAAGCGGTGTAGCCGTTGTAGCGGCCGGTCTCGGGGTCCACCCGGTTGGCGGTGCCGGTCTTCCCCGTCACCCGGTAGCCGGGGATCCGCGCCACCGTGCCGGTCCCCGTGTCGTCGGCCACCACGGACTCCAACATGGCGGCCAGCGTCCGGGCGGTCTTCTCGCTGACGACACGGGTCCGCTTCGGCTTCGGCGCCGGGATCCAGGTCCCGTCGGCGGCGGTGGTGCCGCGCACCAGGGACGGCTCGACGCGCACGCCGCCGGCCGCGACGGTGGAGTACACCGACGCCGCCTGGACGGCGTTGACGGACAGGCCCTGTCCGAAGGGGATGGTGTACTGCTGGGAGGCGTTCCAGTCCTCGGGGTCGGCGAGGATGCCGGGGGTCTCGCCGGGGAAGTCCAGGCCCGTCTTCTGCCCCAGACCGAACTTCCGCAGGTAGGAGTGGAGCACCCGGTTGGTCTCCGCCTGGGTGTCGCCGAGCTGCTCGACGGCCAGGATCGTGCCGATGTTGCTGGACCTGGCCAGCACCCCGTTGAGGGTGAGGTACAGGGTGGGGTGGTCGTGGTCGTCCGCGAAGCTCCGGTCGGCCCGCGGCAGCCGGTTGGGCACCACCACGTGGGTGTGGGGGGTGGCGACGCCCTCCTCCAGCACCGCGGCCATGGACATCACCTTGCTGGTGGAGCCGGGTTCGAAGGCGTCCTGGAGCGCGGGGTTGCCCAGGGCCGAGGCACTGGCCCTGGACAGGTCGTTGGGGTCGAAGCCCGGGGCGGTGGCCAGGGCGAGGATCTCCCCGGTGCGCACGTCCTGGACGATCACGTAGCCGCCGTCGGCCTCGGAGTCGGCGACCTGCTCGTCCAGGGCCCGCTGGGCGGCCCACTGGATGTCGCGGTCCAAGGTCAGCTCCACGTCGGAGCCGGGCTTCGCGGGTTGCTCGTCCTCGCCCGCGGTCGGCACCTGACGTCCACCGGACTGGGCGTACGTGATCTTGCCGTCCTCCCCGGCCAGCACCTCGTCGTACATCGCCTCCAGGCCGCCGCGGCCCTCCCCCTCGGCGTTGACGAACCCGAGCACGCCGGCCGCGAGCCGCTCGTTGGGGTAGACCCGCTTGGCGTGCTCCTCGGAGTACACCCCGGACAGCACGTGGATCCCGTCGCCCGTGTGCTCCCTGGCCAGTGCCCGCTTGAGGTCGGTGATCTGCCGCCAGACCTGCGGGGAACGCTGTCGGGCCAGGAGGACGTAGCGGGTCCCCTCCCGGGAGAGCCGCTCGACGAGGGTCTCCTCGTCCACGTCGAGGATCGGGGACAGCAGCTCGGCCGCCTGGGCGGGGGCGTCGGCGACCTCGGTCTGTTCGGGCGTGAACAGGTAGGGGTCGGCGGTGATGTCGTAGGCGTCCACCGTGGTGGCCAGCGGTACGCCGTCGCGGTCGGTGACGGTGCCGCGTTCGGCGGCGAGCGGGACGGTGATGTAGCGGTTGACGTCGGCCTTGTCCGCGTAGACGCTCGCGTCCACGGCCTGCACCTGGAGCAGCCGCACCGTGAAGGTCAGCATCACCAGGGTCAGCACGACGCCGAACAGCCTCAGCCGGGGTCGGTGGCCGACCAGCCGGATCGTCCCCGGCGGCCTGGGCCGGGAGGTCGTTCGGGCGGGACGGGCCGGACGGGTGCCCCCGCCGGCGCGGGCCGCGGCGCCACCGGTTCCCCTTCCGCTTCCACCAGTCCCCCGGGAACCGCCGGCTCCCCGGGGGCCCCCGGCTCCCCCGACCGGACGCCGGTCGGGTGTGCGGCGCGGGCGTTCGCTCACGGGCCCTCCTCTCCTGCCTCGATCTCGGGGGCGGGCTCGGGAACGCCGCGGACGGTGCCGTCCGGGAGGATGAACACCGGGTTCCCGCCCGGCACCATGCCCAACTCGCGGGCCCGTTCGCTCAGTGGTCCGGGCGCCGAGTGGGAGTCCAGCTCCTGCTGGAGCGCCTGCTCCTCCTCGGCCAGCTCCTCGGCCTGCTTCTCCAGCTCGTCCAGTTCGAAGGAGCCCTGGTTGACGGCCGCGTTGAGCAGCAGCAGGGCCAGCAGTCCGGAACCGAGCAACAGGACCACCAGCAGCACGAAGGGGGTGCGGGCGGGCGCGGAGGGCCCGCCGGCGGGCACCAGCCTCGCCAGTCGGGTCAGCCTCTGCTGCGGGGTCGGGGGCCGGTCCCGCCGGTCCCGCCGGTTCCTCGGTGTGTCCTTCAGGGCTCCTCCCGGATGCGCTCGGCGCCGCGCAGGCGGGCGGGCGCGGCGCGGCGGTTCTCGGCGACCTCCTCCTCCGTGGGGAGTTCGGCGCCCCGGGTGAGCAACCTCAGCCGGGGCTGGTAGCGCTCGGGCACCACCGGCAGGCCGGGGGGCGCGGTGTTCGCGGCCCCCGCGGCCAGCACCCGCTTGACCAGGCGGTCCTCCAGCGAGTGGTAGGACAGCACGGCGATCCGGCCGCCCACCGCCAGTGCGGCCACGGCCGCCGGCAGCGCCCGTTCCAGTACGGCCAATTCGCCGTTGACCTCGATGCGCAGTGCCTGGAAGGTCCGCTTGGCGGGGTTGCCCCCGGTGCGCTTGGCGGCCTGCGGCAGCGCGTCGCGGATCAGCTCCACCAGGCGGGCGCTGGTGGTGAAGGGCTCCTTCTCCCGCTCCCGCACGATCGCCTCGACGATCCGCTTCGCCTGCTTCTCCTCGCCGTAGGCGCGCAGGACGCGCACCAGCTCGCCCGGTGGGTAGGTGTTGAGCACCTCGGCGGCGCCGACGCCCTTCGTCTGGTCCATCCGCATGTCCAGCGGCGCGTCCCTGGCGTACGCGAAGCCGCGCTCGGCCTCGTCCAACTGCAGGGAGGAGACACCGAGGTCGAACAGGACGCCCTGGACGCGCGGCGTCCCGAGCCGGTCCAGCACCTCGGGCAGTTCGTCGTACACGGCGTGCGCCAGCGTGACCCTGTCGCCGAAGGGGGCCAGTCGCTCGCCGGCCAGCCGCAGGGCCTCCGGGTCGCGGTCCAGTCCGATCAGCCGCAGCCCGGGGAAGGCGGCCAGCATGGCCTCGCTGTGCCCGCCGAGCCCGAGGGTGCAGTCCACGACGACGGCGCCGGGCCCGTCCAGGGCGGGTGCGAGCAGATCCAGACAACGCCGGAGCATGACCGGGACGTGCCGCTCGTTGGTGCTCACTGGACTCTCTCCTCGAGCCGGCCCGTACGGCCGGGTCCCCGCCCGCTCGCCATGGGAAAGCGGCCGGTGGCGCCGGGGAAGGGACGCCCGTGGCCGGGAGCGGGAGGAGGCCGGACCGTACGCGGCCGTACGCGCGCCCGCGCACATGTGTCTGGAACGGGAAACGGGGAGCTCGGCGCGTGATCCCGGCTCCCGCTTCGCGTCACTTTAGTCCACTCGTCCCGCCGGTCAACCAACTGGTCAGGCGCGTCACGACCGCCGACCGGCCCGACGCGCCGGGTCCGCCGTCCGCCCCGGGCCCGTCCGCGGACCTCGCGGGCGGCCCCGTCCTCCGCCCCTCCCCTCCCGGGGGATTCGCCCGGACGGACCCCGCCCGACGTGTGGTGTGCCTCACAGCGGAGCGCGTTGACCGATTTCGCCCACCCCACGGCGAGCCGGACCGAGAAGAGGCGGTTACGGTCATAGGCATGCCATCGTCTTCTCCCGAGGGCCCGGTCACCGACCGCCTCATCGCAGCCAACCGACGTTACGCAGCGGAGTTCACCGACCCGGGCATGGACGCCCGGCCGGTGCTGAAGGTCGCCGTGGTCGCCTGCATGGACGCCCGTCTGGACCTGCACGCGGCTCTTGGCCTGGAACTGGGCGACTGCCACACCATCCGCAACGCCGGCGGTGTGGTCACCGACGACGTCATCCGCTCCCTGACCATCAGTCAGCGCGCCCTGGGCACCCGTTCGGTCGTGTTGATCCACCACACCGGATGCGGCCTGCTGAACCTGACCGAGGACTTCCGGCACGAGCTGGAACTGGAGGTCGGCCAGCGACCGTCGTGGGCCGTGGAGTCCTTCAAGGACGCGGACCAGGACGTGCGCCAGTCGATGGAGAGGGTGCGCACCTCCCCGTTCCTGCCGCACACCGACGACGTGCGGGGCTTCGTCTTCGACGTCACCACGGGTCTGCTGCGGGAGATCGACCCGGTCGGGGACGCGGGACGGTGACGCGGGAGCCGATCTGTGTGAAGAATGCGTGAGTGACGGCCCCTCCCCACGGGAACTCCGGGGGCGAGGTGCGGGTTGTTCTGGGTGGGCCGGTCGCCCGTGAGGGGGCCGGCCCATGGGATTGGGCCGAGGAGGGCCGGGTGACGACCTATGACGAGCGGGCGGACCTCAACGATCTGACCGCCACGGCGGACCGGGTGCGCCGGTCGGTGGAGAGCGTGATCGAGGGCAAGCCGGAGGTCGTGCGGCTCTCGTTGACGGTCCTGCTGGCCGGGGGGCACCTGCTGATCGAGGACGTGCCGGGCGTGGGCAAGACCATGCTCGCCAAGGCCCTGGCCAGATCGATCGACTGCTCGGTGCGCAGGATCCAGTTCACGCCCGACCTGCTGCCCTCCGACGTCACCGGGGTGAGCGTCTACGACCAGCAGCGGCACGAGTTCGACTTCAAGCCGGGCGCCATCTTCTCCCAGATCGTCATCGGGGACGAGATCAACCGCGCCTCGCCCAAGACGCAGTCGGCGCTGCTGGAGTCGATGGAGGAACGACAGGTCACCGTCGACGGGCACACCTACCCGCTGCCCGACCCGTTCATGGTGGTGGCCACGCAGAACCCGGTCGAGATGGAGGGCACCTACCCGCTGCCCGAGGCCCAGCGCGACCGCTTCATGGCACGGGTGTCGATCGGCTACCCGAGCCCGGAGGCCGAGCTGCGGATGCTCGACATGCACGGCGGGGTCTCCCCGCTGGACGACCTCCAGCCGGTCGCGCACGCGCACGACATCTCCAAACTGGTGGACGCGGTGCGCGGTGTGCACGTCTCCGAGCCGGTCCGCCGGTACGTGGTGGACCTGGTCGCGGGCACCCGCGAGCACCCCGAGCTGCGGCTGGGCGCCTCGCCCCGCACCACGTTGCACCTGCTGCGGGCGGCCAAGGCGACGGCGGCGCTGGCCGGCCGCGACTTCGTCCTGCCCGACGACGTCCAGTCGCTGGCCGTCCCGGTGCTGGCGCACCGGCTGCTGCCCACCGCCCAGGTCCGGATGGGCGGACGCACCTCGGAACAGATCGTCGTGGACATCGTCCGGCACGTCCCGGTGCCCGCCGCCAACCACCGGGAGGCGACCTCGCGTCCTCCCCTGTACGGCCGGCAGCCCCAGCGGGGGTACTGATGGCCGGCGGCCCCGGCGAGCCCGGGGAGTGGCGGGGTTCGCTGCGCGCGGCGCTGGGCGGCCTCACCACCCGCGGACGCTCCTTCCTCGCCGCCGGCGGGGCCGCGGTCGTCTGCGCCTACGTCCTGGGCCAGGCCGACCTGCTGCGGGTGGGGGTGCTGCTGACCGCGCTGCCCCTGGTGTGCGTGGGCGCCCTGCACCGCACCCGCCACCGGGTGGCGGCCTCCCGACGGCTCTCCCCCGCCTCGGTGCCCACGGGCACCGAGGCGGGGGTGCACCTGCTGGTGGAGAACGTCTCGCGGATGCCGACCGGTGTGCTGATGCTCCAGGACCGGGTCCCGTACGTGCTGGGCTCCCGTCCGCGTTTCGTGCTGGACCGGGTGGAGCCGGGCGGCCGGCGCCAGGTCTCCTACCGGGTCCGCTCGGACCTGCGCGGCCGCTATCCGCTGGGGCCGCTGCAACTCCGCCTGACCGATCCCTTCGGCCTGGTGGAGCTGACCCGGTCCTTCAGCTCGTACGACACCCTCACCGTCGTGCCGCGCACCGAGCCGCTGCCGGCGGTGCGCCTCGCCGGCGAGGCCGCCGGCTGGGACGAGGGCCGGCAGCGTTCCCTGGCGACGGCGGGCGACGACGACGTGATACCGCGCGGCTACCGGCACGGCGACGACCTGCGGCGGGTGCACTGGCGCTCCACCGCCCGGTACGGCGAGCTGATGGTGCGCCGCGAGGAACAGCCGCACCGCCCCCGCTGCACGGTGCTGCTGGACACCCGGCTGCGGGCCTGGGCCGGCTCCGGCCCGGGTTCGGCCTTCGAGTGGGCGGTCTCGGGCGCCGCCTCGGTCGTCGTCCACCTGCTGGAGCGCGGTTACTCGGTACGTCTGCTGACCACCACCGGCGCACCGCTGCCCGGCCCGGAGGGCACCGGTCCGGGAAGCTCCCCCTCGGAGACGGCCGGACTGCTCCTGGAGGCCCTGGCCGTGGTGGAGCGCTCCCGGGAGCCGGGGCTGTCCCGGGCGGTCGACGCGTTGGAGGGCGGCGACGGCGAGCACGGGGGCCTGCTGGTGGCGTTCCTCGGCCGGCTCGACGAGGAGGACGGGGCGCTGGTCCGCCGGATGCGGCACCGCGTCGGGGGCGCACTGGCCTTCGTCCCCCGCGTTCCGGGGGAACCGGCCGCCGGGGACGGTCCCCGGCGGACGCTGCGCGAGGCGGGGTGGACGGCACTGCCGTACGCGCCCGGCGACGCGCTGCCCGCCCTGTGGCGGCAGGCCGACCGGGCCGGCGGCCTCGCCCCGGGACGGACCGTGGGAGGTGAACGGTGATGGACGGGCGAGTCCGGTTGGCGCTCTGCGCCTGGGTCGCCACCCTGGCGGCGGCGGGATCGCTGCTGCCGCTGGTCGCCCCGTCGGTCTGGCTCCTCGAAGCCGCCCTGCTGCTGGGCGCGCAGACGTTGGTGGGCGTGGCGGTGCGGCGGGCCTCGGCGAGCCGCGCGGCGACGGTCGGGGCGCAGTCGTCGGTGACGCTGCTGCTGCTGACCTTCGTCTTCGTCCGCCGGGACGCGGTCTTCGGGATCCTGCCGGGGCCGGACGCGCTGGAGGCGTTCGGCACGCTGCTGGCGCAGGGCACCGCGGACGTCGGTCGGTTCGCGATCCCGGCCCCGGTCACCGACGGCATCCGGCTGCTGCTGGTCGGCGGGGTCGTGCTGATCGGCCTGTTGGTCGACGCCTCGGCGGTGACGTACCGCAGCGCGGCCCCGGCCGGGCTGCCGCTGCTGGCGCTGTACTCGGTGGCCGCCGGACTCTCCCCGGACGGCACCCGCTGGACGTGGTTCCTGTGCGCCGCGGCCGGCTACCTGCTGCTGCTCCTGGCGGAGGGACGGGACCGGCTCTCCCGGTGGGGGTGGTCCTTCGGTCCCTCCGGCGGCCCCGCGCGGCCCACCGCGCCGGGCGGTCCCGCCCCGACGCCGGCCCGGGGCGGGCGTCGGATCGGCGTGCTGGCCCTGGGCATCGCCCTGGTCGTACCGGCCGCGCTGCCGTCCCTGGGCGAGGGACTGTTGGACACCGCGCGCGGCGGGGGCGGCACGAGCGGGGACGGCGGCACCGTCTCGGCGGTCAATCCGCTGGTCGCCCTCCAGGACAGCCTGAACCAGCCGGACAACCGCACGGTGCTCACGTACGCCACGGACGCGGAGAGCACCGCGGACCTCTACCTGCGGATCGTGGCCCTCGACCGGTTCGACGGCACGTCCTGGCGCCCCTCGGAGCGGCGGATCACCGATCTGCCGCGGCCGCTGCCGCCGGTGTCCGGCCTGTCGCCGTCCGTCGAGACCGAGCGGATCACCACCTCGTTCCGGGCGGCCGGCTGGTACGCCCAGAACTGGCTGCCCATGCCGTACCCGGCCGCCGACGTCCGCATCGACGGCCGCTGGCGCTTCGAACCGGAGGGCCGTGCGCTGGTGGGCGACCGCGGGCAGACCACCCGTGGCGCGCGGTACGAGGTGGAGAGCCTCCAGGTGCGGCCGACCATCGAGCAGCTGACGGGGGCGCCCGACCCTCCCCGGCAGGTGCTGGACGAGTACACCCGGGTCCCGGACTCGCTGCCGGAGGTGGTGGCCCGGACGGCGCGGGAGGTCACCGTGAACGCCTCCGGCGCCTACGAGCAGGCCGTACGGCTCCAGGAGTGGTTCTCCGCCGACGGCGGTTTCCGCTACGACACCCGCGTGAAGGCGGGCAGCGGCAGCGCCGCCATCGCGCGCTTCCTGGAGCAGCGGGAGGGCTTCTGCGTCCACTTCGCCTTCTCGATGGCCGCGATGGCCCGCACCCTGGGCATCCCGGCCCGGGTGGCGGTGGGCTTCACCCCGGGCGTCTCCGACGGCGCCGACGGGATGGTGGTCGGCCTGCAGGACGCGCACGCCTGGCCCGAGCTGTACTTCGAGGGCGTGGGCTGGACGCGTTTCGAGCCCACCCCGAGCCGGGGCAGCGTCCCGGACTACACCCAGCCCGACCTGCCCGCCCCGGACCGGCCGTCCGTGCCCGAACCGCTGCCGACCGACGGGGGCACTCCGGAACCCGAGCCGTCACGGTCCGTCGAGTGCCTCGCCGGGCACGGTGAGGACTGCGACGGGGCCGCCGCCCCGGGCGGTGGCCCTTCCGGGGACGAGTCCCTGGCGCAACGGGTGCTGACGGCGGTGACGGGCGCACTGCCAGCGGTGCTGGCCGCCCTGGTGCTCCTGGCCCTGTTGGCGCTTCCCCTGCTGTGGCGCAGGACCGTGCGGGCCCGGCGGATGGGCGAGATGTCCGAGCCGCCGTCCCGGGGGAAGCCACCGGGCGCGGACGGGGCCGCCGCCGTGGGCGGCACCGTGCCCGAGGGCGCCCCCGGCGGCCCGTCCGGGGCCTCGGGAGGGCCGCCGGAGCAGGATGCCGGCCTCCGGACGCTCGCGGCCTGGCGGGAGATGACCGACTCCGCCTGGGACTACGGCGTCCTGCCGGAGGAGTCCGCGACCCCGCGGACGGCCGCCGCCCGGGTGGTGCGGCTGGGCGGTCTGGAGGGCGAGGCCGCAAAGGCCACGCACCGGCTGGCCACGGCCCTGGAGCACGCCCTGTACGCGGCCGAGGCCCGCCCCGCCCGGGGACTGGCCGAGGACGTGCGGCGGGTCCGGGCCGGGCTGCGGGCGGCGGCCGGGCGGCGCGAGCGGCTCCGGGCCCTGCTGTTGCCACGGTCGTCGGTGCGGATGCTGTGGTCCCTCTCCGCGCGCCGGGCGGCGTTGGCCGGGCGGTGGCACGGCCTCGCCGGGCGGGTGCGGCGGACGGTGGCGCGGTTCCGGCCGTCCCGGCAGCGGGCCTGAGGCCCGGGGCTCCGCCCTCCGCGGCTCGGGCGCGGGATCGGCGGCCGACGTCTGCCGGCTCGCGCCCGCCCGACCGGGGGCGAGGGGCGGACGGCGAGACGGGCGGGACGGGCAGGACGAGGGGGCCGGGAACCCGCCGGGTTCCCGTCCTGTGCCGGATCCGGTTCCGCTTCTCGCGGTGGCCGCCGCGGGGCCGGCCTCGGACGGGACCGGCCGGGCGGACGGGAGCGGGAGGTGCCCGGATTCACACCCGGTGGGTGGGGAAGATCGCGTGAATGGCGCTTCGAGGAGCGGGCCGCGCCGGTGGGCACCGGCACGGCGCTGCGGGGCGTACGGGGTGGGAGGACCGTTACTGTTGCTCGTCGCGGCGGCGCTGCCAGCGATCCTCGATGCGATTCATCATCGAACGCCGTGGACGCGCCTGCCTGCGGGGGTGGGACGGGGATCCGCCGTCGGGCCCTCCGCCGTCCTGGGACTGCTCACCGGGCTTGGGGGCCTTGCGCCAGCCGGTCACCGCGAGGACGGCGCAGCCGAGCATCACGAGGAAGCCCAACACGCTGACGACGACCATCTTCGCGACCATCCCGGCCATGAGGAGCGCGACGCCCACCAGAAAGCCCGCGACCGCCTGGTAGACCCGTCGCCGGGTGTACGTGCGCAGCTCGCTTCCCTCGAGCGCTGTCGCGAACTTGGGGTCTTCGGCGTACAGCGCTCGCTCCATCTGCTCGAGCATGCGCTGCTCGTGCTCAGAGAGCGGCACGGAGTCCTCCTACTCGTCGGTCGCGGGGGCGACCGGGTGCGACCCTTCAAGGATAGGCTGGGATTCGCCCCCGTGAAACCCGCCCCTCTACGCCAGTTGTGCCACCGGGACCGGGGTGCCGGATGGCGGTTTCGGGCTTCTCATTCCCCCGCCGCCGTGCCGTCATGCCGGACGGTGTGTTTCGATCATACGGCGGGTAGCGACCGTTCGGGTCTCCCGTGCCCACCCGCATCGCGACCGCAACGCGTGCCGGGACTCAGCGTGTACGCGCCAGTACGTGGAGCTGTGCCGCGACGGACCGGAAGTCGGGCAGTTCGGCCACCGCCTCCTCCAGGCGGGCCAGTGCCTCCGGGGCGCCCGGTTCGGTGTCCACCAGGGCACCGGGCACCAGGTCGGCGAAGACCCGTACGCCGTGCACCGCGCCGGCCTCCAGGCCGCTGGCGGCGACCAGGTCGGCGAGCCGCTCGGGGGTGAAGCGCCGGGGCACCGGGTCGCCGTCGCCCCACCGGCCGTCGGGGTCGGTGAGCGCCCGGTGGGCCTCGGTGAAGTGGCCCGCGAGGGCACGGGCGAGCACCGCGCCGCCCAGGCCGGCGGCGAGCACGCTCAGGGTGCCGCCCTCGGGCCGCAGTGCGGCGGCGGCGTTGCGCAGGCCCTCGGCCGGATCGTCGACGTACTCCAGGACCCCGTGGCAGAGCACCACGTCGTAGCCGCCGCGTTCGGCCACGTCGAACAGACCGTGCGCGTCGCCCTGCACACCGCGCACCCGGTCGGCCACCCCCTCCTCGGCCGCGCGCCGCTCCAACGCGAACAGTGCGTCGGGGCTCGGGTCCACCACGGTGACCCGGTGGCCGAGCCTGGCGACGGGCACGGCGAAGTTGCCGGTGCCGCCCCCGGTGTCCAGAACCTCCAGCGACTCCCGTCCGGCGGTCTCGGCCCGTTCCTCGAGCGCTTCCCTCAGGACCTCCCAGACCACGGCGGTGCGGACGTGCGTGTGGGGGCGGGACATGGCGGACGCTCCTCGGCGGCTCGGACGTGGCTGCCCCAAGCCTATTGCGTCGCCGAGCACACGACCGCCCGCCCCGCGCCAGGCACGCCGCCGGGCACGTGACCCGTCGCGGGCGGACCGCGGCGACGGACCCGGCGGGCTCCCACCGGCGGGCGCGGACCCGCGAGTCCGTGCTCGGCGCTCGCCCCCTGCTCAGCCCGCGCGCAACCCGGGCTCGGCCCCGTCGCCCCGGCCCGCCCGCGCCCGCGGCTCCTCCGCGGCGACCCCGGGGTGCGGCAGGACGGGCTGCCGCACCAGCATCTGTTCGACGATCCGCAGGAACATGCCGGCGTCGCGCATCAGGTCGTCGGCGTCGCGCGCACCGGCCGCCCCCTCGATGCCCGCCTCGGCACGGGCCCGCTTCGGCGCCCCGGCCGCGAACAGCCTGCTCCACTCGTCCAGTTCGGGAGCCACCTCGGGGAGGACCTCCCAGGCGCTGCGTATGCGTTTTCTGGCGCGTGCGGTGGATTCGGGGCGGCCGCGCACCGCCAGCACCGCGGCGGCGGTGCGCAGGGCGGCGAGGTGCGCGGTGGCGTAGCGGTCGTTGGGATGCTCCAGCTCCGCCGCCTCGTCCAGACCGTGCCGCGCCTGCGCGAGCAGGTCGAGCGCGGCCGGCGGGGCCGACGCCCGACGCAGCACGGGGTGGACGTCCTTCGCGGGCCCGTTCATCTGCGAACCTCCTGTCGCCGTCTGACTGTGCCGTTCGCGTCTGCTTGGTCACGCCTCGTCGGTCGCTCTGGGAACATCGTTGCGCATGCCACTGACAATCGGCCCTGAGCTGGGCAAACACCCTCCTGCCCCAGCTCTCCGACGTACCGGGACAGACCTCGCCCCCGGTGCGTCCGGGTTCCCCCGCGGTGGGCGGGTCGGGTCCCCTCCACCCACGCGCATCGGTGAGAATCGGCGCATGCACAGCGTCACGCGATGGAACGCCACCCGGCAGAGGCTCTACGAAGCGGCCGTGACGCTCATCGCCGAACAGGGCTTCTCCGCCACCACGGTGGACGAGATCGCCGAGCGCGCCGGTGTCGCCAAGGGCACGGTCTACTACAACTTCACCAGCAAGGAGGGGCTGCTGGAGGCGCTGCTGCTGCACGGTGCCGAGCAACTGGCCACCTCGCTGCGGCAGGCCGCGGACGGCGCGAAACGACGCGCCGGGGACGCCGGGGACACCGGAGGCGCCGGGGGAACGCTGGACGCGATGCTCCGGGCCGGGCTGGCCTTCATCGACCGCTGCCCGGCCTTCGCCAAGCTCTACGTCGCCGAGGTGTGGCGGACCGAGCGTCCCTGGCAGGCGACCCTGGCGGCCGTGCGCCGCCGGGTCGTGGCCGTGGTGGAGGAGGAGCTGCGCGCCGAGGCGGCCCCGGGCGGCCCGGACGACCGCGTGGACGTGCCGCTGACCGCCTCGGCCCTGGTGGGGACGGTGCTGGTGACGGCGCTGGACTGGAAGGTGTTCCAGCCGGAGCGGACGGTGGAGGAGGTGCACCGCGCGCTGTCGGCGCTGTTGGACGGCCGGCTCACGGGAGCGGGCGGTCCGGCCTGAGCCGTACCGCCCGCTCCCGTCCCCCGTTCTCCCCCGTTCCCCCGAGAACTCCCCCACGGACGGCCGCCGTGCCGTTCCGCCGCCCCGTGTCGGCGGTGCGGCGCGGTGTGTCCGCCGTCTCCGACTCTGCCGTCCGTGCCGGTCGAAGCCCATCCGTACGGGTACTCAGAACCCTACTCAGGTACTTCTACCCACCTCTGCGTACAGCCGCCCGAAGCCGTTACCGCCGCCCGACTAGAGTCACTGCCCATGGCACGGACTGTGGTGATCGGCGCCGGTATGGGCGCGATGGCTGCCGCCGCCCGGCTGGCCGTCGCCGGCCGGCGGGTGACGGTGTACGAGCGGACGGACACCCACGGCGGCGCGGTGCGCCGTCTGGAGCGGGACGGCTTCGGCTTCGACACCGGGCCGGGGGTGCTGCACCTGCCGGCCGTCTGGCGCGACCTGTTCGTCAAGACGGGGCGCGAGCCGCTGGAGTCGTGCGTGGCGCTGACCGAGGTGGAACCGGCCGTGGAGCACGTCCTCGCCGACGGCACGACCGTCCGTCTGCCGGGCGGCTCCCGGGGCGGAGCGGTCGACGCCCTGGACGCCGCGCTCGGCGCGGGCGCGGGCGAGCGCTGGAGCGAGTTCCTGGTCCGGGCCCGCCGGGCGTGGGAGGTCGCTCGCCGTCCGCTGCTGGAGGAACCGCTGACCTCCGCCGCGGACCCCGGGCCGCTGGCCCGCGACCCGTACCCGGCACGGCGGCGGCCGGGACTGCTGCGCCGCCGCCCCCCGACCCTGGCCGAGGTCGCCCGCGCCGAACTGCGCGATCCGCGGCTGGTGGCGCTGCTGGAGGGGCACGTGCTCGCGCACGGTCTCGATCCGCGCCGCGCCCCCGCGAGCGCCGCCGTCCTGCCGTACCTGGAGCAGACCTTCGGCACCTGGTACGTGGCCGGGGGGATGCGCGCGCTGGCGGACGCGGTGTACCGGCGCTGTCTGGAGCGCGGCGTGGAGTTCCGCTTCGGCGCGGAGGTGTCGGGCGTCGTGGTGGAGGGCGGCCGGGCCACGGGCGTGGAGTCGGCCGACGGGAGTCGGGTGGCGGCCGACACCGTGGTCTGCGGGGCCGATCCCCGGTCGATGTACGGCGGCCGGGGCGACGGGGCCGAGGGCGGCCCCGGGTACGCGACCGGGCGGCTGACCGTGCTCCTGGCGCTGCGCGGCGCCCGCCCGGAGGGAACCGCGCACCGCACGGTGGTGCACGTCTCCGCCCCGGGCGAGCCGGCGCGCACCGTCACCGTGCTGCGCCCCGACGACCCCGCCCTGGTCCCCGACGGCGATCACGAGGCGGTGGTGCTGTCGATGGTCGTGCCCCCGCACCGCGCGGGGGCCGGGCGGCCCGAGGGGCTCGCCGGGACCGGTGCGCGGGCCTGGGACGGCGGCCCGGTGGACTGGACGGCACCGGGCGCCGCGGAGCGGATCGCCGACGAGGCGCTGGCGGCGGTGGACGTGACAGGGCCGGCGCTGGGCGGTCGGGTGCTGTGGCGCGAGGTGCGCACCCCGGCCGACACCGAGCGGGAGACGGGCGCCCCCGGCGGTGCCGTGCCGGCCCCGGCGCTGGCGGGGGCGGAGGGCGCGTTCCTGCGGGCCGCCAATCCGACGCGTACGGCCGGCCTGTACCGGGCGGGCGGCTCGGCGCACCCCGGGGGCGGGCTGGCGCACGCCGGGATGTCGGGGGCGCTGGTCGCCGGGCTGATCGTCGAGGGCGACGACTGGCGCGGCTCGCGGTGAGACGGGGGCACCGGCGCGCCCCGGCGCGGGGCCGCGGGGCCGTCGGCCCCGCGGTTCAGTACCGGGGCTGTTCCCCGTGGTGGCCGGCCCCGAAGGGGGCGTCGTGGTCGCCGTACCCGGCGGCGCCGTCCCGGGGGTCCGGCGCGTTCGGGTCGTCCGGGGCGTCCGGGGCGTAGCCGTACGGTTCGTACCGTGGCTCGGCGCCGCGCTGTTGCGGCACCCACGCCCCGTCGGTCGGGACCTGTCCGGCGTACGGGTCGGTGGTGTACCCGGCGGCGTACCCGGTGTACTCGGTGTACTCGGCGTACCCGGTGGTGTAGGCGGTGCCGTAGCCGTCGGAGGAGTGGGAGGGGTCGGTGGCGTACCCCTGGACGCCCTGGGCCGTGTCCCCCGCGTAGGGGTCGGCGGAGGGGCCGGTGGCGTACCCGTGGTCGTAGGAGTACCCGTACCCGTACTCGTCGCCGCGGCCGTGGTCGGGGGAGTCGGAGTAACCGGGGTGACCGGTGTCCGCGTACCCCTCGCCCCCGGCGTACCCCTCGGTTCCCGCGTACCCCTCGGTTTCCGCGTACGCGTCGGTTCCCGCGTACGCGTCGGCCTCGGGCCGGTCCGACCCGGGCCGCTCCTCGTGGGGGGCGTCCTCCCGCCGGTAGACGCCGTAGCCGCCGGTGTCGTCCGGCAGCGGCTCGGGCCGATAGGCGTGGAGCTCGTCCCCCTCCCGGGGGGCGGGGATCTCGGACTCCCGGGCCTCGGGGGCGTGGACCTCCAGCCCGGAGACCTCCAGGCTCGGTTCGGCGTCACCGGGCCGCACGGGCCGCCCCTCCCGACGGCGCCTGCTGTTGCCGGGCATGCCGCCCAGCGCCCAGCCCGCGGTGAAGCCGCGCCGGTAGGAGAGCGTCACGAAGGTCTGGCCGACGGCGAAGGCCGCGGCGCCCACCGAGATCACCACCACCGACGAGAACACCACCACGCCGACGACCACCGCGGCGAAACCGCCGAAGGCCAGCAACCTCCAGCGCAGCCGCGCCTTGTACTGCAACAACACCTCGGCCAGCAGCCACACCGCGACGGCTCCGAACGCGATGTAGAGGAGCGTCCACCCCACGTACGTCCTCCCCCACCCGTCCTAGCCTCGCCGGTGCAGGCCCAGGTTCTCGTAGATCTCCAGCGTCGCCGTGGAGTGGTTGAGGGTGATGAAGTGGAGTCCGGGGACACCCTCCGCCATCAGCCTCGCGCACAGCTCCGTGGCGTACTCGATGCCCAATGAGCGTACAGCGGCCGGATCGTGCTCGACCGCGAGGATGCGTTCGGCCAGGTCCGGCGGGAAGGTCGCGTTGCTGAGCTTGGCGAACCTCTCGATCTGCCGCACGTTCGTGACGGGCATGATCTCCGGGATGATCGGGGTGTCGCAACCCGCCGCGGCCACCCGGTCCCGCAGGCGCAGGTAGTCGTCGGCGTAGAAGAACATCTGCGTGATGGCGTAGTCGGCGCCGGCGCGGCATTTGGCCACGAAGTGCCGGATGTCGCTCTCCCAGTCGGTGGAGCGCGGGTGCATCTCGGGGAAGGCCGCCACGCCGACGCAGAAGTCCCCCGACTCCTTGATCAGCCGGACGAGTTCGGCGGCGTAGGTGATGCCCTGCGGGTGGGGCGTCCACTCCCCCGTCGGGTCACCGGGCGGGTCGCCCCGGACCGCGAACATGTTGCGGATTCCGGCGTCGGCGTACTGGCCGATGACGTTGCGCAGTTCGGCGATGGAGTGGTCCACCGCGGTGAGGTGGGCGACGGGGGTGAGGGTGGTCTCCGTGGCGATCCGCTCGGTGGCTCGTACGGTGCCTTCCCGGGAGGAGCCCCCGGCGCCGTAGGTGACCGACACGAAGGTGGGGGCGACGGCCTCCACTCGACGGATGGCGTTCCAGAGGGTGCGTTCGCCCCTCTCGCTCTTGGGCGCGTAGAACTCGAAGGAGTACGAGTGCTCGCCGGAGGCGAGCAGCTCACGGACGGTGGGCGCGTGATCCGTCCTGGTGGAAGGGGTACCGAGGGCCATGGGGGCAGGCTAACCACGAGGAGGCCCCGCAACCGCTTCCACGAGGGCTTTTGTCTGTTTGGCCCGACTGCTGTCCAGTAGGTGGACAGCCGGACCCGGAACCGGCCGAGGGCGTCCGGCGCGCCACCGGGGCGGCCCGGCGGTCGGCCGCCCCCTACGCCGAGCGCAGCCGCTCCGCCAGTTCCGCCGCGGCGGCCTCCGGGTCGTCCGCCTCGGTGATCGCACGGACCACCACCACCCGCCGCGCCCCGGCCCGCAGCACCTCGTCCAGGTTGGAGGTGTCGATCCCGCCGATGGCGAACCACGGTCGTCGCGGCGCGCGCGCGGCGGCGTACCGCACCAGCGGCAGTCCGGGGGCGGGGCGACCGGGCTTGGTGGGGGTGGGCCAGCAGGGTCCGGTGCAGAAGTAGTCGACGCCGGGCTCGGTCAGCGCCGCGTCCACCTCGGTCTCGCTGTGGGTGGAGCGGCCGATCAGGATGTCGTCGCCCAGGATCGCGCGGGCGGCGGGCACCGGCAGGTCGCCCTGGCCCAGGTGGAGCACCTCCGACCCGGCCGCGTGGGCGACGTCCGCGCGGTCGTTGACGGCCAGCAGCTTCCCGTGCCGGCGGCAGGCGTCGGCGAGGACGGCCAGGTGCTCCAGCTCCTCGCCGGCCTCCATGCCCTTGTCGCGCAGTTGCACGATGTCCACCCCGCCGGACAGCGCCGCGTCCAGGAACTCGGGCAGGTCGCCGCGGTCCTTGCGCGCGTCCGTGCACAGGTACAGGCGCGCGTCGTCGAGCCGCTCTCGTGCGGTGGCCGTCATGCGGGTCTCGCTCCCCCGGATCGGGCGTCCGCGGCGGGCCCGCACGTCGGTGTGTCGTGCGGTGGTTCCGTCGTGCTGTTCGGCCCGGCCGTGCCGGACGCCCGGCTCAGACGGCCAGCGCCTGGGCCCGTCGCTTCACCTCGGTGCCGCGGTTCTCCCGCAGCGCCTGCGCCGGGGTGCCGGGCAGGGAGTCGTCGGGCGTGAACAGCCACTCCAGCATCTCCTCGTCGCTGAAGCCGTCGTCCCTGAGCAGAGTGATCGTCCCGGACAGCCCCTTCACGATGCGGCCGTCGCCGATGAAGTCGGCGGGCACCTGGAGCACCCTGTTCTCACCCCGGCGCACCGCGATGAGCTGTCCCTCCTTGACGAGCTGCCGTACGCGCGTCACCTCGACGCCGAGCCTCTCGGCGACGTCGGGGAGGGTGAGCCAGGCCGGGACGAGAGCATCGGTCTTCGCGTCAATCTCGTTCACGGCACAAGCCTGCCACCTCCCACCGACAGCCACTAGCGCACGGCGCTCTTCAGGGGGACGGACGGGTCGGCGACACGTGCCGGATCCAACGTCGCGGCGCGTTCGATCAGTTTCCGCCCCTGGGTCAGGTCGCGCGGCCGCCCCACCGCCAGCACGGCGTTCAGCACCCCCTCGCGCAGCCAGCACACCGACCACGACGCGTCCCCGGGGTCGCCGCGCCACAGCGGCTCGTCGCCGTCGTCGTGGTGGCCCGCGTACTGCACGAAGCGGCCGAACTGTTCGGACCAGAAGTACGGCACCGGGTCGTACGGCGGGGTCTCGGCCTCGCCCGCCACCAGCACCGAGGCGATCGTGCGCGGCCCCTGGAGGGCGTTGTCCCAGTGGTGCACCGACAGCCGGCGGCCGTAGCGGGCCGAGGGGAAGGAGGCGCAGTCGCCGACGGCGTACACGTCGGGGACGGAGGTGCGCAGCCGGTCGTCGGCGAGGACGGCCCCGTCCTCGCCCAGCGCCACCGGGGAGCCGGTCAGCCAGCCGGTGGCCGGGCGGGCGCCGATCCCGACGACGACGCCCCCGGCGCGGAGCACCGCGCCGTCGGAGAGCTCCACCTCGACGCGGCCGCGGTCCGCGGGGCGCACGGCGGTGACGGCGCGCCCGGTGAGCAGCTCGGCGCCCGCCTCCCGGTACCAGTGGCGCATGGGGGCCGCGACCTCGGGCGGCAGCACTCCGGCCAGCGGCCGGTCGGCGGCCTCGACCACGGTGACCCGACAGCCCGCCTCGCGGGCGGCGGTGGCGAACTCCGCGCCGATCCAGCCCGCGCCGACCACCACCACGTCCCGCCGTTCGGCGAGCACCGGCCGCAGCAGGTGGACGTCGTCGAGCGTGCGCAGCAGGTGCACCCCGGGCACGCCCCCGCCGCCGGGCAGCGACACCGGCTCGGCGCCGGTGGCCAGGACCAGCCGGTCGTAGGGCACCGGCCCGCTCGCGGTGTCCACCTCCCGGTCGGCGGCCCGCAGGCCCGTGACGGTCACGCCCAGGCGCAGGTCCACGTCGAGGGCGTCGAAGTCGACGTCGAAGGCCGACCCGGCGGCCCCGCCCGTCAGCACGGCCTTGGACAGCGGCGGACGGTCGTACGGCCGGTGGGGCTCGGCACCGACCAGGACGATCCGTCCCGTCCAGCCCCGCTCGCGCAGTCGCACGGCGGTCTGCACCCCGGCCATCCCGGCACCGACGACGAGGACCCGTTCTCCGCTCCGCTGTTCGGTTCGCACGTTCACCCGATCACTGTAGGAGGTCGACGGGCCGGGCGGAGCCGCACACCGGAACTCCGCCCCGGCCACCGGCTCCCCGCGCGGTTGTGCCGGGCTCCCCTTCATCCCCGCCGGGCGCGGGGCTAGGCTGGCGGCAGTTCGGACGGCGGCACCACGACCGGGACCACGGCGGGTCCCGGCGGGACCGTCGCCGGGCGCATCGAGCACGAGGACTCGCGGGAGCCCGGCGCACCGGGCTGAGAGGGAGGCGTGCGCGGCCTCCGACCGTACGAACCTGATCCGGGTCATGCCGGCGAAGGGAGGGGCACGGCGCACATGCGTGTGGTGATCATCGGCGGCGGTGTCATCGGGCTGGTCACGGCCTGGCGGACGGCGCAGCGCGGAGCGGAGGTCACGGTCGTCGATCCGGAGCCGGGCGGCGGGGCCGCCCGGGTCGCGGCCGGGATGCTGGCGGCCGTCACGGAGCTGCACTACGGCGAGGAGGCCCTGCTCGCCCTCAACCTCGCCTCGGCGCGCCGCTATCCGGAGTTCGCGGCCGAGTTGCAGGAGGTGTCCGGGGCGGGGATCGGCTACCGCGCCTGCGGCACCCTGGCCGTCGCCCTGGACGCCGACGACCGCGCCCACCTGCGGGAACTGCACGCGCTGCACCGCCGCTGCGGGTTGGACCCGACCTGGCTGACGGGCCGGGAGTGCCGGCGTCTGGAGCCGATGCTGGCCCCCGGGGTGCGCGGTGGGCTGCGGGTCGACGGCGACCACCAGGCCGACCCGAGACGGCTGACGGCCGCGCTGCTGACCGCCTGCGAGCGCACGGGCGTCGCCTTCGTGCGGCGGCGGGCCGAGCGGCTCGTCGTGACCGGCGACCGCGCGACCGGCGTGGTGTCGGCCGACGGGGCCGCGCTGGAGGCCGAGCGGGTGGTGCTGGCGGCGGGCAGCGAGAGCGGGCGGCTGGCGGGGGTGCCCGCGGAGGCGCTGCCGCCGGTCCGCCCGGTCAAGGGCCAGATCCTGCGGTTGCGCGTTCCGCCGGTGTACGCCCCGTTCCTCTCCCGCACCGTGCGGGCCGTGGTCCGCGGCGGCCACGTCTACCTGGTGCCGCGGGTGGACGGGGAGCTGGTGGTGGGCGCCACCAGCGAGGAACAGGGCTGGGACACCACGGTGACGGCGGGCGGCGTCTACGAGTTGCTGCGCGACGCCCACGAACTGGTGCCCGGCATCACCGAACTGCCGTTGGTGGAGACGCGCGCGGGCCTGCGCCCCGGCTCCCCCGACAACGCGCCGTTGTTGGGCCCGACCGCCCTGCCCGGTCTGTACCTGGCCACCGGCCACCACCGCAACGGGGTGCTGCTCGCGCCGGTCACCGGTGACGCCCTGGCCGAGGCGTTGACCACCGGTGAACTCCCCGAGGAGGCGCGCCCGTTCACGCCCCGGCGCTTCTCCCGCCCTCTCCAGGAGGTCCACGCATGACCACCCGCGCGTCCGCCGGCGCCGCCGACACCACCACGGACACCGCCAACGCCACCACCAGCGCCGCCGCCACCGTCACCGTCACCGTCAACGGGGAGCCGGCCGAGGTCGTGGCCGGGCTGACCCTGGACCGGCTGGTGGCGTCCCTCACCTCCGCCGCCACGGGCGTCGCCGCGGCCGTCAACGAGACCGTGGTGCCGCGCGGGCAGTGGCCCACCACCGAACTCGTCGACGGCGACCGCGTCGAGGTCCTGACCGCGGTCCAGGGAGGCTGACCCACCATGGCCGACGATCCGCTCGTCATCGCCGACGCCACCTTCTCCTCCCGGCTCATCATGGGCACGGGCGGCGCGCCCAGCCTGGAGGTGCTGGAGCGCGCCCTGGTCGCCTCGGGCACCGAGTTGACCACCGTCGCGATGCGGCGCGTGGACCCCACCGTCTCCGGGTCGGTGCTGACGGTGCTGAGACGACACGGCATCCGAGTGCTGCCCAACACCGCCGGCTGTTTCACCGCCGGGGAGGCCGTTCTCACCGCCCGGCTGGCCCGTGAGGCGCTGGGGACGGACTGGGTCAAGCTGGAGGTCGTCGCCGACGAGCGCACCCTCCTGCCCGACCCGGTCGAACTCCTGGACGCCGCCGAGACCTTGGTGGACGACGGCTTCACCGTGCTGCCGTACACCAACGACGACCCCGTCCTGGCCCGGAAGCTGGAGGACGTGGGCTGCGCGGCGATCATGCCGCTGGGGTCCCCCATCGGCTCGGGCCTGGGCATCCGCAACCCGCACAACTTCCGACTGATCACCGAGCGGGCGTCCGTCCCGGTGATCCTGGACGCGGGCGCGGGCACCGCCTCGGACGCGGCGCTCGCCATGGAGCTGGGCTGCGCGGCGGTGATGCTGGCCTCCGCGGTCACCCGGGCCCAGGAGCCGGTGCTGATGGCCGAGGCGATGCGGCACGCGGTGGAGGCGGGGCGGCTGGCGCACCGGGCCGGGCGCATCCCGCGCCGCCACTTCGCGCTGGCGTCCTCGCCGACGGAGGGCGTGGCGGACCTCGACCCGGAGCGCCCGGCGTTCGGCTGAGGCGCGGGCCGGAGGCCGCCGGGGCTCCGGCGGCCTCCCCTTCCGCCCGGCCGGGCCCGGACGGCCGCCGCGTCGCGTCTCGTCCGGGCCGCGGTTCCGTCACCGTTCCGCCGCGATCCGGTGCGCCCGCGGTCGGTGCGGGCGGGGAGCGCGGACACCGGCTCGTAGACTCTGCGCCGTGGACACCACCCTTCGGGACCCGCTGATCGGGCACGTGCTGGACGGTCGGTACCGCGTGGAGGCGCGGATCGCCGTCGGCGGCATGGCCACGGTCTACCGTGCTCTGGACACCCGGCTGGACCGGGTGCTGGCCCTGAAGGTGATGCACCCCTCGCTCGTCGACGACGCCTCCTTCGTCGACCGGTTCATCCGCGAGGCCAAGTCCGCCGCGCGGCTGGCCCACCCCAACGTGGTGGGGGTCTTCGACCAGGGCTCGGACGGCGGCTGTGTCTACCTGGCGATGGAGTACGTCGAGGGCTGCACCCTGCGCGACGTGCTGCGCGAGCGCGGGGCGCTCCAGCCCCGGGCCGCCCTGGACGTGCTGGAACCGGTGCTGGCCGCGCTGGGCGCCGCCCACCTGGCGGGGCTGGTGCACCGCGACGTGAAGCCGGAGAACGTCCTGATAGGGGACGACGGGCGGGTGAAGGTCGCCGACTTCGGCCTGGTGCGGGCCGTCGGCCAGCAGACCTCCGCCTCCACCGGTTCGGTGATGGGCACCGTCTCCTACCTGGCCCCCGAACAGATCGAGCACGGCGTCGCCGACGCCCGGGCCGACGTCTACGCCTGCGGCGTGGTGCTCTACGAGATGCTGACCGGATCCAAGCCGCACGCCGGCGGCACCCCGGCCCAGGTCCTCTACCAGCACCTCCAGGAGGACGTCCCGGCGCCGTCCGGGGCCGTCCCCGGCCTGCCGGCCGCGCTGGACGAACTGGTCGCCCGCTCCGCGGCCCGCGACCCCGAACGGCGTCCGGCCGACGCCGTGGAGCTGCTCGCCGAGGTCGGCGCCGTGCGGCGGTCGCTGACCGACGAGCAGTTGGACGCCCTTCCCCCCGCCGCCCGCGGCACGGACACGCCCCCCGGGGCCGAGGACCGCACCACCGTCCTCCCCCGCCGCGCGCCCACAGCCGGGAGCGCGGCGGACGAGGGTGGCCCGGAGCACACCAGTGTGTTGCCCACGCCCGTCGGAGAGCCGTCCGCGCCTCCCGGAGGGGCCGGCGGAACCGGAGGGACGGCCCCGCCCGAACCGGACGCCGACGGCCGCCGCGGCCGCCCGTTCCGCCGGCTTGGGTGGCGGCCGCGCCGACCGGTGCCGGCGTTGGTCGTCACCGTTCTGCTGGTGCTGGGCACCGCGCTGGGCGTGTGGTACGTCAGCGCGGGGCAGTTCACCCGCACCCCCGGGGTGCTCGGCCTGACCGAGGCCGAGGCCAAGCGGGCCGTCGATCGGGCCGGGCTGGAGTGGCGGATCGCCCGCGAGCACAGCGAGACCGTGGAGCGGGGCCGGGTGGTCTCCACCGTTCCGGGGCGCGGCGAGCGCATCCGCGCCAACGGCACGGTGACCATCACCGTCTCCCGGGGCCCGGAGCGGGTCGAGGTCCCCGACGTGACGGGCGACACGCTCGCCGACGCGCGTCGGAGGATCGGGGACGCCGGGTTGGAGCCCGGCATGGTGACCAGGGAGTTCTCCGAGGACGTGGCGCGGGGCTCGGTGGTCCGCACCGATCCGGCGGCGGGCGAGGCGCGCCGCCCCGGCACGGCCGTGGCGTTCACGGTCTCCAAGGGAGCGCGGATCGAGGTTCCCGACGTCGTCGGGGAGGCCGAGGGCACCGCGCGGCAGCGGCTGACCGAGGCCGGGCTGACGGCCGAGGTGGCTCCGGAGCGGGTCTTCTCCCGGGAGGAGGCGGGCACGGTGGCCCGGCAGTCCCCCGGCGAGGGCTCGGTCGCGGCCGAGGGCGACACCGTCACGATCACCGTCTCCAAGGGGCCGGACATGGTCGCCGTCCCCGACGTGGAGGGGATGGGCGAGGACGAGGCCGTCAGGGCGTTGGAGGACGCGGACTTCGAGGTGAAGGTCCGCAGGGTCTTCTTCACCGGCACGGTCTTCGACCAGTCCGTCGACGGCGGCGAGCGGGCGCCGCGTGGTTCGACGATCACCATCTGGGTGCGCTGACCCGCTCACCGAGCGTTGCTTGAACGGGCATCCGTTGTGAGACGCCCCATAGGACCCGGATCACTTACGAAAGGGCATAGTGGACATCGCGGCCGCCTGAGCGGCCGCGATGTCCGTTCGGGCACCCGGTGAACGGAGAAGCTACTACTTCGGGTAGTAAGTCATTCCTTTGTCCCCATAAGTTCCGGCCGCTAACAATGCAGGAGTCGCCCAGCGCCGAGGAGCAGAACCCGGCGCAACCACCCGGCCCCCATGGCCGGCCCGGCCGGCCCGGCTCTGCGACGCAAGCGATCGGAAGAGGTTCCCCTCCCCATGACCGTGTCCCGCATCCTCGACCAGTTCCGCCTGACCGGCATCCGCCCGAACACCGCCCAGCGCGCCTCCGCCGTCGGCCTCGCCGCCGTCACCGGCGCCGCCACCCTGGCCCTCGGCTTCGCGCCGGACGCCGAGCGGAACGACACCCGCGCCGACGCCCGGCCCGCGACCACCTCCACCGCCCTCCCGGCGAGCCCGGCCGCCCAGGCCGACGACACCTCGATCGAGCAGGGCGGGCTGCGCGCCCGTGTCTCCACCGCCTACCAGCAGGCGCAGGCCGACGCCATCGAGGCCGAGCAGGCCGACAAGACCGAGCAGGCCGGCAAGGCCGACGAGGCGGCCGCGACGGAGCAGGACGAGGCCCGGGCCGAGGCCGAGCGCGAGGCGAAGGCCGAGCGCGAGAAGGCCGCCACCGAGCAGGCCGCCGACCGCTCGCACGAACGCGAGAAGGCCGCCACCCCCGAGTACCCGAACAACCTCGACGGCTGGATACGCGAGGCCCTGGCCATCATGGAGCGCGAGGGCATCCCCGGCAGCTACGAGGGCATCCACCGCAACATCATGCGCGAGTCCAGCGGCAACCCGCGGGCCATCAACACCTGGGACATCAACGCCCGCAACGGCGTCCCCTCCAAGGGCCTGCTCCAGGTGATCCAGCCCACCTTCGAGGCCTACCACGTCGAGGGCACCTCCTGGGACCTGTACGACCCGGTGGCCAACATCGTCGCCGCGTGCAACTACGCCGCCGACCGGTACGGCTCGATGGACAACGTCGACTCGGCCTACTGACCGACCGGCCCCGTCCCGCGCGGGACGGCACACCCCTTCCCCACGCCCGGCGGCCCGCTGCGAGCGGGCCGCCGGGCCGTGTGCCGTGCCCACCTGGCACCCTCGGTGTGTGAGCACCGCACCTTCCTCCTCCCCCGACGTCTCCCCCCTCGCCCCGGCGGGCCGGTCCCGCAACCCGATCGGCAGTCATGTCGCCGTGTCCGGCGGGCTCGCCACCAAGGGGCTGGCCTACGCGCGCGAGATCGGCGCCGAGACCGTGCAGGTCTTCGTCGCCAACCCGCGCGGCTGGGCCACCCCGACCGGCGACCCGCGACAGGACGAGGCGTTCCGCGCGGCCTGCGCCGAGGAGGGCGTACCGGCCTACGTCCACGCCCCGTACCTGATCAACTTCGGCTCCCACAACCGGAACACGGCCGAGGCGTCGGCCGCCTCGCTGCGCCACTCGCTCCACCGGGCCCGCCGGATCGGCGCCCTGGGCGTGGTGGTGCACACCGGTTCGGCCACCGGTGGACGCGACCGCGCGGCGGCCCTGGCCCAGGTGCGGGAGCTGGTGATGCCGCTGCTGGACGAGCCGGCCCCGGGCGGCGACTCGGCGGACCCGTGGCTGCTGCTGGAGCCGACGGCCGGCCAGGGCTCCTCGCTGTGCGCGCGGGCCGAGGACCTCGGACCGTACTTCGACGCCCTGGACCACCACCCCCGTCTGGGAGTCTGTCTGGACACCTGCCACGCCTTCGCCGCCGGACACGACACGGCGGTCGAGGGCGGCATGAAGGCCCTGCTGGACGAGGTGACGGCGGTGGTGGGGGCAGGACGGCTGCGGCTGGTCCACGCCAACGACTCCATGGACGTCGTGGGCGCCCACCGGGACCGCCACGCCAACATCGGCGCGGGTCACATCGGCGCGGAGCCGTTCCGCGAACTGCTGCGCCACCCGGCGACCGAGGGCGTTCCGCTGATCATCGAGACCCCGGGCGGCAAGGAGCGGCACGCGGCGGACGTGGCGCTCCTGAAGCGTCTCAGGGGCTAGAGCGGACGGGCCCGCCACCGGGCGGGCGCGGGAGGAGTCGGGCCGGCCCGCAGCTCACCCACGACTCACCCGCGACTCACCCCGAGACTCACAGCCTCGGACCGTCGCCCGGCTCCTCCTGGTACGAGTAGCGCTGCTCGCGCCAGGGGTCGCCGATGTTGTGGTAGCCCCGCTCCTCCCAGAAGCCCCGGCGGTCGGCCGTCATGTACTCCACGCCCCGCACCCACTTGGGACCCTTCCAGGCGTACAGGTGGGGCACCACCAGTCGCACCGGGAAGCCGTGCTCGGCGGTCAGGGGCTCGCCCGCGCGGTGCGTGGCGAAGAGGGTGTGCTCGGCCGTGAAGTCCGACAGCCGCAGATTGGCGCTGTAGCCGTACTCGGCCCACACCATCACGTGGGTGACCTGCCGCGCGGGCGGCACCTTCGCCAGGATCGTGCGGGCGGGCACCCCGCCCCACTCGACGCCCACCATGCTGAAGCGGGAGACGCAGTGCAGGTCGCCGACCACGGTCTCGTGCGGCAGCGTCGAGAACTCCTCGTGGTTCCAGCCGAAGGTGCCGCCGTCGGCGGTGGCCCCGAAGACGCGGAACTCCCAGCGCTCGGGTCGGAACCTGGGCACCGGCCCGTAGTGCGTCACCGGCCAGCCGCGCTGGAGCCGCTGCCCCGGCGGGAGACGTGGGTGCTCCTCCTCGCGGCTTTCCGGCTGAACCATGACTCCATGGTGACAGACCCCCGAGGATGCCGCCGACCACCACCCCATCACACCGAAAGCCAACACAACGGACAATCACTCTCTTACTGGAACAATGACGGCGGCGGTGCGAGGATGCGCGCATCCGACCAGTCCCACCGGAAGGAACCAGGCGGCATGCAGGGCGACCCCGAGATCATCGAGTTCCTCAACGAACAGCTCACGGCCGAGCTGACGGCGATCAACCAGTACTTCCTGCACGCCAAGCTGCAGGAGCACAACGGGTGGACGAAGCTCGCGAAGTACACCCGGGACGAGTCCTTCGACGAGATGCGACACGCCGAACGACTGACCGACCGCATCATCTTCCTGGAGGCGCTGCCCAACTACCAGCGGCTCTTCCACGTCCGGGTCGGCCAGACCCTCACCGAGATGTTCCGGGCGGACCGCCAGGTCGAGGCCGAGGCGATCGACCGACTGCGGCGCGGCGTCGAGGTGATGCGCGCCAAGGGGGACATCACCTCGGCCAACATCTTCGAGGGCATCCTCGCCGACGAGGAGGAGCACATCGACTACCTCGACACCCAGCTCCGACTGATCGAGGAGCTGGGCGAGCCGCTGTACATCGCCCAGCAGATCGAGCAGCCGGACGGCCGGGGGTACGGGCACGGCTACGAGAACAAGGGGTGACGCGCCACCGCGGGAGACCGGGGCGCGTCGGGCGGCGTCAGGCGGCGGCGCTCCGTACGGAGCGGGACGACGACGCGGCGGGGGCAGCGGACGCGGCGGGCACGGAGGCCGGAAGCGCGGGAGGGGCGGGGACACCGGGGACACCGGGCACGGCCGGAGCCGGGGCGCCGGACGCCTCCGCCGGCGCGTCGGACGTCCGGCCGGTGGGGAGGGAGCGGACCGTCGGGTCGCGGCGCGGGCAGCCACCGCGCCCCAGCAGCCCCTGGATGCGGCGGACGCAGGAGCCGCAGTCGGTGCCCGCCCGGCTCGCGGAGGCTATCTCGCGCGGGGTGCACGCCCCGGCCGCCGCGTGCTCGCGGATCTGCTCCTCCGTGACGCCGAAGCACGAGCAGACGTACACGCGGTTCACCTCCGCCATGGCGGTCGGACAGGGTCGGACACCCACCCTCGGGCAGGTCAGGTAAACCTTACCTTAGTTGCATCGAGCCGCTTCCCACAGGTCGACGGGGCGCGGATCGATGTGATCCGCGCCCCATCACTCGGCGTGCCGCGTACGGTTCACCGGGCCTTCCGGCCCGGCCGTCGCCCGTCCGCTCGGCTCACTGGTCCCGGTACATCTCCGCGACCAGGAAGGCCAGGTCCAGCGACTGGCTGCGGTTCAGCCGCGGGTCGCAGGCCGTCTCGTAGCGCTGGTGCAGGTCGTCGACGAAGATCTCGTCGCCGCCGCCCACGCACTCGGTGACGTCGTCGCCGGTCAGCTCCACGTGGATGCCGCCCGGGTGGGTGCCCAGGCTCTTGTGGACCTCGAAGAAGCCCTTGACCTCGTCCAGCACGTCGTCGAAGCGCCGCGTCTTGTGCCCGCTGGCCGCCTCGAAGGTGTTGCCGTGCATCGGATCGCACACCCAGGCGACCTGGGCGCCGGAGGCCGTGACCTTCTCCACCAGGGTGGGGAGTCGGTCGCGGATCTTGTCGGCGCCCATCCGGGTGATGAACGTCAGCCGACCGGGTTCGCGCTCCGGGTCCAGCCGCTCGATCAGCGTCAGGGCGTCCTCGGGCGTGGTGGTCGGGCCCAGCTTGACCCCGATCGGGTTGCGGATGCGGGAGGCGAACTCGATGTGCGCGCCGTCCAACTGCCTGGTCCGCTCGCCGATCCACACCATGTGGCCGGAGACGTCGTACAGGTTGCCCGTGCGGGAGTCCACCCGGGTCAGCGCCGACTCGTAGTCGAGGATCAGTGCCTCGTGGGAGGCGTAGAACTCGACGGTCTTGAACTCCTCCGGGTCCACCCCGCAGGCGTTCATGAAGTTCAGCGCCCGGTCGATCTCCCGGGCCAGGGCCTCGTAGCGCTGCCCCGAGGGCGAGTTCTTCACGAAGTCCTGGTTCCAGGCGTGCACCTGACGCAGGTCGGCGTAGCCGCCGGTGGTGAAGGCGCGCACCAGGTTCAGCGTCGCGGACGAGGCGTGGTACATCCGCTTGAGTCGCTGCGGGTCCGGGGTGCGGGCCTCGGGGGTGAACTCGAAGCCGTTGACGGAGTCGCCCCGGTAGGAGGGCAGCGTGACCCCGTCGCGGGTCTCGGTCGGCTTCGAGCGCGGCTTGCTGTACTGCCCGGCGATCCGGCCCACCTTCACCACCGGGACGGACCCGGCGTAGGTGAGCACGGCCCCCATCTGGAGCAGCGTCTTGAGCTTGTTCCTGATCTGCTCGGCGGAGACGGCGTCGAATGCCTCGGCGCAGTCGCCGCCCTGGAGCAGGAACGCCTCGCCCCTGGCCACGGAGGCCATCCGCTCGCGCAACTGGTCGCACTCACCGGCGAAGACCAGCGGCGGATAGGACTCGAGCTCGGCGATCACATCGCGCAGAGCCTCGGAGTCCGGCCAGTCGGGCTGCTGCGCCGCGGGTAGGTCTCGCCAGGTGTTGACACCGGCGTCGGGATTGGCGTTCACGGTCACACCACCAGACTACGGGCCGGCCCCGGACCCTCCGTTCCCCTGACCGAAGGATGAGACACGGCCCGCCCCCGGGGCGGAACGTCGGGTAGGGTCCGGAGCATGTTCGCGCAGACGAGCCCGGCGGCCCACCCGGCCGCCGCCCGGTGGTGGTCCGCCCCTTCGGCGGCCCACCGACGCGCGCACTGACGACCATCGACGCGAAGGCCGCCCCAGGGGCGGCCTTCGTCGTGTCGGACGGCATCCGGCGCACCCGGCCGTCCCTTCCGGGCAGGAAGGAACGGACCCACCGTGGAGATCCCCCACACCACCGAACGACCCGAAGCCGCCGGAACCGACGCCCCCGCGGGACATCCCGCCGACGCGGAGGCCCTGGTCGCACGGCTGCTGGCCGACGACACCCCCTTCGCGCTGCTGCGGCGGAGCACCCCGGGCCGGGACGAGCACACCGTCGAGGTGCTGCTCGGCCCGGTCACCGAGGTGGAGCGCCTGGCCGACATCCCCGTCGGGCAGGCGCCCACCCTGGCCCTGGTGCCGTTCCGACAGATCCGCGAGCGCGGCTTCGAGGCGACCGACGACGGCACCCCGCTGGCCGTCCTCGTCCCCACCGAGACCCGCGAGCTCCCCCTGGACGCGCTGACGGCCGCGCTGCCCCGGCACGCGGTCCGGGTCGTCGACGGCGGCTTCGACGTGTCCGACGAGGAGTACGAGGAGATCGTGCGCCGGGTCGTCGAGGACGAGATCGGCACCGGCCAGGGCGCCAACTTCGTCGTCCGCCGCACCTACCGGGGCATGATCGAGGGCTACGGCCGGGCCGACGCGCTGGCCCTGTTCCGACGGCTGCTGGCCGGGGAGCGCGGGGCGTACTGGACGTTCGTGGTGCACACCGGCGACCGGACGCTGGTGGGGGCCGGCCCCGAGGTCCACGTCCGGATGAGCGGCGGGACCGTGGTGATGAACCCGATCAGCGGCACCTACCGCTATCCCGCCTCCGGCCCGACGGTGGAGGACCTGCTGGCCTTCCTCGGCGACCGCAAGGAGATCGACGAACTGTCGATGGTCGTCGACGAGGAGCTGAAGATGATGTGCGCCGTCGGCGACATGGGCGGGGTGGTGGTCGGTCCGCGCCTGAGGGAGATGGCGCACCTGGCGCACACCGAGTACGAGCTGCGCGGACGCAGCACGCTCGACGTCCGCGACGTGCTGCGCGAGACGATGTTCGCCGCGACCGTCACCGGCAGCCCGGTGGAGAACGCCTGCCGGGTGATCCGGCGCCACGAGACGGGCGGGCGCGGTTACTACGCGGGCGCGCTGGCGCTGATCGGCCGCGACGGCGGCGGCGCCCCGACGCTGGACTCGCCCATCCTGATCCGGACCGCCGACATCGACGCGGCGACCGGGCGGCTGCGGGTGCCGGTGGGCGCCACGCTGGTGCGCGCCTCCGACCCGGCCGCCGAGGTCGCCGAGACCCACGCCAAGGCGGCCGGCGTGCTGACCGCGCTGGGCGTGCGTCCCGCTCCGGCGCGGCCGACCGGGAACGACACGGAACCGGCCGGACGACGGGGACTGGCCGACGACCCGCGGGTGCGGGCCGCCCTGGACGCGCGGCGCGCGGGCCTGGCCCCGTTCTGGCTGCGGATGCGGACCCCCTCCACCGGCACGGTCCGCGGTGAGGTGCTGGTGGTGGACGGCGAGGACACCTTCACCTCGATGCTGGCCCACCTGCTGCGCTCCACCGGGGCGGCGGTGACGGTGCGGCGGTACGACGAGCCGGGACTGCGCGAGGCGGCCCTCGCCCACCCCGGTCCCGTCGTCCTCGGCCCCGGCCCCGGCGACCCCCGCGACGCGGCCGACCCGAAGATGCGGCTGCTGCGCTCGCTCGCCGCCGCGTTGCTGCGCGGACACCGTGACGGACTGCTGGGGGTCTGTCTGGGGCACGAGCTGATCGCCGCCGAGCTGGGCCTGCCCCTCGTCCGCAAGGACGAGCCCCACCAGGGCGCGCAGGAGCGGATCGACCTGTTCGGCACCGAGCGGACCGTCGGCTTCTACAACTCCTACACCGCCCGCTGTGACGAGGCGACCGCCCGCGCGCTGGCCGCGCGCGGGGTGGAGCTGAGCCGTGACCCGGCCGACGGGGACGTCCACGCGCTGCGCGGCCCCCACTTCGCCGGTGTGCAGTTCCACCCGGAGTCGGTGCTGACGCTGGAGGGTTCGGCGATCACGGCCGAACTGCTGGCCGCCGTCCTGGTCTGAGTCGCCCGCCCGGGCCGCGCCCCACCCGTCCGCCGGGGCGCGGCGCGGCCCGAGCGGGGGGCGCCCGTCACCCGAAGAAGACGCTCGCCTCCTCGTACTGCGCGGGGTCGACCGTCTTGAGCGTGGAGGTCGCGTCGGCCAGTCGCACCCGGGCGATCCGGTTGCCCTGCAGCGCCGTCATCGTCCCCCAGTCGCCGTCGTGCACCGCGTCGATCGCGTGCAGTCCGAAGCGGGTGCCCAGCCAGCGGTCGAACGGGCTGGGCGACCCGCCGCGCTGGACGTAGCCGAGCACGGTGGTGCGGGCCTCCTTGCCGGTGCGCCGCTCGATCTCCCTCCCCAGCCACTCGCCCACCCCGGAGAGCCGGGCGCGGGGGTCGGCGCCGGGCGGCGGCGTGACGTCGTGGCGCAGGGTGATCTCGCCGCTCTCGGGCAGGGCGCTGTCGGAGATGACGACGATCGGGGCGTAGGTGGCGCGGAAGCGGGACTCGACCCACTCGCACACCTTCTCCACGCTGAAGGGCCTCTCCGGGATGAGGATGCAGTTGGCGCCGCCGGCCATTCCGGCGTGCAGCGCGATCCACCCGGCGCTGCGCCCCATCACCTCCACCACCAGCACCCTCTTGTGGGACTCGGCGGTGGTGTGCAGCCGGTCGATGGTCGCGGTGGCGACGCCGACGGCCGTGTCGAAGCCGACGGTGCGGTCGGTGAGGGGGATGTCGTTGTCGATGGTCTTGGGGACGCCCACGAGGGGGACGCCGTGGTCGTCGGCGAGTCGCGCCGCGACGCCGAGCGTCGCCGTTCCGCCGACCACGATCAGGGCGTCCAGCCGGTGGCGGGCGAGGGTTCCGCGCACCCGGTCGAGGCCGTCGTCGAGGAGGAGGGGGTTGGTGCGCGTGGACCCCAGGATGGTGCCGCCGCGCGGCAGGGTGCCGCGCACCGCCGTGATGTCGAGCGGCACGGTCTCGTCCCGCAGCACGCCGCGCCAGCCGTCGCGGAAACCGACGAACTCGTCGTCGTACACCTGCGCGCCCTTGCGGACGACCGCGCGCAGCACCGCGTTGAGCCCGGGGCAGTCGCTGCCACCGGTGAGCACTCCGACCCGCATGGATTCCCCTCTCCGCCCGTGTGTCCGGGCTCCGGTCCTCTCCCGTCGGCGTCCGTCCCGGTCCCGCCAACGGCCGGGTGCCCGGGTGGGGCGGTGGAACACGCGTCGGCGCACGACGGGTGGGCAGGGGCGGGCGTGGCGGGTGGGAAGGCGGGGGGTTCGCGCCCCGTGCGCTCAGGCGTCGTCCAGACCGCGCTCTATCGCGTAGCGCACCAGCTCCACGCGGTTGTGGAGCTGGAGCTTGCCGAGGGTGTTCTGCACGTGGTTCTGGACGGTGCGGTGCGAGATGACCAACCGCTCGGCGATCTGCTTGTAGGACAACCCCTTGGCGACCAGCCGCAACACCTCGGTCTCCCGCTCGGTCAGCCGGGGCGCGGCGGGCCTGTCGGGTTCGCGCCGCTCGGGGCCGCCGGCCAGCCGCCGGTACTCGCCGAGCACCAGGCCGGCCAGTCCCGGGGTGAACACCGGGTCCCCGTCGGCGGTGCGGCGCACCGCCTCCAGCAGTTCCCCGGTGCTCGCCGACTTCACCAGGTAGCCCGTCGCCCCGGACTTCACCGCCTCCAGCACGTCCGCGTGCTCGCCGCTGGCGGAGAGCACCAGCACCCGCGGGCCCGTGCCGTCCGGGCCGACCAGTTGCCGGCACACCTCGACTCCCGGCAGCCCCGGCAGATTGAGGTCGAGCACCAGCACGTCCGGCTCGGTGGCCCGTGCCCGGCGCACGGCCTGCGGGCCGTCCCCGGCGGTGGCCACCACCGTGAAGCCCGCCTCGGTCAGGTCACGGGCGACCGCGTCCCGCCACATCGGGTGGTCGTCGACGACCATGACCCGCACGGTCGCCCGCCCGTCGCGCACACCGCTCTCACCGGTCATCCTTGGGCACCCTCATCTCGACTTCCGTTCCCTGCCCCGGCACCGACAGCAACTCCGCGCTGCCGCCCAGGTCCCGCAGCCGTCCGCGGATGGACAGCGCCACCCCCATCCGGCCCTCGGCCTCCGCCGCCTCCAGCCGTCCGGGCGGGATGCCGGGGCCGTCGTCCCGGACCGTCACCACCACGGCGTCCGGTTCGTCCTCCAGCAGGACCCACACCTGTGCCTCCTCGCCCCCGGGGCCGCGCGCGTGCCGCCGCGCGTTGTCCAGGGCGGCGCCGACGGCCGCCGCCAGTTCCCGGGCCGCCGGGGCGGGGAGGGTCACCGGGGCACCGGGTTCGGCGAAGGAGACCCGGGGGCCGGAGTACGCGGACAGCAGCGCGCGCACGTCGCAGGCCTCCGCGGCGGCGCTCCCCCTCCCGGCGCTCCCGTCCCCGGACCGGTCCGTGCCGGGGGGCGGGCCGGTCGGGACCGCGGCCGCCGGGACGGCGGTGGCGGGGGCGCGGGGGCCGTCGGCCTCCGGCACCACGCCGCTGGAGACCAGCGTGCGCAACGCCGCCTCCTGCTCGCCCGCCATCCGGCCCAGCTCCGCCGCCTCGCCGCCGATGGCGGCTCCCCGGCGCTGCACCATGGCCAGCACCTGCAGCACGCTGTCGTGGATGTCCCGGGCCAGGCGCTCCCGCTCGCGGGTGGCGGCCTCGATCCGCAGGGCGCGGGCGAGGGTGCGCTCGCTGGCCCGCGCCACCTCCACGACGTAGCCGATGGCGATGCTGGCTATGCACACCAGCAGCACGTCGTGCAGGCTGTCCCGTTCGAGGCCGCCGACCTCGATCACGTTGGCGACGCCGACCAGCGTCGAGGCGCCGGCCGCCCAGCGCCACCCCTTCTTGATCGCGAAGCCGAGGACCGCGCCCGCCGTCCAGATGGTCGGCAGGGTGGGACCGCCCGCCGCGATGCGCGCCTGGGTGTCCACCAGGGGGGTGATCAGGATGCCGGTGACGGCGACGGACAGGTCGACCGCCAGGAAGGGCAGGGTGCAGCGCTCGGCGGAGGAGACCCGGCGGACGGTCGCGAGGGTCCACAGGGCCAGGACGGCCAGGTAGCTCCCGGCTCCCAGCGGGTGGGCGTACTCGTCGTACGCGACGGCGTACAACGCCAACGCGTACCCCATGGTGAGCACCCGGTACGCCGTCAGCGCGCTCCACAGCGGCTGTTCGACCGACATCCTCGCGGCCATGCGCCTCCCCCGATCCCGCCGCGGCCGCTACGCCGCTTCGTCCGCCCCGCCGTCCCCGCCACCGGACGTGCCACCGGACGCGCCGCCCTCCCCGGCGTCCCCCTCCTCGGCCTTCGTCGCGGCCTTCCGCGCCTTCTGGGCCTGGGCCCGCTCCGCCTTCTCCGCCTTCTCCCGCTCCGCGATCATCCGCTTGGCCGCCGTCGCGTACATGTCGACGTATTCCTGGCCGGAGAGCTTCATGATCTCGTACATGACCTCGTCGGTGATCGACCGCAGGACGAAGCGGTCCCCGTCCATGCCCTGGTAGCGGCTGAAGTCCAACGGCCTGCCGATCCGGATGCCGGGCCGCATCAGTTTCGGTACGACCTTCCCCGGCGGCTGGATCTTCTCGGTGTCGATCATCGCCACGGGGACGACCGGCGCCCCGGTGGCCAGCGCCACCCGGGCCAGGCCCCCCGGCTTGCCGCGGTAGAGCCGGCCGTCCGGGGAGCGGGTGCCCTCGGGGTAGATGCCGAACAGCTCACCGCGCTCCAGCACCCGGATGCCGCTCCTGATCGCCGCCTCGCCCGCGCCGCGCGCTCCCGAGCGGTCCACCGGGAGCTGACCGACGCCCTTGAAGAACGCGGCCGTCAGCCTGCCCTTGAGGCCCGGGGTGGTGAAGTACTCGGCCTTGGCGATGAAGGTGACCTTGCGGTCGAGGACGGCCGGGAGGAAGAAGGAGTCGGAGAACGACAGGTGGTTGCTCGCCAGGATGGCCGGGCCCTCGGCCGGTATGTTCTCCAGACCCTCCACCCAGGGACGGAACGCGAGCTTGAGCCCGTTTCCGAGGGAGAGTTTCATGACGCCGTACAACAACCGAGGAACCTCCTGTATCCGACGGGGAGACCTTATCTCGCCCCCGCCGGGGGCCCTCCGCCGTTCCGGTCCCCGCGCGGGTCGTCCGGCCTACCCCGTCACGCGGCGTGCGCGTAGGGTGTCAACACTCCCGCCCGTCGCCCCGCGCGCCCGGCCCCGCCCCCGGCGGGACGCGGAGCGACGGGGCACCCGCCGGGCAGTCCAAGCAGTCCGAGCAGTCCGAGTAGCCCCACCGAACGGAGACCAACGGTGCCCCTGCTCCCCGGTGCCGAACCGATGCGCCGCGACGGCGGCGAGGTCGGCGTCCTGCTGTGCCACGGTTTCACCGGCTGTCCCCAGTCGATGCGGCCCTGGGCCGAGTACCTGGCCGAGCGCGGTCTGACCGTCTCCCTGCCGTTGCTGCCGGGCCACGGCACCCGCTGGCAGGACCTGGCCGTCACCGGCTGGGAGGACTGGTACGCCGCCGTGGACGTGGAGCTGCGCCGCCTGCGCGAGCGCTGCGAGCAGGTCTTCGTCTGCGGCCTGTCGATGGGCGGGACGCTCGCGCTGCGGCTGGCGGCCCGACACGGCGAGGCGGTCTCGGGCGTCGTGGTGGTCAATCCGGCCGCGACCCTCCCCCGGCTCCAGGGCCACGCGCTGCCCGTCCTGCGCCACCTGGTGTCCTCGATCCCGGGCATCGTCGGCGACATCGCCAAGGAGGGCGTCACGGAGGTGGGCTACGACCGGGTGCCGCTGCACGCCGCCCACTCGATGCTGAACCTGCTGCGGGTGACCCGCGCCGAACTGCCCCGGGTCACCCGGCCGCTGATGGTCCTGCACAGCAGGGTGGACCATGTGGTGTCGCCGTCGGACTCGGCACTGGTACTGAGCCGGGTCTCCTCGCGCGACGTCACCGAGACGGTGCTGGAGCGCAGCCTGCACGTGGCCACACTGGACCACGACGCGGAGCGGATCTTCGCGGACTCGTACGGATTCATCACCCGCCTCACAGCGAGGAAGACGGCACGTGACGGAGCGTGATCACAACCGCGGCGAGGGCCCCGAGCCCCTGGACGAGGAGGCCGCCTGGGCGCAGATCGTGGCCGCCTACGGCGAGGAACCCGCGGACCCCCCGGACCCCTTCGACCGCACCCCCGGCCGGGACACGGACGGGACCGGGGGCGACGACACCGACCGGAACCGGGACGGGGACCGGGCCGGTGACGGGGACGATGACGGAGACGACGCCGGAGACGACGCCGGAGACAGGGACGGGGACGGAAGCGGGGACGGGCCGTCGACGGAGGTGCGCGGGACCGCCGGCGAGGCGCCGGTGCGCGGCTTCACCGTCTTCCCGGCCGGCTCCGGGCCGCGCGACTGGAGCCCGGCCGAGCCGTCCGGCGGCGATCTCGGCGAGGAGGACGAGGGCCACTTCGTGCCGCCGGAGCCCCCGCCGCTCCCCCGGGGGGACACCGTCGGCAGGTTCGCCTGGCTGGCCGTCCTGGGCGGACCGCTGCTGCTGATGCTCACCGTCCTGTTCCGGCAGGACGTGACGTGGTGGATCGCCACCCTGGGCATCGGCGGTTTCCTGGGCGGCTTCGCCACCCTGGTGACGCGGTTGCGCGACGACGACGAGGACGGCTTCGACGACCCGGGGCGCGGCGCGGTCGTCTGACCCCGGCGGCCCCGGTTCCCGGTCCCGCGGACGGGGACCGGGAACCGAATCGGCGCGAGCGGCGAAGTATCCGTGAGAGCCCATGTCTTCGGACTGTCTTCACGGACGAGAGGAGCCCCGTTGACCGCCGAACCGGGTGGAGGGGTGGCGCGGGACAGCGACGCCCGGGTGATCGAGCGGTCCCGGGACGAGCCCGAGGTCTTCGCCGAACTGTTCGACCGGCACGCCGACGCGGTGCACCGCTACGTCGCGCGCCGGCTCGGGGCGCAGGCCGCGGAGGACCTGATGGCCGACACCTTCACCATCGCCTTCCAGCAGCGCCACCGCTACGACACCGGGCGGGCCGACGCCCGGCCGTGGCTGTTCGGCATCGCGACCAACCTCATCGGCCGCCGGCGGCGGGCCGAGGCCCGGCGCTTCAGAGCGCTCTCCCGGCTCCCCGCGCCGGCCGACCACGAGGAGGGCGTGGCCGAACGGGCCACGGCACGGGCGGGCGCCCGGCAGGTCGGCCGCGAACTGGCCGCCGCGCTGGCCGCGCTCCCGGCCCGCAACCGGGACGTCCTGCTGCTGGTGGCCTGGGCCGACCTCGGCTACGAGGAGACGGCACGGGCCCTGGGCGTCCCCGTCGGAACCGTCAGGTCACGGCTGAGCAGGGCTCGCGGCACACTGCGCGAAGCACTGGGCGGATCCGATCCGACCGCTCTTCGAGAGGTGCCCGACCATGCGTGAGATCGAACTGCTCGGGGATTGGGAGCCGGAGGAGGCTCCGCTCACCGACGAGGCCCGCGCCCGGGTCCGGGCGCGGCTCCTCACCGCGGCACGCTCCGGCCCGTACCACGCGCCGGAACCGACCGGGCGTCGCCGCCGTCCCGTGCCGGTCGTCGCCCTCGGCGGCGCGCTGGCCGCCGCCGTCGCCGCCGGCGTCCTGGCCGCGGCGGACCTCGGCGGGGACCCGGGCGGTCTGCTCGTCTCCCCGCCCGCCTCCTCCTCGTTCGCCCCGCCGCCCGCCCCGCCCTCGTACGGCCCCGGCCCCGCGGAGATCCTCAGGAGGGCGGCCGCGTACGAGCGGGAGCACTCCGAGACCGTCGTGCCGCGCGACGGCCGGTTCGTCTACGTCAGGGAGACCGTCGAGGAACGGATCGCGGCGACCGGCGAGACCCGGACCCGCACCGACGAGTCCTGGATGCCGGTGGGGGACTCCCGGCCCTCGGCGGGGGCCGGGGCGGTGTGGCCGCCGCGCACCTGGCGGGAGCTGGAGGCGCTGCCGACCGACCCGGACGAGCTCCTGCGCCTCCTGCGCGACGAGATCCGCCTGGATCCCGACACCGGCCGCCCGGCCACCGCCGACGACCGGCCGGACGCGGGGGACTTTCTGGTGGAACTGCTGCGCGACACACCGGTGATGCCCGAGGGGCTGCGGGCGGCGGCCTACGAGGCCCTCGCCCGGATCCCGGGGATCACGGCCGGCGTGGGCCGGGAGCACGTCGAGGGCGTCGAGGTCTCCTACGCGAACCCGTGGGCCGAGGGCGCCGCGGCCGAGACCGTGTTCGTCTTCGACGCGGAGACCCACGTCCTCCTCGACGTGCGCGACGAGCGCGTCGTGGACGGCCAAAGGGTCCGCATCAGCTCCCGTCTGGAGGAGTACGCGGTGGTGGACGGGGCTAGCCGGCGCCCTTGAGACCGGCGGCGGGGATGCGCAGGGCGGCCAGGACGGGCAGGTGGTCCGTGGCCGCCCGCAGGTCCGCCTCGGTGACGCCCGGCAGGCCGGCGGGCACTCCGCACCCCAGCACCTCCACCGCCCCACCGGCCAGCACGGCGTCGATGCGTTTGCGGGGCCCGCGGGCCGGAGAGGTGTTCTCGCCGCCCCAGGGGCTGGTGGCCCAGCCGTCCCGGAGCTCGGCGGCGAGCCGGCGGAAGGCCCGGCCGTCGGGCTCGTCGTTGAGGTCCCCGGCCACCACCGCCGCGCCCTCGCCCATCTCCGCCAGCCGCTTCAGGACCGCCCCCGCCTGCTCGTGGCGTTCCCACTCGGCCAGGCTGAGGTGGCAGCAGATCACCGCCAGCCGGGCGGACGGGCCGAAGCGGAGCACGGCCGTCGCCAGCCCGCGGCGGTGCAGCCCGGGGGTGCGCGGCAGCAGGATGTCCTCGGTGCGCTCCACGCCGGCGCGCAGCGAGGTCAGGATCATCGGTCCGGTGGCCGTCGCCCCGCCCGTGACGTGGACCAGGCCCGCCGCCCGGGCGAACCGGGCGGCGTGCTTGCGCCACCGGAAGAAGCGCGGCGCCTCCTGGACGCAGACGACGTCGGGGGCGCAGGCCCGGACGACCCGGACCAGCGCCCCCACGTCGTCGCGCAGGGAACGGACGTTGTAGCTGAGCACCCGGACCACGGCCGAGCCGTCGGGCTCGGTGCGGGAGGCGGGCAGATCGTCGAGCTTCTCGGTCGTCATGGGGCGGTCGTCCTCCGTCGTGCCGGTGGTGTGCCGGTGATCGGTGGTGTGCCGGGCGGTGTTCCCGCTCTTCCCCGTGGAGGCCGTGCTCATCCGCGCCGCGTCCCCCGTCCGTGGCGGCGGCCCCGTCCGTCAGCCCTGGCGGGCCAGGTCGGCCGCTCCCACCAGACCGGCCCGGCCGCCGAGCTGGGCGGCGAGCACCTGGGCGTGCGGACGCCACTGGCCGCCCACCAGCCAGCGGCGGAAGGACTTGCGGATGGGTTCCAGGACGAGGTCGCCCTCGTCGGAGACCCCGCCGCCGACGATGAAGGCGGACGGGTCGAAGAGGGAGGCCAGGTCGGCCAGCCCCGCGCCCGCCCAGCGGGCCAGCTCGCGGAAGGAGTCGACGGCCACCGGGCAGCCCTCCCGGGCGGCCTGGCTGACGTGCCGGCCCTCGATGGAGTCGGGAGTCCCGTCCCCCAGGGCGAGCAGGATCTTCGCGTTCTCGGGGGTGGCGGCGGCACGCTGCCGGGCGTAGCGGACCAGCGCTCGCCCGGAGGCGTACTGCTCCCAACAGCCCTGGCTGCCGCAGCCGCACAGCAGGCCGTCGGGGACGACCCGGATGTGGCCGAACTCCGCCGCGACGCCGAAGCGTCCGCGGTGCAGCTTCCCGCCGATGATGATGCCGCCGCCCAGTCCGGTGCCCAGGGTGATGCACACGACGTCGTCGTGCCCCTTGCCCGCGCCGAAGCGGTACTCGCCCCAGGCGGCGGCGTTGGCGTCGTTCTCGACGACGACCGGGAGGTCGACGCGTTGCTCGACCTTGTCCTTGAGCGCCTCGTTCCGCCAGTTGATGTTGGGGGCGAAGAGCACGGTGGCCCGCTTGTCGTCGACGTAGCCGGCCGCGCCGATGCCGACCGCCTCGACCCCGTGTCCGGTGCTGACCTTGCGGACCGCCTCCGCGATGGCGTCGATGACGCCGTCCGCCGTGGGCGGGGTGGGCACCGTGCTGGTTTCGAGGATCGCGCCCTCCTCGTCGACCACGCCGGCCGCGATCTTGGTACCGCCGATGTCGACGCCGATGGTGAGTCCCATGTGTCCCTCAGTTACTCGGTCGATCCCCGCTGTGCCCAACCGTACCGGAGGAAGGAGGTTTGAACGGACGGACCGGGGAACCCAACCCGATTCGTACAAGAACTGAACGGGATCCGAACGGCGACGGAAGGGTGCCGGGGGGTCAGTCGAGATCGATCCGCTGGGAGCCGGAAGAGCCGTCACCCCGGGGGACGTCGCCGTCTTCGTCCCGGTCCGTCCCGTTCCGGCCCGCCGGGTGGTCCCGGTCGCCGTCCGGGCCCTTTGGCACCCCGCCGGTCTCCCGGGGGCCGGCCTCCTCGCCCCGCGCCTCCGGTTCCGTGTCGCCGCGGGTCCAGCGGCCCTCCTGCCCCGTGACCGCGGCCCGGTAGGCGGCCAGGAGTTCGCCTCCGGCGGCCGCCAGGTGCTCGAAGACCCTCGGGTTCCGCTCCACCACGGGCTCCACCGCCGCCCTGGCCTGCTCGGCGAGCTGTCGCACGGCACCCGCCGCGGCCGGACCGACCGGCGACGCGCCGAGTTCGGCGAGCTTCCCGGTGACCGCCTCGGCCAGCTTGCGCAGTTCCTCGGCGGCGCTGCCGGGCGGGGTCCCGTACCGCTCGCGACGGCGCTCCCGCTCGGCGGCGAGGTCCTCCTCGCAGGCGGCGGCCCAGGCGTCGGTGTCGGTGTCGGTGGGGCGCTCGTTGGCATCGCTCACGGCGGGCTCCTGAGGCGGTGGGCTGCGGACGGACGCCGCGGCGGGCCGCGGCGGGTGGCGACCGGGCGGACGGCCGGGCGGCCGCCGCGGGAGGTCTCCTCCGCCTCGACGGTACCCGAACGCCCCCGCGCGGACGGGCGGGCACGGTCGGCGCCCCGGCGTCACCGTCACACGGCGGTCGCGCATCAGTCGCGCGCGGGCCAGAGACCGGGCTCGGGTTCGAAGCGCACCGACAGCTCGCCGTCGGCCAGCCGGGCACCGGTCACCGCGCAGCGGCGCAACGCGGCGGGCAGCGACAGTGCCCGCCGGAACGGCCCGGTGGTGACGATCACCTCGTCACCGCGCCGCACCAGCGTCAGGGAGTCCCGGGAGGCCCCGGGCAGCGGCAACCTCCACACCAGCACGCCGTCGGCGGCCAACCGGTCCTCCACCACCCACGGCCCGTCCGCTCCGGTGCCGCCCGCCCGCGGGCCGACGTCCTCCTCCGGTCCGTCGGGGAGCAGCTCGGCCAACTTCTCCAGGTCTCCGAGCCCCTCCGGCTCCCGCCCCAGGTGCGGCAGCTCGCACACGGGCACGGTCTCCTCCCGGCACTCCCCGGCGATCAGCGCGGCCGTCCGCCGTTGTCGGGCCGCCAGCTCCGCCAACCACGGATCGGCGGAGGAGTCCGGCAGCAGACGGTTGACGACGACCGCGTCCACGGCCAGACCGTGCAGCGCCAACCCGGCACGGGCCTCGCGCAGCGCGCGGACGGCCGCGCCCCCGGGCTCGACGACCAACCGCACCGACGTCTTCGGGGACTCGACCACCCCCTGCACGGCGGCGAGTTCGCCGTCCAGCCGCTCGGCGCCCTCGTACAGGGACCGAGCCGGCATCGGCACCCCCGCGAGCTGGGCGAGCACCGGTCGCAGCGCGCGGGCGGCCTGCCGCTCCGGCGGCAGCAGTCGGCGCAGCCACCGCCGGGCGAGCTCGGGCAGCGCCAGGGTCCTCACGGCCTGTCCGGCCGGGGGCAGGTCGACCACCAGCAGGTCGTACGCCGGCCCCCCGCCGGGCTCCGCGGGGGCGTGCGCGGCACGCAACGCGCCCAGCAGGACGAGGGCGTCCACGCCGGGCGGTTCGGCCAGTTCGTCGTCGTCCAGCGATTCGGCGCCCAGCAGGTCGAGGGCGGAGCGGGCGCGCTCCTGGAGGGACACGGCCCGCGCCCGGAAGGCGGCGCCGGAGTCGGTCCGGGCCAGCCACAGGCCGGGGGCCACCCGACGGGGCGCCCCTCCGCCGTCCGGCTCGGCGCCGTCCGGACCGGCGCCGCCGTCGAACAGCGCCTCCGGACCGCCGGGGGATCCGGTGCCCAGCAGCAGGACCCGCCGCCCGCACCGCGCCGCGGCCAGCGCGGTGGCGGCGGCGACGGTGGTGCGGCCGCTGCCGCCGCCACCGGTGACCAGGACCGTACGCATCCGCGGGACGCCGGGGCCGCCGCTCAGGACCGCGCGCCGCTCTCGACGCGCTTCTTCAGCCCGTCCAGAGCGCGGTCGATGATGACCTTCTCGGCCTTCCGCTTGATCATGCCGAGCATGGGGATCTTCACGTCCACGGTGAGCTGGTACGTCACCTCGGTGCGCTCGCCGTCCCCGAGCGCCCGCAGGCTGTAGACGCCGTCCAGGGTGCGCAGCATCTGCGACCTCACCAACGACCAGCGGACCTCGCCGTCGGCGACCCACTCGTAGGCCAGGGTGTGCTCGTCCTTGATGGCGCCGGCGTCGAGGAGCAGCCTGACCCGCTCGGCGCGGCCCCGGTCGTCCGTGGAGAGCACTTCGGCCTCCTTGACCTCGCCGGTCCACTCCGGGTAGCGCTCGAAGTCGGCGATCACCCCCATCACTTCGGCGGGTGCCGCCTCGACGATGATGCTCGACCTGGTGTGTTCGGCCATCCCTGTGGTTCCTCCGCTTGCCGCCGTCGCGCCCGGCTCCCGTCGCCCGGCCCGTGCGGGCTCCGCTGCCTGCCGTCTGCGGGAAGGCTACCGCGCTCGGCGTACGGCCCCGCGCGTTCCCCGCCCCCGCGCCGCCACGGTCACCACTCCAGCACCCAGGGCCTGCCGGTGGCGTTGAAGTGGCCGACGTTCACGCACTCGGTCGGGCCGATCCGGGTCCGCCTCACCAGCGGCTGGTGCACGTGCCCGAAGAGCGCGTAGCGGGGACGCACCGCGCGGATCGCCTCCAGCAGCGCCTCGCTGCCCCGCTCGAAGCGGCGGGCGACGGTGTCGTAGCACAGGTCGGGCACCAGGGGCGGGATGTGGGAGCACAGGACGTCGACCTCGCCGAGCGCGGCGACCTTCGCCGCGTAGGTCTCCTCGTCCACCTCGTAGGGCGTGCGCATCGGGCTGGGCAGCCCGCCGCCGACGAAACCGAAGCGCAGGCCCCCGATCTCCACCGTCCGCCCGTCCAGGACGGTGGTGCCCTCCGCGGCGTACTCGGGCCACAGTCGGGGGACGTCCACGTTGCCGTAGGTGGCGTACGTCGGTGTGGGGAAGGCGGCGAACAGCTCGGCGTACTGGCGGCGCACGGCCTCCTCCAGCAGGGCCGCGCGCCCGCCGTCCTCCGCCGCGCCGATCCCGGCCCACAGCCCGGCCATGAACTCGCGGGCCTCGTCGAAGCGGCGGGCGGCGCGCAGTTCCACGTAGCGGCTCGCGTTCTCCGCGCCGAACAGGTCGGGGAGGATGCCGCGGCCGTGGTCGGCGTAGTCGACGAACAGGACGAGGTCGCCCAGGCAGATCAGCGCGTCCGCCCCGTCCCCCGCCGTGGCCAGGTTCCGGCTGTCGCCGTGCACGTCGCTCACCACGTGGACTCGCATGCCCCCACCCTACGGTCACCCTACGGTCCGTGCCCCGCCCCGGCGTCCCCGACGGTCGTCTCCGCCCCGGGGAACGGCCGTCGGTTCGTGACCTCGCGGGGGTGGACTACCCTGCTCGGAGACGGACACGTGGTGTGTGACGCACCGAACAGATCGGCGCCACCCCCTACCCCGAGCCCCGTACCGGTGGGTAACGTCCGTGGCCGTCCAACCCTCGAGACCCCCTGTCTCGTGGCCAGAGCCGACGGAGGCCGTTCCCCAGCGGTTCCGTGGCGGTGCCGATGAGGAGCATCTGTTTTGCGCGAGTTCAGTCTTCCGGCCCTGTACGAGGTGCCCGCGGACGGGAACCTGACCGACCTCGTCCGTCGCAACGCCGTACAGCACCCGGACGTTCCCGTCATCGCCCGCAAGGACTCCGACGGCACCTGGCGGGACCTGACCTCCCGGGAGTTCCTGGCGGAGGTGCGGGCGGCGGCCAAGGGACTGATCGCCGCGGGCATCCGCCCCGGTGACCGGATCGGCCTGATGTCGCGGACCCGCTACGAGTGGACGCTGCTGGACTTCGCGATCTGGAGCGCCGGCGCGGTGACCGTGCCGATCTACGAGACCAGCTCCCCCGAGCAGATCCAGTGGATCCTCGGCGACTCCGGCGCGGTGGGCTGTGTCGTGGAGAGCGGCACCCACGCCGCCTCCGTGGAGTCCGTGCGCGACCGGGTGCCGGCCCTGGAACACCTGTGGGTCGTCGACGACGGCGCGGTGCAGAAGCTGGCCGACTCCGGCGCGCAGGTCTCCGACGCCGTCCTGGACGAGCACAGCTCCGTCGCGAACGCCGACTCGCCGGCCACCATCGTCTACACCTCCGGCACCACCGGCCGCCCCAAGGGCTGCGTCCTGTCCCACCGGGCGTTCTTCGCGGACTGCGGCAACGTGGTGGAACGTCTGAGGCCGCTGTTCGTGCCCGGTGAGGGATCGGTGCTGCTGTTCCTGCCGGTCGCCCACGTCTTCGGCCGCATGGTGCAGCTGGCGGCCGTCATGGCGCCGATCCGGCTCGGGCTGAGCCCCGACATCAAGCACCTCACCGACGACCTGGCCGGCTTCCGCCCGACGCTGATCCTGGGCGTGCCGCGGGTCTTCGAGAAGGTCTACAACTCGGCCCGCGCCAAGGCTCGCGCGGAGGGCAAGGGGAAGATCTTCGACCGGGCCGCGGAGACCGCGATCGCCTACAGCCGCGCGCTGGACGCCCCCTCGGGCCCCTCGCTGGGCCTGCGACTGCGGCACAGGCTGTTCGACAAGCTGGTCTACGGCAAGCTGCGCGCGGTCCTGGGCGGCCGGGCCACCCACGCCATCTCCGGCGGCGCCCCGCTGGGCGAGCGGCTGGGCCACTTCTACCGCGGCATCGGCTTCACCGTGCTGGAGGGGTACGGCCTCACCGAGTCCTGCGCGCCGACCGCGTTCAACCCCTACGACCGGCCGAAGGTCGGCACGGTCGGGCAGCCGCTGCCGGGCTCGACGGTGCGGATCGCCGACGACGGCGAGGTGCTGCTGCGCGGCGAGCACCTGTTCAGCGGTTACTGGAACAACGAGGCCGCCACCGCCGAGGCGATGGCGGACGGCTGGTTCCACACCGGCGACATCGGCACCCTCGACGAGGACGGCTACCTCACCATCACCGGCCGCAAGAAGGAGATCCTGGTGACGGCGGGCGGCAAGAACGTCGCCCCCGCCGTCATCGAGGACCGCATCCGGTCCCACGCCCTGGTCGCCGAGTGCATGGTGGTCGGCGACGGCCGGCCCTTCGTCGGCGCGCTGATCACGCTGGACGAGGAGTTCCTGCCGCGCTGGGCCGAGGAGCACGGCAAGTCGGGCCTGTCGCGGGACGAGCTGCTGGCCGACACCGAGCTGCTGGCCGCCGTCCAGCAGGCCGTCGACGACGGCAACGCGGCGGTCTCACGGGCGGAGTCGGTCCGCAGGTTCCGTGTCCTGCCGGCCCAGTTCACCGAGGAGTCGGGACACCTGACGCCCTCCCTCAAGCTCAAGCGCGCCGTGGTCGCCAGGGACTTCGCCCGGGAGATCGAGGCGCTGTACTCGTAGGCGGACGGCCCGCGCGGCCGACACGGCACGCACGGCACACGCCGGGGGAGCTTCGTTCTCCCCGCCGGAGGCGGTCACCGCTTCGGGGCCGCACCGGCGTCCGGAGTCACAGCAGCGTCCGGAGCCGCTCGGCCAGCAGGTCCCAGCGCCAGCGCTCCTCGACCCATTCCCGGCCGCGCGCGCCCATCCGGCGGCGCAGTTCGGGGTCCTTCAGCAGGGTGACGATCCGCTCGGCGGTCTCCCGCTCCGCGGCGCCGTCCGGGGCGCCGCCGCGCACCACCCAGCCGGTCTCCCCGTCCAGCACCGCGTCGGGGGCGCCGCCGGAGTCGCCCGCGACGACCGGCAGCCCGGTGGCCGAGGCCTCCAGGTAGACGATGCCGAGCCCCTCGACGTCCAGTCCGCCCCGACGGGTGCGGCAGGGCATGGCGAAGACGTCGCCGGCCCCGTGGTGGGCGGGCAGTTCCTCCCAGGGCACCGGTCCGGTGAAGCGCACCGAGTCGGCGACGCCGGTCTCCCGCGCGAGCGTGCGCAGCGTCGCCCCGTACGGACCGCCGCCGACGATCAGCAGCACCGCGTCGGGGACCTCGGCGAGCACCGTCGGCATGGCGCGGACGAGGGTGTCCTGCCCCTTGCGCGGCACCAGCCGGGAGACGCAGACCACGACCGGCCGGTCGGCCAGCCCGAGCCGGGCGCGGACGGCGGCGCCCCCGGAGTCGGGGTGGAAGGTCTTCTCGTCCACGCCGGGCGGCAGGTGGACCATCCGGGCCGCCGCCTCGTCGGTGAGCGCGGCGGCGATCCGGGAGCGGGTGTACTCGCCGAGGTAGGTGAGGGTGTCGGTGCCCTCGCCGATACGGCGCAGCAGGTGCCGGGCGGCGGGCAGTTGGGCCCAGCCGGCCTCGTGGCCGTGGGTCGTCGCCACCAGCCGCCGCGCGCCCGCGCGGCGCAGCGCCGGGGCCATCAGGCCCAGCGGGGCCGCGGCCCCGAACCACACCGACGTACAGCCGTGTTCGCGCAGCAGCTCCACCGCCCGGCGTGTCACGCGCGGGGTGGGCAGCAACATGGTGGTGCGGTCGCGGACCACGGTGAAGGGCTGCTCGGCGTCGAAGCGGGCGGTGGCCTCGGCGCCCTCCCGGCCCCGCTTCCAGGTCGAGGCGTAGACGACGACCCGCTCGGGATCCAACCGCAGCGCCATGCTGTGCAGGAACGCCTGGATGCCGCCGGGGCGGGGCGGGAAGTCGTTGGTGACGATCAGGGTCTTGTCCATCGCCGCCGACAGTACAACCGTCCACCGCGCGTCCCCGCCGCCGGGTGCGGCGGCGGAGACGGAACCGCCGACCGCACCCGGTACGGTCGGTGCATGCGCCTTCCCGTCGCGGCCTGGGCCGCCACCCGGACCGTACTGCTCCTGTGCGTGTTCAAGGTGATCACCGTGCCGGGGCCGGACGTCACCAGCGACGTCTCGGTGATCTACCAGGGCTGGTACGAGGTGCTGCGCACGGGCGCCTTCCCCCAGGGCGACGTCACCTGGCAGTACCCGCCCGCCGCCGCGCTGGCGATCCTCTCCCCCGCCCTGCTGCCGTTCCTGGAGTACCCGGCGGCCTTCTACGTGCTGGCCTGCGCGGCCGACGCGGTCGCCTTCGCCCTGCTGCTGCACGCCTCCCGCCGGGCGCCCGGGGTCGCTCGGCGGCGGTACGCGGGGGCGTGGGTGTGGGTGGCCGGGGTGCCGCTGCTGGGGCCGACCGTCTACGCCCGCTACGACCTGATGGTCACCGCCGTCGCGGTCGCCGCGCTGACGGTCCTGGCCCGCCGGCCGCGCGTGGCCGGGGCCCTGGTGGCCCTCGGCGCGCTGTTGAAGGTGTGGCCCGCGCTGCTGCTGGCGGGTACCCCGCGCGGGCGCGTCACCCGGGTGGTGTGGGGCACCGCGCTGGTCACGGCCGTGGCGCTGACCGCCGCGTTCGCCGCCGCCATGCCCGGCGCGCTGGAGTTCCTCACCCACCAGCGCGACCGGGGCACCGAGGTGGAGTCGGTGGGGGCCCTGGTCTTCCACGTGGCGCGCCACTTCGGTTGGGAGGGCCGGGTGCTGCTCAACTACGGCTCGGTGGAGTTCCTGGGGCCCCACGTGGAGACGGTCAGCGCCGCGGCTCTGGTGTGTTCGGTCGCGGCCTTCGGGTGGCTGCTGCGGTGGCGGCTGCGGGCCGTGCGGTGGACGGCGAGCACGGCGGCGGACGCCGCGTTCGCCGCCGTGCTGCTGTTCACCGTCACCAGTCGGGTGATCAGTCCGCAGTACATGGTCTGGCTGGTGGGGCTGGCGGCGGTGTGCGTGGCACTGCGCACCGGCCGGCAGGGGTTGCCCGCGGTGCTGGTGGTCGTGGCGACGGGGGTGACACTGCTGGAGTTCCCCCTGCACTTCGGGAGCGTGGTGGCGAGCGACGCGTTGGGGATCACCCTGCTGGTGGTGCGCAACGGGTTGCTGCTGGCCGCCGCCGCACTGGCCTGCGCCCGGCTGTGGCGAACGACGGTGACCGAGCCGTCGCGCCGCGCGGAGGACGGGCGCGACGGCGAGGAGCCCGGCGCCACCGGGTCCGACGGTGGGGACGGGCCGGAGGCGGACGCCGGGGCGACCGCCTCCGGACGGCTCCTGGCCCGCTGAGGGCGCCGGAGAACACCGGGAGACACCGGGCACCGGGCACCGGAGACGCACCGGGAGACGCCGAAGCGGAGCCGCGTCCCGACAAGGGGGGGGCGGCCGCTACTCCCCCGCGGCCCGGCCCAGTTCCCGCCCGAGGTAGGCGCGCCACCGCTCGGTCAGCTCGGTGACGTCGAGGCCGAGCACCTCGCGGACCGCAAAGTCCACCGTTCCCTCCCCGGCGCGGCCGGTCGCCAGGTAGAGCTCCACCAGCTTCTCCTCGCCCCAGCGCCCCGCCACCATCCGGCACAGCAGCCAGCCGCCCTCGTAGGCCAGGGCGAGCCGTTCGGCGTCCCCGGCGAAGTCGAAGTCCTCGTCCGTCGGCAGCCGGCGGGGCGTCTCGCCCCCGCGCACGGCGGCGGTCAGTTCGGGAGCGACCCGGGTGGGTCGCCGTCCGGTGCCCCGGTAGCCGACCCAGTCGGCGAAGCCCTCGGAGAGCCACATCGGGGTGGAGCCGGTGGTGTGCGCGCGGGTCGCCACATGGGTCACCTCGTGGGTCATGACGATCCGTCGGCCGTCCTCGCCCAGGAGCCAGTACGTCTCGGGGTTGACCACGACCCGCTCCGCGGGCGTCCGCCCGCCGCCGCCCGCCTCGCCGGTGGTGACGGCCGCGATGCCCTGGTAGGAGGAGGGTTCGCCGCCCAGCAACCCGGCCAGCCGCTCCACCGAGGCGGGGGCCAGCACGAGGACCCTGCGCGGCCAGTCCTCCGGCCAGACGGCCTCGACCGCGGGCACCGCCCGATCGGCGTCCTCCGCGAGGGCCCGCAGATCCGCCTCGGGGCGCCCCGAGCCCAGCACCAGGCTCCGCTCGCCGCGCACGACGGTCAGTTCGCCCTGCTCCCAGGGCTGTTCGGTGCTCCGCTGCCCTCGGGGCTCCCCGCCGTCGTCCCCGGAGACGTACCAGCGCCCCGCCCGCCGGGTGAGCGTCAGGTGCTCCACGTCCCGCACCGGCACCGGGTCGTACCCCTCGACGCGGTAACGGAGTTCGGCCCGCACCGCGAGCCGGCGCGGCGCGCCGCGCGTCCCGCCCCCGCCGTCCGCGTCCGGGAGCGGGAAGGCGTCGCCCCCGACGGCGGTGACCCGGTAGGACCAGTGGTCGAAACGGAGCCGGGCGAGGTTGCGGAACACCCTGCGCTGGTCGGCGCGGTACTCCTCCGCCCGGGGGTCGACGGTCGCCAGGTAGGCCCCGGCGTCGCCGCCCCGGACGGCGTCGGCCTGACGGTCCAGCACGGCCTGGGCCGCGGCGCGTTCGGCGCCGTCCTCCCCCGGGGCCGTACAGGCGCCGGAGAACACCAGCAGACCGGCCGTCCACGCCGCCACCGCGCCCCGCCACCGCCGTCTCACACCGCCGATCGTACGGGGCCCCGGGCCGGGAGTCAGGGGCGGACCACGGCGGCCACCGGCATCATCCCGACCGGGTCGTACCTGACCCGGGCCCCCGGGTGTGGGGCGTGCACGACCTGTCCGCCGCCGACGTACATCCCCACGTGCCCGGCGTCCGGCCCGTAGACGACCAGGTCCCCCGGGAGCGCCTGCTCCCGCGGGACGCGCCGCCCGGCCCGCGACTGCCCCTGTGAGGTCCGGGGCAGGGAGACCCCGGCCTGGGCGTAGGCCCAGGAGGTCAGCCCCGAGCAGTCGAACGCGTGCGGTCCGGCCTGGCCCCAGGCGTACGGGGAGCCGACCGCCCGCCGTACGGCCGCCACCGCCGCCGAGGCTCGCGAGGACGGGCCGCCGGCCCCCGGTGCCGCGGGACGTCCGGTGCCGCGCGAGGCGCGTTCGCGGGCGGCGCGCTCCTCGGACGGGAGCCGGTTGAGGAGCCGCTGTGCGGCACCGAGCTTGCGTTGGACGGCCGCGCGGTGCCTGCGCAGCGCCTCGCGTCGGTGCCCGAGTTCGGCGAGCTTCCCGCCGGCTCGGGCCCGCTGTTCCTCCAGCGACCGCACCGCGTGCCGGTACTCCCGGAGCCGGGCGGCCTGACGACTGCTGATCCGGTCCAGGGCGGCGGCCCTGGCCAGGTACTCGTCGGGCTCGTCGGAGAGGAACAGCGCGAGGGAGGGGGCCACCTCCCCTCCCCGGTACTGGGCCGCCGCCAGGGTTCCCAGGTCGTCCCGCATCCGGTTGACCCTGGCCTGGTCGCGCGCGGCGGCGCTCTGGGCCCGTTCGACCTGTCCGCGCAGCTCCTCCACGCGTTCGGCGGTGGCGTTGTACTCCTCGGTGGCCTGGGCCGCCTCGGTGTAGAGCCGGTCCACCCGGGCGTTCAGCGCGGCCGGGGACTCCTCCGCGCCGGGCTCGGCGCCGGCCGGTGCCGCCGTCAGGACCGCGACGGCGCCGGCCGCGGCGGAGAACGCGGTGGCCCGGACGCCCAGTCCGAACGCTCCGGGGTGCGGGGCGCGTCGCCGCGGGGTGCCGTGTCGGGGGGACCGGTGCGAGACCACGGTGGAGCCGCTCTCCCTTCCTCTGGGGTGCTCGCGGGCCGCCGCGCGGAAGGTGGGCCGGCGTGTGCCGGTGTGCCGTACGGGTGCGCGGCCGCCCGTCGGGACGGTGACCGCCGAGAGTAGTCGAATCGCCACGCTCGGTTCACGGTCCGTCACCCCGTGGCCCGCCGGCCCCGGAACCCCTCGCTCCTCGCCTCCGGCCCAGGTCACGCGGTGGCCGCGGCCGGGGGACGACAACGGCCTCCTCCGTCCGGATTCACCCGGACGAAGGAGGCCGCGGAAGAGGCCGGAGGGGGCCGGAGCGACTCCGGTCCGCTCAGACGCGCACGCCGAACATGAACGGCATGTTGTTGATGGACTCGTAGCGCACGGTGGTGCCCGTCCTGGGGGCGTGCAGGATCTGCCCGTTGCCGGCGTAGAGGGCGACGTGGTGCAGGTCGCCGTAGAAGAGGACCAGATCGCCCGGGGCGAGCTGGCTCTGGGAGTAGATCCTGGTGCCGGCGTTGGCCTGGGCCTGCGAGGTGCGGGGCAGCGAGACCCCGGCCTGGGCGTAGGCCCAGGAGGTCAGCCCCGAGCAGTCGAAGGAGTTGGGGCCGGTGGCGCCCCAGACGTAGGGCGAGCCGATCTTCGACTGGGCCGCGCCGAGGGCGGCCGAGGCCCGCTGGCTGGCGGAGGCCGTGCTGCCGAGGTCCACGCGGGCCTCGGAGTTGCGGCTGGCGCGCGCATCCTCGGCGGCCATCTCCCGCCGCTCCTGCGCGGTGAGGCTGTTCAGGAGCCGCCGCGCCTCGGCGAGCTTGCTCTGGACCTTCTTCTTCTTGTCGCCGAGTTCCTTGCGGGTGTCCTCCAGGTCCTTCAGCTTGTCGGAGGCCTCCTCGCGCTGCTGCGCGAGGGTCCGCTGCTTGGTCTGGATCTTCTTCAGGGCCGAACTCTGCTTGCTGCCGAGCTGGTCGAGTGCCGAGGCCTTCTCCAGGTAGCTGTCGGGATCGGCGGAGAGGAACAGCTGCAGGGACGGGTCCATGCCGCCGCCGCGGTACTGGGCGGTGGCCATCGAACCGAGGCTGTCGCGCAGGTCGTTGAGTTCGTCCTGGCCTCGCGCGACGCTGTCCTGCAGGTTGCTGATCTGCTTCTCCAGCTTCTCCTGCTTCTCCTTGGCGCCGTTGTACTTCTCGGTGGCGGCCTCGGCCTCCTCGTAGAGTTTGTCGACCTTGGCCTTGACTTCCTTCTTGGTGGGCTTCGGATCGGCGTGGGCCGCCTGGGAGGTGAGCGCGACCGCCGCTGCTGCGGTCGCGGTGAGCACGGTCACCCGGGTGCGGTTCGGCTGCTTGGGTCGACGGTGGGACGCCACTGGGGCGAGCTCCTTCTTCCTCAGCCGCCTGCCGGAGGTGGTTGGCCACCCGGCTCCGCGATGAGCGCCGCGGATTCGGCGGTACCCCCGCTGCCACCCCGGTTGGGTGATCAACCGCGCGGAGGTTCGGGCCAGACACTAGCCATGCGCCGTGGTCGCTTCAAATCATCATGGGAAAAAACCCGCCCGACGGCCACATCCTTTACCATCGGCCCACTGCCGGCGACCGGGCGCTGACGCTGCGTTCCCATTCGACGGACATTTCGGGCCGCTCCGCGCTCTTCTGACGGCTCGTCGGATCCTGCCGGACCATACCCCGCGCCGCGCCGTCCCACACCCGCCCCGCGGACGGTGGAGACCCGGCCGGCGCCGGCCTCAGGTGCGGCCGAGCCGGCGCAGCAACAGCACGGACGACACGGGGCGGGCACCGGCCGCGGCCACCCCGTCGGCCACTTCGCGGTCCGCCGAGACCACGACCACCGGACGCCCCGGGGGTTCGGCGCGCACCAGCCGGCGGATCAGTTCGTCGGCGGTCTGTCCGGGCTTGCTGAACAGCACCCGCACCCCCCTCGGCGGTGCCAGCAGCACCGGCGTCGCCAGGTCCGCGCCGTCGAAGACACAGGTCACCTCGGTGCCGGTCTGCGCCGCCAGCCCCGCCAGCCCGCCCAGCAGTCGCAGCCTCTGCTTCTCCAGCGGCAGCGACGGATACCCGGTCTTGGTGACGTTGTAGCCGTCCACCACCAGGTGCGACTGGGGCAGCGCCAACAACTGGTCGAGCAGCGCCGGGTCGTCCTCGGCCAGGGCGCGCCGCGCGATGTCCCGGGGCGTCATCCGCCCCGGCTCCACCGCCTCCACGGTCTCCGCCGGACGGTGGGTGGCGGGCGGCAGGGCGAGTTCGCGCCGCAGCCCCTGGGCCGCGTCCAGCACCGTGTCCAGCAACAGCCGCAGCCGCATGTCCTCCACGCTGCGTCCCTCGCGCACCGCCCGACGGCTCGCCTCCAGGGCCGCCTCCGCCTCCGACAGCCGTGCCCGCAGGCGTCGCGCCTCGTTCTCGGCCTTCGTCTTCTCCGCGGCGGCCGTGGCCCGCGCCTCCTCCAGCTCCGCGCGCGCCTTGCGCGCCGCCGCCTCGCCGCGCTTGACGTCGCTGAGCGCGCTGCGCAGCCTGCGGTGCAGGGAGTCGTTCTCCTTGCGGACGGTCTCCAGCTCGGCGCGGAGCTGCTCGGTGTCGGTGCGCGCGGCGGTCCTGGCCCTCGCCAGCTCCTCGCGGAGCCGGGCCAGCTCGCGCTGGGCCTCCTCCCCCGCCCGCTCGGCCTGCGCCCGCTGGGCCTCCTCCCCCGCCGCGGCGACGAGCTTGGCCCACCCCTCCGGGCGCACCACATAGGCGACCGCGGCCACGTCCACCGGATCGGCGGCGGCCGGGAAGGTGCCTTCCTCCACGGCGCCGGCCAGCTCCGGCAGCGCCTCGCGCAGCCGTTCGGCGACGCGCTGCCGGAAGACCGGGTCGCTCTCCAGCGCGGCGGCCATCGCGTTGCCCGCGAAGCGAACCCGTCGCTGGGGGGTGAAACGGGCGTACTGCCGCAGCGGGGCGGGGAGTTCGACGACGCTGAACCCGCCGAGCGCGTCCCCGGTCAGCGCCACCACCCGGCGACGCACCTTCTCCGGCAGCGGGCGCTCCAACGCCTCGTCGGCGGGCTCGCGCTCACCACCCGTCCGTTCCACCACGGTTCACACCCGCCCGTCGTCACACCTGCGCGCCGGGACGGTCCACCAGCTCGACCTGGTCCACCGCGTTGCACCAGCGGCAGCGCACCGACTCGATCGTCTCACTGAGCACCTCGCGCTCCTCGACCTTCGGCTCCCCGGCCAGGTCCAGATGGACGTACTCCACCACCTTGCTGGAGCGCGTCACGTCGAAACGGGTGAGGTTGCCGCACATGGTGCAGCGCCAACGCGTTCCTTCGTTCGGTCGGGGAACCGGCATCGTGCTCGTCCTTTCCTCGGTCTTCCCTGCGCCGCCGGTGCCTTCGGGCACCGGCGGCCTTCCGGGCGTTCCTGCTCGTCCCGTGTGGTCGTCCTGTCGCTCCCGCTGTCCTCGTCACCCTCGTCGTGTCCAGCGCCCCCGACGTCCCGGACGCCCTCGTGCGGCCTGTCCGCCGCCGCGCCGCCCGTCGCACGACCGGGGTATTCACGCAACCCTACGGCCTGGGACGGCGCGGTGTGTCGCGGCGTGCGGCCCGTATCCGAGCCGACACCGGCCGGCGCCCACCGGCACCGTCCGTCCCGTGGGCCCCGTTGCGTCCATCCTCTCCCCGGGCCGGGGACCGCACCACGCCGCCCGCGCCGGCTCCGCGACGGAACGCGGGGTCCGCTCGTCCCGGACCGGGCCGTGCTCGCGGGCCCCGGGACGCGTCGGGCTACAGTGATCGGGCCGGATCCGGCGGCCAAGGGAACCGAAGTCCCCCGGGTGACGCCGCCCGCGGCGGCCCCGCCGCGGCACTTCCCCGCGAGACTCCCCCGAAGAAGGGAAGACCGTGATCACCTCGATCGTGCTCATCAAGACCAGCACCGACCGCATCCCGGAGATCGCCGAGCAGATCGCCGCTCTGGAGGGGGTCAGCGAGGTCTATTCGGTGACCGGTGCCCACGACCTGATCGCCATGGTGCGGGTGGCCCGGCACGACGACCTCGCCGAGGTCATCCCGGGCCGCATCAGCAAGGTCCCCGGCGTGGAGTCCACCGAGACCCACATAGCCTTCCGGACCTACTCCCAGCACGACCTGGAAGCCGCCTTCGCCATCGGCCTGGACTCCTAGGCCCCGGCACGGACCGGGCCCCGGTCACCTCGTCCGTGGTGACCGGGGCCCGTCGACTTTCCCCCTCCGCCCCGCGTTCCGTCGGCGCACGGCCGGCGGAGCGCTCCACGAGCCGCCACGGGCCGCGCGGGCCGGCGGGGCGCGGGGGGACCACAGCGGCGCGTTCAGGCGTTGCTGGCGGCCACCCAGCGCTCCAGGGCCGCCCTGGCCGCGCCGGAGTCGATCGACTCCGCCGCCCGCTCCATCCCCGCCGCGATCCCCTCGGCCAGCGGGGTGCCGGCGGCCGGCTCCAGGGCGACCAGCGCGGCGGCGGAGTTGAGCAGCACGGCGTCCCGCACGGGGCCGCGTTCGCCGTCCAGCACGCGGCGCGCCACGTCCGCGTTGTGGGCGGGGTCCCCGCCGCGCAGCGCCTCCAGCGGCACCGGGTCGATGCCGACCTCCCGCGGGTCGAAGACCTCCCGGCGCACCTCGCCGTTCCGGACCACCCACACCGTCGAGGTGCCCGTCACGGTCAGTTCGTCCAGGCCGTCGTCGCCCCGGAAGACCAGGGCGGAGGTCCCGCGTTCGGCGAGCACGCCCGCCATGATCGGCGCCATCCGGGCGTCGGCGACTCCGGTGGCCTGGGCGCCCACCCGGGCCGGGTTGGTCAGGGGACCGAGGAAGTTGAAGGTCGTCGCGACGCCCAGTTCCTTCCGGGCGGCCGCCACGTGGCGCAGGGAGGGGTGGAAGCGCACCGCGAAACAGAAGCTGATGCCGGCCTCGACCGCGACCTCGGCGACCCGCCGGGGGGTGAGGTCCAGGTTGATCCCCAGCTTCTCCAGGACGTCCGAGGAGCCGCTGGCGCTGGAGGCGGCGCGGTTGCCGTGCTTGACGACCCGGGCGCCCGTGCCGGCCACCACGATCGAGGACATCGTCGAGATGTTGACCGTTCTGGCCCGGTCGCCGCCGGTACCGACGATGTCGACCGACGGGCCGGGCACCTCGATGACGTTGGCGTGCTCGTACATCGCGCGGACCAGGCCCGTGACCTCGTCGACCGTCTCCCCCTTGGCGCGCAGCGCCACGGCGAAACCGGCGATCTGGGCGTCGGTCGCCTCGCCGCGCATGATGCGGTCCATCGCCCACGCGGTGCTGTCGGCGGACAGGTCCTCACCGGCCAGCAGCGCGCTCAGCACGTCCGGCCAGGTGCGGGCCGCCACGGTGTCGCCTCCGGTAGGGGTAGCAGCACTCATGGGAATCACTCCTGGCGTGTTCGATACGGGGGCCGGATGTCCGCGGCGGCCCGCGGTCAGCCTAGCGGGAGCGCCGGCCGGGCCATGCCCGATGCCCGCACTCCGGACGGGCGGGGCGGCGCGCGCCCCCGGGAAGACGCCGGGGCCCCGGCCCTCCCGAGAGAGGACCGGGGCCCGCGTGTGGCGACTTCCGGGTGTTCCGTCAGTGGTGGCCGTGGCCGCTGGTGAGCTCCTTGTACTCCTCCGTCGTCGGCTTGGGGATCTGGTTGCCCTCGCCGTAGTAGCCGTGGCTGAGCTTGGCGCGGAGCTTCCGGATGGGACCGACCTTGCGGGTCACACCGTTCTCGTCCGTCTCCGGGCCGATCTCCAGCGGCTTGTACTGCTCGTGCGCGGTGAGCGTGTGGAGCTTCTCCTGGGAGAGCGGCTCGTGCACCTCGATGAACTCACCGTGCGGCAGCCGCTTGATGATGCCGCTCTCACGGCCGTGGAGCACCTTCTCGCGGTCGCGCCGCTGCAGCCCCAGGCAGATCCGCTTGGTGACGATGAAGACGATCACCGGCACCGCGAAGAAGCCGATCCGGACGAACCAGGTGATGGCGTTGATCGACAGGTGGAAGTGGGTGGCCCACAGGTCGTTCCCACCGCCGATCAGGCACACGAAGTACAGGCTGAGCCAGGCCGTGCCGAACGCGGTGCGCGTCGGGGCGTTGCGCGGGCGGTCCAGGATGTGGTGCTCGCGCTTGTCGCCCGTCACCCAGGACTCGATGAACGGGTACAGGGCGATCGCCGCCAGGATCAGCGGGAAGATCATCAGCGGGATGAACACGCCCAGGTTGAGGGTGTAGCCGCCCGGCAGCACCATCTCCCAGCCCGGCATGGCGCGGATCAGGCCCTCGGAGAAGCCCATGTACCAGTCGGGCTGCGCGTTGGTGGACACCTGGTCCGGCCGGTACGGGCCCAGCACCCAGACCGGGTTGATCGTCACCGTCGCCGCGATCACCGCGATGATGCCGAAGACCAGGAAGAAGAAGCCTCCCGCCTTGGCCATGTAGACCGGCAGCAGCGGCATGCCGACGACGTTCTTCTCCGTCCGGCCGGGACCGGCGAACTGGGTGTGCTTGTGGTAGAAGACCAGGATCAGGTGCGCCACCACCAGGCCGAGCATGATGCCGGGCAGCAGCAGCACGTGCGCCACGAAGAACCGCGGGATGATCTCCGTGCCCGGGAACTCGCCGCCGAACAGGAACATGGCGAGGTAGGTGCCCACCACCGGCACGGAGAGGATCGCGCCCTCCATGAACCGGATGCCGGTGCCCGACAGCAGGTCGTCCGGGAGCGAGTAGCCGGTGAAGCCGGTGAACATGCCCAGCACCAGCAGCAGGAAGCCGAACAGCCAGTTGATCTCGCGCGGCTTGCGGAACGCGCCGGTGTAGAAGACGCGCATCATGTGCACGAACATGCCGACCAGGAACACCAGCGCGGCCCAGTGGTGGATCTGCCGCATGAGCAGACCGCCGCGGACGTCGAAGCTGATGTCCAGCGTCGAGGCGTACGCCTCCGACATGTGCACACCCTGCATCGGCACGTAGGCGCCGTGGTACTCCACCTCGGCCATGCTCGGGTGGAAGAACAGCGTCAGGTAGACACCGGTCAGGATGATGATGATGAAGCTGTAGAGGCAGACCTCTCCGAGCATGAAGGACCAGTGGTCCGGAAAGATCTTGCGCATGTTGGCCTTGGCCAGGGTGTAGATCCCCAGCCGTCCGTCGGCCCAGTCCGCGACCCGCTCGCCGGCGGGCGCCTTGCCCCGGCGCTTCGGGGCGTCGCCTGCAGTACTCATCCGCGCTCCCAGAAGCTCGGGCCGACGGGCTCCGCGAAGTCGTCCTGCGCTTCGAGGAAGCCGTCGTCGTTGACACCGATCCGCAGCTGCGGCAGGGGGTGACCGGCCGGGCCGAAGATCACACGTGCTCCATCGGCCAGGTCGAACGTCGACTGGTGGCACGGACACAGCACGTGGTGGGTCTGCTGCTCGTACAGGGTGACGGGGCAGCCGACGTGGGTGCAGATCCTGGAGAAGGCGACGATGCCCTCGTGGGACCAGTCCAGCTCCCGCTTGTCCTTGATGTCCTCGGGCTCCAGCCGGACGAGCATGACGGCGGCCTTGGCGATCTCCTTCTGGAAGTCGTGGCTGCCCTCCTCCAGCCCCTCGGGCTGGACCATGACCAGGGAGCCGACGGTGACGTCCTCGGGGCGCAGCGGCTCACCGGTGTTCTGGTTGACCAGCAGCTTGCCCCTGCTCCAGGCGGTGTGGCGGAGCTTGTCCTCGGGCAGGGGGCCGAGGTCGCGCAGCAGCACCACGCCGGAGAGCGGCACCACGGCCAGCGCGCCGAACATGGTGTTGCGGATCAGCTTGCGGCGGCCGATCTGCGACTCCTTGGCGCCCTGGTGGAAGTCGGCGAGGACCTTCTCCTTGGTGTCCTCGTCCGCCTCGACCGGGTGGCGCTCGCCGATCAGCTCGTGGTCCGACATCAGCGTGCGGGCCCAGTGGACCGCGCCGGCGCCGATGCAGAACAGGGCGATGCCCAGCGTCAGACCCAGCGAGAAGTTCAGGGCGCTGATCTCGCCGAGCGGCCAGATGTGGACGTACTGGTCGATCGGGAAGATCACGTACGAGGCGATGAAGCCGACGGTGGCCAGCATCGAGACGGTGAACAGCAGGGCGACGGTGCGCTCGGAGCGCTTCGCGGCCCGCTGGTCGATGTCCTGGACGCGCGGCTCGTGGGGCGGCAGGCCGGGGTCGGCGAAGGGGTTCTCCTCCCTGGTCGCCGCCTCGCCGCGCGCCGTACGCTCGCCCGGCAGGTTCTCGTCTGGCACGTCTTCGTGGGATCCGGTGTGGCTACTCATGACTTCCTGGCCTTGGCGGTACGTGCCGCGACCCACACGGCGACGCCGATCAGAAGCGCGAGGACGATCGTCCACGCGAACATGCCCTCGGCGACCGGGCCGAAGCCGCCCAGCTTGAAGCCGCCGGGGGACTCGGCGTTCTCGCCCTGGACCTCGTTGACGTAGGCGATGATCTCCTTCTTCTCCTTCTCCGGCATGATGCTGTCGGGGAAGGCGGGCATGTTCTGCGGGCCGGTCAGCATGGCCTCGTAGATGTGCTTGTCGGAGACGCCGTCGAGTTCGGGGGCGTACTTGCCGTGGGTCAGCGCGCCGCCCTCGCCGGTGAAGTTGTGGCACTGCGCGCAGTTGGTGCGGAACAGCTCGCCACCGGCGGCGACGTCGGCGCCGGCCGGGTCGTACTGCTCCTCGGTCGGGATGCTGGGACCGGGGCCGAGCGAGGCGACGTAGGCCGCGAGCTGGTCGATCTGTGCCTGGGTGTACACCTGCGGCTTCTTGGGCGCCTGGGCGCCCGGGGACTGGGCCGGCATGCGGCCGGTGCCCACCTGGAAGTCCACGGCGGCGGCGCCGACGCCCACCAGCGAGGGACCGTCACTGGTGCCCTGGCCCCCGGTGCCGTGGCAACTGGCGCAGCCGGTGGCGAAGAGCTTCTCGCCCTCCTCGATGGCGAGGGACTGCGAGGACGCTGCCGAGGTGTCGGCCTTCGCCTCGTCCGCTGGAGCGAACGCGGCGTACAGCCCCCCGGTTGCCGCCAGCGCGAAGAGTAGGACGACGAGCGCCGCCAGCGGATGGCGCCGTCGTGCGGAGAGCTTTTTCACGGATTACCCCGGTGTCAGGATCTTCTGCGTCGATGCTGTGGCTGGACTACCGGATCACTTGATCAGGTAAATGGTGGCGAAGAGGCCGATCCAGACGACATCGACGAAGTGCCAGTAATAGGACACCACGATGGCCGCGGTGGCCTGGTGGTGCGTGAACCGCCGTGCCATGTACGTCCGGCCGAGGACGAACAGGAACGCGATCAAACCGCCCGTCACGTGAAGGCCGTGGAAGCCGGTGGTCAGGTAGAACGCCGACCCGTAGGGCCCGGAGGAAATCGAGACCCCCTCGTGGACCAGCTCCGTGTACTCGAAGACCTGGCCGCCGATGAAGATCGCCCCCATGACGAAGGTGACCACGAACCACAGACGGAGCCTCTTCACGTCACCGCGCTCGGCGGCGAAGACACCCAGCTGGCAGGTGAGGGAGGAGAGCACCAGGATCGTGGTGTTCGTCGCCGCGAACGGAAGGTTCAGGATGTCGGCCCGTTCCCCCCAGTACTCGGCTCCCGTCACCGACCGCAGGGTGAAGTACATCGCGAAGAGGGCCGCGAAGAACATCAGCTCGGAACTCAGCCAGATGATGGTTCCGACGCTGGTGAGGTTCGGCCGGTTGACCGACGGGTGCGCGTGCCCGGTATCTACTGCTGTTGCTGTCGCCACGCCGACATTATGTCGGTCGCTTATCCCGCCCTCACCCCGGGGGGTGCCGTTCGGTGTGTCAGTGGCCCGTGTCCAGCTCAGATGGCCCATCCGAGGGGCTTGCCGGATCCCTGACGGGGGAGGGCGGGGAGGAGTAGCATCCGCCAACGACGGCTTGTTACGGCACATCCGGACCCATGGCCCCATGCCCTCGTGGACCCATGGGCCTTCCAAGGACATGGAGGAACCATGCAGCCGACCGCCACGGTGCTGGTCTACAGCGACGACGCCAACACCCGCGAGCAGGTGCGGCTGGCCGCCGGGCGCCGGCCGGCCGCCGACGTGCCGCCGGTGGAGTACGTCGAGTGCGCCACGCTCCCCGCGGTGCTCGCCGCCCTGGACGAGGGCGGGATCGACGTCTGCGTGCTGGACGGCGAGGCGGTGCCCGCCGGCGGGATGGGGGTGTGCCGCCAGATCAAGGACGAGATCTTCGCCTGCCCGCCCGTCCTGCTGTTGATCGGTCGCCCGCAGGACGCCTGGCTAGCCACCTGGAGCCGCGCGGAGGCTGCGGTTCCGCACCCGATCGACCCGGCGCTCCTGGCCGACTCCCTGGCCGGGCTGCTGCGCGGCGCACGGCGCACGGCCGCCTGAGGACGCGAACGGACGGACGGCCGCCACGGGCACCGGAGGGTGTCCGCGGCGGCCGTCCGTCGTTCCGTGTTCTCTTTCGAGTGACACCACGGGGTCCGGGCGGGCCGCTCGGCCCCGCTCAGGCTCCGGTCCCGTGCAGGGCGCTGCCCTCGCGCCACTCCTTCCAGGAGAGGTTCCAGTCGCCCAGGCCGTTGCCGAAGACCGGCATCCTCTCCCCCTCCCCGCCCACGTACCGGACGATGTCGCCGGGACGGACGGTCTCGAAGAACCAGCGGGCGTTCTCGGTGCTCATGCCCGTGCAGCCGTGGCTGACGTTCTCCCGGCCGTGGTACTCGGCCGACCATGGCGCCGCGTGCACGAACTCACCGCTGTCGGTCAGCTGCGTCGCCCACTCGACGGGCAGGTCGTAGGACTCGGGGCTCCCCTCGGGGATGCCGATGCTGGTGCCGGTCATCCGCACCGCGGCCTGCTTGCCGAGGACGACCTTGATGCCCTCGCGGGTGCGGAAACCGGGCTTCCCGGTGGTGACGGGGATGGTCCGCAGGACCTTGTCGTTCTTCCGGACCGTCATCCGGGTCTCCGCCACGTCGACGACGGCCTCGATCCGGTCGCCGGTGCGGATGCGCACCGGTTCCACGGCCGCACCGCGCAGTCCGTCCCGGATCCACAGGCCCTTCAGGGCGCCGCGCACCGTGATGGTGGCGTGCGCCGGCCAGTAGGTGCGCGGACGGTAGTGCAGCGTCCGGTCGTCCATCCACCGCCAGGAACCCTCGACCGCGGGAGTGGACTCCACCTTCAGGGCGCGTTCCACGATCGCGCGCTGCTCCCTGCTCCTGATCGCCTGGTCGAGTTCGGCCGTGAGGGGCCGGCCGACGCCGTAGGTACCGTTCTCCGGCCCCAGGTCGACGGTGAGCTTCTTCCCCCCGGCCGGGCGGGTGGTGAACTCGGCCGTGCGTCGGCCGGGGGTGCCGTCGCCCCGTTCGGTGCCGACGACGACGGTGTAGCGGGTGGCTCCGGCCGGCGGTGTGGCGCTGCGCCAGCGGGTGCCGTCGGCGGAGAGCTCGCCGGTCAGCCGGCGGCCCGCCGCGTCGACCGCGCGGACGTCCGTGATGCGGTGGTCGTCGCGGGCGGTGATCTCCAGGGGCTTGTCGGGGTCGGCCGCGCGGCTCTCCTCGTCGATGCTCAGCACCACGTGCGCGGTGGCGTCGTGAGGGGCCGCGTCCTGGGTCTTGTCGTCACTGCCGCAGGCGGCGGGTCCCACCGCGAGCGGCACGAGTATCAGGAAGCAGGTCATTGCCTTCCTGTGTGATCCACGACTCATGCTGTCACGGTAGGAACGCTGCGCGGAACGGACGAGTCGGATACGTACGAACGGGTCACCTCCGGAGCGTTTCCGGAGGTGACCCGTGCGTAGTGGGGTAGTGCTACTGGTTCTGGCTCTCCCCGTGGTAGTACTCGAAGACCCAGCCGAAGAGGCCGACGAGCAGCAGCGGCGCGGAGATGTAGACCAGCCACCAGCCGACGGCCACGCCCAGGAAGGCGAACGCGGCACCCGCCGCCAGGGCGAGCGGCTGCCAGCTGTGCGGGCTGAAGAAGCCCAGCTCGCCGGCGTCGTCCGCGACGTCCGCGTCCTTGTTGTCCTGGGCCCCGGTGTCCACCCGGCGGGCCGTGAACACCAGGTAGTAGCCGACCATGATCGACAGGCCGAAGGACATGAACAGGGCGGTGGTGCCGACCGGCTCCTTGGCCCACACGCCGTAGACGACGGCGACGGCCAGGATGAAGACCGACAGCCAGATGAACATGCGTCCCTGGATCTTCACTTGCCGCCCTCCTTGGCGCCGGAGAGGACCGGGCCCTCGGGGCCCTGGGCGTTCTCGAGCTGGTCGACTTCGGCGATCTCCGGGTGGTGCAGGTCGAACGCCGGGGCCTCGGAACGGATCCGCGGCAGCGAGACGAAGTTGTGCCGCGGCGGCGGGCAGGAGGTGGCCCACTCCAGCGAGCGGCCGTAGCCCCACGGGTCGTCGACCTCGATCTTCGGCGCGTACTTCGCCGTCTTCCAGACGTTGTAGAAGAACGGCAGCATCGACATGCCGAGCAGGAACGAGCAGATCGTGGAGAACGTGTTCAGCGCGGTGTAGCCGTCGGCCGCCAGGTAGTCGGCGTACCGGCGCGGCATCCCCTCGGCACCCAGCCAGTGCTGGACCAGGAAGGTGCCGTGGAAGCCGACGAACAGCGTCCAGAAGGTGATCTTGCCCAGCCGCTCGTCGAGCATCTTGCCGGTGAACTTCGGCCACCAGAAGTGGAAGCCGGCGAACATCGCGAAGACCACGGTGCCGAAGACGACGTAGTGGAAGTGCGCCACCACGAAGTACGAGTCGGAGACGTGGAAGTCCAGCGGCGGGGAGGCCAGGATGACGCCGGTCAGACCACCGAAGAGGAAGGTGATCAGGAAGCCGATCGTCCAGAGCATCGGCGTCTCGAAGGAGAGCGACCCCTTCCACATGGTGCCGAGCCAGTTGAAGAACTTCACACCGGTGGGCACCGCGATCAGGAAGGTCATGAAGGAGAAGAACGGCAGCAGCACACCGCCGGTGACGTACATGTGGTGCGCCCAGACGGTGACCGACAGACCCGCGATCGCGATCGTCGCGGCCACCAGACCGACGTAGCCGAAGATCGGCTTGCGGCTGAAGACCGGGACGATCTCGGAGACGATGCCGAAGAACGGCAGCGCGATGATGTAGACCTCGGGGTGGCCGAAGAACCAGAACAGGTGCTGCCACAGCAGCGCGCCGCCGTTGGACGGGTCGAAGATGTGCGAGCCGAACTTGCGGTCGGCCTCCAGCGCGAAGAGCGCGGCGGCCAGCACCGGGAAGGCCAGCAGCACCAGCACACCGGTCAGCAGCACGTTCCAGGTGAAGATCGGCATGCGGAACATCGTCATGCCCGGGGCGCGCATGCAGATGATCGTGGTGATGAAGTTGACCGCGCCCAGGATGGTGCCGAAGCCGGAGAGCGCCAGGCCCATGATCCACATGTCGCCGCCGACGCCCGGGCTGTGGACGGCGTCACTGAGCGGCGTGTAGGCGAACCAGCCGAAGCTGGCGGCGCCGCCCGGGGTGAGGAAGCCGCCGACCGCGATCAGCGAGCCGAAGGAGTACAGCCAGTAGGCGAGCATGTTCAGCCGCGGGAACGCCACGTCGGGCGCGCCGATCTGCAGCGGCATGATCCAGTTCGCGAAGCCGGCGAACAGCGGGGTGGCGAACATCAGCAGCATGATCGTGCCATGCATGGTGAACGCCTGGTTGAACTGCTCGTTCGACATGACCTGCAGGCCCGGCCGGGCCAACTCGGCGCGCATGAAGAGCGCCAGGACACCGCCGATGCAGAAGAAGGCGAACGAGGTGACCAGGTAGAGCGTGCCGATCGTCTTGTGATCGGTGGTGGTCAGCCACTGGACCACTCGGTTGCCGCGCTCGTTCCGGCGCAGTGGGGCGGGAGTTGCCGCCGGCTGGTCGGTCGCGGCGGCACCCTGGGATTCGTTGAGGATGCTCACGGGTTACTGGCCTTCTCGTTCTTGGCGGGCTCCGCCCGCCGGGATGTAGCCGGTCTGGCCCTTCTCCGCCAGTTCCTCCAGGTGCTGCTGGTAGCGCTCGGGGGAGACGACCTTGACGTTGAACAGCATCCGGGCGTGGTCGACACCGCACAGCTCGGCGCACTTGCCCAGGAAGGTGCCCTCCTTCTCGGGGGTCACCTCGAACTGGTTGGTGTGGCCGGGGATGACGTCCTGCTTGAACAGGAACGGCACGACCCAGAAGGAGTGGATGACGTCACGCGAGGTCAGGACGAACCGGACCTTCTCGCCCTTGGGCAGCCACAGCGTCGGGCCGGGGTTGCCGGTCTGCGGGTTCCTGTCGGCCGGCGTGCCCGCCACGTGGACGCCCTCGGCGCCCTCGGGGACGGCCTCCAGCATGGAGGCGGGGATGCCTTCCAGCTCGTCGGCGTCCTTGTTGGACGTGGCGGGGTCACCGTCCACGTCCTCCAGGTAGTTGAAGCCCCAGCTCCACTGGTAGCCGACGACGTTGATGACGTGGTCGGGCTTCTCGGAGAGTTCCAGGAGCTTCGACTCGTCCCGGGCGGTGAAGTAGAAGAGCACCGAGACGATGATGAGCGGGACCACCGTGTACAGCGCCTCGATGGGCATGTTGTACCGGGTCTGCGGGGGTACCTCGACCTTGGTCCTGGTGCGCCGGTAGACGATGACACACCACAGGATCAGTCCCCACACCAGGAAGCCCACCGCGAGCGCGGCCGCCCACGAGCCCTGCCACAGGGAGAGGATCCGCGGCGCCTCCTCCGTGACCGGGGTGGGCATACCGAGGCGGGGGAAGTCCTCGTATGTGCAACCGGTGGCGGTTGCCAGGACCAGGCCCGCGGCAAGCGCCTGCGGCAGCTTCCGCCGCATCGGGCGCCGCGACGAGCGGTCGGAGCCGTTGGGACTCACGTAGCGCCTTCCCGAGAGTCTCGCCCGCTCGGCCCGGCTCGGCCTTGGTGGTCGGGCGCGGCCCTGGCGCGGGCAGGGGTTTGGATGTTTATGCGGACCAAACCCTACTGGACGCCATTCCGGGTCGCGCGGGGAGGGTGCCCAACGCGCCGCGCCTCCCTCCGATGGGGTGGAACGGGCGCCTCCGGCCATGGTCGGGCGCTCTCCTCCCGGAGCCGCGCGAAGCGCGTTAGCGTGCCGGTATGCCCTACTTCGACGCCGCCTCCTCCCTCCCCCTGCACCCCGTCGCCCGCCAGGCCCTGCTCGCCTCGCTCGACGAGGGCTGGGCCGACCCCACCCGACTGCACCGGGAGGGCCGACGGGCCCGGCTGCTGTTGGACGCCGCGCGCGAGGCGGCCGCCGAGGCGGTGGGGTGCCGGCCGGACGAGCTGTCCTTCACCTCCTCGGGCACCCGGGCGCTGCACACCGGGATCGCCGGGACGTTGACCGGACGGCGACGGGTCGGGCGGCGTCTGGTGGTCTCCGCGGTGGAGCACTCCGCCGTGCTGCACGCGGCCGAGGCCCACGAGTCGGGCGGCGGGACGGTGGTGAGGGTGCCCGTGGACCGCACGGGCCGGGTGTCGGCCGAGGAGTTCGGCGCGGCGCTGCGGGAGGACGAGACCGGCGGCACGGCGCTGGCCTGCCTCCAGTCGGCCAACCACGAGGTGGGAACCGAGCAGCCGGTGGCGGAGGTCGCGGAGTCGTGCGCGGCGGCCGGGGTGCCGTTGCTGGTGGACGCCGCCCAGTCGCTGCCGTGGGGCCCGGTGGGCGGCGGCTGGTCGCTGCTGGCGGCCGGCGCGCACAAGTGGGGCGGTCCGGGCGGGGTCGGACTGCTGGTGGTGCGCAAGGGAACGCGGTTCGCCCCGCCGCCCCCGGCGGACGAGCGGGAGTCGGGACGGTCCCCCGGGTTCGCCGACCTCCCGGCGATCGTGGCGGCGGCGGCCTCGCTGCGGGCGGTGCACGCGGAGGCCGGCGCGGAGGCGGCGCGCCTGCGCGCCCTGGTGGACCACATCCGGGCGCGGGTGCCCGAACTGGTGCCGGACGTGGAGGTGGTGGGCGACCCGGTGCGGCGGTTGCCGCACGTGGTGACGTTCTCCTGCCTGTACGTGGACGGCGAGGTGCTGCTCCACGCGCTGGACCGGGCGGGCTTCTCGGTCTCCTCGGGCTCCTCGTGCACCTCCGACACCCTGACGCCCAGTCACGTCCTGCGGGCGATGGGGGTGCTCTCGGAGGGCAACGTCCGCGTCTCGCTGCCGCCGGGGACGACCGAGGCGGACGTGGAGTCCTTCCTGGCGGTGCTGCCGGACGCGGTGCGGGGGGTGCGCGACCGGCTCGGCGCGCCCGCCGTCGCGCGGAGGGGCCCCGAGGGGAGGGCCACCGAGGAGGGGTCCGACGGGAGGGGGTTCACCCGCCCCCGGGCGGAGGAGCCGCGGGGGGCTTCCGGTGGGACGGCCGCCGAGGAGCCCCTTCCCGCCCCGGCGCTCACCGTCGACGCCAGGGGCCGGCGGTGCCCGGTCCCCGTCATCGAACTGGCGAAGGTGATCGACCGGGTTCCGGTGGGCGGCACGGTGCTGCTGCTCGCCGACGACGAGGCGGCCCGGCTGGACGTTCCCGCCTGGTGCGGGATGCGCGGTCACGAGTACCTGGGCTCGGACGGTCACGCCTACCGGGTGCGCCGGCTGGCGTGACCGTGGCCCGGACGCCCGGCCGCGGGACTCAGGACAGGGAGACGCGGACCTCGGCCGCCGCGTCCTCGCCGTAGGTCTTGGTGAAGCGCTCCAGGAAGTGGCTGCGCCGCAGCTCGTACTCCTGGGTGCCGAGCGTCTCGATCACCAGGGTGGCGAGCATGCAGCCGAGCTGGGCGGCCCGCTCCAGACCCAGCTCCCAGGCCAGACCGGAGAGGAAACCGGCGCGGAAGGCGTCGCCGACGCCGGTGGGGTCCACCTTCTCCTCCTCCGGCGGGCAGGGCACGGTGATCGTCTCCTGCCCGGCGCGTTCGATGCGCACGCCGTTGGAGCCCAGCGTCGTGACGCGGGTGCCGACCTTCGCCAGGATCTCCTCGGCGCTCCAGCCGGTCTTGGACTCCACCAGGCCGGCCTCGTACTCGTTGGTGAACAGGTAGGCGGCGCCCTCGGTCAGGCCGCGGATCTCCTCGCCCTCCATCCGCGCGAGCTGCTGGGAGTAGTCGGCGGCGAAGGGGATGCCGCGGGTACGGCACTCCTCGGTGTGGCGCATCATCGCCTCGGGGTCGTCCGCGCCGATGTGCACCAGGTCCAGGCCGCCCACCCGGTCGGCGACGGCCTTGAGCTCGATCAGCCGGGCCTCGCTCATCGCACCGGTGTAGAAGGAGCCGATCTGGTTGTGGTCGGCGTCGGTGGTGCACACGAAGCGGGCGGTGTGCAGCACCTCGGAGATGCGCACCGAGTCGGTGTCCACTCCGTGCCGCTCCAGCCAGGCGCGGTACTCCCCGAAGTCGGCGCCCGCCGCGCCGACGAGGATCGGGCGCACACCGAGCTGCCCCATGCCGAAGCTGATGTTCGCGCCGACCCCACCGCGCCGGACGTTGAGGGTGTCCACCAGGAACGACAGCGAGACCGTGTGGAGCCGGTCGCCGACGAGCTGGTCGGCGAAACGACCGGGGAAGGTCATCAGGTGGTCGGTGGCGATGGATCCGGTGACGGCGATGCGCACGGCGGGCTGCTCCTGGGAGAGGGTGGGAGGGAACGGGCGAGAAAACGCCACCACGCTACTGCCCCTTCCACCCCGGCGTCGCGCCAGGGCACCGGGTCGGACGCGGCCGGGGAACCTCCCGCGTCCCGGCCACGTCACATCGGCGCACGGCTGGAAGAACACGCACGACGAACAGGCGAGTGCGCCCGAGTCCACCCGGACACGCGGTACGCGCGGCGCACGCCAGCGAAGGAGCGATGCGGTGAGTGCCGACCACACCCCGGAACCCACCCGCCCCCGGCGGCGCGGACCGACGGCCGTCTCGGTGGCCCTGGCCGTCCTGCTGGCCGGCGGAGGCGGCGCCTACTGGGCCGCGAACGGCACCGGCGGCGCGGGAGCGGACGCGGCTCGGGACGGCTCCGCGAGCAGGCCGGCCGCCCTGGTCCTGGACGGCTACGGCGGACCGGCGACCACCCCGGTCGAGCGCGGGATCGCCCCCGGCGAGCCCGCCCCGGACGGCGGTCCCGTCCACAGGGCGACCGGGCCGCTGCCGAAGGGGCCCGAGTCGGCTCCGGCCTACCGCTCGGTCGTCGACGTCGACCGCGAGGGCGTCGCCGCGTTGGCCGAGGCGCTGGAGGTGCCCGGCGAGGTCCGCGAGGAGGACGGCGCGTGGACGGTCGGCGGCGCCGACGAGGGGCAGGGCAGGACGCTGCGGGTGGATTCCGCCACGGGCGCCTGGACGTTCACCGCGCCGATCCCGCTGAAGGCCGGCGACGTCTCGCCCGAGGAGGCGAAGGAGGCCGCCCGGCCCGTGGTCGAGGCCCTCGGACTGGAGGGCGCCGAGGTGGACGCCGGGCGGGAGCGGGACGGACTGCGGGTCGTCCGTGTCGATCCGCGGCGGGACGGGCTGCCCGTCCACGGGCGGACGACCGAGATCGGTGTCGGCCACGGGGGCGCGTTGGCCGACGGCGGTGGACGACTGACCGAGCCGGTGCGGATGGGCGGGGACGCCGAGTACCCGGTGATGAGCGCCGAGGAGACCCTGGCCGCGCTCAACGAGCGCAGTGGCCGGATCGGGCCGGACGTCCTGTGCGCGGGGAGGCCCGGCACGGGGAGGCCCGGCGCGGACGGGCCGGGTGTCGTGCCGCCCGCGGACGGCGATCCCGACGCCCCCGGCGGGGCCGGGAGCCCGGAGCCCTGTGGTCCGGGCGGGAAACGCGCGGTCCTGAAGGTGACGGGGGCGGAGTTCGGACTGTCGGCGTACCGCTCGGAGGGACGCGACCTGCTGGTGCCGTCCTGGTTGTTCGAGGTGTCGGGGCCGGACGGGCGGGAACGCACGGTGGCCCACCCGGCGGTGGAGGAGGAGTACCTGGCGCCGTCTCCCGCGAACGGTGACGGTGATGGTGACGACCCCACGTCCTCCCCGGCCGATCCCGGTGACCCGGCGGGGGAGCATCCGGTGTCGACCGCGACACACCTGGACGAGTACGACGCGGGGGACCGTACGCTCACCGTCCACTTCTGGGGCGGGGTCTGCGAGGAGTACACGGCGACCGCGGAGGAGAGCGCGGAGTCGGTGACGGTGCGGATAACCGGGGAGCCCGAGGAGCCGGGCCGGGCCTGCGCCGCGATCGCCGAGAAGACGACCGCCGAGGTGCGGCTGGAGGAGCCCGTCGGCGACCGGAGGGTTCTGGACGCGGAGGGCGAACCGCTGCCCGAGGGGCGGCCCTGAGGCGACTTCGACGACCGGCCCCCACCCGCCCCGGACCGGAGCGGCGGCGGGCGGGGCCGGACTCCTCCGGACGGCGCCTCCCTGGCGGTTCGCCGAAGCCCCCGGACACGCCGAAGGCGGCGACCCGGTCCCGGGTCGCCGCCTTCGGCGTGTCGCGGTGCGCGCCCTGCCCGCCGGGCGGGCGGACGGCTCAGCTGAAGGAGTCGCCGCAGGCGCAGGAGCCCGTGGCGTTCGGGTTGTCGATGGTGAAGCCCTGCTTCTCGATGGTGTCGACGAAGTCGATGGAGGCGCCGTTGAGGTACGGGGCGCTCATCCGGTCGGTGACGACGCGGACCCCGTCGAACTCCTTGACGACGTCGCCGTCGAGGGAGCGCTCGTCGAAGAAGAGCTGGTACCGCAGGCCGGAGCAGCCGCCGGGCTGAACGGCGACGCGCAGGGCCAGGTCCTCGCGGCCCTCCTGTTCGAGCAGGCTCTTGACCTTCGCCGCGGCGGCGTCGGACAGGATGATTCCGTCAGTCGTCACAGCGGTCTCGTCCGATACGGACATCTGCTTCTCTCCCGGGTTGTACGGACTGCTCTGCCGCCTGCTCAACAGACGGCTTCCCGGTTTCATTCCAGGCCGGGCACGTCTCCTTGCGGCTTTCATGCTCGCACACCGGGTGCCCCGCGGTCACTTCCCCGAACCTCCCGGCGGGGATGCGTCACATTGACGCGATGGCCATCGTCAAACCGACACGGCGCGGTTATGATAGATAATGTCAATCCGACGAAAAGACCGTTGAGCCCCACGAAAGGGTGCGTGCCGTGAACACCGCCCCGCCCGCCACCCCGGCCACCCCCGGGGAGTCCCTGGATGTCCAGCCGACCCCGCTGGCCCTGCTCCTCCTCGGCCGCCAGGCCGACCCCGGCAGCGAGCGCGGCGTGGAGTGTCCCGGCGACCTGCCCGCCCCGTCGGACCCCGACCTGGTCGAACGCGCCCGCGCGGCGAAGGAGCGGCTGGGCGAGAAGGTCTTCGTGCTGGGCCACCACTACCAGCGCGACGAGGTCATCCGGTTCGCCGACGTCACCGGTGACTCCTTCAAGCTGGCCCGGGACGCGGCCGCCCGTCCGGAGGCGGAGTACATCGTCTTCTGCGGCGTGCACTTCATGGCCGAGTCCGCCGACATCCTCACCTCCGACCGCCAGCAGGTCGTCCTGCCGGACCTGGCCGCCGGCTGCTCGATGGCGGACATGGCCACCGCCGAGCAGGTGGCCGAGTGCTGGGACGTGCTGACCGAGGCGGGCGTCGCCGATGTCACCGTCCCGGTCTCGTACATGAACTCCTCCGCCGACATCAAGGCCTTCACCGGGCGGCACGGCGGCACCATCTGCACCTCCTCCAACGCCAGGCGGGCGCTGGAGTGGGCGTTCTCGCAGGGGGACGGCCGGGAGAACAAGGTCCTCTTCCTGCCCGACCAGCACCTGGGCCGCAACACCGCGGTGCGGGACATGGGGATGTCCCTGGAGGAGTGCGTCGTCTACAACCCGCACAAGCCGAACGGCGGGCTGACCGTCGAGGAGCTGCGGGAGGCGAAGATGATCCTGTGGCGCGGGCACTGCTCGGTCCACGGCCGCTTCACGCTGGACTCGGTGAACGACGTGCGCGAGCGGGTCCCCGGCATCAACGTGCTGGTGCACCCCGAGTGCCGCCACGAGGTCGTCGCGGCGGCGGACCACGTGGGCTCCACCGAGTACATCATCAAGACCCTCCAGGCCGCCCCGGCCGGCTCGAAGTGGGCGATCGGCACCGAGCTCAACCTGGTGCGCCGTCTGGCGAACCGTTTCGCGCCCGAGGGCAAGGAGGTCGTCTTCCTCGACCGGACGGTCTGCTTCTGCTCCACCATGAACCGGATCGACCTGCCGCACCTGGTCTGGGCCCTGGAGTCGCTGGCCGACGGCAAGGTCGTCAACCGCATCCAGGTGGATCCGGAGACCGAGAAGTTCGCCCGGCTGGCCCTGGACCGGATGCTCGCCCTGCCCTGACGGGCCGGGGCGCGGGCGGCGGCGCGGATTTCGGGGGCACGCGCCGCCGCCCCCGCGGGGGCGGACGCGGGGGCCGGGTCAGGCGGCCGGGTCAGGCGGAGGCGCCCGGGGCGGCGTCGGTCGGGAAGAAGCCGTCCTCGCCCAGCAGTTCGCGCACCTCCTCCAAGGTGGCCCCGGGCGCGGGCAGGATCAGCTCCGAGGGCTCCAGCGAGTCGTCGGGCAGGGGCGTGCCCAGGGAACGCACGGCGTCCAGCAGGGCGGCCAACGTACGGCGGAACCCGGGCTCGTCCCCGTGCTCCATCTCGTCGAGCAGCTCGTCGTCCAACGCGTTCAGGCCGGGCAGGTGGCTGTCGTCCAGCCTGACCTGTCCCTCCCCCATGATCCGTACGATCACGTCGCTCTCCTTCTTCCCGTTCCCGTGCGGCCGACGGGACGGGTTCCCACCGAGTCGGGGGTGATGCTCGCGCGTACCGGTTCCGTCCTCCGCCCGCCGTGGTGAGGGAGCGCGCGGCGGAGGGACGCGGGGAGACGCGGAAGGCGGCGGGGCCGCGGCCGGAACCGGGGACGGGGCCCCGCGGCCCACCGCGGGCCTACTGCTTGTCGAAGCGGGGCGCGTCCTGGGCCTGCTGCTGCCGGGCCTGCTCCTCCCGCGCCTGACCCTGGCCGCCTTCGATGGCCTGCCGGTCGCCGCCGGTGCCCCCCGCCAGCTCGGCCTTCATCCGCTGGAGTTCCAGCTCCACGTCCGAGCCGCCGGAGAGGCGGTCCAGCTCGGCCGCGATGTCGTCCTTGGCCAACCCGCTGGGGTCGTCGAGCGCGCCGGAGGCCAGCAGCTCGTCGATCGCCCCGGCACGGGCCTGCAGTTGCGCGGTCTTGTCCTCGGCGCGCTGGATGGCCAGGCCGACGTCGCCCATCTCCTCGGAGATGCCGGAGAACGCCTCCCCGATGCGGGTCTGCGCCTGGGCGGCGGTGTAGGTGGCCTTGATGGTCTCCTTCTTGGTGCGGAAGGCGTCCACCTTCGCCTGGAGGCGCTGGGCGGCGAGGGTCAGCTTCTCCTCCTCGCCCTGGAGCGTCTGGTGCTGTTGCTGGAGGTCGGCCACCTGCTGCTGGAGGGCGGCGCGACGGGACAGCGCCTCGCGCGCCAGGTCCTCACGGCCGAGGGCGAGCGCCTTGCGGCCCTGTTCCTCCAGCTTGGTCGACTGCGACTGGAGCTGGTTGAGCTGGAGCTCCAGGCGCTTGCGCGAAGTGGCCACGTCGGCGACGCCACGGCGCACCTTCTGCAGCAGTTCGAGTTGTTTCTGGTAGGAGTAGTCGAGCGTCTCGCGCGGGTCCTCGGCCCGGTCCAGGGCCTTGTTGGCCTTCGCGCGGAAGATCATCCCCATACGCTTCATGACACCGCTCATGGGCTTCGCGCGCCCCCTTCGTGACGGACTGAGCCTCGCAACACACCGACAGGTCCCACACTACGGGCCCCGTCTCCATTACCGCACTGTCCGGCCCCCGATGTGCTCCTCCTTCAGGACGATCGACGAACGGCCTCCTCCGGCCCAGGAAGTAGGTGGGCCCGCATTCCGCCGTTCCGCCGTTGCCGGATCGTTCCCCGTGGGGGTGGGGGCCACACCTGGACGCCCCGTACTCTTGGCAGTGTGTTCCGAAGCCGTTCCCGTGATGAGCAGAGCACGGCTCCCCAGGAGACCGTGACGTCGGCCAACCGCCGTGACCCGCAGGCCCCCAAGGGCCGGCCCACGCCCAAGCGCAGCGAGGCCGAGGCCCTGCGGCGCGCCGTGGTGAAGCCCCCCGCCGACCGCAGGGAGGCCGCCAAGCGCGCCCGCGAGGCCCGTCGGGCCGAACTGGCGAAGCAGCGCGAGGCCCTGGCCGGCGGTGACGAGCGCTACCTGCCGGCGCGCGACCGCGGCCCGGTGCGGCGCTACGCGCGTGACGTCGTGGACTCCAAGTGGCACGTGGCGGAGTTCTTCCTGCCGTTGGCCGTGCTCATCCTGATCATGAGCATGATGCCGTCGGTCCAGGTGAAGAATGCCTCGCTGCTGCTGTGGACGGGCGTCATCGTGATGATCCTCGTCGACTCCCTCCTCACCGGCTTCAGGCTGAAGAAGGCCCTGCGCGAGCGCTTCCCCGACGAGAACCGGCGGGGCGCCGTGGCGTACGCGCTGATGCGGACGCTCCAGATGCGCCGCATGCGGCTGCCCAAGCCGCAGATCGCCCGGGGCGAGGCCCCACGCCACTGAACCGGCCACCGACCGCCCCGGCGACCGCCGGGGCCCGGTGACGGAACCCCTGACGGATCGGATCCCGACGGACGACCATCGATGGACACCGCCGTACGACACGACGACGTGAACGGCGCGGGCGGCGCCGACGGCGCGACCGGCACGCGCGCCGCCGCCACGCCCCCGGTGGGCATCCCGGCCCCCGCCCCGGTGCCCGCCGATCCCCCCGCCGCCGCGGCTCCGCGGGGCGCCCCGCGGAGCGAGGTCACCGTGCACCAGGCCCTGATCACCCGGCAGGTCGAGGAGCAGATCACCGCGCGCTTCCCGGTGGGCCGGCGGCTGCGCGTGCTGGACGTGGCGCTGCGCGACGGCCGGCAGGCCCTGCCGCTGGCGCGGGCCGGGCACGAGGTGACGGGCCTGGAGCCCGACCCGGCCCTGGCCGACGTGGTGCGCCGCGCCCTGGAGGCGGAGCCCGCCGGCATCCGGGAGCGCACCCGGATCGTCGCCGGGGACAGCCGCAGCACCGGTGCCCACTTCCTGCCCGGCACCTTCGACGTGGTGCTCTGCCACGGAGTGCTCTCCCCCGGTGACGAGCCCGGACCGCTCCTCGCCGGTCTGGGCCGGGTGCTGGCCCCCGGCGGGATGTTGTCGCTGGTGGTGCCCAACGTCGAGGCGGCGGCCCTGCGCCCGGGGCTGGCCGGCGACTGGGAGGACGCCCTGGCCCGGCTCGTCCCCGATCCCGGGGAGCGTCCCCTGCGGCGCGAGGCCCTGTCGGCCGCCCTGACCGGAATGAGCACCCCGGTGCGGCAGTGGTACGGGGTGGGGGTCTTCTCCGACGACGTCCCCCTGCCCGCCGACGGGGAGGGCGAACGGCGGTTGGTCGTCGAGGAGCGGGCCGGGCGCACCGACCCCTACCGTTCGGTGGCGACGCTGCTGCACCTGTGCGCCGTGCGCGGCTGACCGGCCGGCCGCGGGGGCGCCCGCCGACCGTGCCGCGGTGACGGGCGGTGTGGGCGGTACGGGCGGTACGGGCGGTGCGGGCGGTTTCCGACGCTCCCGGCGGGGAACGCGGACGCCTCACAGCCGTGACGTCCCGGTGGGGACGTCGCCTCGACCGTCACCGGCCGGCGAAGGGGGCCCGTACCGCCATGACCCGTTCTCCCACGCGCGGTCCACGCCGCGCGACGGCCGCCGCGCTGTGCGCGGCGGCCGTCCTGTTCACCGGCTGCACCGGATCGGACTCCCCGGACGGCTCGCGGGACACCCCCTCCCCCGGCGGGTCCCTCGCCGTGCCCGACTCCGCCGGCGCCCTCCAGGAGTCCTTCCAGGAGGTGGTCGACCGGGTGCTGCCGTCCGTCGTCCAGATCACCACCGGCGAGGGGCTGGGCTCGGGCGTGGTCTACGACGAGGAGGGCCACATCGTCACCAACGCCCACGTGGTGGGCGACGCCGAGCGGTTCCGCGTCACCCTCGCCACCGACCGGGAGGACCGGGAGGCCGAGCTGGTCGCCGACCACCCGGACGAGGACCTGGCCGTCGTACGGCTCACCGATCCGCCCGACAACCTGCGCCCGGCGACGTTCGGCGACTCCGACGAGGTGGAGGTCGGTCAGATCGTGTTGGCGATGGGCAACCCGCTGGGACTGTCCTCCAGCGTCACCGAGGGGATCGTCTCGGCCACCGACCGCTCCCTCGGCGAGGGCCCGGGAACCGCCATCGGCGGCCTGATCCAGACCTCGGCCCCCATCAACCCGGGCAACAGCGGGGGCGCGCTGGTCGATCTCTCCGGCCGGGTGATCGGCATCCCCACCCTGGCCGCCCGCTCACCCGGCGGGGACGGGGGCGCGGCACCGGGGCTGGGTTTCGCCATCCCCTCCGACACCGTCCGCGACCTGGCCGACCAGATGATCGAGCACGGCGAGGTGGTGGACTCCGACGAGGCGGCGATCGAGGCGACGGTGCGCACCGTGCTCGGCGACGACCTCCGGCCCGCGGGCGTGGCCGTGGTGGAGGCCGAGGAGGGCGGCGCGGCGGACGACGCCGGGCTGCGCGGCGGTGACGTGATCGTCCGGCTCGGCGGGGAGGAGACCCCGCACACCTCCGCCCTGGCCCGGGCGCTGGCCGCGCACGAGCCCGGCGACGAGGTGGAGATCGCCTACCGGCGCGGCGGCGAGGAACAAACCGCCCGGATCACCCTCGGCGAACGCTGAGCCGTCCGGGTGCCGGGCCGTGTGCGCGGCCCGGCACCCGGACGGTACGGGCGGCACTACCGAGCCGGGCCGGGTCGGGCCGGACCCGAGCCGACCCCGCCGGACGACACGACCGCCCGTCAGCCCTCCTCGGCGGCGCTCAGGCTCATCGGCCCGTACACCGTCGTGCCGTCCTCCAGCAGCGTCACCTGCTCGACGCCGCCCTCCAGCAGTTCGCGCCAGGTCTCGCCGATCCAGCTCTCGGCGTCCCCCTGGGTGGGGAACTCCTCCGGCTGGACGGCGGGTTCCGTCTCCGTGCCGTCGGCCTTCTCGAACCGCCACGTCCACGCCATGTGCGCCTCCCCTGTTCCCGGTGTTCCCGGATTGTTCCCTGTGGGCCGTCTCCGGCCGTGCGTCCGTGATCCTGTCCAGTCGAGCGCAGAGTAGTGCCCCTCGCGCGACCGGTTCCCGGACGCGAGACGATCGTGGCGTGGAACTCACTCTGCTCGGCACCGGCGCGCCCGCCGGCCTCCCCCGTCCCGGCTGCACCTGCGCCGGCTGCGCGACCGCCGTCGGCGCGGACGCGCGGGCCGCGACCGCGCTGCTCGTGGACGGTGTGCTGCTGCTCGACCTGACCCCCGGCCCCGCGCTGGCCGCCGCCCGCGCGGGCCGGACCCTGCACGGGGTGCGACAGGTGCTGTTGTCGCACCCGCACGACGGCCCCGCCCGGGAGGTCCCCGCCGGACTGCCCGCCCCGGTGCGGGTGCCCGACGGCCGGGAACTGGCCCTCCTCGACGGCCACCGGGTGCGCGCGGTGGCCCTGGACACGCCCGGCACCGGGTACGAGATCACCGGGCCGGACGGCGAGCGCCTGCTCTACCTGCCGCCGGGCGCGGCCCCGGCGGGCCTCGTCGGTCCCTTTGGGGGGACCGCCCGCGAGACCGGTTCGGGGCGGGGCACCGCGGCGTCCCCCGCGCCGTACGCCCCCTACGCGCTGGTGGTGCTGGACGTCCTGGGCCGCCCCGACGCGCTCGCCCGGCTGCGGGCGGCCGGGGCCGTCGGCCCGACCACGGACGTGCTGGCCGTCCACGTCGACCACGACGTGCCGCCCGGTTCGGAGCTGCGCCGCCGGCTGGCCGCCGCGGGGGCGCGCACCGTGCCGGACGGCACCACGCTGCTGGTCGGCGACTACCGGGCGGTTCCCGACCTGCCCCGACGCACCCTGGTGCTGGGCGGCGCCCGGTCGGGGAAGTCCGTCGAGGCCGAGCGGCGGCTGGCCGCCTTCCCCGACGTGCTGTACGTGGCCACGGGCGGCACCCGGGACGGCGACGCGGAGTGGGCGTCGCGGGTGGCGGCCCACCGGGAACGCCGCCCGGCGTCCTGGCGCACGGTCGAGACCCGCGACCTGGCTCCGCTGCTCACCGAGCCCGACGCGCCGCCGATCCTGATCGACTGCCTGTCCCTGTGGCTGACCGACGCGATGGACCGGGTCGGGGCCTGGGACGACGAGCGCTGGCGGTCCGGCACGGCCCGGCGCGCGCTGGCCGACCGGGTCGGGGAACTGGTCGCGGCCTTCCGGGCCGCCACCCGCACGGTGGTCGCGGTCGGCAACGAGGTGGGCTCGGGCGTCGTGCCCGCCACCGCCTCCGGCCGGCGCTTCCGTGACGAGTTGGGACGGTTGAACGCGGCGGTGGCCGCCGAGTGCGAGCACGTCCTGCTGGTCACGGCGGGCACGGCCCTGCCCCTGCGCGGTTGACGCGGCCGGGGGCGGGAGCGGGGCCGGAGTCGGGGAACGTCCGCCTCGCGTACGCGGTCGGTACGGCCCACTCGTTAGCATGCCTGCCTGTGACCATCTGCGGGCCGTGCCCGGCGGACGGCGGATCATCCGGCACCGATCGCCCCGATCCGTCGCTCACCACGCCGCTGTGCGGCGGTTTCGCTTCTCCCCACGAGCGGGAGGTACCCCACCCCGGCCGAGACCGGGACCCGCGAAAGGATTCCGATGAGCGACGGCAGCCTGAACCTCGACGACTTCGGTGACCTCATCGAGCGCCCCGACAGCGGCGTCCGGCGGGACGCCGAGGAGCGGCGGGCCCGGACCGGACTGCCGACCGGGGCCCTGGGGAGGCTGGACGAGTTGGGCGAGTGGCTGGCCGCGGCGCGGGGCCGCGTCCCCGTCGAACCCCTCTCGCGCCCCAAGGTCGTGCTGTTCGCCGGGGACCACAAAGTGGCCGAACTCGGCGTCTCCGCCCGGCCCGCGGGCGGCGCGCACACCCTGGTGCGGGCCGTGTTGGAGGGCAACAGCCCGGTGGCGGTGCTGGCCCGGCACCAGGGAGTCCCGCTGCGGGTCGTCGACATGTCGCTGGACTGTGATCCGGAGGAGCTGCCGGAGGAGGTCACCCGGCACCGGGTGCGGCGCTCCGGCGGCCGGTTGGACATCGAGGACAGCCTGACCGCCGAGGAGGCCGAGCGCGCCTTCCGGGCGGGGATGGCCGTCGCCGACGAGGAGGCCGACTCCGGTACGGACCTGGTGGTCCTGGGCGACCTCTCGGTGGGCGGCACCACCGCCGCCGGAGTCCTGATCGCCGCCCTGTGCGGCACCGACGCCTCGGTGGTCACCGGCCGTGGCGGCGGGCACATCGACGACCTGGCCTGGATGCGCAAGTGCGCGGCCATCCGCGACGGCCTGCGCCGGGCCCGTCCCGCGCTCGGCGACCAACTGGGACTGCTGAGGACGGTGGCCGGGGCGGACCTGACCGCCATCACCGGCTTCCTGCTCCAGTCGGCCGTGCGACGCACCCCGGTGATCCTCGACGGCGTGGTCTCCGCCGCCTGCGCGCTGGTCGCCCAGCGGGTGGCCTTCCGGGCACCGGACTGGTGGCTGGCCGGGCAGGCGGCCGGCGAACCCGCGCAGGCCAAGGCGTTGGACCGGATGGCGCTCGACCCGCTGCTGGACCACGGCGTCACCGCGGGCGAGGGCACCGGCGCGCTGCTCGCCCTGCCCCTGGTCCGAGCGGCCGCGGCGGTGGCCGCCGAACTCCCGGTGCGGGACGCGGAGGAGCCCGGCGGGGCGGACGAGCCGGGGGCGGGCCGCGCGGACGGCGCCGAGGTGCTCGACGCGACCTGACCCGGCCGGCCCCCGCTCCGGCCGGTAGCCTGCCGCGCCATGGACACCACCGCGCGACCGCCGTCCGACCCGCCGCCCCCCGGGTCCGCGCCGCCCGCCCGGGTGGTCGACGGGGTGCGCTTCGCCTTCGGGACGCTCACCGTGCTGCCGGTGCGGGTGCCCCGCTGGGACCGGGCCGCCGCCCGGTACGGCATGGCGTGCGCGCCGTCGGCCGGGTTGGTGGTCGGGATGTGCGCGGCGGCGGTCGGTGCGTCGGCCCTGGCGCTCGGCGCCTCCCCGCTGCTCGCCGCCGTCGCCACCGTCGCGGTGCCCGCCGTCCTGACCAGGGGACTGCACCTGGACGGACTCGCGGACGTCGCCGACGGGCTGGGCAGCGGGCGTCCCGCCGAGGGGGCGCTGGAGGTCATGAGGCGCTCCGACATCGGGCCGTTCGGGGTGGTCGTCCTGGTGTTGGCGTTGTTGGGGCAGGTGGCGGCCGTCGCCGAGCTGTACGCCGACGGGTGGGCGCACGGCGCCGTGGCGGTGGTCGTCTCCGCGGTGGTCGCGCGTGCGGCGCTGACGCTCGCCACCCGCGAGGGCGTCCCGGCGGCCCGTCCCGAGGGGCTGGGCGCGGCGGTCGCCGGTGTGGTGCCGGTCCGGGTCGCGGCCGCGACGGGCACGGCGGTGGTGTTGGCGGCGGGCGGCGCGGGCGCGCCGTGGGGAGCGTACGCCTCGGTGCGGTGCGCCGCCGCGGCGGTACTGGGCCTGTGCGCGGCACAGTGGTTGCTGGCCCGTTGCCGCCGTCGGCTGGGCGGGGTGACCGGCGATGTCCTCGGCGCCCTGGCCGAAGCCGCCCTCACCACGTCCCTGCTGGTGCTTGCGCTGGGTTAGCGCCCCTCGGAGAATTCCGAACGGACGGTCCGGCGTGGCTCCGCGCTCCCACCGCTCCCCGCTCCGCCCGGCGGGCCCCGCTCGTGCCGCCGGAGCCGCCACCGGGGCCGTCCGGGCCGCGACGTAGGCTCGGCCCGTGCTCGAAGCCGTGCACATCCACACGGCTTGCCAACCGGAAGAGGGATTCCCACCACCGTGTCTGCTCTCACTCTCAGTTCCTCGTCCGCCGCGACGCTGCGCGCGGACGCCGTCGTCGTCGGTGTCGTCAAGGGGCCGGACGGCCCCGTCGTCGCTCCGGGCGGCGAGACCGTGGACCAGGCGTTCGGCGGCTCCCTGGCCGCCACCCTGGAGACCCTCGGCGCCTCGGGCGGCGAGGGCGAGGTCACCAAGCTGCCGGCGCCGGACGGGGTGAAGGCGGACCTGGTGCTGGCGGTCGGACTCGGCGACGCCCCGCCGCAGGGCGCCTCCCACGACCCGGAGGCGCTGCGCCGCGCCGCCGGTGCGGCGGCCCGCGCGCTGTCCGGCAAGAAGAAGGCGGGCTTCGCGCTGCCGGCCGAGGACGAGGCGTCGGTGGCGGCCGTCGCCGAGGGGGCGCTGCTGGGCGCGTACGCCTTCACCGCGTACCGCGGCAAGGAGGACAAGGCCAAGGACGCGAAGGCCGGGAAGAAGTCCAAGGCCCGGGGGAAGGACGGGGACGCCGACCGCGGCGCCCCGCTCGCCGAGGCCGTCCTGCTCGGCACCAAGCCGCGCGACAAGGGCCACAAGGCCGCGGCCGAGCGCGCCCAGGTGGTGGCCGCCGAGGTCAACCGGGCCCGCGACCTGGTCAACACCCCCTCCAACGACCTGTTCCCGAAGTCCTTCGCCACCACCGTCCAGGCCGCCGCCAAGGAGCACGGGCTGACGGTGGAGGTGCTGGACGAGAAGGCCCTCGCCAAGGGCGGCTTCGGCGGCATCCTCGGCGTGGGCCAGGGCTCGGCCAACCCGCCCCGTCTGGTGCGCCTGGCCTACACGCACTCCAAGGCGAAGAAGACCCTGGCCCTGGTCGGCAAGGGCATCACCTACGACTCGGGCGGCATCTCGCTCAAGCCGGCCGGCCACAACGAGACCATGAAGTGCGACATGAGCGGCGCGGCGGCCGTCTTCGCCACCGTGGTCGCCGCCGCCCGGCTCGGTCTGCGGGTGAACGTCACCGGCTGGCTGGCGCTGGCGGAGAACATGCCGTCGGGCAGCGCGACCCGGCCGGGCGACGTGCTCACCATGTACAGCGGCAAGACGGTCGAGGTGCTCAACACCGACGCCGAGGGACGCCTGGTGATGGCCGACGCCCTGACCCGGGCGTGCGAGGAGAAGCCCGACGCGATCGTGGACGTCGCCACCCTGACCGGCGCGATGATGGTGGCGCTGGGCAGCCGCACCTTCGGCGTCATGTCGAACGACGACGCCTTCCGCACCACCGTGCACGAACTGGCCGAGGAGGTGGGCGAGCCGTCCTGGCCGATGCCGCTCCCCGCGCACCTGCGCAAGGGCATGGACTCGCCCGTCGCCGACATCGCCAACATGGGCGACCGGATGGGCGGCGGGCTGGTCGCCGGCCTGTTCCTGAAGGAGTTCGTCACCGACGGCACCCCCTGGGCCCACCTGGACATCGCCGGCCCGGCCTTCAACGACTCCGGTCCCTTCGGCTACACGCCCAAGGGCGGCACCGGTTCCGCGGTGCGCACCCTGGTCCGTCTCGCCGAGCGCGCCGCCTCGGGCGACGTGCTCTGAGATCCGGGCCTTCGGCCTCCGCGGTGGTCCGGGCGCACGGGGGCGCCCGGACCGCCGCCCTCGGCGCGGTCCGCCCCGTCCCGGGCCGGAGCGGGGTCGCGCGCCCCTCCCGTTCGCCCGCTCCCGCCCCTCCCGACGCGTTCCCCGGTGTTCGCTCTGGGCGATCCCTGCCGACCTACCCACCGGTAGACACGCGTGGCCGTCGACAACCTTCCTGTTCATGAGGGTATGCGCGGTTCGGACGCCGGCCCCGCGTCCCGCCGCCCGCCGACAAGTGCAAAGATGTTGTCTCGGCAGGACAGGGCCCGCTCAACCCACAGGGCCGAGCAAGAAGCGGCCGAAAGACAGCCGCCCGGTCCCCGACGGACCGGCTCCGGCGCACCCATGCATGGAGGACGTGACGTGGCGAACGACGCCAGCACCGTTTTCGACCTAGTGATCCTCGGAGGCGGTAGCGGCGGTTATGCCGCTGCCCTGCGCGCTTCGCAGCTGGGTTTGGACGTCGCCCTGATCGAGAAGGACAAGGTCGGCGGTACCTGCCTGCACTACGGCTGCATTCCGACGAAGGCCCTGCTGCACGCCGGCGAGGTCGCGGACTCGGCGCGCGACAGCGCCGAGTTCGGCGTCAAGGCCAGCTTCGAGGGCATCGACATGCCCGCCGTCCACAAGTACAAGGACGGCGTGGTCTCCGGCCTGTACAAGGGTCTGCAGGGGCTCATCGCCTCCCGCAAGATCACCTACGTGGAGGGCGAGGGCCGGCTGTCCTCCCCGACCTCGGTGGACGTGAACGGGCAGCGCTACGAGGGCCGGCACATCCTGTTGGCCACCGGCTCGGTGCCCAAGTCGATCCCCGGCCTGGAGATCGACGGCAACCGGATCATCAACTCCAACCACGCGCTGACGCTGGATCGCGTGCCGCGGTCGGTCATCATCCTGGGCGGCGGCGTCATCGGCTGCGAGTTCGCCTCCGCCTGGAAGTCCTTCGGCACCGACGTCACCATCGTCGAGGGTCTGCCGCACCTGGTGCCGGCCGAGGACGAGAACAGCTCCAAGCTGCTGGAGCGCGCCTTCCGCCGGCGCGGCATCAAGTTCTCCCTGGGCTCCTTCTTCGAGAAGGCCGAGTACACCGAGAACGGCGTCAAGGTCTCCCTGGCCAACGGCAAGGAGCACGAGGCCGAGCTGCTGCTCGTCGCCATCGGCCGCGGCCCGGTCTCGCAGGGCCTGGGCTACGAGGAGGCCGGGGTCGCCATGGACCGCGGCTACGTCCTGGTGGACGAGTACTGCCGCACCAACGTGCCGACCATCTCCGCCGTCGGCGACCTCATTCCGACCCTCCAGCTCGCGCACGTCGGCTTCGCCGAGGGCATCCTGGTGGCCGAGCGGCTCGCCGGGCTGAACGTGGTGCCGATCGACTACGACGGTGTGCCGCGCGTGACGTACAGCCACCCGGAGGTCGCCTCCGTGGGCCTCACCGAGGCCAAGGCCAAGGAGAAGTACGGCGCGGACAAGGTCGTGACGCTGAAGTACAACCTCGGCGGCAACGGCAGGAGCAAGATCCTCAAGACGCAGGGCGAGATCAAGCTGGTCCAGGTCCGCGACGGGGCCGTGGTCGGCGTCCACATGGTCGGCGACCGGATCGGCGAGCAGGTCGGCGAGGCCCAGCTCGTCTACAACTGGGAGGCCCTTCCCGCCGAGGTCGCGCAGCTCGTTCACGCGCACCCGACGCAGAACGAGGCCCTCGGCGAGGCCCACCTGGCGCTGGCCGGCAAGCCGCTGCACGCTCACGACTGACACTCCCGGGCGCGACCGCACCACGACACTCGCACATTTCGTTAGGAGCAACCGAAACCATGGCGGTTTCCGTAACCCTGCCGGCGCTCGGTGAGAGCGTCACCGAGGGCACCGTCACCCGCTGGCTGAAGGCCGAGGGTGAGCGCGTCGAAGCCGACGAGCCCCTGCTGGAGGTGTCGACCGACAAGGTCGACACCGAGATCCCCGCCCCCGCGTCCGGTGTCCTGTCCTCCATCAAGGTGGCCGAGGACGAGACGGTCGAGGTCGGCGCCGAGCTGGCCGTGATCGACGACGGCAGCGGCGCCCCCGCCGAGGCTCCCGCCCAGGCGGAGGCTCCGGCCGCCGCCGAGGCCGCCCCGGCTCCGGCTCCGCAGCCCGAGCCCGCGCAGCAGCCCGAGCCCGCCCCGGCTCCGGCGCAGCAGGCCCAGCCGCAGCCCGAGCCCGCCCAGCAGGCCCCGTCGGGTGGCGCCGAAGGCACCGACGTGGTCCTGCCGGCCCTGGGCGAGTCCGTCACCGAGGGCACCGTCACCCGCTGGCTGAAGTCGGTGGGCGACGAGGTCGAGGCGGACGAGCCCCTGCTGGAGGTCTCCACCGACAAGGTCGACACCGAGATCCCCGCCCCCACGTCCGGCACCCTGCTGGAGATCGTGGTGGGCGAGGACGAGACCGCGGAGGTCGGCGCCAAGCTGGCCGTGATCGGTGCCGCCGGTGCCGCTCCGGCTCCCCGGGCCGAGGCTCCCGCTCCCGCTCCGGCCCAGCAGCCCGAGCCCGAGCCCGCGCCGCAGCCCGCTCCGGCCCAGCAGCCCGAGCCGCAGCCCGCGCCGCAGCCCGAGCCCGCTCCGCAGGCGCCGACCACGCCGGCCCCGCAGCAGCGGGAGACCCCGGCGCCCACGCCGACCCCGTCGGCCCCGGCCCCGGCCCCGGCCCCGGCCCCGGCCCCGGCCCGGCAGGCCCAGCCCGCCCCAGCGGGCGGCGAGGGCGCCTACGTGACCCCGCTGGTGCGCAAGCTCGCCGCCGAGAACGGCGTCGACCTGTCCACCGTCAAGGGCACCGGCGTCGGCGGCCGTATCCGCAAGCAGGACGTGGTGGAGGCGGCCGACCGGGCCGCGGCCGCCAAGGCCCAGGCTCCGGCCGCCGCCCCGTCGGCCGGCCGCGGCCCGGCTCCGGCCGAGCCGTCGCCGCTGCGCGGCCAGACGGTTCCGATGACCCGGATCCGCAAGGTCATCGCCGAGAACATGATGAAGGCGCTGCACAACCAGGCGCAGCTCTCCTCCGTGGTCGAGGTGGACGTCACGCGGATCATGCGGCTGCGGGCCCGGGCCAAGGAGGACTTCCTGGCCCGCGAGGGCGTCAAGCTCTCCCCGATGCCGTTCTTCGTCAAGGCCGCCGCCGAGGCCCTGAAGGCCCACCCGTCGATCAACGCCAAGATCAACGACGACGGCACCGTGACCTACCACGACGTCGAGAACATCGGCATCGCGGTGGACTCGGAGAAGGGCCTGATGGTCCCGGTCATCAAGGGCGCGGGCGACCTGAGCCTCGCCGGCATCGCCAAGAAGACCGCGGAGCTGGCGGGCAAGGTCCGCACCGGCAAGCTCAGCCCGGACGACATGTCCGGCGGTACGTTCACGATCAGCAACACCGGTTCGCGCGGTGCGCTGTTCGACACGATCATCGTGAACTACCCGCAGGTGGCCGAGCTGGGCATCGGTGCCACCGTGCGTCGCCCGGTCGTGGTCGACCACCCGGAGCTGGGCGAGACCATCGCCATCCGGGACATGGTCTACCTGACCCTGTCCTACGACCACCAGCTGGTCGACGGCGCGGACGCCGCCCGCTACCTGACGGACGTCAAGGCCCGTCTGGAGGCCGGGGAGTTCGAGGGCGAGCTGGGTCTGTGACCCGGCTCTGACCGGCCCGCGACAGCCGGCGGCGCCCCCGTCCGGGACTCCGGACGGGGGCGCCGCCGTACCGGTCACCGTGTCGGCCGCCGTATCGTCGGTGGTCCCGGCCCGTTTCCGGCCCGTCACCGTCCCCCCGGCAAGGAGCGTCCATGACCCCTCCCGTCGTCCACTCCCTGCGCGAGCAGATCCGCGAGCACATCGTGGAGGGCATCGTCCAGGGGCGTTGGAAGCCGGGCGAGCGCATCGTGGAGCGGCGGATCGCGGTGGAGCTGGAGGTCAGTCAGACGCCCGTGCGGGAGGCGCTGCGCGAGTTGGAGGCGCTGCGGCTGATCGAGTCGGCGCCGAACAAGGGCGTGCGGGTGCGGAACCTGACCGCGGCCGATCTGGAGGAGATCTACCCGGTGCGCGCCGGTCTGGAGCAGATGGCCGCCGAGTTGGCGGCCGACCGGCTGGCGCGGGACGCCTCGGCGCTCGTCGAGCACGTGGCGCTGTTGTACGAGGCCGACCGCGCCGGGGACGGCGAGGCACAGGTACGGCACACCGTCGCCTTCCACCGGGAGCTGGTGCGCGCGGCCGGGAACAGCGTGCTGCTGCACACCTGGGAGTCACTGGGCATCGGGGTGTGGACCACGCTCGCCATCCGTTGGCTCGGCACCCGGCAGCAGTCCTACGCCGAGGAGCACGAGGCGGTCGTCGAGGCGTTCCGCGCCCGCGATCCGCGCATCGGCGAGCTGGTCAAGGAGCACGTCCTCGGCTGTGCACCGCGTGCCTGATAAGCGGCACTGAATGCCAATTTCGGCTTCGGGGCGTTTTCTCTTCTCCGACCCTTTGATCGATCATCGATCGTGGGCGTACAGTCCGAACATGGGTGTGACACCCCCACCCCCGTTCCGTCCTGTCCGGAAGGCGGCCACCATGCCCGACGCCGAACGCATCCCCAGCGAGCTGGACCAGCTCGTCGACCGCGACCCCGAGGAGACCGCCGAGTGGGCCGCGTCCCTCGACGCCGTCGCCCGCGAGGCCGGTCCGCACCGGGCCGCGTACCTGATGCGGCGCACCCTGGAGCACGCCGGGCGCACGGGGCTCGCCCTCCCTCCGCTGCCGGAGACGGACTACGTCAACTCCATCCCCACCGCCGCCGAACCGGAGTTCCCCGGCGACGAGGAGATGGAGCGGCGGATCACCGCCTGGAACCGTTGGAACGCCGCCGCCATGGTCACCCGCGGCAGCCGGCTGGGCGTGGGCGGTCACATCGCCACCTACGCCTCGGCGGCCTGGCTGTACGAGGTCGGCTTCCAGCACTTCTTCCGGGGCAAGGAATCCGCCGAGGCCCCCGGCTCCGGCGACCAGCTCTACCTCCAGGGGCACGCCTCCCCCGGCATCTACGCCCGCGCCTTCCTGGAGGGCCGGCTGACCGAGGCCCACCTGGACAACTTCCGCCGGGAGGCCGGCGGCGACGGCCTGCCCTCCTACCCCCACCCGCGCCGGCTGCCCTGGCTGTGGGAGTTCCCGACCGTCTCCATGGGGCTGGGGCCGCTCTCCGCGATCTACCAGGCCCGCTTCAACCGCTACCTGGCCGGCCGCGGCATCAAGGACACCTCCGGCTCCCACGTGTGGGCCTTCCTCGGCGACGGCGAGATGGACGAGCCGGAGTCCACCGCCGCGCTCACCCTCGCCGCGCGCGAGGGGCTGGACAACCTGACCTTCGTCGTCAACTGCAACCTCCAGCGCCTCGACGGACCGGTCCGCGCCAACTTCAAGATCGTGCAGGAGCTGGAGGCCCAGTTCCGCGCCGCCGGCTGGAACGTCGTCAAGACGCTGTGGGGCTCGGCCTGGGACGAGCTGTTCGCCCTGGACACCACGGGCGCGCTGGTCAGGCGGCTGCGCGAGGTGCCCGACGCGCAGTTCCAGACGTACGCCGCCCGCGACGCCGCCTACGTCCGCGAGCACTTCTTCGGCGCCGACCCCGCCCTGGTCGAGATGGCGAAGCTGCTGACCGACGCGAAGATCACCGAGTGCTTCGGCGTCTCGCGCGGCGGCCACGAGCCCCGCAAGGTGTACGCCGCGTACCGGGCCGCCCTCGCGCACCGGGGCGCGCCGACCGTGATCCTCGCGCAGACCGTCAAGGGACACACCCTCGGCAAGGGCTTCGAGTCCAAGAACGCCAACCACCAGATGAAGAAGCTGACGGTCGACGAGTTCAAGGACATGCGCGACCTGCTCGACCTCCCGATCCCCGACCGCGCCTTCGACGACGGCCCGGTGCCCTACGGCCACCCGGGCGCCGACTCCCCCGAGGTCCGCTACCTCGTCGAGCGCCGCGCCGCCCTGGGCGGTCCCGCCCCGGCCCGCCGCACGCACCCCGTCCCCGCCCTGCCCGAACCCTCCGAACGCGCCTTCCAGGCCCTGGCGAAGGGCTCCGGCAAGCAGGAGCTGGCCACGACCATGGCCCTGGTGCGCCTGGTCAAGGACCTGATGCGGGACAAGGAGACGGGGAGGCGGTGGGTGCCGATCGTCCCCGACGAGGCCCGCACCTTCGGCATGGAGTCGCTGTTCCCCTCGGCCGGCATCTACTCGCCCAAGGGCCAGACGTACGAGCCGGTCGACCGCGACCAGTTGATGTACTACAAGGAGGCCGACGACGGTCAGATCCTCAACGAGGGGATCACCGAGGCCGGCGCCATGGCCGACTTCATCGCCGCCGCCACCTCCTACGCCACGCACGGCGAGCCGATGATCCCGCTCTACATCTTCTACTCGATGTTCGGCTGGCAGCGCACCGGCGACCAGTTGTGGCAGCTCGCCGACCAGCTCGGCCGCGGCTTCGTCGTCGGCGCCACCGCCGGTCGCACCACGCTCACCGGCGAGGGCCTCCAGCACGCCGACGGGCACTCCCACCTGATCGCGTCCACCAATCCGGCCTCGCTCAACTACGACCCGGCGTTCGCCTACGAGATCGCGGTGATCGTGCGCGACGGCCTGCGTCGGATGTACGGGCCCGAGCCGGAGGACGTCTTCTACTACCTGACCGTCTACAACGAGCCCAAGGTCCAGCCGGCGATGCCCGAGGGGGTCGAGGAGGGCATCCTGCGGGGCCTGTACCGCTTCCGCGAGGGCGTCCCCGCCGCGCCCGACTCCCCCCGGATCCAGTTGCTGGCCTCGGGCACCGCGATCCACTGGGCGCTGGACGCCCAGCGGCTCCTCGCCGACGACTGGGGTGTGATCGCCGACGTGTGGTCCGCCACCTCCTGGAGCGAGCTGCGCCGTGATGCCCTGTCCTGCGACACGGCGCAGCTTCGGGGCGAGGACCGGGTCCCGTACGTCACCCGCGCGCTGCGTGGCGCGCCCGGCCCGGTCCTCGCCGTCAGCGACTGGATGCGGGCGGTCCCGGACCAGATCGCCCCGTGGGTGGAGCAGGACTGGTCCTCGCTGGGCACCGACGGCTTCGGCCTGTCGGACACCCGTGAGGCGGCCCGCCGCCACTTCGGGGTGGACGCCGAGTCGGTGACGGTGGCGGCCCTGGACCGGTTGGCCCGGCGCGGCGAGGTCAAGCGGGAGACGGTGCGGGAGGCCGCGCGGCGCTACGGTTCGGCCTGACGGCCGAGGGGCCCCGCACGGGGCGCCCCTCCTTCGGTCCTTCGGTCCTTCGGCGTCGCGCCGGGTGCGCCCGCCCCCACGGGGGTGGGCGCACCCGGTCGTCGTGCCGGCGCCTTCGTCGCCGGCCGACCCGGGGCGGTCCCCCGGGTCGGCCCTCCTCCCCTGCGGCTCCGGTTCCCGCTACTCGTCCGGGTGGCCGCGGAGCTTGAGGATGGCGGCCAGCAGTCCGCCCCACACCACCAGCATGGCGACGATCATCATCACGACGGCTCCAGCCGACATCACGGCCTCCCTTCCACCGGGCCGTGCCCGTCCGACTGCCCGTTCGACTGCCCGCCCGGCGGCCCGTCCGGCTCCGTGCCCACGGTGGCCTCCTTCGGTTCCGTTCCCGCCGGCTCCCCGCGCCACGGAAGCAGGGACGCCAGGACGGCGAGGAGCACGGCGCCCAGGGCGACCGCCCAACCGGCCCAGAACAGGAAGTCGCTCGGGTAGCCGCCGTAGTTCTCGTCGAATTCCGCCCGCAGGCTGTCGATCATCATCCAGATCAGCACCAGGGGCGTGATCACGCCCAGCGCGATGCGCCACCACACGCCCAGCCGGACCGCCGAGGTGGCGTCCGCGTCCTTCTGGAGCACCGGCAGACGGCGCAGCACCCAGGCGACGGTGACCACCGCGACCAGGGCCGCCAGCACGATGCCGTACTGGTTGATGAAGTGGTCGGCGGCGTCCAGCAGGTACAGCCCGCTGTCGGTCGGGAAGAGCAGCACGGAGACCGCCGCCAGCAGCCCGCCGACGCCCAGGACGGCCGGGAGGCGTCCGATGCCGGTCCGGTCCTGCACCGCGGCGACCACCACCTCCACGATGCTGATCAGCGAGGTCAGGCCGGCGATCACCAGGGAGGCGAAGAACAGGAACCCGAACAGGACGCCCAGCGGCATGTTGGAGATGATCGTCGGGAAGGCGACGAACGCCAGCCCGATGCCGCTGGTGACGGTCTCGTCCACCGGCGTGCCGCTGCCGGCGGAGAGGAAGCCGAGCGTGGCGAAGACGCCGATGCCCGCCAGCACCTCGAAGGAGCTGTTGGCGAAGCCGGCGACCAGCGCGGAACCGGTCAGGTCGGCGCGGCGCCGCAGGTAGGAGGCGTAGGTGATCATGATGCCGAAGCCGACCGAGAGGGAGAAGAAGATCTGCCCGTAGGCCGCCACCCAGACGCTGCCCTTGGTCAGGGCGTCCCAGTCGGGCGAGAAGAGCGCGTTCAGACCGGTGGCGGCTCCGTCCAGGGTGACCGCCCGGACCACCAGGACGATGAAGAAGACCACCAGCAGGGGGATGAAGATCTTGTTCGCCCGCTCGATGCCGCGCCGCACGCCCAGGGCCAGGATGGCCAGCACCACGACCCACACCGCCAACAGCGGCCAGAAGACCCCGCCGATGTAGGAGGAGATCCACCCCGGCTGCTCGGCGGTGCGCAGGAACTCGCCGAAGAAGAAGGCGTCCGCGTCGTCCCCCCAGCTCTCGGTGAGGGAGAAGCCGACGTAGCGGACGGCCCAGGCGAGGATGACGGCGTAGTAGGCGGCGATGACGAACGAGATCGCCACCTGCCACCAGCCGATCACCTGTGCCGGACGTGCCATGCGGCGGAACGCCGCGGGCGGTGACTTCCGGTAGCGGCGGCCGACGGTGTATTCGAGGATCAGCATCGGGATGCCCGCCGTCAGCAGGGCGATCAGGTAGGGCAACATGAACGCGCCGCCGCCGTTCTTGTACGCCTCGGACGGGAAGCGCCAGATGTTGCCCAGTCCGACGGCCGAGCCGATCGCCGCCAGCAGGAAGCCCGTGCGGGATCCCCACTGCGCGCGAGGTGGGGCGCCGCTGGTTTCAGTAGCCATGTACGACATTCCTTGGCGTGTGAGCCTGTGAGTTGACAGCACGCTAACAGCGCACGGGGCGCCGCGCGCCCCCGTGGGCTCCTCGGAATGCGCCCCGGGGCGCTCCGGCGTGTGTTTCGCGGGGTCCACGGCGGGATGATGGCCCCATGCGCGCTGCCCGGCTGATCAAGATGGTGCTGCTGCTCCAGACCCGGCGGTCGATGACCGCCGCCGAACTGGCGGACCGCCTGGAGGTCTCCGAACGGACCGTGGCCCGCGACGCGCTGGCACTGTCGGAGGCGGGCATCCCCGTCTACGCGGACCGGGGCCGGACGGGCGGCTACCGGCTGGTGGGCGGCTACCGGACCCGGCTGACGGGGCTGGGGCGCGACGAGGCGGAAGCGCTGTTCCTGTCCGGGGTGCCCACCGCGCTGCGGGACATGGGACTGGCGGACGCGGCCTCGGCGGCCCGGTTGAAGGTGGCGGCGGCGCTCACGCCCGAGCTGGCCGACGCCCCGCACAGCGCGGCGCAGCGGTTCCACCTGGACGCCCCCGCCTGGTGGCGGCCGCCCGAGACGCCCGACGGGCTGCCGGCGGTCGCCGGGGCGGTGTGGGAGGACCGGCGGCTGGCGGTGCGCTACCGGCGTCGGGACGGCGAGGAGGTGGAGCGGGACCTGGAGCCGTACGGCCTGGTGCTCAAGGCCGGTGTCTGGTACCTGGTCGCTCGGGTCACCGGCGGGGCCGGGGCGGCGTGGGACGGCCGGGACCCGGGCGGCGAGCACCGCGTCTACCGGGTGGACCGCCTGGTCCGCGCCGAGCCGCTGACCGAACGGTTCGAACGGGACGAGGAGTTCGACCTGTCCGCCTTCTGGGAGGAGCGCGCCGCCGCCTTCGTCCGCTCGATCCTGCGGGAGACCGTCGTGGTGCGACTGACCGACGAGGGCGTACGGGCCCTGCGGCACGCCGTCGACCGGACGGTGGCCGAGGAGGCGCTGGAGCGGGGGGAGACCCACGGGCGGGCGGACGCCGACGGGCGGCGGCTGACCACCGTCACCCTGCCCGTGGAGTCCCTGGACGTCGCCTACACCCAGCTCCTCGCCCTGGGTCCGGAGTGCGAGGTACTGGAGCCGCCCGCGCTGCGCGAGCGCATGGCGCGGGCGGCCGAGCGGGCGGCGGCGCTCTACCGGTAGCCCGCTCGCGTCCTACCGGTAGTCCTCGACGCTCGCGTCCCTGCCGCCGTGGACGACCTCGATGATGTACCGCCAGCCGTCCGGTCGCGAGCCGTCGGCGTCGGTGAAGCCGTACTCGCGCGCGAGCCGCCCGCTGTCCAGCGACCGGCCGTTCCAGCGCGCCACGTCGGGGTCGCACGCCAGCGCCGCGACGGCCCGACCGATGTAGACGGGCGACTCGGCGATGGCGAAGTGCGGCTCCTTGGCGACGGCGTCGCGCCAGTTCTCCTCCGTCACTCCCAGGGCGTCGAGCATCTCCTCCGAGCGCAGGAAGCCCGGCGAGAGGCACACCGCCGTGCAGCCGTGCTCCCTCAGCTCCTCGCCGAGGCCGAACGCCGCCCGGATCGGGGCGTTCTTGGCGAGGTCGAAGAAGAGGTTGCCGCGGTACCGGGGCCCGTTGTACTCGGCGGTGCCGTCGGTGACCTCCACCACCAGGCCGCCGGGCCGCCGGACCAGCAACGGCAGCGCGAAGTGGCTGGTGATCAGGTGGCTCTCCACTCCGAGCCGGAGCATCCGCAGCCCCTTCTCCAGTTCGACCTCCCACACCCGGGTGTCGAAGTCGAGCAGGTGGTCGCCGCCCCACACGCCGTTGACCAGGACGTCCAGCCGCCCGTGGTCCCGGTCGATCCGCTCCACCAGGGCGCGTACCCGCTCCGGTTCGAGGTGGTCGGTCGGCACGACGATGCCGGTGCCCCCGGCCGCCGAGACCAGCTCGGCGGTCCCCTCGATCGTCTCGGTGGGGCGTCCCACCTCGCTGACGTGCTCCCGGGTGGTGCGGCCGGTGACGTACACCGTGGCGCCGGCCCGGCCCAGCTCCACGGCCATCGCCCGGCCCGCGCCCCGCGTCGCCCCCGCCACCAGGGCCACCCTGCCCCTGAGGTCCCTCGGGGTCTTCGGGTCCTCGGAAACCGCTGCCGTGCTCATGCGCGCGTCCTCCCGCGAATGCGTGCGTCGATGTGTGCGTCGATCACGCTGCCACCGATACCGGACACCTTCTGTCGGGTTTTCCGTTCGATGGGCCGGGTTCCGGTGTCGCGCGTGCGCCTCGGGCGATCGGGGCGGATGCTGGAGCCGTGACGATGCACGAGGCGGAGTTCTGGGAGCTGGTCGACGGCACCCGCGAGGCGTCCGGAGGCGACCCGGAGGACCACGCCGACCTGCTCGCCGAGCAGCTGTCGGCGCTCGACCCGGAGACGGTCGTGGACTTCGCCCACCACTTCGAGACCCGGGTGAACCGGGCCTGGCGCTGGGACCTGTGGGGCGCGGCCTGGGTGCTGCTGGACGGGGCGAGCGACGACGCCTTCGACTCCTTCCGCTGCTGGCTCGTCGGCCGGGGCCGGAAGGTGTTCGAGGGCGCCCTCCACGACCCGGAGTCGCTCGCCGACCTGCTGGAGGACTTCGACCCGGAGACCGACGGCGAGGGCGCGGACCTGGGCTGCGCCCCGTACGAGGCGTACGAGCGGCTCACCGGCACGGAGCTGCCCGACCCCGGCGTGCCCGAGCCGCCCCCGGAGCCGGAGGGCACCCCGCCGCCCTTCGAGGACGACCGCGCCCTGGCGGCCCGCTACCCCCGGCTGTGGGAGCGGTTCGGGGAGCCGGGGAGGGAGTGAGGAGGCTTCGTCACCCGGCGGTCATCCGGCGGTCATCCGGCGGTCACCCGGCGCTCCCGGTGCCTCGGGGCGCGTCCCCCTCGGGGCCCAGCGGGCGTCCCATCAGCACGTCGTCCGCGTAACCGGTCTCCAGCAGGAACTCGCCGGGCAGCACGCCCTCCACCACGAACCCCTCGGACTCGTACAGCGCCCGCGCCGGCGCGTTGTGGCCCAGCACCCGCAGGGTGATCCGTGCGGCGCCCTGCCGCCGCGCCTCGTCCATCGCCGCCCGCAGCAGCGCCCGTCCCACTCCCCTGCCGCGCGCCCGGCCGTCCACCGCCAGTCCCTGGATCCGGCGGACGTGGGCGTTGCAGACCAGTGCGGTGGGCCGGGCCACCTTGACGTAGCCGACGAGCACGCCGCCCAGTTCGGCGACGAGGAACTCCCGGGGGCGGTCGACGGAGTCGAAGAACGGGGCGTAGGGCGGCTGCGGTCGGGCGGTGACCGCGTGCACCGGCGACCAGACCCGCCGGTCCAGCTCTCCCAGCGCGTCGCCGTCCTCGACGAGCGCGGGCCGTATGACGGGGGGTTCGCGGCGTGCGGGGCGCGAGGGCGTCGACATGTCGATCACTCTGCCTGGCCTTCGGCGGCCCCGTCCAGCAGGATGGGGCCATGCGCATCGCTGTCACCGGCTCGTCCGGACTCATCGGCCGCGCCCTCGTCTCCTCCCTGCGCGCGGAAGGCCACGAGGTGCTGCGCCTGGTCCGGCGCCCGGCCCGCTCCGGCGACGAGGTGCGGTGGGACCCCAAGGGGCGGTACGTGGACGCCGCCGGGCTCGTCGGCGTCGAGGCCGTGGTGCACCTGGCCGGCGCGGGCGTGGGAGACCACCGCTGGACGAAGGCGTACAAGCGGGAGATCCGGGACAGCCGGGTGATCGGCACGTCCACCATCGCCGAGGCCCTCGCCTCGCTCGACGCCCCGCCGCGCGTCCTGGTGGTCGGCACCGGCATCGCGTACTACGGCGACACCGGCGACCGGGCCGTGGACGAGGACGCGCCGCCCGGCACCGGCTTCCTCGCCGACGTCTGCCGGGACTGGGAGGCGGCCGCGGCGCCCGCCGAGGAGGCGGGCATCAGGACGGTGTACGCCCGCACCGGTCCGGTGGTGGCCCGGCACGGCGGCGCCTGGGGGCGGCTGTTCCCGATCGTCAGGGCCGGACTGGGCGGCCCGTTGGGCAGCGGCCGACAGTACTGGAGCCCCATCGCGCTGCACGACCACATCGCCGCCCTGCGGCACCTGCTGGAGACGGAGGGGCTGTCCGGGCCCGTCAACCTCACCGGCCCCGAACCGGTCCCCCAGCGGGAGGTGGCCGCCGCGATGGGACGGGTGCTGCACCGGCCCGCCGTCCTGCCCGTGCCCGCGCCGGTGCTGCGCCTGGTGCTCGGCGAACTCTCCGAGGACGTGCTGAGCAGTCAGCGGATCCTGCCCCGACGGTTGTCGGAGTCCGGGTTCGTGTTCGCCTTCCCCCGGATCGAGGACGCCATCAGGGCGGCGCTGCGCTGACCTCGGGGCTCCGCCCGACGCCACCGGACTCCACGAATCTGTGCGACCTCCGTACACCCGTGCGCGACCCACCCGTGCGACCGTGCCCCCGTCCGTACGCCACTGGCCGTGCTCCGGCGCTTCTCTAGGGTCGTTCGAGAGCGCGAGTCGAACGCCTCGTCGGCGAACCGGACCCCTTTGGGCCTCTCCCCCCTCGCGCCGCAGTGTCGACCACGGGAGGGCACATGCTCGGCAGCGCGCCCCGTCCGAACCCCGGCACCGACCGGGACACCACCGACGTCGTCGTCATCGGCGCGGGCCTGGCGGGCCTGGCCGCCGCACGACACCTGACCACGGCCGGGCTGCGGGTCACCGTCCTGGAGGCCGCCGAGGAGATCGGGGGCCGAATGGCCACCGAGGAGGTGGACGGCTACCGGCTGGACCACTCCGTGCGCCCGCTGTCGGCCGACTGGCCGGAGCTGAGTCGCTGCCCCGGCCTGGAGGAACTGGTGCTGCGCCCCTTCTCCTCGGGGGTGCTGGTCCGCGCCGGGGACCGGACCCTGCGCGTCGTCCCGCCCCGCGCCCCCCGGCCCCTCATGGGCGCCGAGGGCGCGTACGCGGCGGTCGGCGCCCTGACCGGCGCCCGACGTCCGACGAACGTCGGCGCCGTGGGCGGCACGTTGGGCACCACCCTGGGCGGAACGCTGGACCTGGCCCGACTGCGCGCCCAACTCGCCCGGCTCGCCACGACCTCCACCCGGCGGCTGCGGGCCCGCCCCGAGCTGCCCGCCTCCCGGGCTCCGGTCCTCCGCGGGCTGCCGCCCCGCACCGTCGAGGGCGTGCTGCGGCCCCTGCTGGGCGCGCTGCTGTGCGACCCGGAGCTGACGACCTCCAGCCGCGTCGGCGACCTGGCGCTGCGCGGCTTCGCCCGCGGCGGACTGTGCCTGCCCCGGGGCGGCGCCTCGGCACTGCCCCGGGCCCTGGCGGCCGGACTGCCGGCCGGCACCGTCCACACCGGCGTGCGGGTGACCTCCGTGGCCGTCAACGCGGTCGTCACGCGTGAGCTGGGCACCCTGCGCTGCCGCGCGGTGCTCATCGCCACCGGGGCGCGCGACGCGGCGGAGCTGCTGCCGGGGCTGCGGGTTCCGGGCTTCCACCCCGTCACCGTGCTGCACCACGCGGTGGAGGACGCGGCGGCGGACGCGGTGCCCGCGACCGGCCCGGCGCTGGTGCTGGACGCCGGACGGAGCGGCCCGGTCGCGTACTCCACCGTCGCCAGCGCCGTCGACCCCTCCCGCGCCCGTCCGGGCCGGGCGTTGGTCACCTCGGTGGTGCTCGGTCCCGCCGCGGCGCGGCCCCCCGCCGGGCTGGAGCGGACGGCCCGCGCCCAACTGGCCCGGTTGTACGGCGTCCCGACCGGCCGCTGGCGGCTGCTGGCCGCCCGGCACGACCCGTGGGCCGTTCCCGCCGCGCCCCCTCCGCACGACCCACGGCGCTCCGTCCGGGTGCTGTACGGGCTGTACGTCTGCGGCGACCACCGCGACTTCCCCGACGCCCAGGGCGCCCTGCGCTCGGCCCGCCGTGCCGCGGAGGCGATCCGCCGCGACTTCGGCATCCGGACGTGTCCACAGGGCCCGCCGCTGTCCGCCGCCGCGTGACGGCTCCGGGCCCGCGCGGACACGCCCCGGCAGGACGCGCCCTCCGACCGGCTCCCCGACCTCCTCCACCCGGACGGGCGGGGAGGCGGAGGACCGGGGGACGGAACGGCCGGGAAGGCGTCGGGAAGAGCGTCAGACCATGGCGGCGACGCGCTCGCGGTAGGCACGCACCGGAGTGGCGTCCCGGTACGGCTCCAGGCGGCGCTCGAAGTCCTTGACGTACTCGTGCGCCCGCACCGACCGCATCTCCGACGCCTGGTGCGCCGCCTCGGCGGCCAGCGCGCACGCCTGCTCCACGTCGCCCAGCCCCAGCCGGGCCGTGGCCAGCACCACCTTGCAGAACAGCCTGCTGCGGACGTAGCCCGCACCCCGCAGCTGGAGGGAGCGCTCGGCGTGCTGGGCCGCCGCCCGGTACTGCTGGAGATCCCGGTGGCAGTGGCCGAACTCGTCGGCCAGCTGCGC